>NZ_JBNJLS010000003.1:0-622949 GCF_050510915.1 Streptomyces odontotermitis | reverse complement strand
CCTTTGTACTCACCCTCTCGGGCTTTCCTCCGGGCGCTTCCCTTCGGTATTTCGTGTTTCCAACCTTACCAGATCCGTTTTCCGTTCCGTTTCCGGTTCGGAGTTTCATTTCCGGTGGCCGTTGGAGGGCCTTTGCCTTTCGGCTGATCCGACTTTATCAGAAGTTTTCGGCCGGACTGACCGGCTTGGAATTTCCGATTTATCGGGAGTGGCTTCTCGATCGATGAAATTCAAGAAGCAGGCAGATGTTAAACCCTTGCCGCTGAACTTGTCCAGTTCTAGGCAACTGTTCGAATCTACCTCCCCAGTTGGTCCGTGTCAACGGCTTTCTTGGGGCGAGGAGGACAGTAGCAGGTCAGAGGGTTCCGACGCACATCACGCTGCGGTCGGGAGCACAGCGCTGCGTTCCTTGCTCTCGAGGTCGCCGGTTTCACCGGTGCGTGCCGCTCGGCCGCCCAGGACGTAGACGTACGTGAGGAAGGCGAGCTCGGCGGCGATGCCGATGCCGATGCGGGCCCAGGTGGGGAGGCCGGAGGGGGTGACGAAGCCTTCGATGGCGCCGGAGACGAAGAGGACGAGGGCCAGGCCGATGGCCATGCCCAGGGCTGCGCGGCCTTCTTCCGCCAGGGCTGTGCGACGCGTGCGCGGGCCTGGATCAATGACGGTCCAGCCGAGCCGCAGGCCCGTACCCGCGGCTACGAAGACCGCGGTCAGCTCGAGGAGGCCGTGCGGGAGGACGAGGCCGAGGAAGGTATCGAGGCGGCCGGCCGAAGACATCAGGCCGATGCCGACGCCCAGGTTGAGCATGTTCTGGAAGAGGATCCAGATGACGGGGAAGCACAAGAAGCCGCCCAGGACGAGGCACATCGCGGCTGCCTGGGCGTTGTTCGTCCACACCTGAGCGGCGAAGGACGCCGCGGGGTGGCTCGAGTAGTACGTCTCGTACTCACCACCGGGGCGGGTGAGGTCGCGTAGTTCGGAGGGGGCTCCGATCGACGACTGCACCTCGGGGTGGGTGCCGATCCACCAGCCGAGCAGGGCCGCGAGGGCCGTGGAGAGCAGTGCGGTGGGTACCCACCAATGACGTGAGCGGTAGACCGCAGCGGGGAAGCTGTGCGTGAGGAAGCGGGTGACGTCGCGCCAGGAGGCACGGCGGGTTCCTGTCACGGCGCTACGCGCGCGGGCCACGAGGTTGGTGAGGCGGCCCGTCAGCTGAGGGTCCGGGGTCGTGGACTGGATCAGCGAGAGGTGGGTGGCTGCACGTTGGTAGAGAGCGACGAGTTCGTCCGCTTCGGCACCGGTGAGGCGGCGCTGGCGGCGCAGCAGGGCGTCCAGTCGGTCCCACTCGGCTCGGTGGGCGGACACGAAGACATCGAGGTCCATCAGCTGGCTGCTCCTCGTACTGCGGCGCGATGCGTTCTCAGCTTGGCAGACTGGCTGTTCCAAGAGCAGGGCAGGGAAGGGTGGCGGGCGTGAGCGGGCTGGTTACAGGTGAGGCGGTGGCGCTGGAGCTGCGGCCCGCGAAGCTGCCGAGCCGGATGCTCTCCGTGGTCATCGATTTGGCAGCGGCCTTCGCGGTCTATCTCGCGGTGACTGTGGGGATCGTGGCTTCGACGGCTTCCCTGGACGACGCCGCGGCCGCTGCGGTCGCCGTGGCCACCTTCCTGTTGGTGCTGGTCGGTGGGCCGATCGCGGTGGAGACGCTGAGTCATGGCCGGTCGCTGGGAAAGCTGGCGTGCGGGCTGCGGGTGGTGCGGGACGACGGCGGGCCTATCCGTTTTCGGCATGCGCTGGTGCGGGGCGCCGTCGGTGTGGTCGAGATCCTGCTGACTTTCGGGGTCGTCGCGTGCATCGCGTCGCTGGTCTCGGCGCGCGGGCGGCGGCTCGGTGATGTGTTCGCGGGGACGCTGGTCGTACGGGAGCGGGTGCCCGCCGGGCGGGCCGCCTTCGTCCCGCCTCCCCCGCCCTGGCTCGCCGGGCGGTTCTCGGGGCTCGATCTGTCCGGGGTGCCGGAGGGTCTGTGGCTGGCGATCCGCCAATATCTGACGCGGATGGGGCAGTTGGATCCGCAGGTGGGTTGGGGGATGGCAGAGCGGCTCGCGGCCGACCTGGCGGCCCGGACGGGAACTCCGGCGCCTCCCGGGGTGCCTCCCGCCGCGTATCTGGCGGCTGTGGTGCAGGAGCGTCAGACGCGCGACGCGCGAAGGGCCTTTGGTGGGGCGGTAGTTGGTGCCGCGCCAGCGGCGGGTACGGCCGGTGGTGGTGCTCCTGTCGGGCCGCCGGTGCCGTCTGCGGGCGTGCCGGGGGTGCTGCCTCCGGCGGGGTGGGCGCAGCAGCCGGTGGAGCAGGCTCCCGTGCAGCCGTCCGTGGCCGGGGAGGGAGCGGCCGGGGGCGGGCGCGCGCCTGGGAGCGGTGGGGGTGCGGAGAGGGCCGGGCGGCCTTCGACGGGGTTCGCGCCGCCTGGTTAGAACGCCCGGAGCAGGTGCGGGAGTTGGGTGGCCGGGCCGGCCGTCAGGTGAAGGCGCTGGGCGGGGATTCGAGGTTCTCGAGCTCGATGCCGGGGGCGGCGAGGACCACGTCGCCGCTGATGTGGATCGTGTGCTGCTCGCCCGTTTCCAGGTCGCTGACCTGGTATTCGTCCACGGTCAGCGGGCCGTTGTCAGTGGCGTGTGCTTCTCTCTTCAGCAGGCTCCAGGACTGGTCGAGGGTGCGGGGGGCCAGGACCGGATCCGTGAAGGCGACCAGGCGTACGCGGGTCGTGGGGGACGGTGCGGGCGGCTGGTGGGCCGCGGGGGAATCGGAGGTGTGGGGGGTGAGGCGCAGGAGCCGGGCTGTCGCGACGAGGAACGCCGGGGAGGTGCCAGTGAAGGCGTGGGCGCGCACATTACCTTCGGTGGCGTGCTCTCCCGTGGGGTCGGTGCGCACCCAGGTGACGCCGTCGAGGGCGGCGCCGCGGACCTGCCAGTCGGCGGCGTGGAGTTCGAGGCGGATGGGGCGGCCGCGGTCGTCGAGGGCCAGGTCGACGGAGCCGGTGGGGTTGCCGGAGGGGGTGGTCCGCTGGGCGACGTAGCGCCAGCCGGAGGGGCCGGGCGCGCAGTGGAAGTGCTCTTCGCCGAGGGGGGTGTGATCGTGCGGATCGTGAAGCGAATATCGGCCGCGGGGCATGGGGATCAAGGTCCTCGGTCTGGTGCTGGGGCCGCCCTGACGGGGGCAGGCCCCCGCCGCGGGGGCGAGGGCCTGCTCAAGTGCGGCTGACGGCCGGTGAGTTGTCCGTCAGTAGCGGTAGTGGTCGGGCTTGTACGGGCCCTCGACCTCGACGCCGATGTAGGCGGCCTGCTCGGGACGGAGCGTGGTGAGCTTGACGCCGAGCGCGTCCAGGTGGAGGCGCGCCACCTTCTCGTCCAGGTGCTTGGGCAGCACGTACACGCCCGTCGGGTACTCGTCCTGCTTGGTGAACAGCTCGATCTGGGCCAGCGTCTGGTCCGCGAACGAGTTGGACATCACGAACGAGGGGTGGCCGGTGGCGTTGCCCAGGTTCAGCAGACGGCCCTCGGACAGCACGATCAGGACCTTGCCGTCGGGGAACGTCCACGTGTGGACCTGCGGCTTGACCTCGTCCTTGACGATGCCCGGGATCTTCGCGAGCCCGGCCATGTCGATCTCGTTGTCGAAGTGACCGATGTTGCCCACGATGGCCTGGTGCTTCATCTTGGCCATGTCCGAGGCCATGATGATGTCCTTGTTACCCGTCGTGGTGACGAAGATGTCGGCCTTGTCGACGACCTCGTCGAGCGTGGTGACCTGGTAGCCGTCCATCGCCGCCTGCAGCGCGCAGATCGGGTCGACCTCCGTGACGATCACACGGGCACCCTGGCCGCGCAGCGACTCCGCGCACCCCTTGCCCACATCCCCATAACCGAGGACGACGGCCGTCTTGCCGCCGATGAGGACGTCCGTGGCGCGGTTGATGCCATCGACCAGCGAGTGCCGGCAGCCGTACTTGTTGTCGAACTTCGACTTCGTCACCGCGTCATTGACGTTGATCGCCGGGAACAGCAGCGTGCCGTCGCGGTGCATCTCGTACAGGCGGTGGACACCGGTCGTGGTCTCCTCCGTCACGCCGCGGATCTCCGAGGCGAGCTGGGTCCACTTCTGCGAGCCCTCGCTGATGGTGCGGTTGAGGACCTGCAGGATGACGCGGTGCTCGTCGTTCTCCGCGGTGTCGACCGAGGGGACCTTGCCGGCCTTCTCGTACTCGACGCCCTTGTGGACGAGGAGAGTGGCGTCGCCACCGTCGTCAAGAATCATGTTCGGGCCGCCGGTGGGCGTGTTCGGCCAGGTCAGCGCCTGCTCCGTGCACCACCAGTACTCCTCCAGCGTCTCGCCCTTCCAGGCGAAGACCGGGATGCCCTGGGGGTTGTCCGGCGTCCCGTTCGGACCGACCGCGATGGCCGCGGCCGCGTGGTCCTGGGTCGAGAAGATGTTGCAGGAGACCCAGCGGACCTCGGCGCCCAGGGCGACCAGGGTCTCGATGAGCACGGCGGTCTGCACAGTCATGTGCAGCGAGCCCATGATGCGGGCCCCGGCCAGCGGCTGGGCCGCGGCGAACTCCTTGCGGATGGCCATCAGGCCGGGCATCTCGTGCTCGGCGAGAGTGATCTCCTTGCGGCCGAACTCGGCCAGGGAGAGGTCGGCGACCTTGAAGTCCTGATTGGCGACAGACGACATGTAGAGCTGCTCCTCGTGGATGGGTCGAGGGTGGGCATGGCTGATCTGCGGCGCCGGTCGCATGGATGCGACGGTGCCCGCAGCGCAGTCCGTCGGAGGCCCTCTCTCCCTCGGCCGGTCCGGAACGGACCGCCCGACCGCCATCAGCAGCGACGTCTGGCACTGTCACGAATCTACACCGATTGGCCCAGCAGACCACACCGCGTGTCAGGCCAACAGAACATTGCCGGATAGGTCTTCAGACCCGTACAAACCGGGACCTTTGCGCTTTTGATCCTGTCCTTATGTGTTGCAGGATGCCTTGAGATCGGGAACATTTGCGCGATCTTGTTGGCGAAGGCGTTAGGAGACCCACGTGACCAGTCCGGTCGATCCCCCGATAGGCGGGGCCAGCAGCGGGCAGAAGCCGCTGAAGCTGGTCGCGGTGACCGCCTGCCCCACCGGCATCGCCCACACGTACATGGCCGCGGAGAAGCTCCAGCAGGCGGCCGACGGCCTCGGCGTCGGCATGAAGGTGGAGACCCAGGGCTCCATCGGGGCCGAGAATGTCTTGGCTGACAACGATGTCAAAGACGCCGACGGCGTCATCATCGCGGCGGACAAGGAAGTCGACCTCGACCGCTTCGGCGGGAAGCGGGTGCTGCGGGTCGGTGTCGCCGAGGGCATTCACCACCCCGAGCAGCTCATCGAGCGGGTGCAGAGCTCGCCGGTGCTCGCCGCCGGTACCTCCCCGTCCGCGGGCGGCGGGGGCGGCAAGGAGCGCAGCCAGGCGTACAAGGCGCTGATGAACGGCGTCTCGTACATGATCCCGTTCGTCGTGGTCGGCGGTCTGCTGCTCGCCGTCTCGCTCTCGCTCGGCGGTCATGCCGACGCCAAGGGCGGCCTGGTCATCCCCGAAGAGTCCTTCTGGTGGTACGTCAACCAGCTGGGCGTCACCGGCTTCAAGCTGATGCTGCCGATCTTCTCCGGCTACATCGCGTACGCCCTGGCCGACCGGCCGGCGCTGGTGCCCGGCATGATCGGCGGCTTCCTCGCCTCGGACGCCGTGGGCATCTACAAGGCCGACGCCAACGCGGGCTTCCTCGGCGCGATCGTCACCGGCTTCCTGGCCGGTTACCTGGTCCTGGGGCTGAAGAAGGTCAAGGTCCCCAAGTTCGTCCAGCCGATCATGCCGATCATTGTCCTGCCGATCGTCTCCACGCTGGTGCTGGGGCTCTTCTACATCTATGTGATCGGGCAGCCGATCTCCTGGGTGTTCACCCACCTCACCAACTGGCTGAACGGGATGACCGGTTCGAGCGCCATCGTGCTCGGCATCATCATCGGCCTGATGATCTCCTTCGACATGGGCGGCCCGGTCAACAAGACGGCCTTCCTCGTCAGTGCCGGTCTGATCGGCACCAACAACGACGTCATGGGCATGGCCGCCGCCGCCATCCCGGTCATGCCGCTCGGCCAGGGCCTGGCGACGCTGCTGCGCAAGAAGCTCTACAGCAAGCAGGAGCAGGAGACCGGTCTCGCCGCCCTGTTCATGGGCTTCTTCGGCATCTCGGAAGGTGCGATCCCGTTCGCGGCCGCACGGCCGGCCCAGGTGATCCCGGCGAACATGCTGGGCGGCGCGGTCGCCGGTGCGATCGCGGGTGTGGCCGGGGTCGAGGACTCGGTGCCGCACGGCGGTCCGATCGTCTCGCTGTTCGGCGCGATCAGCGGCGTCGCGATGTTCTTCGTCGCCATCGCGGCCGGTGTCGTGGTCACGGCCTTCACGACCAACGCGCTCATCGAGTTCCAGCAGCGCCGCAAGGGCGAAACCGCCCCCGCGGCGACGCCCGCCCCGGAGCCCGTCCTCGCCGGTGTGGGAGCCGGAGCCGCCACGGGTGCCGGAGCCGCCACGGCGACCGCTCCTGCCCCCTCCCCCGCCCCGCAGCAGGCCCCCGCGGACGCGGCCCCCGCCCCCGAGGACGAGGTCCTCTCCGGCTATCTCACCGAGCAGACCGTCGAGGTCGGCCTCGACGCCCAGGACAAGGAGGCGGCCATCCGCGAGCTGGCCGGGCTGCTCGCCTCCACGGGCAAGGTGAACGACGTCGAGGAGCTCGTACAGACGGCGCTGCGCCGCGAGGCACAGGGCACCACGGGGCTCGGCGAGGAGATCGCCATCCCGCACGCCAAGACCGATGCGGTGACCTCTCCGGTGGTCGGCTTCGCGCGGTCCGCGGAGGGCATCGAGTGGGGTTCCCTGGACGGCACGAAGGCCAAGCTGATCTTCATGATCTCGGTGCCGGAGGCCGCCGCGGGCGATGAGCACCTGCGGATCCTCGCGCTCCTGTCGCGGAAGCTGATGGACACCGGCTTCCGGGAGCGCCTGGAGGCGGCGCCCGACGAGGCCGCGATCCTCGACGTCCTGCGCGAGGTCCGGTAACGACGGCCCGTTCTCCGTCAGTACGCCGATGGGCCCCGCACCTTCGCTGGTGCGGGGCCCATCGGCGTACGGCGGAAGGGAGTTGCTCAGTGGCCGTCGCCGCCCGGGGCCTTGGCCGGGTTGGTGCCCGCGGCGGCCGCGGACTCGCTGTAGATGTCCGGCTCCAGGTAGATCACGCGGGCGATCGGGACCGCGGCGCGGATGCGCTCCTCCGCGGCGTTGATCGCGGCGGCGACCTCGGCGGCCGTGTCGTCGTGCTGGACGGCGATCTTGGCGGCGACGAGGAGCTCCTCGGGGCCGAGGTGGAGGGTGCGCATGTGGATGACGCTGGTCACGGTGTCGCCGTCGACCACGGCCTTCTCGATCTTCGCGACCTCGTCGGCGCCCGCGGCCTCGCCGAGCAGCAGGGACTTGGTCTCGGCGGCGAGGACGATCGCGATCAGGATGAGCAGGATGCCGATGCAGAGGGTGCCGATGCCGTCCCAGACGCCGTTGTCGGTGGCGAGGGCCAGGCCGACGCCGCCGAGGGCGAGGACCAGGCCGACGAGGGCGCCGAGGTCCTCCAGGAGGACGACGGGCAGCTCGGGCGCCTTGGCGCGGCGGACGAACTGCGTCCAGGTGAGCTTGCCGCGCGTCTCGTTGGACTCCTTGATGGCCGTACGGAACGAGAAGCTCTCCGCGATGATCGCGAACACCAGGACGCCCACCGGCCAGTACCAGTGCTCCAGTGAGTGCGGGTGCTTGATCTTCTCGTAGCCCTCGTAGATCGCGAACATGCCGCCGACCGAGAAGAGCACGATCGAGACGAGGAAGGCGTAGATGTAGCGCTCGCGCCCGTACCCGAAGGGGTGTTGGGGCGTCGCCTCGCGCTGGGCCTTCTTGCCGCCGAGCAGGAGCAGGCCCTGGTTGCCGGAGTCGGCGAGCGAGTGCACGCTCTCGGCGAGCATCGATGACGAGCCGCTGAAGAGGAACGCCACGAACTTCGACACCGCGATCGCGAGGTTGGCGGCCAGTGCCGCCACGATCGCCTTTGTTCCGCCTGACGCGCTCATGAGTGTCGGGGTCCCTTCGCCTGCCTGCGTACGTTCGTCCGTCAGCGCCCGGGCTTTGCCCGGGCTTTGCGGTGGGCCATTGTTGCAGTACGAGGCTCGTGGGGCGCTTCAGGCCACCACAGTGGCCCGGAATACCGTGCCGACCCCGGACACTTCGGCCCTTTCGCCGGCCGGGACGAAGGCCGACTGGCCGGGTTCGAGGGTGAGGTCGCCCGCGCGGACGGAGCCCGCGGTGCAGAGCAGGATCTGCGGGGTCGCCGCGGTCAGGTCCTGCGGGGCGCTCGCGGCCTCGGGCAGGACGAAGCGGGAGAGGCGGAACTCGTCGATGGGGGTCTCGTAGACCTCCTCGCCGGAGGGGGACGCCTCGGGGCGCAGGACGCCCGGGTCGGTGGCCTCGAAGCGGACGATGCGCAGCAGTTCCGGCACGTCGACGTGTTTCGGGGTGAGGCCGCAGCGCAGGACGTTGTCCGAGTTCGCCATGATCTCGACGCCGAGGCCGTTCAGGTAGGCGTGCGGGACGCCGGCGCCGAGGAAGAGGGCCTCGCCGGGCTGCAGCGTCACGTAGTTGAGCAGCATCGCGGCGATGACGCCCGGGTCGCCCGGGTAGTGGTGGGCGATTCCGGCGTACGCCGTGTAGTCGCCGCCGAGGCGCTCGGCGGCCGCGACGACATCGCTGACCGTGGCGGCCATCTGCTCGGGATCGGCGGTGAGCACGGCCGTCAACACCTCGCGCAGGGCGGCCTCTTCGGGGCGGGCGCGCAGCAGGTCGGCGTAGGGCTTGAGGGAGTCGACGCCGAGTCCTTCGAGGAGTTCGGCGGCGGCGTCGGGGGCGCGGAAGCCGCAGAGGCCCTCGAAGGGGGTGAGGGCGCAGATGAGTTCGGGCTTGTGGTTGGCGTCCTTGTAGTTGCGGTTCGGGGCGTCGAGGGGGACGCCGCGGCGCTCCTCGTCCTCGTAACCCTCCTTCGCCTGGGCGAGGTTGGGGTGCACCTGGAGGGAGAGGGGGGCTCCGGCGGCGAGGAGCTTGAGCAGGAAGGGCAGGCGGGGGCCGAACTTGGCGACGGCGGCGGGGCCGAGCTCGCGCTCGGGGGCCGCGTCGATGGCCTCGTTCAGCGCGCCCCGGTCGGTGCGGGAGGGTGCGCCGGGGTGGGCGCCCATCCACATCTCGGCCTGCGGTTCGCCGGTGGGCTCGACGCCGAGGAGCTGGGGGATGGCGGTGGTGGAGCCCCAGGCGTAGGGGCGGATGGTGTTGGTGAGGCGGTCCACGGAGGGGGCTCCCTTACTGCGTACGCGGGTGCGGTGCTGCGTGAGTCATGATCGGTCCCCCGGGGCGAGCGTCAGGTAAACGGCCGCGAAATCCGTGATGGCGATCAGCTCGGCGAGCATCTCCAGCTCGCCGCCGTCCTCCGGCTCGAGCTCGCTGAGCGGGACGTCGTGGCCGTGGGCCAGCTCGCGGGCGGCCGGGGCGGCGGTGAGGCCGCCGGCGTCGACCGGTGTGTCGCGCAGCAGCACGACGCGGGCGCGCAGGGACTGCGGCTCCTCGACGCGGTCGCGGAAGAAGTCGTCCTCGCTGGTGTCCCCGGCGAGTTCGCCCGCCAGGAGCGCGGCGTGCGCGGGCAGGGCCTCGGGGAGCTCGGCGGCGAGCGCGGGGCGGCCCGCCAGCTCGGCGAGGGTGGCGGCGAAGCGGCGGCCCACGGGGCCGGCGGTCGGCCCTTCCGTCCAGATCAGCGGGAGGGTGTCTGCGAGTTCGGCGGCGAGGGTCTTCGCGGGGTTGCTGTACGTCGCGATGACGGGGCCGCAGCGCTCGGCGACGTGGTCGAGGCGGTCGGCGACCTTCTGGAGGGTGTCCACGGGGGCGCTGATCAGGCCCGTGCGGTCGAGGAGCACAAGGAGAGGGGTGGCGAGGGCCCAGAGGGTGGCGGGCGCCGCGGCGGCGGAGACGGTGTCTTCGGAGGGGGCGCCGCCGCCTGCGGATGCCGGGGTTCCGTCCGCTCCCAGCGGGCCGTGCGGGGACAGCGCCATGGGGATCGTGAGGCCGTGCGAGCCGTTCACTTCCCCGGCCAGGGGCGAGCGGGCGGGGGCCACCGCGACGACGGTGCAGCCGCGGCGGTACGCCTGCTCGGCGAGGAGGGTGAGGCCGGGTTCCGTGCCGTCCGGGGTGGCGATGAGGAGCAGGTCCACGGGGCCCGCCCAGCCGGGCAGCGCCCAGCGCAGGGCGCCCGCCGCGGGGGCGACGCCGGTCGGTGCGAGGCGGACGACGGGGCAGACGGCGCCCGCGAGGGTGCCGAGGAGGTCGGCGACGCAGCTCGCGGCGGCGCCGGGGCCCGCGATGAGGAGGGAGCGGGGGCGGCCGTCGGGCTTGAGGTCCGTGAGCCCCGCCTCTGCGGAGTGCCGGACGGCGGTCCGTACCCGGGCGCCGGCCTCGGCGGCGCCGCGCAGCAGTCCGTGGCGGTCGGCCTGGGCGAGCGCCTCGGGGGCGTCCAGCAGCGATTCGTCGAGCATGGGGCGTCAGCCTCCGATCGCCGTGCGCGGGTGGGTCTGTGCTCGGGGTCCGAGGTGCCGCGTTACGCGGGGCGGCGGGCCTCGTCGACGAGGAGGACGGGGATGCCGTCGCGGACCGGGTAGGCGAGGCCGCACTCCTTGGCGTCCGCGGTGCAGATCAGCTCGGTGTCCGTCTCCTTGAGGGGGGCGTGGCAGGCCGGGCAGGCGAGGATCTCCAGGAGGCCGGCTTCGAGCGGCATGGGGTGGGTCCCTTCGAGCTGGTGGGGTGGGGGTGCGGCCTGGTCAGCCTACCGCCGTGAGGGGCTTGGTGCGGGGGCGGGCGGTCCGGGGCCGGGGCCCACGAGAACGCCCGCCCTACGCGCGCGTGGGTGCGGGTTCCGAGGTCGCCGCCGCCCACGCGCGTGGGTGCCCTGGGGCACCCGTGGGCTCACGCCCTGATGATCGCCAGGGCTTCGTCGCGGACCGTGGCCATGGTGGCCTCGTCGCGCGCCTCCACGTTCAGGCGCAGCAGCGGCTCGGTGTTGGAGGCGCGGACGTTGAACCACCAGTCGGCGGCGGTGACGGTGAGGCCGTCCAGCTCGTCGAGGGTCACGCCGTCCTGGCCCTCGTAGGTGGACTTGATCGCGGCCAGGCGGGCCGTCTGGTCGTCGACGGTGGAGTTGATCTCTCCGGAGCCCGCGTAGCGGTCGTACTGCGCGACCAGCTGGGAGAGCGGGCCGTCCTGGCCGCCGAGGGCCGCCAGGACGTGCAGGGCGGCCAGCATGCCCGTGTCCGCGTTCCAGAAGTCGCGGAAGTAGTAGTGCGCGGAGTGCTCGCCGCCGAAGATCGCGCCCGTCTTGGCCATCTCCTCCTTGATGAAGGAGTGACCCACGCGCGTGCGGACCGGGCTGCCGCCGTTCTCCTTGACGACCTCGGGGACCGACCACGACGTGATCAGGTTGTGGATGACCGTTCCCTTGCCGCCGTGCTTGGCCAGCTCGCGGGAGGCGACCAAAGCGGTGATCGCCGACGGGGAGACCGGGTCCCCGCTCTCATCGACCACGAAGCAGCGGTCCGCGTCCCCGTCGAAGGCGATGCCGAGGTCGGCGCCCTCGGTGCGGACGCGCTCCTGGAGGTCGACGATGTTCTTCGGGTCCAGGGGGTTGGCCTCGTGGTGGGGGAATGTGCCGTCCAGCTCGAAGTACATCGGCACGACGTCCAGGGGCAGCCCCTCGAAGACCGTGGGCACCGTGTGCCCTCCCATGCCGTTGCCCGCGTCCACGACGACCTTCAGGGGGCGGATCGAGGTGAGGTCGACGAGGGAGCGCAGGTGTGCCGCGTAGTCCTTGAGGGTGTCGCGCCGGGTGAGGGTGCCGGCGGTGGCGGCGGGCTCGGGGGCGCCCGTCTGCGACCAGCCCTCCACGAGGGTGCGGATCTCGGCGAGGCCGGTGTCCTGGCCGACCGGGGCGGCGCCCGCACGGCACATCTTGATGCCGTTGTACTGCGCGGGGTTGTGCGACGCCGTGAACATCGCGCCCGGGAGATTCAGCGCCCCCGAGGCGTAGTACAGCTGGTCCGTCGAGCACAGGCCGATCTCGGTGACGTCCACGCCGCGGGCGGCGGCCCCGCGCGCGAAGGCGCGGGAGAGGCCCGGCGACGAGGGGCGCATGTCGTGGCCGACGACGATCGCGGTGGCGTCCGTCACCTGTGCGAAGGCGGCGCCGAACAACTCGGCCAGCGGCTCGTCCCATTGGTCCGGGACCACCCCGCGCACGTCGTACGCCTTGACGATCTGTGACAGATCAGCAGTCACGGCCAACCCTCTCTGCAGGTTCTGCGAGCTCAGCGAAAGAATCTCGTCGGTCACCCCAAACTACCCGCAACGCCTGGCAGTCAGGTGCGTGCCGTCCCTGGTCCGACCCTGGTACGGCCCCCATCCGCCCCTGATGCCCGCCCGCGTTCCGTCACGGCAGCATCCAGCCCAGGACGGCCGAGCTCTGCGCCACCACGATCAGGCACATCACCAGGAGCAGACCGAGGCTCCACGGCAGCACCTTGCGCAGCAGATCGCCTTCCTTGCCCGCGAGTCCGACGGCCGCGCACGCGATGGTCAGGTTCTGCGGGGAGATCATCTTGCCGAGGACGCCGCCGGAGCTGTTGGCGGCCGCGAGCAGTTCCGGGGAGAGCCCCGACTGCCGTGCCGCGGTCACCTGGAGCGAGCCGAACAGCGCGTTGGCCGAGGTGTCCGAGCCCGACACCGCGACCCCGAACCAGCCGAGGACCGGCGACAAGAAGGCGAGCCCCGCACCCGCGGCGGCCACGAAGTGCCCGATGGTGGCGGCCTGTCCGGAGAGGTTCATGACGTACGCGAGGGCGAGCACGGAGGTCACCGTGAGGATGGCGAACCGCAGTTCGTGCACGGTGGCGAGCCACTCGCGCACCGCCACGCGCGCGTGCACGCCGATCACGAATGCCGTGCCCACTCCGGCGAGCAGCACCAGGGTCCCGCCGGTGGCGACGAGCGGCAGCGCGAAGACGTTGCCGCCCACCGGCTTCCCGTCCGGGTCCGCGACGTTCAGGAAGGGCCAGTCGAAGGTCCGCGTCGCCTTCGCCAACAGGTCCTTGACCGCCGGGATTTGAGCGAGGGAGAAGATCGCGACGATGAGCGCGTACGGGGCGTAGGCGCGCAGCACCTCGGGGCGGGTGTCCTCCTGGTCGAGGTCTTCACTTCGTACGCCGGTGAGGACCGCCGCGCGGACGGGTTCGGTCGCGGGCTTGCGCGCCTGCGGCACCGCCATGAGCGCGCCCGCGCCCGCGAGCGCCGCCCCGATGTCGGCGAGCTGCACCGAGACGTAGTTGGAGGCCGCGAACTGCACGGCGGCGAAGGCGATTCCGCAGGCGAGCGCGGGCGCCCAGGTGTCCCGCAGGCCCCGCCGCCCGTCCACCAGGCCCACCAGGAGCAGCGGCACGACGAGGGCGAGCAGCGGGGTCTGGCGGCCCACCACGGAGGCGACGGAGTCGAGGGGCAGCCCGGTGACCTGGGCGAGCGTGACGACGGGGGTGCCCATGGCGCCGAAGGCGACCGGTGCGGTGTTGGCGACGAGGGCGACGACCGCGGCCCGCACCGGGTCGAAGCCGAGCGCGACCAGCATCACCGAGCAGATCGCCACGGGCGCCCCGAATCCGGCGAGTGCCTCGAGGAGCGCCCCGAAGCAGAACGCGACGACGAGGGCCTGCACGCGCGGGTCGTCGGAGAGCCGCCCGAAGGAGCGGCGCAGGATGTCGAAGTGCCGGGTGCGGACCGTCATCCGGTACACCCACAGGGCGTTGACGACGATCCACAGGATGGGGAAGAGGCCGAAGAGGGCCCCTTGCGCGGCACTGGAGGCGGTCTGGCCGAGCGGCATGCCGTACGCGAGCCAGGCGACCAGGGCCGCGACCGCGAGGCCGATGAGCCCCGCCTTGTGCGCCTGCAGCCGGACGGCGCCGAGCAGGACGAGGACGGTGACGAGGGGCAGGGTGGCGACGAGGGCGGACAGGCCGAGCGAGTCGGCCACGGGCTCCAGTTGCTGCACAAACACAGGGGCCTCCCCGGTTTCCGTGATGCGGAAAGTGATCTCTCACGGGCGGGGGAATCGTCGGCTCCGCAACGACGGCACGTCAATGGGCCGTACAGGAGTGAACAAAATGTTCGGGAGTGAACAACAGGGCTCTACGGAGAGGGTGTTGCGACAGGGGCCTACGAAGAGGGGGTGCGGCAACAGCAACAGGGCTCTACGAAGAGGTCGGTTCAGGACTCCGGAGAGCGCAGCACCCGCAGGTGGCCGCGGCGTGCGACCTCCATGGGGTCCGCCGAGCGGCCTCCGCTGCCGCCCGCCTCGGCCGCGCGCTCCTGGGGGCGGGCCGCCTCGCGCACCGCGTTGGCGAGCGCTTCGAGGTCGTCACCGCTGGGGCGGGCCGGGGCCGAGCCGTCGGTGAGCCGGACGACCTCCCAGCCGCGCGGGGCGGTGAGGCGCTCGGAGTGCTCGGCGCACAGGTCGTAGCAGTGGGGTTCGGCGTAGGTGGCGAGGGGGCCGAGGACCGCGGTCGAGTCGGCGTAGACGTACGTCAGCGTCGCGACGGCGGGACGGCCGCAAGCGGTGCGCGAACAGCGACGTACAGGGCTCACGACGTTGGACGGTACCGCACTCTTGAGCGGGCCGCGACGACTCTCCACCAGGTCACTCCCCCGTGTCGTGGTGTGATCTCGCACACGGTGCACGCTCCGCGCACCTCGCTGACCTGCGGTGTCTCAAGTGACCACCGGGACAGGTGGTGTTGAATCCGGTCACCACTCGGTGCATTTCCCGTCATTCGCAGCGTGATCGACGGTCTTCGGAAGACCGCGAAACGGCCTCAAGAGTCGGCGGAACGGTCATCCGGCGACATGCCGTGCGCCGTACGGAAGGCGTACGGAAACGCGGATCTCGGGGACTACGCTGCATCAGTGATGGACGACCCCGTACCGCCCCGATCCGCAGAGCCGAGGCCCCGCCGCCGCGACCGGCACGGCCGGGGCATGCGCGGCCCCGTGGCCCCGCCCCAGGTGCCCCTCTCGGCGAGCCGCGCCGATGCCTTCACGGACCTGGTGCAGGACTCCGTGGAGCGGCTCGAGCGGCGCTGGCCGCAGCTCGCCGAGATCGACTTCCTGGTGCTCGAGGTCCCGCCCCTGCAGTCGGCCGACGACGCGGCCGGGAGCCTGGGGGACGAGGTCATCCCGCTGGGCGGCACCATCACCGCCTCCGAAGGGCGGCCCGCGCGCGTGGTGATCTACCGGCGCCCGGTCGAGATCCGCACCAAGGGGCGGGACGAGCGGGCGGCCCTGGTCCACGAGGTGGTCGTCGAGCAGGTCGCCGAACTCCTCGGCCTCTCACCGGAGTCGGTGGACCCGCGCTACGGCGAGGACTGACCTCCCGGCACCCGCAGGCGGGCCGCCACACACAGGCGAGCCGCCACGCGCGTGTGCCCGCCTACTTCTCCAGCACCGTGAGGTCCTGCTCCGCCTCCGGCACCGCGACCGTCCCCCGGTCGTCCGGGAGCGTCTGCACGGTGAACATCGGCACCCCGTGGGTGTCGTCGCCCCCGAGCCGCAGCATCCGCGAGCCGTAGACGGGGCCGCCCGACACCGGCTCGACCGTGAGGGCGTACGCCCCCTTGAGCCCGGCCGGCACCGGGGGCTCGACCGCCAGCGTCGTACCGCCCTTGATCTTGTACGTCTTCGTGGCGGGCGTGCCGCCTTCGGTGCCCGCCGACGCCGTGACCTTCACCTGCGCGGACTTGCCCGGCGCGGTCAGGGAGAGCGTCGAGCCCTTGGCGCGGTTGTCGGCGACCGTCGCGCGCGCGCCCACCGCGTTCACCGCCGGGATGAAGGCCGTCTCCTGCTTGTCGCCCTTGCCCCGGGTGACCCGCAGCGCGGCCACCACCGGAACCGAGTCCTCCGAGGGCGTCAGGACCAGCGAACCCGCCTCTCCCCGGGTGACGTTCCCGAGGTCGACGGCGGCCGTCATGCCGGACTTCACGTGCAGGGAGGCGTGGCCCGCGGGGCTGATCAGGCCGTTCGGAGAGGCCAGTTGGACCTTCAGGTCGGCGTCGTCGGAGCCGGGGGCGAAGGCGACCAGGCGCGCCGACGTGGCGTCCTCGGGGATGCCCGGCAGGACCAGGCTGTCCGCGGGGTCGGCCGCGGCGGGCAGCCAGTCGCCGCCCAGCTTGTCGTCCGAGGACTGGATGGCGGCCGCCACCCGGCCGCTGCGCGCGGTGACGTGGACCGTGAGGTTGGTCTGCGGCTTGTCGGTGAGCGTGGAGAGCAGCACCGGGACGCTGGAGTGGGCCTTGACCTGGATCGCCTCCCCCACCTCGGACTTGATGGGGCCGTCGGGGCCGTAGAGCTCGATGTCGACGACGGCCGCGGAGTCGTCCGGGTTGGTCAGGTGGACGTAGTCGTCGCGCTCCTTGGCGGTGCTGGCGGCCGGGAACCAGAAGTCCGTGTCGGGGGCGGAGCAGGTGAGGCCGTGGGCGCCGCGGCCGCTGCCCGCCGTGATCTTGCTGGTCTGCTGAACGGTCCACCCGGGGGCGAGCTTTCCGTCCGCGGTGCCGATGAGCGCGGGCGACTCGGCGCCCGACTCCTCGCCCGCGACGGGCTTGCCCGGTGTCTTCGAGGACAGGAAGGGCTTGGCGCCCTTCTCCTTGTCCTTGTCCGGAGCGTCCGTCAACTGCTTCACGGAGGGCAGCAGTTCGGCCTTTCCGGAGCCGCCGGAGCCCTTGGAGACGGGCGTGAAGCCGGTGTACGAGGTCTCGGCGAGGTCCGAGGTGCTGGGCGCGGGGCAGAGCAGGCTGGTGCGCTCCACGGGCAGCCGCGCGGCCTCCTTGGCGCCGTCGTCACCCGTGCCGTCCGGGGTGTTGAACGCGGCGAATCCGGTGACGGCGACGAGTGCGGCCACGCCGGCGATCAGGGACTGGGTGGTGCGGTTCACTGCTGGCTCCCGTCGGGACGCTCACTGTCGCTGCCGTGCGGGGGCTGCGGGGGCAGGGGCGGCATCGGAGGGTCCTGCGGGGGCTGCGCGGGCTGCTGGGGGGCGTACGCGGAGTCGTAGCCCTGGCCGTACTGCTGCGCGTCTCCGTAGGCCGCGTCCGCGCCGCCGTACGAGGCGTACGGGTCGTACTGGCCGCCCTGGTAGGGATCGGCCTGGTACGACTGCTGGTCGTAGCTGCCCGGCTGCTGTCCTGCCGGGTACTGCGCGCCCTGGTACTGCTGCTCGCCGCCGTAGGTGCCGTACTCGGCGCCCGCGTGGGCGGGCGCCTCCCACTCGCCGTACGACTGCTGCTGCGGCAGGCCCGCGAGGGCTTCCTCCTGGGACGGTGCCGTCGTCGTGCCGTCCGCCGCGGCGGACGCCTGGGCCTGCTGTTCGCTCTGGGCCCGCAGCCTGCGCGCCCTGCGGCCCTCGCCCGCGACCGCCTGGGCGGGCACGACGGGCTCTTCGGGGAGGTCGTCGTCGACGTCGCGGCGGCGTCCGGGCAGCGCGAGCACGACCAGGACCACGGCGAGCGCGCCCTGGGCCCACAGCCATCCGGTGTGGGAGGCCGGGGCCTCGTACGTGACGTCCAACCGGCCGCCCGAAGCGGGCAGTTCGAAGCCCTGCGCCCAGCCGTCCAGGGTGGTCCTGGTGAGCGCGCGGCCGTCGAGCGTGGCCGTCCAGCCCTCGTCCGCGGCGTCGGCGAGGCGCAGGACGCGGCCCTCGGTGCCGGACGGGATCTTCGTGTGCAGCTCGACGGGGCCTGCCGCGACCGGGGCGGGGTCGCCGCTCTTGGGGACGATCGCCGCGCGCGCGACCTGCCGGTCCACGCGCCACAGCGCGCTGCCGTCCTCCTGGCTGAGCCGCGAGAGGCCCGGCGTCGCGTCCAGGACGCGGCTCATCTGCCGGGGCGCCCCGTCCCGTACGAGGACGTAGCGCACCGCGAAGCCGCCCAGCTGGTCCGCCTGGTCGGCGCCGGAACCGGCGACGAGGCGCGCGACGGCCCTGTCCAGGCGCTTGTTGGAGCCGGCGGCCGCGGCCAGTTCGGCGTCGCCGAGGCGGGCGCCGGAGCCGCGCACGAGGGTGTACGAGACCTTGGCGGCCCGGTCGCTGTCGAGCACGAGGGTGCGGGCCTGGTCCTGGGTGCTGCTCTCCTCCGCGACGAACGCGGGGACCTGGACCGGGTCCCGGCGCTCCAGCGGGCCGTCACCGCCGCGGATCATCCACCCGGCTGCGACGAGCAGCGGGCCCGCGGCCGCCGCGAACGCGATGAGCGCGGCCACCGGCTGCCGCCATCCGAAGCTCTGCTCGGCCACCCGCGCGCGGGCGCCGTCGGCCCCCAGGGCGGCGGCCGCGAGCAGCGCGATGCCGTAGCCGAGGGTCGCGGGTCCGGCCCACACCGAGTCGTTCGACAGCGCGGCGAAGAACAGCGAGACGAGCGCGACCGTCCACGCCGTGCGGATCGCCAGCTGCCGCTCGCTGCGCAGCAGTGCGGCGAGGGCGGCGAGCACGATCCCGATGAGCAGCAGGCCGTGCACGGTCCCGGAGCCACCGGGGCTGCCGCCGAGCAGGTCGAGGGCGGACGCCGCCCCCGCCTCGTACGTGAGCCCGGCCTCGCGGAAGAACCCGAAGGGCAGCAGTGTCAGCGACCACGGGGCGAGGATCAGCAGCGGGGTGCCGAGCGCGGCCAGGAAGCGCGGCCCGTAAGCGCGGATGTCGCTCCGGCGCAGCGCGAGGAGGGCGAGGCCGAGAACCAGGGCGATGGGCCACACGATCGGCGTGAAGGCCGTCGCGAGCGTCAGGAGCAGGGCGTACGCCCACGTGGCGCGCCAGCTGCCGCGCGTGCCCTCGGCGGCGCCGAGCCCGGCGGCCGCGGTGCCCGCGCGCGCCATGAGCGGCAGCAGGACGGCGAGGACGGCGGTGCCGATGCGCCCGCCCGCGAGCGCGCCGGTGGCGGCGGGCAGGAAGGCGTACGCGACGGACGCCCAGGCCCGCAGGAGCCGCGACTCCACCAGCGGCCGCGAGGCGAAGTACGCGGCGAACCCGGCCAGCGGCACGGAGCCGACAAGGAGGACCGTGACCGCGAGTCCGGTGGAGCCGAACATCAGCGTGGACAGGCCCGCGACGAGCGCCAGGTACGGCGGCGCCGACTGGGTGCCGCCGGTTCCCACGGGGTGCCACCCGTCCGCGTAACGCCCCCACAAGGAGCTCGCGTCGGCGGGGGCGGGCAGCAGGGAGCCGCCCGCGAGGGCGCCGCTGCCGAGCAGTTCACGGCAGGCGATGAGCGCGGCGAACAGCAGCACTACGAAGAGCATCGGTCCGGGCTTGCGGGCCATGCGCTTCAGGCGGGCGAACTGCTCGACCTCCAGGAAGTCCGCGTCGTCCCCACCGGGCCCCGACTCGACCGCTCCGTGGCGGCCCGCCGAGGAGACCTCCGGGTCGGAGCGGCCCACAAGATTGCCGGCGACCTGCTCGACGGTGGCGCGCACGGTGGCGCCGGGGGGCGGGAAGAGCGGCCTCAACTCGCCCTTCTCCAGCACGGACTTGCCGCGCTTGCTGCGGGCGGCGACGATCCGCCCCGGCCGCAGCAGGGTGGCCAGGAGTCCGGTGACCTCGTCGACGGCCTGTCCCGGCGCCTTGCCGACGAGGTAGGCGAGGGTGCGCAGGAGCGTGCCGACGACGAGCCGGAACAGCACCCAAGGGAGCGTGGCCGCGCGCGCGTTGACCAGCAGGGTGTAGGCGGCGCCGGCCTTGTCGACCTTGTGCGGGGACGCCGAGGTGCGGCCCACGCAGTCCACCGCGCGGCGCTCGCGGGAGGCCGCCTCGGCGTGCCGGACGACGGCGTCGGGGGCGACCAGGACGCGGTGTCCGGCGGCCTGGGCGCGCCAGCACAGGTCCACGTCGTCCCGCATCAGGGGCAGGCGGCGGTCGAACCCGCCGAGCCGCTCGAAGACTTCGCGCCGGATCAGCATCCCGGCGGTGGACACGGAGAGCACGGGCCGCACGTGGTCGTGCTGGCCCTGGTCCTGCTCGCGGCGGTCCAGGCCGGTCCAGCGGCGGCCGCTGTTGGCGATGGAGACGCCGACTTCGAGGAGCTGCCTGCGGTCGTACCAGCCGCGGAGCTTGGGGCCGACGATCGCGACGTCCCGGCCGAGCTCCCGCTCGGTCTCGACGGCGCGCAGCAGCTCGGCGAGGGCGGTGGGCTCGGGCGCGCAGTCGTCGTGCAGCAGCCAGAGCCACTGCTCGGGCTCGCCGTGGGGCAGCTCCGGCATGTCGTACGCGTCGTCGCGCCAGGAGCGGCTGACGGGGTCCCAGCCGCTGGGGCGCTTCAGGTACGGCAGCTCTTCCGGCGTCAGGACGGCGGCGGTGCGGGCCGCCTCGTCCACGGCGGTGCCGAAGCCGGAGCGGCGCGCGAGGTGCAGGACGCGGTCGGCGCCGAGGGCCTCGGTGACCAGCCGGGCGGAGTCGTCCGCGCTGCCGGTGTCGGCGGCGACGGCGCTCTGCACGGGGCGCTCCTGGCCGAGCAGTCCGGCGAGGGCGTCGGGCAGCCAGCGGGCACCGTCGTGGGAGACGAGCACGGCGGTCACGACATGCCGCGGAAACTCAGGGGCGGCAGCGTCGTGGTGGGCTGCCGAATGGCTCTGCACGGACATCGAGGTACGGGCCCCGGTTCGGTGGACTGCGGTGGACTCCCGCGACCGCTGGAGGCGGTGGGGCGTCTCGGACGGGGCCCCACACTAACGGCTGGCAACAACGCGGCCCGCCGCCTGTGGATAACCCTTGGGCGACGGGCCGTTCCATACGTAGGGGTGTGTGCCGTTTGGTCGGGCGGCACTCGAAATGGGACGCGTGGATGCGCACAACGGTACGTACGCACGCGCGCGGGCGCGCGCTTCGGTGCGGTGGTGCGGGGGGTCAGACAGCGGCCTTCTTCAGGCGGCGGCGTTCTCGCTCCGAGAGACCGCCCCAGATGCCGAACCTCTCGTCGTTCGCCAGCGCGTACTCGAGGCATTCCGAGCGGACCTCGCAGGCGAGGCAGACCTTCTTGGCCTCGCGGGTGGAGCCGCCCTTCTCAGGGAAGAAGGACTCGGGGTCGGTCTGGGCGCACAGTGCGCGCTCCTGCCAGCCGAGTTCCTCGTCCGCGTCCTCGACCAGCAGTTCCTGAACCAGCTCGGTCATGTGCGCCCCTCGTCTGTCCGTGCGTCCCCGTGATGCTGCCGTTACCGATTTCGGCTGAACGACACGAGTGAAATTACAAGTGTGCCGATCCGGGCCAGTCAAGCCGAGATCTGCTATTGGGCCCCTTATTCACTCTGCGGAACCAAGGCTTTGCGGAAAGTGTTCAAATCGGCATAAACCGTGACACTTGCCAGTGGCCCAGCCCGACGCACGCCGCTCACATGGAGAGACGCCGCGCACTTCGATCTCGTTGCGGGATGCCCGCCGAAGCGAACCGGATCACATTCGGGTCACGGGATCGCATCGGCGTTTACGCGCCGGTTGAAGCGCCATGTGTCCCGTGCGTTGACTGCACAAACCTTTCGCCTCACAGAACAACCGGATGAGGTGAAACATATCTCACATAGCGGACATTGGGTTGACACCAAAGGTGTGAGCCGCTGTCCTGGTGGGCATGCTCGCGAACTTGGCTCTCTCGACGAACCGCACCAGCGGTGCCGTCGGTGCTGCCCACGCGCGCTGTCGCTGTTCCTGTTCCAGCTGTTGAGCGACCCGTCTCCAGCTGTTGAACCCCCGAGCCCGCCGAGGCTCCGCTTTTCCAGCGTCTCCCGCGTTTCCCTCGCTCCACCTTCCCTTTGCGACACCCCAGCTCTCACACGTTGAGGAACCACCGCACCATGAACAGCGACAGCGACCTCCAGATCGCCGGCGACATCCTCGAAGTCCCGCACCTCCTGCAGCCCGCGCGCGAACACCCCGCCACCGTGGCCGAGTTCGCCGGGCTCGCCCGCTCCATCGCCGCCGACCGCTCCCAGTGGGCCCACCTCGTCGAGTACGACGCGACGAGCCGCTGGTACCACCGCCTGCGCACCGGGCCCGGCTACGAGGTGTGGCTGCTCTCCTGGGTGCCCGGGCAGGGCAGCGGGCCACACGACCACGGGCCGTCCTCCGGTGTGCTGACGCTCCTGGAGGGTGAGTTGACGGAACGCACGGAGCGCGCGGCGCGGACGCTGCGCGCCGGAGCGCAGCGCGTCTTCGCACCCGGCTATGTCCACGACGTCGTCAACGACTCCCTCGAACCAGCCGTCAGCCTGCACATCTACTACCCGGGCCTGACCGAGATGCCGATGCACACGGCGCGCTGCGAGGCGCCCGCAGCGGCGGATCCCGTGACCGCCTGACGCACTGTCGTACCCGCCTGCAATGCTTGGGCGCATGCGCATTGTGGTTCTGGCCGGCGGCATCGGCGGCGCCCGTTTCCTGCGGGGACTCAAGAAGGCCGCCCCCGACGCGGCGATCACGGTCATCGGCAACACCGGTGACGACATCCACCTGTTCGGCCTGAAGGTCTGTCCCGATCTCGACACCGTGATGTACACCCTCGGCGGCGGCATCAACGAGGAGCAGGGCTGGGGGCGTACGGACGAGACGTTCAAGGTCAAGGAAGAGCTCGCGGCCTACGGAGTGGGGCCCGAGTGGTTCGGGCTCGGCGACCGGGACTTCGCCACCCACATCGTGCGGACGCAGATGCTGAGCGCCGGATATCCGCTCAGCGCCGTCACGGAGGCGCTGTGCGAGCGCTGGCAGCCCGGGGTGCGGCTCATCCCGATGTCGGACGACCGGGTCGAGACGCATGTGGCGGTCGACGTGGACGGCGAGCAGAAGGCCGTGCACTTCCAGGAGTACTGGGTGCGGATGCGCGCCTCCGTCCCGGCCCACGCCGTGGTGCCGGTGGGCGCGGACCAGGCGAAGCCCGCGCCGGGCGTCCTGGAGGCCATCGCCGAGGCCGACGTCATCCTCTTCCCGCCGTCCAACCCCGTGGTGAGCGTGGGCACCATCCTCGCGGTGCCCGGCATAAGGGAGGCCATCGCGGAGGCCGGGGTGCCCGTCGTCGGGCTCTCCCCCATCGTCGGGGACGCGCCCGTGCGCGGCATGGCCGACAAGGTCCTGGAGGCCGTCGGGGTCGAGGCGACGGCCGCCGCGGTCGCCGAGCACTACGGGAGCGGGCTCCTGGACGGCTGGCTCGTCGACACCGTGGACGCCGGTTCCGTGGAGCGGATCGAGTCGGCGGGCATCCGGTGCCGCGCCATCCCGCTGATGATGACGGACCCCGAGGAAGGCACCGCCGCGGCGGCCATGGCCCGCGAGGCCCTCGCGCTCGCGGCGGAGGTCCGCGCGTGAGAGCCGCCCCCTCGGAGTCGTACCGCGTCTGGGCCGTGCCGGGGCTCCCCGAGGTCCGGCAGGGCGACGACCTCGCCAAGCTGATCGCGGCCGCCGAGCCGTCCCTCGCGGACGGGGACGTCGTCCTCGTCACCTCGAAGATCGTCAGCAAGGCCGAGGGTCGCGTCGTCGAGGCGAGCGACCGGGAGGCGGCCATCGACGCCGAGACCGTGCGGGTCGTGGCGCGCCGCGGGCCCCTCCGTATCGTCGAGAACCGGCAGGGGCTCGTGATGGCCGCGGCCGGAGTCGACGCCTCCAACACCCCTGCGGGGACGGTGCTGTTGCTTCCGGAGGACGCGGACGCCTCCGCGCGCGCGGTGCGGGCCGGGCTGCGCGATGCCCTGGGTGTCGACGTCGGTGTCCTCATCACCGACACCTTCGGGCGGCCCTGGCGCAACGGCCTCACCGACGTCGCCATCGGGGCGGCGGGCGTCCGGGTCCTCGACGACCTGCGGGGCGGCTTCGACGCGTACGGGAATCCGCTGAGCGCCACCGTCGTCGCCACCGCCGACGAGCTGGCCGCGGCGGGTGACCTGGTCAAGGGCAAGGCCGCGGGGCTGCCGGTGGCGGTGGTGCGGGGGCTCGCCCACGTCGTGGACGGCGGCTTCGAGGAAGAGCTCGAGGACGAGGGGGCGCGGGCCATGGTGCGGGACGCGCGCGACGACATGTTCCGGCTCGGCACGTCGGAGGCCGTCCGGGAGGCGGTCACCCAGCGGCGCACGGTGCGGGAGTTCACCGACGAGCCGGTGGACCCGGGAGCGGTGCGCCGGGCCGTCGCGCTCGCGGTGACGGCGCCCGCGCCGCACCACACCACTCCGTGGCGCTTCGTGCTCCTCGAGTCCGAGGAGTCGCGGACGCGGCTGCTCGACGCCATGCGGGACGCCTGGATCGCCGACCTGCGGCGCGACGGCAAGAGCGAGGAGTCCATCGCGAAGCGGGTGCGGCGCGGGGACGTGCTGCGCAACGCGCCCTACCTGGTGGTGCCCTGTCTGGTGGCGGACGGCGCGCACACGTACGGGGACGCGCGGCGGGACGGCGCCGAGCGGGAGATGTTCGTGGTCGCGGCGGGCGCCGGGGTGCAGAACTTCCTGGTGGGGCTCGCCGGGGAGCGGCTCGGCTCCGCGTGGGTGTCGTCGACGATGTTCTGCGCGGACGTCGTACGGGAGGTCCTCGGGCTGCCCGCGGACTGGGACCCGATGGGGGCGGTGGCCGTGGGGCATGCGGCGGTGGCGCCGAAGGAGCGGGCCGCGCGCGCGGCTGAGGACTTCATCGAGGTTCGGTAGCCCCCCCCGGGGGGGAGCGGCGAGTCCGTCCCCTTGCCCGGGGCGGTCCGTCGTTCCGGGGCGGTCTTCCTCAGAGGCGTGCGATGTCGCCTCTCGGCATGCGTGGCTCGCGGCGCGGTGGGGTGCGGCCGCTGAGGAGGATCAGGCGGGCCGCGCGGTGCCGCTGGCCCTCGTACGGGGAGAGCAGCTCCAGCATCGCCGCGTCGTCCGCCGTGCGGTCGTTCGCGAGGGCGTAGCCGATGATGCCCGGGAGGTGGAGGTCGCCGACCGTCACCGCATCGGGGGCTCCGTTGCTGCGCTGGACGGTCTCGGCGGAGGTCCAGGGGCCGATGCCGGGGATCAGTTCGAGGCGGGCCTGGGCGTCGGCGGGCGTCATGGCCGCCGCCTCCTCCATGCGGCGGGCCACCTTGACCGCGCGCAGGATCGTCGACGCGCGCTTGTTGTCGACGCCCGCGCGGTGCCACTCCCAGGACGGGATCAGGGACCAGGTGCGGGGCTCCGGCATCACGTGCATCGGAGCCTTGAAGGGCCACGTCTTCGGGCCGGGGGCCGGTTCGCCGTACGTGCGGACCAAGAGGCGCCAGGCGCGGTACGCCTCGTCCGTCGTGACCTTCTGCTCCAGGATCGACGGGATCAGGGATTCCAGGACCAAGCCGGTGCGGGTGAGGCGGAGGCCGGGGCGGTGGTGTTCGGTGACGGCCACGAGGCGGTGGCGGGGGGTGAAGGCCGCCGGGTCGTCCGACGCGCCGAGGAGGGCGGGGAGTTGGGAGAGGAGCCAGTCCGCTCCCTCGCCCCATGCCTCGGCCCGGGCGGTGGCGGTGCTCCGGTGGACGGCCACGCGGAGGGTGCCCGGGCCCTCGGGGGTGCGGGTCGCCCGCCAGACCGAGCCGTCCTGGGCGGTGCGGAAGGTGGGGTCGGCGGGGCCGCGGCGGAGGGGGCCGAGGGTGAGGCCCAGGTCCAGGGGGTAAGGGGGTTTCCACTCGCGGGTGCGGCCTGTTGTGGGCTGGTGTGGCACGCCGTGCGGGACCGCTGTTTCGCCGCCTCGCACCGTGGTGCGGGTGGGGTGGGGGGCGAAGCGGGAGGACATGGGGTTGAGGGTACGGGGGTTCTTTTCCCCGATCCCGCCCCTTCCCGAAACCCGCCGCTCCGCGGCCCTGGGGCGGCCTCCTCATGGGGCTTCGCCCCTTGCCCCGTATCGGCGCTGAACGCGCCTCGTCCTCGAACTCCCCCAAGCTCTCAAGGAGCAGGGGGACCCCCTTGACGGGCTGGAATTCACTGGTCCGACGAGAAGCGCACCGCGCCCGACGGGAGGCTTGCGTCGCACCAGACTCTGACGCCGTCGCGGAGTTCGTTGTCCTCGCCGATCGTGGCCCGGTCGCCGATCACCGCGCCCGTCAGGACCGAGCGGGCGCCGATCCGCGCGCCCGTGCCCACCAGTGAGTCCGTCACCACCGCGCCCGGCTCGATCACCGCGTCCGCCAGGACCGTGCTGCCGTCCACGCGGGCGCCCTCGCCCACCACCGCGCCCGCGCCGACCACCGTGCCGCCGGTGAGCTTGGCGTCCGTGGCGACCTGCGCCGAGGGGAGCACCAGCTGGTCGCCGCAGCGGCCGGGGACCGCGGGGGACGGGGCGCGGCCGAGGACCAGGTCCGCCGAACCGCGGACGAATGCCTGCGGGGTGCCCAGGTCCAGCCAGTACGTGGAGTCCACCATGCCCTGGAGGTGGGCGCCGGAGGCGAGGAGGGAGGGGAACGTCTCCCGTTCGACCGAGACGGGGCGGCCCTCGGGGATCGTGTCGATGACCGAGCGGCGGAAAACGTACGCGCCCGCGTTGATCTGGTCGGTGACGATCTCCTCGGGCGTCTGGGGCTTCTCCAGGAAGGCCGTCACCCTGCCCGTCCCGTCCGTGGGGACAAGACCGTACGCGCGCGGGTCGTCGACCTTCGTGAGGTGCAGCGAGACGTCGGCGCCCGTGGACTGGTGCGTGGCCACCAGGGCGCGGATGTCGAGGCCCGTGAGGATGTCGCCGTTGAAGATCAGGACCGGGTCGTCGGGGCCCGAGTGGAGGCGGGAGGCCACGTTCCGGATCGCGCCGCCGGTGCCGAGGGGCTCGGTCTCCGTGACGTACTCGAGGTGGAGGCCCAGGGCGGAGCCGTCGCCGAAGTACGGCTCGAAGACCTCGGCCAGGTAGGACGTGGCGAGGACGATGTGGTCCACGCCCGCCGCCTTCGCCCGGGCCAGCTGGTGGGTGAGGAACGGGACGCCCGCCGCGGGCACCATGGGCTTGGGGGTGTGCACCGTGAGCGGACGGAGCCTGGTGCCCTTGCCGCCGACCAGGAGGATCGCTTCAGTCACCTGTCGTCTCTGCTTCCTGCTGGGGCCGGCCGAATTTGCGTTTCGGCCGGCCAGTGTATGCAGATGGGAGTGCAGATCGTGCGGTGCGACCTGGTCCTAGCGGCCCTGGAAGCGGGCCGAGGTGGACCGGGCCTTGCCGAGCTTGTTGTACAGGCGGCCGCCCGGACATTCAGTGGCGAACCCGTCCCGATGGCCTGAAATCACATGGAGCCGGACGTTCGTGCCCTTCTTGTAGAGGTTGCCGCCGCCCGACGTCAGGTAGGTCGTGCCGCGCGGATTCGCGCCGTACAGGCCGAGCTTCCAGGCGGCCAGGCGGGCCACGGCGTTCACCGCCGCCTTGGGGGGATTGGCGTTGTTGTAGGTGCCGAGGACGGCGATGCCCATGCTGTTGGCGTTGAAACCGAGAGTGTGGGCGCCGAGGACCGGCTTGGCCACACCTCCGGCACGCCCTTCGTAGATGTTCCCGCACCGGTCGACGGCGAAGTTGTAGCCGAAGTCCCGCCAGCCGCTGCTCTTGACGTGATAGCGGTAAATACTGCGCAGGACGGAGGGCGACTGGGCACAGCTGTAGCCGTTTCCGGACGCGCTGTGGTGCACGAAGGCCGCCTTCACGCTCTTCGTGTACGCGAAGTCCTTCTCCCGCAGCTTCTCGTCGGCGCCCCAGCCGCGGCGCGTGATGATGCGCGGGCGCGGGCCTACGTAGGGCCTGGCCTTGCCGACCACCTCGGCGCCGCCACGGGCCGCGATCAGGTCGCCCTCGGTCTCCTGCTTGCTCAGCGCCGGGATGACGGTGGCGTCCAGCGGGGCGAGGTCGGCGTTGACGGCGGCGGACGCGGCGGCCTGCGCGGTGAGGGCGGCACGCGGGCCGTCGGCGAGGGCGCCCTGCGGCGGGGGCTCGTCGCCGGGGTCGACGAGTTCGAGGCGGAGGCCCTTGGGGAGCGGAGGCTGGGCGTCCGGCTGCCCCGCCCGTACGTTGTCGGCCTGGTTCGCCGCCGCGCTCCCCTCCTCCGCCCGTACGCGGATCTCCACGCCGTCCGAGTCCCCGACCCACAGCGGGGCCGTGGAGCCGCGCACCTTGCCGGTGGCGCGCTCGGCCGTGTCGAGGTCGGCGGCGTGCTCGTGGTTGTGCGTCTCGACGTCCTGCCAGGCGGACCAGGTCGTCGTGCCGGTCGCGCGGGTGCGGACCTGGACGCGGCCGCGCAGTTCGGCGTCCGGGTTGTCCCATACGACGCCCACCAGGGAGAAGGGCTGGACGTCGCGCCGGGGCAGGCCCTGTTCGCCGCCCTGGACGAGGGAGCGGTCGGAGCCGAGCGGGGCGAGCGGGAGGGACTGGGTGGA
This sequence comes from Streptomyces odontotermitis, assembly GCF_050510915.1. Classification (NCBI taxonomy): domain Bacteria; kingdom Bacillati; phylum Actinomycetota; class Actinomycetes; order Kitasatosporales; family Streptomycetaceae; genus Streptomyces; species Streptomyces odontotermitis. The sequence goes on along the minus strand of NZ_JBNJLS010000003.1, from coordinate 594,352 downwards.
GCCGGGGACCGACTCGGCGGCAGGGGACGCGGGCGCCGTGGCGCGCGCCGCCGCCGGCGTCGCCGGCAGGGCGAGGGGCAGGGCCAGGGCCGCGGCCGCGCAGGTGACACCGATCGAGGAAGCAAGGAATCCACGCATGCATCTGATCGTCGGCATACCGGTACATATCTGTCCATTGGGGATTTGACGGATCGTCGGGTGGCTTCCGCCGATCCGGTGGCGCCAACTCCCCCGCCCCGCCCGGGCGCCGCGCCGCCCCCGCGTACCCTTGCCCGCGTGAACGCCAACGACCGCACCCCTGCCGACCTGCTGCGATCCGCGCTCGCCGCGGACCCGGGGCGTCCCCTCGTCACCTTCTACGACGACGCCACGGGCGAGCGCGTCGAATTGTCGGTGGCCACCTTCGCCAATTGGGTGGCCAAGACGGCCAATCTGCTCCAGGGCGACCTCGCCGCCGAGCCCGGCGACCGGCTCGCGCTGCTGCTGCCCGCGCACTGGCAGACGGCGGTGTGGCTGCTCGCCTGTTCGTCGGTGGGCGTGGTCGCCGAGGTGGGCGGCGATCCGGCCGGGGCGGACCTCGTGGTCAGCGGGCCCGACTCGCTCGACGCCGCGCGCGCGTGCTCCGGGGAGCGGGTGGCGCTGGCGCTGCGCCCGCTCGGGGGCCGCTTCCCGCAGCCGCCGGAGGGGTTCGTGGACTACGCGGTGGAGGTGCCGGGGCAGGGCGACCGGTTCGTGGCGTACGCGCCGGTGGACCCCGATGAGCCCGCGTTGGCCGTCGCCGGCCTGGAGCTCACCGGGGCCGGACTGGTCCAGCGCGCCCGCTCGGACGCGGAGGCGATCGAGGTCGCCGGGCCGGGGTCCCGGGTGCTGTCCGGACTCTCGTACGGGAACTGGGAGGGGCTCAGCGGCGGGCTGTACGCACCTCTGGCCGCGGGCTCCTCGGTCGTGCTGTGCCGGAATCTCGGGGAGCTGTCCGAGGAGGGGCTGGCGAAGCGGGTCGCCGAGGAGAAGGTCACGGTCACGCTTCGCTAGGGGGCCGGTTTTTGCGCAGTTCCCCGCGCCCCTTTTAGAGGTCGGTTCTTCGCCTGCGGGTTCGCCGTGGGCTGGTCGCGCGGTTACCCGCGCCCCTTATCGGGTCGGTTCTTCGGCTGCGGGTCTGATGTGGCTGGTCGCGCAGTTCCCCGCGCCCCTGAAAGCTCCGCCTCTCACGGAGCCTCTCCCCCGTTCGGCCCACCCTCTCCCCCGGCCCGCAGGCCCCCCGCGCCTCCTCGGTCCATGGTCGTAAGAGCGCACCATGCACCGACGTCGCGATGAGGGGTGGACGCACGCGTGACCGAGACACCTGAGCCGGAGGGCGTACCCGGGCCGGAGGGCGCCGGGCCGACCCTGGGGCCCGGCGTCGGGGCCAGTCCCTCCGGCGTCGGGGTGGCCCGGCGGCGCAAGCGGCGGTGGCTGCGGTGGGGGGCGGTGGGGCTCTCGGTGCTCGTGCTCGCGGCCGGGGGCACCGGCTGGGCGGTGTACGAGAAGCTCAACGGCAACATCACCAAGGACATGGACGCGGCCGCCGAGTTGGCGCGCTACGAGAAGGAGCGGCCCACCCCGCTGGTGCACGACGCGCAGAACATCCTGCTCATCGGTTCCGACACCCGGGCGGGACAGGGGAATCGGAAGTACGGGCAGGACGCGGGCACCCAGCGGTCGGACACCACGATCCTGCTGCACCTCGCGGCCGACCGGCAGAGCGCGACCGCGGTCTCCATCCCGCGCGACCTGATGGTGGACATTCCGAGCTGCCGACAGCCCGACGGGTCCCGGACCAAGGCCCAATTCGCCCAGTTCAACTGGGCGTTCGAGTTCGGCGGCACCGCCTGCACGATCCGTACGGTGGAGAAGCTCACCCGGATCCGCGTCGACCACCACATGGTCGTGGACTTCGCGGGCTTCAAGGACATGGTGGACGCGGTGGACGGGGTGCAGGTCTGCCTGAAGGACCCCGTCGACGACCCGGACGCCCATGTGAAGATCGCCGCGGGCCGGCAGACCCTCGACGGGGAACAGGCACTCGGTTACGTACGCGCCCGGAAAAGCATCGGGAACGGCAGCGACACCGACCGCATGGACCGCCAGCAGGAGTTCCTCGGCGCCCTCGTCAACAAGGTGCGCAGCAATGACGTCCTGCTCAATCCCGCCAAGCTCTATCCGGTCCTCGACGCGGCGACTTCCTCGCTGACCACCGACCCGGGGCTCGCCAGCCTTCGCGGGCTGTACGAACTGGTGCGCGGCATGCGCAATATCCCTACAGAAGAGGTGCAGTTCCTCACCGTTCCCCGGCAGTCGTACACCTACGACGCCAATCGCGATGAACTCGTCGAGCCCGAGGCCGAACAGCTCTTCACCCGCCTGCGCACCGACTCCCCGGTCGAGGTCTCCCGGGCCGCACCCGAAGACGGAACCGGGCGCTCCGACCAGGCGGACTCCGGGCGCGAAACGTCCGAGGAGGGCTCCGGGGAAAGCCACGAGGAGTCGTACGAAGAGCCGTATGAGGACGAGGGATACGACGACGGATCCTGGAGCGACGAGAAGCCCGACGACCCCTCGCACACGCCGAGCCCCGCGCCCACATTCCGGGGCAATACGGCCGCCGGGTCGGGGTGCGAGTAATGGCCCGTGGGTAAAGCGATCCCCAACGCTCGGCACCGTTCGCCAAAGAAATAGGGCGGATTGCCCAGTTGTAGGGGAGTGGAATTTGTCACCGACGTCGTTCGGCGCTGAACTGGGCGGATAGTGTGAGCGATCCGGTGCGCCCGGCCGACGTGGCCGAGCGCCCTTGATGTACCAGACCGAGCGCCTTCTTTGAGGGGGGAAAGGCGCCGCGTGGCCCCGACGGAGGACGCAAACAACCGTGGACGCGCAAGGCCGTGGGCGGGCGGACAACATCGACCCCGCAGACCAGTGGGTGCTCAACCCGAACACCGGTGACTACGAACTGCGACTGAGCCCCTCCGCAGGGCAGTCGGGAGTCCCCGGCCCCCGTAGATCCTCCCCGCGCCAGGGCAGCAGCCGCGGCCGCCGCCCGGGACCCGAGGGCGGCAGCCGGGAGTACGGCGGCGGTCCGCGCGAGCCGCGCGACGGCCGGCGTGAGGTGCCGGGGCAGCGCAGGCGGCGGGCCCCGCAGCCGGAGATGGCCGGCGGGCGGCGCAAGCAGAGGCCGAAGAAGTCGAAGGCGAAGAAGGTGCTCGCGTGGACGGGCGGCTCGATCGCCTTCATCCTCGTCGCGGCCGTCGGGGGCGCCTACCTCTACTACCAGCACCTCAACGACAACATCACCGCGGTCGACGACGACGGCGCGGGCACCGGCGGCTTCAGCAAGGACCGGGCCATCAACATCCTGCTGGTCGGCACGGACAAGCGCAGCGGCAAGGGCAACGAGGGCTACGGCGACGCGGGCAGCGTCGGCCACGCGGACACGACGATCCTGCTGCACGTCTCCAAGGACCGCTCGAACGCGACCGCGCTGAGCATCCCGCGCGACATGATCGTCGACATCCCGGACTGCCCGACGAAGCAGGAAGACGGCAGCACGAAGGTCATCAAGGGCACCCCGAAGACCCGCTTCAACGAGAGCCTCGGGCAGAGCAACCGCACGCCGAGCTGCACGATGCGCACGGTCACCGAGATCACCGGGATAAAGCTCGACCACTTCATGGTGGCCGACTTCAACGCGGTCAAGACGATGTCCAGCGCGGTCGGCGGCGTGCCGATCTGTCTCGCCAAGGACATCGACGACCCGGACTCGCACCTCAAGCTGCCCGCGGGCAAGCACGAGGTGGAGGGCGAGGAGGCGCTCGCCTTCGTGCGGACGCGCCACTCCGTGGGCACCGGCGGCGACTTGAGCCGCATCGAGCTGCAGCAGCAGTTCCTCAGCTCGCTGATGCGCAAGCTGAAGTCGAACGACACACTGACCAGCCCGACGAAGATGATAAAGCTGGCCGAATCGGGCACGAAGGCGCTCACCGTCGACTCCAAGATCGCGGACATAAAGAAGCTCCGCGACCTCGGCATGGAGCTCGGCAAGTTCGACATGAAGAACCTGAGCTTCGCCACCACGCCGGTCATCGACAACCCGGCCGAGAAGGTCCACACCACGGTCGTGCTCAACCAGGCCAAGGCGGACCAGCTGTTCGGGATGATGCGCGACGACGTCTCGCTGACCGACGTGAAGAAGAAGCAGAAGAAGGAGAAGGCCGCGATCGCCGCCCGGCTCAAGGGCTCCAAGTCCGCCGCCGGCGACGTCCGCGTCAACATCTACAACGGCAGCGGCAAGACGGGCGCAGCTCAGACAACTCTCACCTGGCTGCAGAACAATGAAGGCGTCATGAAGTCCAGCCAGTTGGGCAACGCGCCCAAGGACCTGGCGAAGACGACGCTCGAATACGCTCCGGACCAGGCGGACCAGGCACGGCGGCTCGCCGACATCATGGGGCTGCCCGGGTCCGCGATGAAGCCGGGCAAGAGCGAGAAGTCCGCACAGGGGCTGCCCGCGATGAAGCTGACGCTGGGCGGTGACTTCAAGGGCGCGGGGGTGCCCATCAGCTCCGCCAAGTCGAAGGCGCCGGAGGGGATCCAGAAGGTCGAGGCGGACAAGTCGGTGTGCGCCAAGTGACCTAAGGCGGTTGTTGTGCATCTAACAAGGTGCACAACAACCGCAGTTGACACCGTGGGGGCGGGGAGGGGCAGGGATGAGGCAAGGCAGTGTGCGTGGGGAGGACTCGCCGCCGGGCGGGTCGCACGACGGCACGGCCCGCGGCGCGGGCGAACACGGCTGGGACGACAGCCTGTACGGAGGCGCGGGCAGGGACGGGAGCGGGGCCGATGCACCCGCCGGGTCTCCCCCGTCCGGATCTCCGTCGGACGGCGCCGCTCCTGAGGGCGCCGCTCCGGAGGGCGGGGAGCCGCCGCAGGCCGCCGGGCGCCATCGGCACCGGCGCGGTGGCGGAGGCAAAGGCGGCAGCGGCAAGGGCGGCGCGGGTGCGCGGCCTCCGCGCCGAAAACGCCGCGTGCTGCGCTGGACGGCAACGGTCATAGCCGTACTGATACTTGGCACGGCCGGCGCCGGATATCTCTACTACCAGTACCTCAACGGCAAGATCCAGACGGACGACCTGAACCTCGGCGACCACCGGGCCCCCGAGGCCACGCCCAACGCCGCGGGCCAGACTCCGCTCAACATCCTGCTGATCGGCTCGGACTCCCGTAACACCAAGGAGAACCTGAAGCTCGGCGGCTCCAAGGAATCCGTCGGCGCACCACCCCTGGCCGACGTCCAGATGCTGCTCCACCTCTCGGCGGACCGCAGCAACATGTCGGTGATCAGCATGCCGCGCGACACGCTCCTGGACATCCCGAAGTGCACCGACCGGGACGACGGCAAGGTCTACCCGGCGAGCACCAAACTGACCATGACCAACGAGACCCTCGAACGCGGCGGTCCGGGCTGCACGGTGGCGACGTGGGAGAAGCTCACCAACATCCGCATCGACCACTTCCTCATGGTCGACTTCTCCGGCGTGGTGGACATGGCCGACGCGGTCGGCGGCGTCCCCGTCTGCGTCGACGCCAACATCTACTCCCACACCAGCAAGGGCAAGGGTTCCGGCCTGAAGCTGACGAAGGGCACCCACGACATCAAGGGCAAGCAGGCCCTGCAGTGGCTGCGCACCCGCTACGGCTTCGACGGCGGCACCGACATCTCCCGCGCCAAGGCCCAGCACATGTACATGAACGCGCTGGTGCGCAAGCTGCGCGAGAACACCGGCCTGTCCAGCCCGAACAAGCTCCGTAACCTCGCCGAGACGGCCATCGACGCCCTCAAGGTCGACAACGGCCTGGACAGCATCAAGAAGCTCTACGACCTCGGCAACGAGCTGAAGAAGGTGCCGCCGAAGCGCACCACGATGACGACCATGCCCTGGCAGTACGCGGTTTCGGACCACGACCGCGTCGAGCCGAAGCCCGGCGACGCGGAGCAGCTCTTCCGCCTGGTGCGCGAGGACATCGCGCTGGACGGCAAGGACAAGAAGAAGCCGAAGAAGTCCGCCGAGGAGAAGCTCTCCGACGACCCGGCGGCCCCGGACGCCCAGATCGCGGTGCAGGTCAGGAACGGGACCCGTACGGACTCCGAGGCCCCGGCCCCCGGCCGCGCGGGCGAGGTGACCCAGCTCCTCGTCGGCAAGGGCTTCACCCGTTCGACGTCGGACCCGACCGAGCCCCCGGCGCAGGGGAAGACGGTCATCAGCTACCCCAGCAAGGAGCTGGAGGGCGACGCCCAGCGGGTCGCCAAGTCCCTTGGTCTGCCGCTGAGTTCGGTGAAGAAGTCGACGGACGTCTCCGGGGTCACGCTGACCGTGGGCGCCGACTGGCGGGAGGGCGACACCCCGCCCAAGGCGGCCAAGAAGGACGACAAGACCCCGTCGTCGGCGGAGGCGATGAACGGCTCGGACAAGAAGCAGTGCATGCACGTCGACCCGAACTACACCTGGTAGTCCGGGCCGTCTCGTGGTGCCGGGCACGCCCGGCCGGACTCAGGCTTCGCTGAGGACGGCCGGGCGGCGCGAGGCGATGACCTTCTTCGTGAGCGAGCGCGGGCTGGTGAGGAAGCCCCAGCCCCACGACATGTGCATCGTCGCGAGCGCCACGGGGATCTGGAGGCGGGCCTTCAGCGGCAGCCCCTTGCCCGCGGGCACAGACCCGGCGGCGATGGCCGCGAGGTAGCCGCCCGGGATCACGAGGCCCCACGGGGTGAGGGCCGCGCCCACCACGACTCCGGCGGCGATGGCGCACACGGCGGTCGGCGGGGCGAGGTAGCGGAGGTTGATGGAGCCCTCGTGGTAGCGGGCGACGACGTGCCGCCAGCGGCCGTAGTCCTTGTACTGCTTGGCGAGGGCCTTCACGCTCGGCCGCGGCCGGTAGGAGACCTTCAGCTCGGGCGAGAACCAGATGAGACCGCCCGCCTCGCGGATGCGGAAGTTCAGCTCCCAGTCCTGGGCGCGGATGAACTCCTCGTTGTAGCCGCCCTGCTGCTCCAGGGCCTCGCGCCGGAAGACGCCCAGGTACACGGTCTCGGCCTGCTGGGCCTCGCCGCCCGTGTGGAAGGCGGCATTGCCCACGCCGATCTTCGAGGTCATGGCGGCGGCGACGGCCTGCTCCCAGGGGTTGGTGCCCTGGGCGTGCATGATGCCGCCGACGTTCATCGCGCCGGTCTCCTCCAGGAGGCGGACCGCGGTCGTGATGTAGCCCGGCGAGAGCGCGGCGTGGCCGTCCACACGCACCACGATCGGGTGACGCGATGCCTTGATGGCGGCGTTCAGCGCCGCGGGCGTACGCCCCGTGGGATTGGGGACCGTGTGCACCCGCGGGTCTTCCGCCACCAGCTCGGCGGCGATCTCGTCGGTGCGGTCGGTGGAGGGGCCGAGCGCGACCACGACCTCCATCTCGCCCGCGTACTCCTGCTGCAGGATCGCGTGCACGGCCTCGCGCAGGTGCCGCTCCTCGTTGAGGACGGGCATGATCACAGAGACGGCGGGAGGCTGCACCTCAGACTTGGCGTTCATCGTCGGTCACGTTACCGCGAACGGGGGACACGGGCGCGCGCCGCCCGGGTCGCTACCCCGGGCCGCATTTCGTATGGGCCTACGGTTCTCGCGTTCCCCAGGCCCGCTCCTCGCGGAGGTGTCCCCGAACGTGCCCACACCGCCCCGCTCCCCCGCCCACCCGCCGCGACGGCCGCAGCCCGCCCGCGGCGCGAACCGCACGCCCCGGCGCTCCGCCCGGCGGGGGAAGCGGCCCCGGTGGGCCATGCGGGTGGCGACCACGTTCTCCGTGGCGGTGCTCGCGGCCGCGGGCATCGGGCACGGGGTCGTCACCAGCCTCGACACCGGGATCAAGCGGGTCGACGCCTTCAAGGACATGAAGAACCGGCCCAAGGACGAGGACGGCAACGGCATGAACGTGCTGCTCGTCGGCACCGACGGCCGCGACAAGATCACTGACGAGGAGAAGGCGAAGTACCGCCTGGGCGGTGCCCCCTGCCACTGCACGGACACCCTGATGATCGTGCACATCTCCGAGGACCGGGACCGCGCCAGCGTCGTGAGCCTGCCCCGGGACTCGTACGCGGACCTGCCGCCGCACACCGACCAGACCACCGGCGAGAAGCACCACGAGCACCCGAACAAGATCAACGCGGCCTACGCGGAGGGCGGCCCCAGCCTCACCGTGCGCACCGTCGAGCACATGACCAAGGTCAAGATCGACCACTATCTGGAGGTCGACTTCACCAGCTTCATGAAGACGGTGGACGAGCTCGGCGGCGTGGAGGTCTGCACCGCGCGGCCCCTGAAGGACTCGCACACCGGGCTCGACCTGTCGGTGGGCACGCACGAGCTGAACGGCGGCGAGGCCCTCCAGTACGTCCGCTCGCGCTACGTCGACGGGGCCTCCGACATCGGGCGCATGCAGCGCCAGCAGCGGTTCCTCGCGGCGCTCATCGCCAAGGCGACCAGCGGCGGGGTGCTGTTGAATCCGGTCAAGTTCCGTGATGTGGCGCGCACGCTGCTCAGCTCGGTCCGCGCGGACGAGGGCTTCGGCTCCAGCGAGATCATCGCGCTCGGCCGGGCGATGCGGAGCTTCTCGCCCTCGTCGTCGGAGTTCACGACGGTGCCGCTCGCGCGGAAGGGCGAGACGCTGCCGGGCATCGGCTCGACCCTGAAGTGGGCCCCCGAGCGGTCCGAGAAGCTCTTCAAGGCGCTGCGCGAGGACCGTCCGCTCGCCGTGCACCGCGCCAGGCACAAGGCCGCGCTCGTGCCGGTGTCGCCGCAGCAGATCCGGGTGCAGGTGGACAACGGCGCGGGCAGCCCCGGCCTCGGCAAGCGCGTCGACCGGGCGCTGCGCACCACGGGCTTCAGGACGACGCGGGCGCCCGGGAGCGTGGCGGGCGCCAAGGAGAAGCCGCTGCGGCGCACCGTGGTGGCGTACGACCCGCGCTGGGACCGCTCGGCGAAGTCCCTGGCGACGGCGCTGCCCGGGTGCGAGATGCGGAAGGTCAAGGGCCAGGGCGCGACCCTGAAGGTGATCGCGGGCACCGACTTCAAGAAGGTGCGGCCGGTACGGGCGGAGGACGCCTACCAGGGCGAGTTCGGCGCCGTCACCGGGGACCAGGTCGTCTGCCCGTGAGGCGGTGGCGGCGGGGCCTCAGTCGTCGAGGCCCTCGGCCGCCCGGTTCATGCGGAGCTCCTTGATCGCGCGGCGGCGCGCGAGGCGGTGCGTGCGGCGGATCTGCGCCTCCTGGTAGCGGCGCCGGTCGCGCTCCGTCTCCGGCAGCACCGGGGGCACGGAGCGCGGCTTGCCGTCCGCGTCGACCGCCGCGAACACCAGGTACGCGGAGCCGACCTGCTGGGCGGGCGTCGACTCGTTCCAGCGCTCGGCGAGGACGCGGACGCCGACCTCCATGGAGGTCCGCCCGGTCCAGTTGACCTGGGCCTTCACATGCACGAGGTCGCCGACCCTGACCGGCTCCAGGAAGGCCATCTCGTCCATGGACGCGGTGACGGCCGGGCCGCCCGAGTGGCGTCCGGCGACGGCGCCCGCCGCGTCATCCACCAATTTCATGATCACTCCGCCGTGCACCGTTCCGAGGAGGTTGGTGTCGTTGTGGGTCATGATGTGGCTGAGTGTCGTGCGGGATGCCGAGGTCGGCTTGCCGGGAATCTCCGATTCCGTGGCCGGGGCCAGGTCTGTCATGCCCCCACCCTAAGTCCGCCGAATGTCCCGCCCCCCGCCCGGCGGCTTTGCATCAGCTCTGCAACAGCCGTGGCCCGAAATCCCAACCGGTCTTGTGGGGCTCCCGTCCCGGCACTGCACACTGGTCCACATGAGCGATTGGCCAGAGGCGTACGGCGAGGGCGACCGACGCGGGCGCGGATACGGGCGCGGCAGCAACAGCGCGCAGCCCGACGGCGCCCGCGTGATGCGGCACGTGCAGCGGTCCGCGCCGCCGCAGCAGGCGCCGGGCGGTGTCCCCTCCCAGCCCACGTACGACGACGGCCACGGCGGCGAGCGCTACGGCGACGCCCGCGACGACGTCTTCGAGCCCCGCGCCAGCGCGGAGCCCGGCTACGACAGCGGCTACAGCAACGGCCAGGTCTACGGCACGCCCCAGCACGGCGGGCGCGGGCCGGGCGGCCCCGGCGGTCCGGGTGACGGTTACACCGCGCCGCGGCCCGCGAAGCCCGCACCGAACTGGCGCAAGCGGATCAAGTGGGGCCTCATCACCTTCGTGGTGCTGCTCGTCGTGGTCTCCGTCTCCACGTACTTCTGGGCCGACTCCAAGCTGAAGCGCGAGGTCGACCTCTCCAAGGTCATCGAGCGGCCCGAGGGCGGGGCCGGCACGAACTACCTGATCGTGGGCTCCGACAGCCGCGAGGGCATGACCGCCGAGGACAAGAAGAAGCTCCACACGGGCTCCGCCGAGGGCAAGCGCACGGACTCGATGATGATCCTGCACGTCGCGGACGACGGCGGGAACACGATGATCTCGCTGCCCCGCGACTCGAACGTCACGGTGCCGTCCTTCAAGGGCGCCGAGTCCGGCAAGCTCTACCCCGCCCAGGGCCGCCAGACCAAGCTCAACGCCACGTACGCCGAGGACGGCCCCGAGCTGCTGGTCCGCACCGTCGAGGCCAACACGGGCCTGCGCATCGACCACTACGCGGAGATCGGCTTCGGCGGCTTCGCCAAGATCGTGGACGCGGTCGGCGGCGTCGAGATGGACATCCCCAAGGGCGGCATGAAGGACAAGAAGTCGGGAGCCGACTTCGACGAGGGCAAGCAGACCCTCAACGGAGAGCAGGCCCTCGCCTTCGTCCGCACCCGCTACGCCCTGCCCGGCAGCGACCTGGACCGCACCAAGAACCAGCAGAAGTTCCTCTCCGCCCTCGCCCACCAGGTGGCGACCCCGGGGACCGTCCTGAACCCCTTCAAGCTCTACCCGACGATGGGCGCGGGCCTGGACTCGCTGATCGTCGACAAGGACATGAGCCTGTGGGACGTCACCTCGATGTTCTGGGCGATGAAGGGCGTCTCGGGCGGTGACGGCACGTCCATGAACATGCCGATGTCCGGCTTCGCGAACGGCAACGTCGTGTGGGACAAGGCCAAGGTCAAGACGCTGGTGAACGAGCTGAACAACGACGAGAAGGTGACCGTCTCGGGCAAGTGAGCCGTCACGGTCGTACGTGAGTGGGGCCCCGCCGGGCGATCGGCGGGGCCCCACTCACGTACGACCGTCACGGATGGCCGCTCACGTACGACCGTCACCGATGACCGCTCACGTACGACCGTGAAAGGCCCCGTACGACGGCCCGTACCCCCGAACGCTCCGCCCGCCGCGAAGCCCCGGCATGGACGTGTCACCGTGGTGCGAACTGCCGCCACCGCCGACGCCCGGAGCCTGCCATGGCAGACCTGCAGGACGAACTGAACAGCACCGCCGAGGCCGGAGAACTCGACCGGCCAGGCGCCGACGAACGACCCACCGGGGTGGAGCCCGAGCTCCGCCCCGATCCGATTCCCGAGCCCGACGCCACGGACGCGGCCGAGCCGGAGCCCGAACCCGAACCCGAACCCGAACCCGAGCCGGGTGCCTCGCCGTTGCAGCGTGCCCGTGCGCTGCTGCTCGCGCACCCCGTCGCCGACGGGTACAGCGGGCTGCCGCGGCGGCTGCGCGAGCTGCCCTATTACGACCTGGAGCTGGGCGACAACGGCGTGGACACCGATGTGCCGCGGCTGCGCGCGGGCGGCGTCGGGGCGCAGTTCTGGTCCGTGCACGTGCCGGCCGAGCTGGCCGGGGACCGGGCGGTGAGCGCGACCCTGGAGCAGCTCGACCTGGTCAAGCACGTCGTCGCCGGGATCCCGGAGGGGCTGCGCCTCGCGCGCAACGCGTCCGAGACCGCCGACGCCCGGGCCTGTGGCCGCATCGCCGTCCTGACCGGTCCCGCGGGCGCCGCCGCGCTCGGCGACTCGCTCGCCACGCTGCGCGCGCTGCACGCCCTCGGCCTGAGCTCCGTCACGCTCGCGGGCACGTCCTGGGCGGGGCCCGACGGGCTCAGCGCCTTCGGCGAGGAAGTGGTGCGCGAGATGAACCGGCTCGGCGTGCTCGCCGACCTCTCCGGCGCCTCCGACGCGACGGCGCACCGGGTCCTCGCGGTCTCCAAGGCGCCCTCGCTGCTGGCCCGTTCGGGCGCCCGCGCGCTGCGGGACCACCCGGACAACGCCTCCGACGAGCTGCTCGCCGCGCTCGGCGCCGCGAAGGGCCTGTGTCTGGTGCCGCTCGCGGCCGAGCAGACGGGGACGTCGCTCACGGAAGTCGCGGACCACCTCGATCACGTACGCCGGGTCGCGGGCCCGGAGTCCGTGGGGCTCTCCGGCGCCTACGACACGGGCGCCGCGCACGCCGACGAGCTCGCCGACGCGTCCCGCTTCCCCCGCCTCGTCGCCGAACTCATCGAGCGCGGCTGGCCCACCGCCGACCTCGCCCTGCTCACCTGGGGCAACACCCAACGGGCGCTGCGCGGCGCGGACTTCACGGGGCGGGCGGCGCGGGAGCGGAGGGAGGCGTCGACGGCGACGATCGACCGGCTGGACCGGAGGTAGTGCTCGGTACCTTCGGTTGCTTCGGTTGCTTCGGTCGCTTCGGTCGCTTCGGTCAGGGGATCTTGCAGAGGCAGAAGGGGTGGCCCGCCGGGTCCGCGTACACCCGGAAGTCCCTCTTGCCGCCGTCGTCGTCCAGGTCCAGGGGCCGGGCGCCGAGGGCGAGCACCTTCTCCTGGGCGGCGTCGACCTCCTCGTCGGTGCGGCCGGCGTCCAGGTCCAGGTGGAGCTGCTGGGCGTTGCTGTCGGAGTGCGGCCATTCGGGCGGGCGCAGGTCGCTCACCCGCTGGAAGGACACCTTGACGCGGCCGGGGGCGACGAGGTCGACCCAGTCGCCGTCGTCTTCGATGGTGCCGCCGATGATCTCGGCGTAGAACTCGGCAAGTTGGCGGGGGTCGGGGCAGTCGAGAACGATGTTGCGGAGACGCGCGATGGGAGCCACTTCTTCGCTTCCTTTCCTCAGCGGGCGCAGAGGTCCTCAGCAGGCGCAGAGGCAGAACGGGTGTCCTGCCGGGTCCGCGTAAACCCTCCAGTTACGGGTGCGGTCGGCCGCGTCGAGCGCGGTGGCGCCGAGGGCGAGGACCTTGGCCTCCACCTCGTCGAGGGCCTCCCTCTCCACTGTCAGGTCCAGGTGGAACTGCTGCGAGTGGGCGGCGTCGGGCCAGACGGGCGGCGTGTGGCCGGGGGCCTCCTGGAAGGCGAGGGCGGTGCCGCCGTGGCCTTCCAGGTCGACCCAGCCCTCGTCGCCGTCCTTCGGGGTGCCGCCGATGACCGCGGCGTAGAAGTCCGCGAGGGCGTGCGGGTCGGGACAGTCCAGGACGATGACGCCGAGCTTCGCGAGAGCCATGTCTCTCCTCCGAGGTCCGTGGGGACGTGGGTCCAGGGGTCGTGTGGTCGTGGGATCGAGGATGCGCCGTCAGGGTTACCGGGAAGTCTGCTCAACCGGTAACCGTTACCCCATAGTCCCGTACGAAAGGTAACGTCGCAACCATGAATGACAGAGCGCCCGCACCCGGCGGACTCGGCCTGGTCCAGGCCCTGGTGAACACGCTGGACCTGGAGTCGGGCGCCGACGCGCTCGACGCGGCGGAGGGGCGCGAGCGGTTCGGGATCGCCGCGGGGGACGCGGTGGCGGCACGGGAGCTGCGGGAGGCGCTGCGGGTGGCGTGCCTGGCCCATGCGGGGCACGGGCCGCACCGCTCGGGGGTCCCGCCGCTGAGCCAACTCCTCGCGGAGGCACCGCTGTTGGTGACCGTAAGCCCCGAGGACGGCTCCGCCGCGCTGACGGCCGCCGAGCCGTCGTCCCTGGTCGCCCGGGTCGCCTCGGCCATCGCCGAGGGAGTCGCCGCGGGCACCTGGCAGCGGCTCAAGGCGTGCGAGGCGGCGGACTGCCACTGGGCGTACTACGACCGCAGTCCGGCGGGGCGGAGCCGGTGGTGCGACATGGGGGTGTGCGGGGCGCGGGCGAAGATGCGGGCGTATCGGGCGCGGAAGGGTAAGTGAGCCTCTCGGTCCTGCTTGCCCTTGTGGGTGGGTGGGCCTCCGGGGGGCTGCGCCCCCTGGGACCCCGCGCCGCTTCGGGGGCTGCCGCCCCCGAGCCCCCGCTGTCGGCCTGAACGGCCTCGTCCTCAAACGCCGGACGGGCTGGGTGTTCTTCCGCGGCTGGGTGTTCTCCCGCTTACGCCGCCGGGCGCCCCATCGCCCGGTACGTCCAGCCCGCCTCGCGCCACACCGTCGGGTCCAGCGCGTTGCGGCCGTCCAGGATGAGGGGGCGGCCCACCACCGTCGCCAGGCCCGCGGGGTCGAGCTCGCGGAATTCGTGCCACTCCGTGAGGTGCAGGACCACGTCGGCGCCGCGGACCGCGTCCAGGGCCGAGTCCGCGTAGCCGAGGGTCGGGAAGAGGCGGCGGGCGTTGGCCATGCCCTTGGGGTCGTAGACCGTGACCTGGCCGCCCTGGAGGTGGATCTGGCCCGCGACGTTCAGGGCGGGCGAGTCGCGCACGTCGTCCGAGTCCGGCTTGAACGTGGCGCCGAGGACCGCGACGCGCTTGCCGAGGAAGGAGCCGCCGCCGAGGGCCTCGCGGGCCATCTCGACCATCTGGCCGCGGCGGCGCATGTTGATGGAGTCGATCTCGCGGAGGAACGTCAGGGCCTGGTCGGCGCCCAGCTCGCCGGCCCGCGCCATGAACGCGCGGATGTCCTTGGGCAGGCAGCCGCCGCCGAAGCCGATCCCGGCGCGCAGGAACTTCTTCCCGATGCGGTCGTCGTGGCCGAGCGCCTCGGCGAGCTTCACGACGTCGCCGCCGGCGGCCTCGCAGACCTCGGCCATCGCGTTGATGAAGGAGATCTTCGTGGCGAGGAAGGAGTTCGCGGAGGTCTTCACCAGCTCGGCGGTCGGGAAGTCCGTGGAGATGAAGGGCGAGCCCTCGGCGATCGGCGTCGCGTACACCTCGCGCAGCAGCTTCTCGGCGCGCTCACTGGTGACACCCACCACGATGCGGTCGGGGTGCAGCGTGTCCTGGACGGCGAGGCCCTCGCGCAGGAACTCCGGGTTCCAGGCGAGCTCCGCGCCCTCGGGCAGCAGCTCCGCGAGCCGCCCCGCCGAGCCGACCGGCACCGTGGACTTGCCCACGACCAGGGCGTCCGCCGCCAGGTGCGGGGCGAGCGAGGCGAAGGCGCTGTCGACGTAGCTCATGTCGCAGGCGTACTCGCCGTGCTTCTGCGGGGTGTTCACACAGACGAAGTGGACGTCGCCGAACGCCCCGACCTCCGCCCAGTCCATCGTGAAGCGGAGCCGGCCGCTGGCGCCCTCGATCCCGGCGACGTGCTTGCGCAGGAGCTCCTCGAGCCCCGGCTCGTACATCGGCACCTCGCCGCGCTGGAGCATCTCGATCTTCTCGGGCACCACGTCGAGGCCGAGGACCTCGAAGCCGAGCTCGGCCATGGCCGCGGCATGGGTGGCGCCGAGGTAGCCGGTGCCGATCACAGTGATCTTCGGGGCCATGGGTGCTCCATACGTCGTCAGGTGCGGTGGTGCGGTTGGTGCCCGAGCGAGCATAGTCGGGCACTGCCGGGCCCCTCACCGGGCGGATTTCCCGCTGTCAGCAAGCTCACGTATCCCTCGCGTGGGCCGCGCCACTAAAATTTCGGTTACTTAACGGTAATTAGCGTCCTTGGAGCGTGAGAGACCTTGGCCGGATCGGCTGATTTCGACCTGTACCGCCCGTCCGAGGAGCACGACATGCTCCGGGACACGATCCGCTCGCTGGCGGAGGCGAAGATCGCCCCGTTCGCCGCCGCGGTCGACGAGGAGGCCCGCTTCCCGCAGGAGGCCCTCGACGCCCTCGTCGCGTCCGACCTGCACGCCGTGCACGTCCCGGAGTCGTACGGCGGCGCCGGCGCCGACGCGCTCGCCACGGTCATCGTGATCGAGGAGGTCGCGCGGGCGTGCGTGTCCTCGTCGCTGATCCCCGCCGTGAACAAGCTCGGCTCGCTGCCCGTCATCCTCTCCGGCTCCGAGGAGCTGAAGAAGAAGTACCTGGGCCCGCTGGCCAAGGGCGACGCGATGTTCTCGTACTGCCTGAGCGAGCCGGACGCGGGCTCGGACGCGGCCGGCATGAAGACGAAGGCCGTGCGCGACGGCGACTACTGGGTCCTGAACGGCGTGAAGCGCTGGATCACGAACGCCGGTGTCTCCGAGTACTACACCGTCATGGCCGTCACCGACCCCGAGAAGCGGTCGAAGGGCATCAGCGCCTTCGTCGTCGAGAAGAGCGACGAGGGCGTCTCCTTCGGTGCGCCGGAGAAGAAGCTCGGCATCAAGGGCTCGCCGACCCGCGAGGTCTACCTCGACAACGTCCGCATCCCCGCCGACCGCATGATCGGCGAGGAGGGCACCGGTTTCGCGACCGCGATGAAGACCCTCGACCACACCCGCATCACCATCGCCGCGCAGGCGCTCGGTGTCGCGCAGGGCGCCCTCGACTACGCCAAGGGCTACGTCCAGGAGCGCAAGCAGTTCGGCAAGGCCATCGCCGACTTCCAGGGCATCCAGTTCATGCTCGCCGACATGGCGATGAAGATCGAGGCCGCCCGTCAGCTCACCTACGCGGCCGCCGCCAAGTCGGAGCGCGGCGACAAGGACCTCACCTTCCAGGGCGCCGCCGCCAAGTGCTTCGCCTCGGACGTCGCCATGGAGGTCACCACGGACGCCGTCCAGCTGCTCGGCGGCTACGGCTACACCCGTGACTACCCGGTCGAGCGGATGATGCGCGACGCGAAGATCACGCAGATTTATGAAGGCACGAACCAGGTGCAGCGGATCGTGATGGCGCGCAACCTGCCGTAACCTGCCGCCGCGGAAAGGGAGTTCATCCCTTCTGATACGCCGATGGGGCGCCGCTCTTCGTGAGCGGCGCCCCATCGGCGTATCAGCGCGGGTGTCAGCCGTTGTTCGCCCGGCAGGTCGCGAGCCGCGTCTTGGCGCGCGTGCGTAATAGGCGAGTTGTAGTGACATGTCCCCAACTCGCACGGGAGCCCCGTGGCCATCACCATGCTCAAGCGCGCGGCGCCCGGAAGCGGGGCGCCAGGGCAACGAAAGAGGGGCACACCGTCGCGTTCCGCAAACGCGACGGTGTGCCCCCCCGAAGAGAGGTACGGGAACCTCAGCCGTCCAGCCGCGCCAGCGTCGCGATCGACGGGCCCCGCTGCGCCTGCAGATCGCGGGCCACGTCCTCCGCCGCGCCGAGCACCCGCACCGCGTTCTGCCACGTCAGCTTGGCGAGGTCCGGCTTCGACCAGCCGCGGTCCAGGAGCTCCGCGATCAGGTTCGGATAACCCGCCACGTCGTCCAGACCCGAGGGCGTGAACGCCGTGCCGTCGTAGTCGCCGCCGATGCCGATGTGGTCGATGCCCGCCACCTCGCGCATGTGGTCCAGGTGGTCGGCGACCGTCGCGGCCGTGGCGACCGGACGCGGGGTCGACTCCTCGAAGGCCGCGTGGATCTTCATGGCCTCGGGGGTGGTGTCCAGGTGGTGGAAGCCGTGCGCGCGCATGTTCTCGTCGGCGGCGAGGGTCCAGTCGACGGCCGCCTGGAGCACGAACTTGGGCACGAAGGTGGCCATCGCGACGCCGCCGTTGCCGGGCAGGCGCTCCAGGACGTCGTCCGGGATGTTGCGCGGGTGGTCGCAAACCGCGCGCGCGGACGAGTGGGAGAAGATCACCGGGGCCACGGAGGTGTCCAGGGCCGCCCGCATCGTCGTCGCCGCCACGTGCGAGAGGTCCACCAGCATGCCGGTGCGGTTCATCTCCCGGACGACCTCGTGGCCGAACGGGGAGAGGCCGCCCACGCCCGGCTCGTCCGTCGCCGAGTCCGCCCACGCGATGTTGTCGTTGTGGGTGAGGGTCATGTAGCGGACGCCGAGCGTGTGCAGCGCCCGCAGCGTCGCGAGGGAGTTGTTGATGGAGTGGCCGCCCTCGGCGCCCATGAGCGACGCGATGCGGCCCTCGGAGCGGGCCTTCTCCATGTCCGCGGCGGTCAGGGCGCGGGCCAGGTCCGCCGGGTAGCGGGTCAGCAACTGCCGGACGCAGTCGATCTGTTCGAGGGTGGCGCTCACCGCCTCGTCGCCCGTCATGTCCGTACGGACGTAGACCGACCAGAACTGCGCGCCGACGCCGCCCGCGCGCAGGCGGGCGATGTCGGTGTGCAGGCTGCCCGTCTGGTCCGCCGCGATGTCGAGGCGGTCGATGTCGTAGCCGGCCTTCTCGCGCAGGGCCCAGGGGAGGTCGTTGTGGCCGTCCACCACCGGGAAGTCGGCGAGCAGGGCGCGGGCTTCGTCGAGCGTGCTCAGGGGATCCGTCATGCGATCACTTTCCCGAGCCGAAGCCGAAGCCGGAACCCGCCCCGTCGACCTTGGCACGAAGTCGCTTGCCCTTCTCGGTCGCCTGGTCGTTCAGCTCCTGCTGGAACTCCCGCATGCGGCCGAGCAGTTCGGGGTCGTGCGTGGCGAGCATCCGGGCCGCGAGCAGGCCCGCGTTGCGGGCGCCGCCCACCGAGACCGTCGCCACCGGGACGCCCGCGGGCATCTGCACGATGGACAGGAGGGAGTCCATGCCGTCCAGGTACTTCAGGGGGACGGGCACGCCGATCACCGGCAGCGGGGTGACGGAGGCGAGCATGCCCGGGAGGTGGGCCGCTCCCCCGGCGCCCGCGATGATCGCCTTCAGGCCGCGGTCGGCCGCGTGCTCGCCGTACGCGATCATCTCGTGCGGCATGCGGTGCGCGGAGACGACATCGACCTCGTACGGGATCTCGAACTCGTCGAGGGCCTTGGCGGCGGCCTCCATGACGGGCCAGTCCGAGTCGGAGCCCATGACGATGCCGACGAGGGGGTGCGCGGGACTCATTCGGTGATCGTTCCTCTGAGGTAGCCGGCTGCGTGACGGGCGCGCTCCAGCACGTCGTCGAGGTCGTCGCCGTAGGTGTTGACGTGGCCGACCTTGCGGCCGGGCTTCACGTCCTTTCCGTACATGTGGATCTTGAGCTGGGGGTCCCGGGCCATGCAGTGCAGATACGCGGCGTACATGTCGGGGTAGTCGCCGCCCAGGACGTTCGCCATGACCGTCCACGGGGCGCGCGGGCGCGGGTCGCCGAGCGGGAGGTCGAGAACCGCGCGGACGTGGTTGGCGAACTGGGACGTGATCGCGCCGTCCTGCGTCCAGTGGCCGGAGTTGTGCGGGCGCATCGCCAGCTCGTTGACGAGGATGCGGCCGTCCCGGGTCTCGAAGAGCTCCACCGCGAGGTGGCCGACGACGTCGAGCTCCTTCGCGATGCGCAGCGCCAACTCCGAGGCGGCCACGGCGAGTTCGGGGTCGAGGTCGGGGGCGGGGGCGATCACCGTGTCGCAGACGCCGTCGACCTGCTGGGACTCCACGACGGGGTAGGCGACGGCCTGGCCGTGCGGCGAGCGCACCACGTTGGCGGCGAGCTCGCGGGCGAAGTCGACCTTCTCCTCGGCGAGCACCGGCACCCCGGCGCGGAAGGGATCCTCGGCGTCCTCGACGCAGCGGACGAACCACACCCCCTTGCCGTCGTAGCCGCCACGCACCGTCTTCAGGATGACCGGAAAGCCGTCCCCGCCGTCCGTCGCGCCCTCCGCGGCGAAGGCGGCCACGTCGGCCGGGTCCTTCACGATGCGGTGGCGCGGACAGGGAGCGCCGATCTCCGTGAGCTTCGCGCGCATCACACCCTTGTCCTGGGCGTGCACCAGCGCGTCGGGCCCCGGCCGGACGGGGATGCCGTCCGCTTCCAGGGCCCGTAGGTGCTCGGTGGGTACGTGTTCGTGATCGAAAGTGATCACGTCGCAGCCCCGCGCGAAGTCACGCAGCGTGTCGAGGTCGCGATAGTCGCCGATGACGACATCGCCGACGACCTGCGCCGCGGAATCCTGCGGGGTGTCACTGAGGAGCTTGAATCTGAGGCCGAGGGGGATGCCCGCCTCGTGGGTCATGCGGGCGAGCTGACCGCCGCCGACCATGCCGACTACCGGGAACGTCACACCCACAGGGTATCGGCCATCCGAGGACGGCCGAGAACCGCCGGGAACGGGGCGGGGTCGAGCGGGAACGGGCGGGAACGCGGCGGAATCCACTCAACCTGCGGGCCCCCTGAATGCGTCACCTGTCACAGCGGTGCCACAGAGACAGCCGTCCCCGCGCGCTGTCGGGAGGCGCTGGTTAGCATGGCTGGGTTGACGCGATGACCAACGCGTGACGAACGCGTGACCAAGACGACCGATGCGACGGGGGCTGGGGCGACCACCATGACGGAACATGGCGCACTGCGGGTGCGACTGGACCGGCTCGCGCGCGAAGTGGCCAAGTTCGGCGCGGTGGGCGCGCTCGGCACACTCGTGAACTTCGCGGTCTTCAACCTCGTGCGGCACCTCACGGACCTGCACGTGGTGCGGGCCAGCGTGATCGCCACGGTCGTCGCGATCGTCTTCAACTACGTGGGCTACCGCTACTTCACGTACCGGGACCGCGACAAGAGCGGCCGCACCAAGGAGCTCACGCTCTTCCTGCTGTTCAGCGCCGTCGGCCTGGTGATCGAGAACGGCGTGCTGTACGCGGCGACGTACTGGTTCGGCTGGGACAGCCGCATCCAGTCGAACGTCTTCAAGTTCGTCGGCATGGGCATCGCGATGCTGTTCCGCTTCTGGTCGTACCGGACCTGGGTGTTCAAGACACTGCCCGCGCGCGAGGCCGTCGCCCATGCGGAATCGTTCCTCGAAGAGAGCGCGGACGGCGCGGCGGCCGGGGAGCGGACCGCCGCCCAGCGCGCCCGCTGACCCGTACGCCGGGCACGTACGCCAGGTACCTACCTGACCGTCTTCTCGCCCGCCCCCGCCACCGGCCGCTGCAGCGGCGTCCGCGACAGGAAGAGGGCGAAGACCGGCGGCTTCGTCTGCAGCATCTCCAGGCGGCCGCCGTCCGCCTCCGCCAGGTCGCGGGCGACCGCGAGGCCGATGCCCGTCGAGTTCCGCCCGCTGATGGTGCGCTCGAAGATCCGCGAGCCCAGCTCCGGGGGCACGCCAGGCCCGCCGTCCGTGACCTCCACGACCGCCTGGTTGCCGGTGACGCGGGTGCGCAGGGCGACGGTGCCGCCGCCGTGCATCAGGGAGTTCTCGATCAGCGCGGCCAGGACCTGGGCGACCGCTCCGGGGGTGCCCACGGCCTGGAGGTGGCGCTTGCCGGAGCTGACGATGGCGCGGCCCGCGCTGCGGTAGGCCGGGCGCCACTCCTCCAGCTGCTGCTTGATCACCTCGTCCAGGTCGAAGGCGACGGCCGAGCCGGTGCGCGGGTCGCGGGAGTTGGTGAGCAGCCGCTCCACCACGTCGGTGAGCCGCTCGACCTGGGCGAGGGCGATCGTCGCCTCCTCCTTCACCTCCGCCAGGTCCTCGGTCATGGTGATCTCCTCCAGGCGCATCGAGAGCGCCGTGAGAGGGGTGCGCAGCTGGTGCGAGGCGTCGGCGGCCAGGCGCCGCTCGGCGGTGAGCATGCGCGCGATGCGCTCGGCCGAGGCGTCCAGGACGTCCGCGACGCGGTCCAGCTCCGGGACCCCGTACCGCTTGTGGCGGGGCCTCGGGTCGCCGGAGCCGAGGCGCTCGGCGGTCTCCGCGAGGTCGGTGAGCGGGGAGGCGAGCCGGTTGGCCTGGCGCACCGCGAGCAGGACGGCGGCGATGACGGCGAGCAGCGCCACGGCGCCGATGATCAGCAGGGTGCGGCCGACCTCGCGGGTCACCGCGGTCCGCGGCTCCTCGACGGTGACCTTCTCGCCCTTGTCGCCGTAGCGGGTCCCGCTGATCACGTCGCCGGTGGGGCGGGTGCCGATCTCGATCGGGCGGCGGCCCGGGATCTCGATGCGGGCGTACCGGTCGCCGGCGACCTGGTCGTGCAGGATGTCCGCGCTGATCCGCTCGTCACTGATCAGCCGGGAGTCCACGATGCTGACCAGGCGGACGACCTCGGAGTCCACGCGCTCCTGGGCGCTGTTGCTGATCGTCCGGGTCTCGACGATCACGAGTGACACCCCGAAGACGGCGATCACCACGAGGACGACGGCGAGGGTGGAGTTGATGAGGCGGCGGCGCATTCACCCAGTGTCCCGGACGGGCGCCCCCGCAGGGGTTCAACGTCTCGGACGGGGTGCCCCGCCAGTGCCTCAACTCTTCTCGAAGCGGAACCCCACACCCCGTACCGTCGCGATGTACCGCGGGTTCGCCGCGTCGTCGCCGAGCTTCTTGCGGAGCCAGGAGATGTGCATGTCGAGGGTCTTGGTCGACGACCACCACGTGGTGTCCCAGACCTCGCGCATCAGCTGGTCGCGGGTGACGACCCGGCCCGCGTCCCGCACCAGGACCCGGAGCAGGTCGAACTCCTTGGCGGTGAGCTGGAGTTCCTCGTCGCCCATCCACGCCCGGTGCGACTCCACGTCGATCCGCACGCCGTGTGTCGCGGGCGCCTCCTTGGGCTCGGCGGCGCCGCGGCGCAGCAGGGCCCGGACGCGGGCGAGGAGCTCGGCGAGGCGGAACGGCTTGGTCACGTAGTCGTCGGCGCCGGCGTCGAGCCCGACGACGGTGTCCACCTCGTCGGCGCGCGCGGTCAGAATCAGGATCGGCACCGTGTGGCCCTCGGCGCGCATCCGCCGGGCCACCTCCAGGCCGTCCATGCCGGGCAGCCCCAGGTCGAGTACGACGAGATCGATACTCCCCTGAAGGCCCGCGTCGAGGGCGGTCGGGCCGTCCTCACGCACTTCGACCTCGTAACCCTCCCTGCGCAGGGCGCGGGCCAGCGGCTCCGAGATGGACGCGTCGTCCTCGGCGAGCAGTACACGGGTCATGGAGTGATGGTAGTCCGCGACGGAACAAGGGTGTGGCGTGATCTGCGGGGTTGCTGAGGCGGGTGGTGCCGCCTGCGCCCGTGGGATGCGATCCTGGGAAACACCTTCGAATCAGGGCCGTTGGTTCCAGCAGGACCTGTGATCCATCTCTCAAGTCCTTCCATATGCCGCGTTGACGTGTCGTATGGTGACCCAACGCCTGATGCACTACCAAGGACCTTTGGCCCGCTGTGCGCGCCTTAGGTCTCTTTTATGTGCGGGCTGGCCACCACCAGCCTTGAAAGGAATGACCTGTGGTCGGGCCCCGCGCGCGAGGATGCGCCCGGGGTGTGGATCTCGGAGTCGCCGCCCAACGCCCTCCTCTTCGACGGAGGGCACATCCCCCTCGGGCGTGGGGGCGGGACGGACGACCCCGGTGCCGACCGCCCCCCACCGGGCGCGCACACGCTCCTGCCAGCGCGTCCCGAACCACGAGGATCGACCCATGGCGTCCAGCCTGACGAAGGACTCGCCCAGCACCCCTGGCTCCGAGAAGACCTTCTTCGGCCACCCCCGCGGACTGGCCACGCTCTTCATGACCGAGATGTGGGAGCGCTACAGCTTCTACGGCATGAAGGCGCTTCTCCCGCTGTATCTGATCGCGCCCGGCGGCATGAACATGAATGCCACCACGGCGACGGCGATCTACTCCGTCTACATGGCGATGGTCTATCTGCTCGCCATGCCCGGCGGCTGGATGGCCGACCGCTTCTGGGGGCCGCGCAAGACGGTCGCCATCGGCGCCGGTGTCGTCATCCTCGGACACATCACGCTCGCGCTTCCCACCGCGGCGACGTTCTTCGCGGGCCTCGTGCTCGTGGCGCTCGGCTCCGGCCTGCTGAAGGCCAACATCTCCACGATGGTCGGCCACCTCTACAACGGTCCCGAGGACCCGCGCCGCGACGGTGGCTTCACGCTCTTCTACATCGGCATCAACCTCGGTGCCTTCTTCGCGCCGCTGAGCATCGGCACCGTCGGCGAGAACGTCAACTGGCACCTCGGCTTCACGCTGGCCGCGGTCGGCATGGCCCTGGGTCTGGCCCAGTTCATGCTCGGCACCCGCCACCTGAGCCCGGAGAGCAGCGTCGTCTCGCAGCCGGCCACGCCGGAGCAGAAGCAGCGCGCCATCCGCAACGGCCTGATCTGGCTGATCGTCGCGGGCGTCTTCTACACGCTGCTCGCCGTGACCGGGAACTTCGCCGACTGGGCGCTGATGCCGATCATCATCGCCGGCCTGATCATCCCGATCGCCGTCCTGGCCCGCATGAAGCGCGACAAGGAGCTGACCCAGCTCGAGCAGACGAAGCTCTCCGGCTACGTCTGGTTCTTCGTGGTCGCCGCGATCTTCTGGATGATCTACGACCAGAACGGCTCGACGCTGTCGGTCTTCGGCAAGGAGTCGACGACCAACAACCTGCTCGGGTTCGACTTCCCGACGTCCTGGTACCAGTCGCTGAACCCGATCTTCGTCATGGCGATGGCCCCCGTGGTCGCCTCGCTCTGGCTGTGGCTGAACAAGCGGGGCAAGGAGCCGAGCACCGCGGTCAAGTTCTCCTCCAGCCTCGCGCTGATCGGCATCTCGTTCGCCGTCTTCCTCATCCCGATGATCGACACCGCCAACAACGGCGGCAAGGTCTCCCCGATGTGGCTGGTGTCGATCTACTTCATCCAGACCGTCGGTGAGCTCTGCCTCTCCCCGGTCGGCCTGTCGGTCACCACGAAGATGGCTCCGGCCAAGTACAGCTCCCAGATGATGGGTGTCTGGTTCCTCGCGGTCACCGCGGGCGACTCGGTCGCGGGCCTGCTGACCTCGCCGCAGCTGAACGTCAACCTGAACACCTCAGGGGCGGTCATGGTGGAGGCGATCCTCGCGGTCGTCGCGGGCTTCGGGATCTTCCTGAACCGCAAGAAGGTCAAGCAGCTGATGGGCAGCGTCAACTGACGCCTCCCCCTTCGCTCCGACCGAGGGCCGTCGCACCATCCGGTGCGGCGGCCCTTGGCGTTTCTGCGGGGGCGCGGGCGCGGGCCGGGGCAGCATCGGCGCATGCGCCAAGCCCTGCCGCGTCGTGCGTTCCCGCTCCGCCGCGCGTTCCTGCTCCGCCGTGCGCTGCCCGTCCTCGCCCTGTGCGGGGCGCTCCTGTCGTCCGGTACGGCCGCCCACGCGGCCCCCGGCCCCGGCCCCGGCCGGACCTTCTCGTACGGGTCCCACGCCCGCCAGACCCTCACGGTGTACGGCGACCGGGGCCCTTCCTTGGTGATCCTGCACGGCGGGTACTGGTCCCGGGACACCGACTGGAGCCGCTGGGCGCGCTGGTTCGCGGCCCGCGGGTTCACCGTGTACGACACCGACTACCGGCTCACGTCCGACGCCGTGTGGCCCGCACAGCGCGACGACGTCCTGGCCGCCCTGCGCTGGGTGCGGCACCGCCACGGCGGGGCGCGGCCGCTGGTGCTCGGCTCGTCGGCGGGCGGCCACCTGGCGGTGAGCGCGGCGACGTACGGGGCGGGCCGGAGCCGGGTGCGCGGGGTGGTCGCCCTCTCCCCCGTGGCCTCGCCCCACCGGGCGTGGGTGGACGGGGCGCGGCCGGGCGCCTCGGCCGAGCGGCGGGCCCTGCGCCGGGCGGCGGTGCGCCTCGCCGGGTGCGCGCCGGACCGGGACGGGCACCGCTGCCGGGAGCGCTGGGACGACCTGGCGGCCGTGTCCCACGCCTCGGGGGCGGACGACGCACCGATGTTCCTCGCCCACACGGACGGCGACTTCGTGCCGGTGCGGCACTCCACCGAACTCGCCGGTGCAGAGCGGAGGTTGGGGCTGGACGACATCACCGTACGGACGGTGCGGGGGTCTTCGGCGCACGGGGTGGGGTTGTTGCGGGAGCCGGGAGTGGCGAGGACGGCGCTGAAATGGCTACAGGCACACGCATAGGGCGCCCTGCAGGGGCGCGGGGCTGTGACGTCTGCGGCTCCGCCGCGCGGGCGCAACCGGCTGCAGGCGCCCCGACAGGGGCGCGGGGAACTGCGCGACCGGCCACAGCCGGTCCGCAGCTCCCCACGCGCCCGCAGCACGTCCGCCGCACCGCGAGCTCGGCCTGGATCACCCGTGACGCGTCAGCGCAGCCGCCTCCGCTTCGGCAGGAACGTGAACACGGCACCGCCAAGAAGGATGACCGTGCCCGCGACGAGCCCGAGAGCCCGCAGCGCACCGTTGTTCTCGGCGCCGGTCTCGGCGAGGCCGCCGCCGGACGCCGACGCGCCGCCACCGCTCGCTGCCGCGCCACCGGAGCCCGAGCCGCCGGCCGAGCCGGACCCGCCCGCGGAGCCGGAGCCGCCCGACGCACCGCCCGGCTGGGCGGACGTGTCGAGTTCGAGGGAGACCTCGCTCTTCGCGGGCGTGCACGTCGTCGTCGTGCCGAGCGCCTTCACCGTGAGGACGCCGGGCGAGAGAGTCGCCTTGCCGTCGGCGCCCGGCTTATAGGTCCCTGTCAGGTCAGGGATGCTGATGGGGGCGCCGGACTTGATGGGCTCCTTGTTGGTCGGGCCCTCGACCGGCACCGTGCCCTTGTCGGCGCCGCCCAGCTTGACCTCCATCGACGGCTTCACGGAGTTCGCCGGGATGTCGGCCGGGCTGTCCATCACGGACTTCTTGAACTGGACCGTGAGGGCGTAACTCCCGCCGTTCTTCTTGGCGTTGATCTGGACCGGCGAGGTCGCTTCCTTGTCGCCGATCGGGGTCTTGCACTTGTAGGGGGTCTGGACTTCCTTGCCCGGGAAGTCGGTCTTGCCGCCGTCGTCACCGCCGGTGCTGCCACCGGAGGAGCTGCCGCCGGCCGAGCCGCCCGTGGACCCTCCGGTGGCCCCTCCGGTGGACCCGCCGGTCGAGCCACCGGTGGTGCCGCCCGTCGTACCGGCGGACGTACCGCCCGAACTCCCGCCGCCGTCCGCGACCTTGATGGTCGCGCCCGGCTTCACCTGCTCCTCGGGCGTGCACTTGGTGTCCGTGTTGACCGGCTTGTTGACGTTGATGTTGTACGCGTCCGGGGTGAGCGTGACCTCCCCGGCCTTCGTCAGCTTCAGCTTGGCCTTCATGTCGGACAGGACCATCGGGGCGCCCTTGGGGATGGGCGGGTTGGTGCGGGTGCCCTCCATCTTCAGGTCCCCGGTCTGCGCGCCGCCCACCTTGAGGGTGCCGGTCGGCAGGACCGTGTCCTTGTCCAGGTCGAGGATGTCGGGGTTCTTGGAGGCGCCCTCGACGGTCTTCCACACCACCTCGACCTCGTCGCCGACCTTCGCGTCGGCGGGCGCGGTGATCTCCACCTTGGTGGTGCCGTGGATGTCCGGCAGACCCGAGATGGGCGGCGGCACACACTTCGTCTTGTACGCGACCTCGGCGGCGGCCGCCTGCGCGGGCACCGTGCTGGTCAGCACGAGGCCCGCCCCGCCGAGCATGAGCGCGACTCCCGCCGCACCGGCTCTCCGTTTCCTGATCACGTGGTCCCCTTCTCATTGGGCGTGTTGGTCCTGGGAGTGCTGTTCTCGGACGGTGCGGAGAGCTGTCCGGCCGGGGGTGCGCCGGGGTCGGTGTCGGGGGTGAACCACGGCAGTGCCGCGGTCGAGGTGGTGCTCGCGTCCGCCCCCGAGCGCGCGGACGGCTTGGGTTTCGTACGGGAGGGCGTACGGGACGGGGTGCGGGCCGCGCCGTCGGCGGCGAGCGCGCCCTGCGGCAGCCGCAACTTCGGCAGCCGGGCGGTGACTTCGGACAGGCGGCCGCCGCGGTGGCGGCCCGCGGCGCCGGAACCGGAGCGGCGTGCCGGGCGGAAGCGGTCCACGACCGCCATGCCGATGCGGAACACGGCCGCCGGCACGACGACGCAGAGCAGGATCCAGAAGAGCGTGACGCCCCAGGGGCGGCCCACGCCCCACGGCTTCTCGGCGAGGACCTTGTCCCCGAACTTCAGCGAGACGAGGTAGTCGCCGTGCGCGCCCGCGGCGAGCTCCACCGGGAGCTCGATCTGCGCCTTCTTGCCCGGCGCGATCGTCCCCTTCCACTGCTGCTCCTCCCACTGCGGGGCGAACACCCCGTGGGAGGTGCCGACTTGGAAGACCGGGTCCTTGACGGGGGCCGAGCCCACGTTGCCCACGGTGAAGACGAACTTGCGGGACGGCGGGGCGCCGAACCAGGTCAGGAGGGAGCCGGAGCCGTCGAGGCGGGTGTCGGTCAGGACGGAGAGCTTGCCGCCGGTCTGCTGCGCGGGAAGCGGCTTCACGGGGTGGCCCGCGACCTTGAACTCGGCGTCCGCCATGGCCTTTTCACCGGTCACCGTCGCGACGTGCACGACGCAGGGGCAGGGCACGGGCGGCTCGGCGACGGCGAGCTTCTTGCGGAAGGCGCCCTTGCCGTCGGTGGTGACGGCCAGGCCGTCGGAGTTGGCACAGGAGTTGGTGCCGCCGAGGACGCCCTTGCCGGGGGCGGACTGCCCGCAGATCAGCATCATGAGCAGCGCCTTCTTGCGCCACCCCGCACCGGTGACGGTGATGGAACCACCCTTGCCCGCCTGGGACTTGGAGAGTGTGACCGTGGGCTCGTCCGCGGCTGCGGCGGTGCCCTGCGGGAGGGCGGTGAACCCTATGACCGCCAGGACCGCGGCCACCATCGCGAGCCGGATCGACCTCGAGGTACCTTCGCCGTTCACAGTTGCTCTCCCGTCCCCGTGGCCGTACCCACTGCCGCCAACTCACGTGTCTCTTCGGGTTCTTGCTCCACCGGTGGCCGTCCGCGCCTGCGTCTGCGCACGACGTGGGCCGCGCCGCCCGCCGCGCCGAGCAGGAGCACGCCGCCGCCCGCCACCGCGCCCCACGGCACGAACCGCGCCGACGCCGTCGCCGTGTCGCGGGCGCCGCCCGCCGCGGTGACCGAGAGCTTCACGTCGACCGAGTCGAGGGCGGGGGCGTCCCGCCATGGTTCGGTCAGGGTGACCCGGCGGCCGGGGACGAGTTCGACCGGGAGCGTCCGGGGGGCGCGGTCCAGGACGGTGCCGAAGAGGCCCTCGGCGTGCACCGCGAGCCGGGGGCGCAGCACCGTGTTGCCGCGGTTCACCAGGTCGTACGAGATCCGCTTCCCGCCGACCTCGACGCGCTCGACGGTCACGGCGGACAGCGTCGGCCCGCTCACCCGCAGGTGCAGGCGGACGGCCGCGTCCCGGCCGCCGTCGCTCCCGACGATCACGCCGGGGTGGTCGCCCGGAACCGCGCCCGCCGGGACGGTCACCGTGAACGGCACCTCGGCCCGGGTGCGCGGCGGCACCTTCACCTCCCTCTTGGCGAAGGTGATCCAGGAGCCGGTGTCCGTGGACCTGCCCTTGGCCGGGCGCGCGCCCGTCCCGGTGTCGTCGGGGTCGGCGCCCCGCAGCCGGATCGTGCGGGGCTTCGCCGAGGGGTTGGTGACCGCGACCTTGTCCTCCAGGACGGCGCCGGGTGAGCCCTCCGCGTAGAAGTAGGGCCGCCCGTCCTCGGCGGGCCGGGTCCCGCCCCCCGCCGAGGGGGTCAGGGACCAGTCGGCGGTGTCCGCGCGGGCCGCGGGGGCGGGCCCGGCGAGCAGCACCACGGCGGCGGCCAGGCATGCGGAGGCGGCCGCGCGCGCTCCACGCACGGCACGCACGGCGGACAGCACGGAGTGCATCGGCGGCTCCTGATCTTCGTACGGGGGCGGAGTCGGCGGACGGAGGAAAGGACGAACGGATCGGCGGACGGATCAGCGGACGGGTCGGCGGACGGATCCGTAGCCGGATCGGTGACCGGATCGGCAACCGGTCCGGCGGGCGGATCAGCACCCGGCCCGACGACCGGTTCGGCGATCGGTCCGACGCCCGGCCCGGTGGACCTCGACCCGGCGTGCGCAGGCCGGTGTTCGCCCCGCCCCGTCACTGCGCGGCCGCGGCGCCCACCGGATCCCCCGCGCCTACCGGGTGCGGGCCGCCTGGTGCCTGCGGGTCAGCCAGAGCGCGCCCGCCGCGCCCGCGAGCAGCACCGTGCCGCCGAGGGTGCCGAGAGCGATCGCCGAGTCGGCCGGTCCGGTCTGCGGCAGCTCGCCGCCGGACGGGGAGCTCTGCGAGCCGCCCGAGGCCGAACCGCCGCCGCCCGTGGCGCCGCCGGAGCCGGAGTTGTCGGAACCGCCCGAGCCACCAGAGCCGCCCGAGCCGCCCGAGCCGCCCGAGCCCTTGACGTCCAGTTCGAGGGAGGGCTTGGGGCTGCCCTTCGGAGTGCAGGTCGTGGTGGTGCCGAGCGCCTTGATGGTGAGGACGCCCGCGGTGAAGGTGACCTTGCCGCTCTTCTTCGGGGTGTAGGTACCCGACAAGTCACTGATCTTGATGGGGGTGTTGGCCGGAATCGCCTCCGCGTTGGGGGCGCCGGACACCGGGACCGTGCCGCTCTCGGCACCGCCCAGCTTGATCAGGGCGCTGGGCTTCATCGCGCCCTTGCCGAGCTCCACCGGGCTGGAGGAGACGCCCTTCTGGAAGGACATGGTGAGCTTGTAGCCGCTGCCGCTCTTGACGCTCTTGATGTCGATCGGCGAGACAGCGCCCTTGTTCCCGATGGGTGTCTTGCACTGGTAGTTGACATCCTGGACGGTGGCCTGCGCGGCAGGGGCGGCCAGGAGCACCGCTGAGCCGCCGGCCAGGGCGGTGGCAAGCGCGAGCGCGGCCGAGCGTTTTGTGTACGACACCTCGTGTTCCCCTCATGCCGGTCGTGGCGTGCCGACGGGTGCGGAGGTTACTGACGGCACATCAGATTGGGCGCTCAAGGTACGCCCGGGGCCTTGCCGAGGGAAGACAAAAGACGCGCCGGATCTGTGCCGATCCGGCGCGCGTGTGACGCATGGTGTGAAGCCCGGCGTAAACCGGGGGTAACACAAGGGGGGACTGGGCGGGGGCCGGGCGGGTCGCGAGTGAGGGCCCTGGGCGGGGCCGGGCGGGCCGCGAGCGAGGGGCCCCGGGTGGGGCCGGGCGGGCCGCGAGCGAGGAGCCCCGGCGGGGACCCTAGGCGGGCGCGCCCAGCTCGGCCCAGACCGTCTTGCCGCCGGCGCCGGGGGTCCTGACCACGCCCCAGTCC
Organism: Streptomyces odontotermitis; assembly: GCF_050510915.1. NCBI lineage: Bacteria > Bacillati > Actinomycetota > Actinomycetes > Kitasatosporales > Streptomycetaceae > Streptomyces > Streptomyces odontotermitis. The sequence continues at coordinate 563,103 of NZ_JBNJLS010000003.1, read as the reverse complement.
AGGCAGAGCCGCTGCACGATGAACATCCCGTGCCCGCCCGGGCGCCCCGCGCGGTGCGGGGTGCGCGGCGCCGGCTGGCCCGCGCCCCGGTCGGAGACCTCTATGCGCAGCACCTTCTTGTCGCAGGAGAGCCAGAGCTCGTCGGGCCCCTCCGCGTGCAGACAGGCGTTGGTGACGAGTTCGGAGACGACAAGGAGGACGTCCTCCGCGGCGGCCCGCTGGTCGGCGCTCGCGGCGGGCAGCCAGCCCCAGGCGTGCAGCGCGTCCCGCGTGAAGTCGCGCGCGAGCGGAACGATCCCGCTGGCGCCGTTCAGGTTCAGCCTGCGGACCGGGCGCCCCTGGCCGCCCGCGCGAGCGTCCTGGCCGCTCGTGGGAGCGTCCGCGACGGCAGCCTCGGGCTCCGGGCCACGGTCGCCCGGCGAGTAAGGCCGGGTGGTGCTCATCAGCGCTTCACCTCACCGCGTTCTGAACTGCTGGCTGATCAACTGCCGACTGATCGACTGCTGGCTGGTCGACCGCTGGCTGCTCGCCGCTCTGACTGTTGACTTGAGGACCATCAAGGACGGATCCAGGGACTCTCCTGCCCGAAGGGACCGTGAGAACACCCACTGATTCGGTACGCGGCATGTGACGCTGGTAACGCCCTGATCACGCAGTGACAACTGACACGTAACTTCTGCGCCCGGCGCCGCCCAACCCCGCCCGTACGCTTCTGTGCGCCCCGTCCGCACCCTCTCCCCCGTCCGGTCCGCGGCCTCTAGTCGGGCCTGTCCGACAGGGCGGCCGCCAGCGTGTCGTGCACGGCGAAGACGGCCTCCGCGCCGGTGATCTCGAAGACCCGCGCCACCACCGGCTGCATCCCGGCGAGATGGACGCGGCCTCCCTCGGCCTCGGCCTTGAGCCGGGCACCGAGCAGCACGTTCAGGCCGGTGGAGTCGCAGAATTCCAGGCGAGAGCAGTCCACGACGAGCCGCACGAGCCCTTGGGCGATGCAGCTCTCCAGTGGCTCGCGCAGCAGATCGGCGGTGTGGTGATCGAGCTCACCCACCGGTGTCACGACCGCACTGCGGCCCTCTTGCCGCACCTCGACCAGAAGCCGGCCCCTGTGTGCGCTGCCGACCGTCCCGCGGTCCATGCCGTCACTCTCTTCCGACCGTCGTGGCTGTTGATGACGCCCCTGAACATTACGCCCTCCCTACGCCCCGGGGTACCCGAACATCCCCCCGAATTCGGACATTTCGCCGCAGAACGCACTTGCGACTGAGGCGCAGAACCGGGTAGGGGTAGAAGAGACACCACTCGACACGGACGGCTTTGGAGGCGCCGCACACCGCAGTGCACGTATTGGCATCGGCAGCCATATGCCGAGAACGATGGAGGACACCATGTCACCCCGGCTCGACGAATCGCATACTGACCAAGCGACGTCGACACCCCCGCCGAACCGCTTCGCGACCGAGATCCCGGCTCCTGCCCCCGAAGCCCTGCCCCTGAACGGCGAGAGGCTCACCGGACCCGCCGACATGGCGGACCTCACGGACCTCCCGGAGATCCCCCCTTACGACGAAGTGGCACCGCTGGACGCGCGGGCCCTGTCCAAGACCCTCTTCGAGCGCATGGAGTCGCTGGAGGAAGGCACGCACGAATACGCGTACGTCCGCAACACCCTCGTCGAACTCAACCTCGCGCTGGTCAAGTTCGCCGCCTCCCGCTTCCGCTCCCGCAGCGAGCCGATGGAGGACATCATCCAGGTCGGCACCATCGGCCTGATCAAGGCGATCGACCGCTTCGAGCTGAGCCGAGGCGTCGAGTTCCCGACCTTCGCGATGCCGACGATCGTCGGCGAGATCAAGCGCTTCTTCCGCGACACCAGCTGGTCGGTGCGCGTCCCGCGCCGCCTGCAGGAACTCCGTCTGGACCTCGCCAAGGCGGGCGACGAACTCGCCCAGCAATTCGATCGCGCCCCCACGGTGGGCGAGCTCGCCGAGCGCCTGGGCATCTCCAACGAAGAGGTCGTCGAGGGCATGGCGGCGTCCAACGCCTACACCGCCAGCTCCCTGGACGCGCAGCCCGAGGAGGACGACTCCGAAGGCGCCCTCGCCGACCGCATCGGCTACGAGGACCACGGCCTGGAGGGCATCGAGTACGTCGAGTCGCTCAAGCCGCTGATCGCCGATCTGCCCCCGCGCGACCGCAAGATCCTCGCGCTGCGCTTCGTCGCCAATATGACGCAGTCGGAGATAGGCGATGAGCTGGGCATCTCACAGATGCACGTGTCCCGTCTCCTGTCGCGGACGCTGACGCGGCTGCGGAAGGGGCTGACGGTCGAGGAGTAGCGGCGTGCCGCGCTGCGCCTTTGACCGGCTGCTCACTGAACGTCCTTGTGGGGCCCGCCCGTTACGGTCGGCGGGCCCCACACGTGTGTCTGTCAGAGGGCAGCCTCGACGGCCGCTTCGACGTGCAGCCGGGTGGTGGGGAACACGGGAACGGGGCTGTGCTCGGCCTGGATCAGCAGCTCGATCTCGGTGCAGCCGAGGATCACGCCCTGCGCGCCCCTCCGCACGAGGTCCGCGATGACCTCTTGATACGCCGCCCGCGACTCCTCGCGTACGACGCCCAGGCACAGCTCCTCGTAGATGACGCGGTGCACGGTGGCGCGCCCCGCCGCGTCGGGCAGCACCACCTCAAGCCCGTGCGCGGCGAGCCGGTCCCGGTAGAAGTCCTGCTCCATCGTGAACGCGGTCCCGAGCAGCCCGACTTGGCGCACGTCGGCCGCGCGTACGGCCTCGGCGGTGGCGTCCCCGAGGTGCAGCAGCGGTACGGACACGGCCGCGCTCACCTGGTCGGCGACCTTGTGCATGGTGTTCGTGCAGATGAGCAGGAAGTCGGCCCCGGCGGCCTCAAGTCCCTTGGCGGCGGCGCCCAGTACGCGCCCGGCCTCGTCCCACTCCCCCGCGACCTGCAGCCGCTCGATCTCGGCGAAGTCGACGGAGTGCAGCACGATGCGGGCGGAGTGCAGCCCGCCGAGCCGCTCGCGTACGAGTTCGTTGAGGAGCCGGTAGTACTCGGCGCTGGACTCCCAGCTCATGCCGCCGATGAGGCCGATGGTCTTCATGGGGCCAGCATGCCGCACACTCTGGGTTCTTGAGAGAGGCCCTCAGCCGCGCAGAGCCACGCCATGAATGACGGCGGGCCCGTAGTCGACGCCTTCCAGCAAGGCCAGACCACGACCGCCCTCGTCGCCCCCGGCGGCCTCGCGTCGCACGGGGCAGGTGCAGGGGTCGGGGTCGGTGACCGCCACGCGGATCGGTCCGCCGCCGCGCACGCCGGTGAGGCGGACCGTCACGGGGGTGCCCTCGCCGAGGTGCCGGATCACGTTGCTGAGCAGTTCGCTGACGCAGAGCTGGGCGTCGGGGTGGGGGCCGTAGGGGGGTGCCCGCTCAGAGCACGACGGAGTTCGGGGACGGCCTTGGGGACGGCGAGGAGGTCCAGCTCGAAGTCGAAGGGGTCTTGCATGGGTACGCCCTTCCGAGCGCTCTGTGATGGTGCGCAAGGACATTGACGGCTCGGCGAGCGCCCCCGCCTTCTACGGCAAGGAGCTGCGCTGGAAGCGGGAGGCGGCGGGCCGCACGCATGTGGGTGCGCAGCCATCGCCCCGAGTGCCGGCTCAGCCCTCCGGCCGACAGCCGGAAGGAAGCCTCGCCCATCGCCCCTGAGGAAGTTCTGGAACGTGGCTGGGCTCAGGACTTCGCGCGAGACGGAGCCGTAACCGTCTACGGGAAGCGCAACCTCTGGGGCGAGCTGGTCGGTGCGTACAGCGCGTGGCGCCTTGCAGGGCAGCCGCGCACCACAGACGCTTCGGGCTCACCTACGACGACGCGGGTGATCACCTCTGGCTCGACCATCCGGCCAACATCCTGCGATCCGGGCGGCAGCTCAGGCAGCCGTTGCCCCAGCCGCTTCGCAGAGCTACCCCGACAGGATCGTCAGCCCTGGCGGAGCCCCCGCCGCCAGACCTCCCCCACCAGCGGCACCCCCGGCCGGTAGGCCAAGTGCACATGGCTCGGGGCGTCGAGGAGGGCCAGGTCTGCGCGGGCGCCCAGCCCCAGGTGGCCGACGTCCGTGCGGCGCAGGGCCGCCGCGCCGCCCGCCGTGGCGGACCAGAGTGCCTCGTCGGGGGTCATGCCCATGTCCCGTACGGCGAGAGCGATGCAGAAGGGGACCGAGGACGTGAAGGAAGAGCCCGGGTTGCAGTCGGTGGAGAGGGCCACCGTCGCGCCCGCGTCGAGGAGCCGGCGGGCGTCGGGCCAGTCAGCCTTCGTGGAGAACTCCGCGCCCGGGAGCAGCGTCGCCACCGTGTTGCCCTGGGACAGGGCGTCGACGTCCGCGTCCGTCAGGTGCGTGCAGTGGTCCGCCGACGCCGCGTCCAGTTCCACGGCCAGCTGGACGCCGGGACCGTACGAGAGCTGGTTCGCGTGGATGCGGGGGTGCAGCCCCTTCGCCTTGCCCGCCGTGAGGATCGCGCGGGCCTGGTCGCCGTCGAACGCGCCCTTCTCGCAGAAGACGTCGATCCAGCGGGCGTGCGGGGCGCAGGCGTCCAGCATCTCGCCGGTCACCAACTCCACGTAGGCGGCGGGGTCCTCCGCGTAGTCGGGCGAGACGATGTGTGCGCCGAGGAACGTCACCTCGTCCGTGTGCGCCGCCGCGATGCGCAGCGCACGCGACTCGTCCTCCGTCGTGAGGCCGTAGCCCGACTTCGTCTCGAACGTGGTCGTGCCCTGGCGCAGGGCCTCCGCCAGGTAGCGGGTGAGGTTCGATTCCAGTTCCGCATCCGTCGCCGCGCGCGTCGCCGCCACCGTCGTACGGATGCCGCCCGCCGTGTAACTGCGGCCCGACATGCGGGCGTTGAACTCCTGCGTGCGGTCGCCCGCGAAGACCAGGTGGGAGTGGGAGTCCACGAAGCCGGGGATGGCGGCGCGGCCCTGCGCGTCGTGCACCTCGTCCGCCGCCGGGACCTTCGCCGTCGGGCCCACCCAGGCCACGCGCCCGCCCTCCAGGACCAGCGCGGCGTCCCGCAGCAGGCCCAGCGGGCCCTCGCCGAGCGACGGGTCGTTCGTCACCAGCGAGCCGATGTCGGTGATCGCGGTCGTGGCCGTAGCTCCAGCCGTTGCCGTTGCCATCCCTGCTTACCCCTGTTCCTTCAACTCTGCGATCGTGCGCGCCAGTTCACCGGGCACGTCCGGGACCAGCTCGTGCACCCCGTCCCGTACGACGTGCCGTCCCCCCACCACCGTGTGCCGGACGTCCGCCGACGTCGCCGCGAACACCGCCGTCTCGGCGGCGAGGCGCGGGACGGGGCCCGCTGTCCGTACGGAGTCGAGCGCCACCGTCGTCAGGTCCGCGAGCGCGCCCGCCTCGATGACGCCCGCGTCCTGCCAGCCGAGCGCCGCGTGCCCGTCCGCCGTGGCCGCCCGCAGCAGCGCCGCCGCCGTCCAGTGGCCGCGCGTGTGCGAGCGGAGGCGTTCGTTCAGCTCCATCGCGCGCGCCTCCTCCAGGATGTCGATCACCGCGTGGCTGTCGCTGCCCAGGGAGAGGGGGCTGCCCGCGCGCTGGAGGGCCACCGCCGGGCCGATGCCGTCCGCCAGGTCGCGTTCCGTCGTGGGGCACATGCACGTGCCCGTCTCGGAACGGCCGAGGAGGGTGATGTCCTCGGCGGATACGTGGGTGTTGTGGATGCCCGTCGTCCGCACACCCAGTACGCCGTGGTCGGCGAGGAGCTGTGTGGGGGTGCGGCCGTGGACCGCCTGGCACGCGTCGTTCTCCGCCGTCTGCTCCGAGAGGTGGACGTGCAGGGGGGTACGGCGGGCCTCCGCCCACTCCACCACCGTGCCCAACTGGGCGGCGGGGACCGCTCGTACGGAGTGGACGGCCGCGCCGATGCGGGCGTGCGGGCGGTCCTTCAGGCCCTCGACGCGCTCGGCCCACGCCTGTGTCGTGCCGTCCGAGAAGCGGAGTTGGTGGCGGTTGGGGGCCTCGCCGCGCGTCGCCGTCTTCAGGCCCGACGCCACGTACGCCGTGTCCAGGAGCGTGATGCGGATGCCCGCGTCCGCCGCCGCCTGGATCAGCGCCTCGCCCATCGCGTTGGGGTCGCCGTAAGGGGTCCCGCCCGGCTGGTGGTGCAGGTAGTGGAATTCGCCGACCGTCGTGATCCCGGCGAGGGCCATCTCCGCGTACACCGCGCGGGCCAGCGCGTGGTACGTGTCGGGGGTGAGGCGGTCCGCGACCGAGTACATGACCTCGCGCCACGTCCAGAACGTGCCCGAGCCCACCTGGACCGTGCCGCGCAGCGCGCGGTGGAAGGCGTGGCTGTGGGCGTTGGCGAGGCCGGGGAGGGTCAGGCCGCGCAGGACCGTGGCGCCGGGCGGGGGTGTCTCGGCCCCGGTGCGGACGGCCGTGATGCGGTCGCCCGTCACCTCGACCGCCACGCCCGGCTCGACATTCGTGTCCAGCCAGGCGTGCTCCAGCCAGTACGTCTGGTCTGCCCGCTCCGTCTGTTCCGTCGTCACCTGCAGGCCAGCCCTTCCAGTACGTCGGCGAGTGCGGTCACCCCGGCCACGCAGTCGTCCTCGGCGGCGAACTCCGCCGGGGAGTGCGAGACGCCCGTGGGGTTCCGTACGAACAGCATGGCCGTGGGGATGGACGCGGACAAAATACCCGCGTCGTGTCCGGCGCCCGTGCCGAGGACGGGGACCTGCCGCTGTCGTCCAGCACCCAGGATCGCGCCCAGTTCGTCGCGGAGCGCGTGCGCGAACTCGACGACCGGCGTGAAGGACTCCCGTACGACATCGAGGTCGATGCCGTGCCGGTCCGCGTACTCGCGGGCGGCCTTCTCGACCGCGGCCGTCACCGTGTCGAGCGCCGACTGGTCGGCGGCGCGCGCGTCCAGCCAGCCGCGGACCAGCGACGGGATGGCGTTGACGCCGTTCGGCTCGACGGCGATCTTCCCGAACGTGGCCACCGCGCCCGCGAGTTCGGCCTCGCGGCGGGCGGCGAGGACCGTCTCCGCGTAGCTCAGCATCGGGTCGCGGCGGTCGACCAGGCGGGTGGTGCCCGCGTGGTTGGCCTCGCCCCTGAAGTCGTACCGCCAGCGGCCGTGCGGCCAGATGGCGGAGGCGATGCCGACGGGGTCACCGGAGAGGTCGAGGGCTCTGCCCTGTTCCACGTGCAGCTCGATGAACGCGCCGACGCGGGCGAGGCGTTCGGGGTCGGGGCCGATGACCGCCGGGTCGTACCCGGCGCGCTCCATCGCCTCGGGGAGGGTCGTCCCGTCGGCGTCCGTGAGCTTGTACGCCGCTTCGCGGGTGAGCTGCCCCGCGGTGAGGCGGGAGCCCACGCAGGCGAGGCCGAAGCGGGCGCCCTCCTCGTCGCCGAAGTTGGTGAGGGCGAGGGGGCGGGTGAACTCGGCTCCGCGGGCGCGGAGTTCGTCGAGGGCGGCGAAGGCGGAGACGACGCCGAGGGGGCCGTCGAAGGCGCCGCCGTCGGGGACGGAGTCGAGGTGGGAGCCGGTGACCACGGCGTCCCCCGCGGTGGGGTCGCCGAGCCAGGCCCACTGGTTGCCGTTGCGGTCCAGCTCGCAGGTGAGGCCGCGGGACTCGGCCTGGTCCTTGAACCAGGCCCGGCAGTCGGCGTCGGCGGCCGTCCACGCGTAGCGGCGGTAGCCCTTGGACTCGGGGTTGCGGCCGAGGGGGGCCAGGTCGGCCCACATCTCGGTGAAGGAGGGAGGGTTCATTTCCCCAAGCCCGCCCCTACCCGGATCCCGCGGCTCCGCCGCCCTGGGGCGCCCGTCCCGGGGCGGCGCCCCTGGCCCCCCATCGGCCTGGGCGGCCTCGCCCTCAATCGCCGGACGGGCTCCATGGGAGCTCACTTGTCGTCGCCCTCCCGCATCGGCACCCGCACACCCTTCTCGTCCGCCACCCGCTCCGCGCCCTCGTACCCCGCGTCCACGTGCCGGATCACGCCCATCCCGGGGTCGTTCGTCAGCACCCGGCGGATCTTCTCGCCCGCCAGCTTCGTGCCGTCCGCCACCGAGACCTGGCCCGCGTGGATGGAGCGGCCCATGCCGACGCCGCCGCCGTGGTGGAGGGAGACCCAGGAGGCGCCCGATGCGACGTTCACCATCGCGTTCAGGAGGGGCCAGTCGGCGATCGCGTCGGAGCCGTCCAGCATGGCCTCCGTCTCGCGGTAGGGGGACGCCACCGAGCCGCAGTCCAAGTGGTCGCGGCCGATCGCCAGCGGAGCGGCCAGCTCCCCGCTCGCCACCATGTCGTTGAAGCGCTCGCCCGCCTTGTCCCGCTCGCCGTAGCCGAGCCAGCAGATGCGCGCCGGAAGGCCCTGGAAGTGGACCCTCTCCCCCGCCATCTTGATCCAGCGGTGCAGGGACTCGTTCTCCGGGAAGAGGTCGAGGATCGCCTTGTCCGTCTTGTGGATGTCGGACGCCTCGCCCGACAGCGCCGCCCAGCGGAACGGGCCCTTGCCCTCGCAGAAGAGCGGGCGGATGTAGGCGGGGACGAAGCCGGGGAAGGCGAACGCGCGCTCATAGCCCGCCAGTTGGGCCTCGCCGCGGATCGAGTTGCCGTAGTCGAAGACCTCGGCGCCCGCGTCCATGAAGCCGACCATCGCCTCGACGTGCCGGGCCATCGACTCGCGCGCGCGGGTCGTGAAGCCCGCCGGGTCCTTGGCCGCCGCGTCCGCCATGTCCTCGAAGGCCACGCCGGTGGGCAGGTACGCCAGCGGGTCGTGGGCCGACGTCTGGTCCGTGACGATGTCGATGGGGGCCGATTCGGCGAGCATGCGCGGGAGCAGGTCCGCCGCGTTGCCGAGCAGGCCGATGGAGAGCGGGCGGCGGGCGTCGCGCGCCTCGACCGCGAGCTGGAGCGCGTGCTCCGGCGAATCGGCCTGCACGTCCAGGTACTTGTGCTCGATGCGGCGCTCGATGGCGCGCGGGTCGCAGTCGATGCAGATCGCCACGCCGTCGTTCATCGTGACGGCCAGCGGCTGGGCGCCGCCCATGCCGCCGAGCCCGGCGGTCAGGGTGATCGTGCCCGCGAGCGTGCCGTTGAACTTCTTCGCGGCCACGGCCGCGAACGTCTCGTACGTGCCCTGGAGGATGCCCTGCGTGCCGATGTAGATCCAGGAGCCCGCCGTCATCTGGCCGTACATGGTGAGGCCGAGCTGCTCCAGGCGGCGGAACTCCTCCCAATTGGCCCAGTCGCCCACGAGGTTGGAGTTGGCGATGAGGACGCGCGGGGCCCACTCGTGGGTCTGCATGACGCCGACGGGGCGGCCCGACTGGACCAGCATCGTCTCGTCCTGCTTGAGGGTCTTCAGCGTGCGCACCATCGCGTCGAAGGAGCGCCAGTCGCGGGCCGCCTTGCCCGTGCCGCCGTAGACGACGAGCTTGTCGGGGTGCTCGGCGACCTCGGGGTCGAGGTTGTTCTGGAGCATCCGGAGGGCGGCCTCCTGCTGCCATCCCAGGGCGCTCAGTTCCGTACCGCGCGGGGCTCGTACGGGGCGAGAAGAAGGGGGCGGCCCGGAGGGCCTCGGTTGAGGGCGGTGGTGGGAGACGGGTGGGACTGACATGGGGGTGCCTCCTCGCTGCGACTGTCACCTTGATATTCACATCCTGGTGGAGTGAATAGGGCTAGTCAATGGATACGGACGGCGGGCTCGGCCTTCGAATGGTTGTCTGGACCACATGGGCCTCGACGACGTGACACAGCAGCTCGGCACCGCCACCCCTGTCCGGACGGATGCCGTTCCGCCCACCACGGCACCCCTCGCCGCCCGGCGCGACCAGGCCGTCCGCGCCGCCGTGGAGCAGGGGCTCGTCGGACCCGCCGTCCCCCTGGTGGGACTGCTCGACGTCACCGGGATCCGGGCCGGCGCCGCCGCCCTGCGCGCCGCCTTCGACGAGGTCGTCGCGCCCGGGACACCGGTGCTGCACGCCTTCGCCGTGAAGGCGACCCCGCTGGTCCCCGTCCTGCGGCTGCTGCGCGACGCCGGGATCGGCGCCGAGGTGGCGAGCCCCGGCGAGCTGGCCCTGGCGCGGGCGGCGGGCGTGCCCCCGGCCCGTACCGTCCTGGACTCCCCCGCCAAGACCCCCGCCGAGCTGCGCGAGGCCCTCGCCCTCGGCATCGCCGTGAACGCGGACAACCCGCAGGAGCTGGCCCGCATCGACGCCCTGGTCCAGTCGGCGCCCAGCCGCTCCCCGCTCGGCCTGCGCGTGAACCCGCAGATCGGGGGCGGCTCGATCGGCGCCCTGTCCACCGCCACCGAGACCTCGAAGTTCGGGGTGCCGCTGCGGGACGAGGGGGCGCGCGAGTGGATCGTGCGGGCCTACCTGGACCGGCCGTGGCTGACCCGGCTGCACGCGCACTCGGGGTCGCAGGGCATGCCCCTGGAGAAGATGGTCCGGGGCGTCGCCGCCACGTACGAACTGGCCGAGGAGATCAACGAACGGGCCGGGCGGCGGCAGGTCGACACCCTCGACATCGGCGGCGGCCTGCCCGTCAACTTCGGTTCGGACGAGGAGAGTCCGACGTTCGCGCAGTACGCGCGCCGCCTCAAGTCCCGGGTGCCGGGGCTGCTCGACGGGCGGTACGGCCTGGTCACGGAGTTCGGGCGCGCGCTCCTCGCCAAGCACGGCACGGTCCTTGCGCGCGTCGAGTACGCGAAGGAGGCAGGCGGCCGCCGCATCGCGGTGACGCACGCGGGCGTGCAGGTGGCGGCGCGCACCGTGTACGCGCCCGAGGCGTGGCCGCTGCGCGTCGCCGCGTACGACGCGTCGGGGCGCCCCAAGAGCGGGGCGGCGGTGGGGCAGGACGTGGCGGGGCCCGCGTGCTTCGCGGGCGACCTGCTGGCGGAGAACCGCCCGCTGCCGGTCCTCGAACAGGGCGATTACGTCGCCGCGCTGGACACCGGCGCGTACTACTTCGCGCACCACTACGCGTACAACAGCCTTGCCCGGCCCGGGATCTACGGGTTCACGGCGGAGCCCGGGGGCGCGGCGAAGTTCGCGGTCGTACGGGCGGCGCAGACGCTCGACGAGATCGTGGCGGAGTCGGGCGGCGGCACGGACAAGAACGCCCTGCGCCGGCTCTGAGGTTCCTCAACTCCCGCATGGCGACGCGGCTCACGGGCAGACCTTCCCCTCCAGGCCCGTACGGGCCCGCTCTCGGGGGAGGTTCCTGTGACGACATCGGACACGCCCACCACCGCACCACCGCCCGTGGAAGAACCCGCACTGCACCGCGCCATCGGCCCCAAGCTGCTGATCCTCTTCGTGGTCGGCGACATCCTCGGCACCGGCATCTACGCCACCACCGGCAAGGTCGCGGGGAAGGTCGGCGGCGCGCTGTGGGTGCCCTTCGCGATCGGGTTCGTCGTGGCGATCCTGACGGCCGCGTCGTACGTCGAACTGGTCGGCAAGTACCCGAAGGCCGCCGGGGCCGCGCTCTACACGCAGAAGGCGTTCAAGACGCCCTTCCTGACCTTCATCATCGCCTTCATGGTGATGTGCTCGGGGCTCTCGTCGGCGAGCGCGGCGGCCCGCGCCTTCAGCGGCGACTACCTCGGTGAGCTGACGGACGACGCGCTGCCGCCGACCCTCGTCGCGATCGCCTTCATCGTGCTGCTCGCGGCGCTGAACATGCGCGGCGTCTCGGAGTCCGTGAAGACGAACGTGGTGCTCACCCTCGTGGAGCTGACCGGCCTCCTGATCATCCTCTCGATCGGCGCGTACGCGGTCCTGACGGGCGACGGCGAGCCGTCGCGGCTGACCGAGTTCGAATCGGACGGCACCGGATACGCCCTGCTGACCGGGGTGTTGGGGGCGACGGCGCTCGGCTTCTTCGCCTTCGTCGGCTTCGAGGACTCGGTGAACATGGCCGAGGAGACCAAGGACCCGGTGCGCACGTTCCCGCGCGCGATCTTCATCGGGGTCGCGGTCACCGGCACGATCTACGTCCTGGTGGCCCTGGTCTCGTCCCTGCTGGTCGACTCCAGGACGCTGGAGGGTTCGAGCGGCCCGCTCCTGGAGGTCGTGAGGGCGGGCGGCGTCGACTTCCCGCACAAGCTCTTCGCCGTGATCGCCCTGTTCGCGGTCACCAACTCGGCGCTGATCAACATCATGATGGCCTCGCGGCTCTGCTACGGCATGGCGGGCGAGCGCATCCTGCCGCGCGCGATGGGCCGCGTCCTGTCCGGGCGCCGCACCCCGGTCGTCGGCATCGTGTTCGTCTCGCTGCTCGCGATCGGCCTGGTGTCGACGGGCGAGATCGAGGGTCTCGGCGACACCACGGCGTTCCTGCTCCTGTGCGTGTTCGCGGTGGTCAACGTCGCGGTCCTGGTGCTGCGCCGCGACCCGGTGGAGCACCGGCACTTCCGCGCCCCGACGGCCCTTCCGGTGCTCGGCGCGGTCACGGCCCTGATCCTGGCGAGCCCGCTGGCGGACCGCCCGGCGGAGGTCTACATCCGGGCGGGGGTGCTGATCGCGATAGGCGTCGTCCTGTGGGTGGTCAACAACCTGGTGCTGCGCGTACGGGACTGACGCGGCCCTTGCCTCCCGCCGACTACTCCACGAACAGCCCCCGCGCCGCCGCCCCCACGTCGAACTCCTCCAACCGCGCCTGCGCGTCCGGCAGTCCGTCGCACATCGCCTCCAGCAGCACCCGTCCAAGGAGCATCGGCGCGCACGCCGTGTCGAAGGCGAGACCGGTCCCCACGGCGGCGGGGAGCAGCAGGTCCGACACCTTCGCCACCGGGGCGAACGCCGAGTCCGCCACGGTCACCACCGTGAGCCCCGCCTCCCGCGCGTACCCGAGCGTGTCCACGACCTCCTTCGGGTGGCGCGGCAGCGCGAAGCACAGCAGGGCCGTGGCCCCCGCCCGCACCGCGCCGTCGATGCGGTCGGTCAGCATCGAGCCGCTCTCGTTGAGGAGCCGCACGTCGGGGTGGACCTTGGCGGCGAAGTAGGCGAAGCCGTACGCCTGGGAGGCCGCCGCGCGCAGGCCGAGGACGGGGAGCGGCCGGGACGCCGCGATCAGCTGCCCGGCGCGCTCCACCGGGCCGGTGTCCGCGAGGAGTTCGGCGAGGTGGCGGAGGTTCTCGATCTCCGCCTCGACGGCCTGCTGGTACTCGTTGGCCGTGGCCGCCGCCGCGGGCCCGGCGGGCGCCACGTCCCGCAGGTGGCGGCGGAGCGCGGGGTAGCCGTCGAAGCCGAGGGCCACCGCGAAGCGGGTCACCGACGGCTGGCTCACCCCGGCGAGCTCGGCCAGCTCGACGCTGGAGAGGAAGGGGACGTCGGCGGCGCGCCGCACCATGCAGTGGGCGATGCGCCGCTGCGTGGGTGTGAGGCGGTGCCCCTCGAAGAGCACTTGCAGTCGCGCGGCAGGGCTGTCGCTCATGCCGTTCCCCTTACTGCCGAATCCGAGCCGAAGTCCATGGTGCCGTCCGCCACCGGGGCGTTCCCGTCCGTCGCCGGGTCCCACAGCTCCGTGAACCGGTCGAGGAGCTCCGCGGCGGCCGTCACATCATCCGTCAGCGGCCGGTCCGCGATCTCCGCGCCCAGGGCCGACTCGGCGATGTCCAGGGCCCGCGCCACCGGCAGGCCCGCCTCCGGACGCAGCTCCCGCATCCGCAACGCCCGTACGGCGGCGACGAGTTCGCACCCCACGACCAGGCGGTACGCGCGGCACGCCCGCAGCGTCTGGCGGGCCGCGAGCGAGGCGAAGCTGGCCTGCTCCTCGACGCCGCGCGAGAGCACCGCGTGGCCGAGGGACGCGGGCGCCGAGAAGGCGCGCAGGTCGCCGAGGGCCGCCCCGGCCGCGTACTCCAGGATCATCACGCCGGACGACGCCGGTTCGCCGTCCGCGAGGAAGGGGCGCAGGCGGGTGTAGGCGGGCTCGTTCAGGGTGGAGAGGCGGGAGGTCGACAGGCGGGCCACCTGGGTCACCGCGAGCCGGAAGTGGTCCAGGGCCAGGGCGAGTTGGGCGAGGTAGAAGCCGCCGTGGTGGTAGGCCGCCATGTCGTCCGGGGAGATCAGGGGGTTCTCGGCGGCCGCGTTGATCTCCACCGTGAGGACGTCCTCCAGGGCGCTCGCCGCGTCCTGCGCGGGCCCGTGGATCTGCGGGACGCAGCGGAAGCCGTACGGGTCCTGGATCCGGCCGAGCGGCGGGGTCGGCCGGTCGGGGGCGCCGAGGAGGCGGCGCATGCGCTCGGCGACCGCGTAGGAGCCGGGGTGGCGCCGGGCCTCGTGCACGGGCAGCGCGTACGCCTCGTACGAGCCGTCGACGGCGAGCAGCGAGAGCGCGGCGACGACCTGCGTCGCGGCGATCAGGCCGCGCAGCTCGTGCAGGGCGAGCGCGGACTGGCCGAGGGTGAGGGCGTTGGAGCTGATGAACGCCAACGCGTCGTTGTTGTCGAGGGGTTGGGGCTCCGGGGGTGCTCCTTCGCCCTGCCAGGGGTGTTCGCCGGCGAGGGCCAGGCCCAGCTGGGCGAGGGCGGCGATGTCCCCCGTACCGACGGAGCCGAATTCGTTGATGCGCGGGTGGGCGCCGGTCTCCAGGGCCGCGCAGAGCGCCGTGACGACGGTGGGGCGCAGGCCCGCGCCGCCCGCGAGCAGCTGGTTGGCGCGGACCGCGAGCATCGCGCGGACCTCGCGGGCGGGCAGCTCGGCGCCGACCGCCCCGGCGTGCGAGCGCAGCAGGCGCAGGCCGTGGTCGGCGGCGGCCTCGGTGGGCACGTCCTCGGTCCGGTTGGCGCCGACCCCGGTGGAGCGGCCGTAGACGCGGCCCCACGCGGCGATCTCGCGCGCGGCGTTCCAGGACGTCTCGACGCGCTTCATCGCGTCGGTGCCGGGGACCGGGCGGGCGGCCGAGTCGGCGAGGCGCACGACGTCGGCGACGGGGAGGCCGCGGCCGTCCAGGACAACGATCATGTGGGGCATTCCCTCCTCTACCGGACTTCGATCTTGCCCACCGAGCATCTGTTACCGGTGATTTACGCGCGGCCATTGACAATCTATTCAGCCACCCAGAACTCTGCATGACGATATACAGCCGGGCAAGGGGACTCCCCTCCGAGCCCGCGAGCGGCAGGGGGTGCCTGGGCGCATGGCGGCAGAAGACCTGGTGGAGCGCCGCTCCATCGACGTCGTCCCGGACGACGAACGGCACGGCAGCGCGTTCAGCCAGTTCACGCTCTGGCTCGGCGCCAACCTCCAGATCACCGCGGTCGTCACGGGCGCCCTCGCCGTCGTCTTCGGCGGCGACGTGGTGTGGTCGGTCGTCGGCCTGGTCATCGGCAACGTCCTCGGCGGCGCCGTGATGGCGCTGCACTCGGCGCAGGGGCCGAAGCTGGGGCTGCCCCAGATGATCCAGTCCCGGGCCCAGTTCGGGGTGCGCGGCGCCGTCGTGCCGCTGCTGCTCGTCATCCTCATGTACGTCGGCTTCTTCGCCAGCGGCAGCGTGCTCGCCGGGCAGGCCACCGCCGAGCTGACGCACACGAACCACACCACCGGCATCGTGATCTTCGCCGTCGTCACGGCGGTGATGGCGGCCGTCGGCTACCGCGTCATCCACGCGCTGGGCCGGGTCGCGAGCGTGATCTGCGCGCTCGCCTTCGTCTACCTCGGCATCCGCCTCATCGACCGCGTGGACCTCTCGGCGCTTCTCCACGACGCCCACTTCGACCTGCCGGTGTTCCTGCTCGCCGTCTCCCTCTCCGCCTCCTGGCAGCTCGCCTTCGGCCCGTACGTGGCGGACTACTCGCGCTACCTCCCGCGCTCCACCTCGGCGAAGGCCACCTTCTGGTGGACCCTGTCGGGCTCGGCGCTCGGCTCGCAGTGGGCGATGACCTTCGGCGTGCTGGTCGCGGCGAGCGCCGGGGACGCCTTCCTCGCCAACCAGGTCGGGTACGTCGTCGGGCTCAGCGGCAGCAGCACCGGGGCGGTCGCCGCCTTCCTCTACTTCGTGATCGCGCTCGGCAAGCTCACCATCAACGTGCTCAACACCTACGGCGGCTTCATGTCGATGGTGACGAGCATCAGCGGCTTCCGGGGCCAGCGGGCGCTCTCGCCGCGCGGCCGGGCCGCGTACATCGCGGTGATCATGGTGGCGGGCACGGCGGTCGCGCTGCTCGGCAAGGACAGCTTCCTGAGCTCGTTCAAGGACTTCCTGCTGTTCCTGCTGACCTTCTTCACGCCGTGGTCCGCGATCAACCTGGTCGACTACTACCTGATCTCCCGCGAGCGCTACGACATCCCGGCCCTCTCCGACCCGCACGGCCGCTACGGAGCGTGGCGCTGGGACGCCCTCGTCGTCTACGCGGTCGGCCTCCTCGCCCAACTCCCCTTCCTCGCCACGCACTTCTACACCGGCCCCCTGGTGGACCCGCTCGGCGGCGCGGACATCTCCTGGATCGTCGGCCTCGCGGTCCCGGCGCTCCTGTACTGGGCGCTCGCCAGGCGGAACACGGCGCACATACCGGCGGACACGGCGCACGCCCCGGCTGCCGATCAAGAACCGGTCTCGGGCGAGCGATGATCCGACGACGAATCAACCAAGGGCCGCCCAACAGCCACCGGGAGTGACGGCCTCGTCCGTACGGTGAGTGCGTGCCGAACCGCAGGGCCTTTCTGACCGCGGCCACCGCCGCACTCGCCATCCGGCCGACCACGACCTCTGCCGCCGCCCCGCACACGACTCCCGCCATCGTCCCCCGTACGACTCCCGCCGCCACCCCCCGTACGGCCTCCGCCGCCGTCCCCCGTACGGCTTCCGCCTCCGCGGCCTCCGCCACCCTCGACGTCCTGCTCGCGGGCAACCGCCGCTACGCGACCGGGCGTTCACGCCATCCGCACGAGGGCCGCGCCGTGCGCCACGCGCTCGCCGACGGCCAGCACCCCCTCGCCGTCGTCGTCGGCTGCATCGACTCGCGCGCGGCGCCGGAGCTGGTCTTCGACCAGGGGCCCGGCGATCTGCTCTGCGTCCGGACGGCGGGGGCGTGCCTGGACGAGGCGGTGCTCGGCTCCATCCAGTACGGGACCGCCGAGCTGGACATCCCGCTGGTGCTCGTCCTCGGCCACGAGCGCTGCGGCGCCGTCGCCGCGACCCTCGCATGGCTGCGCACGGGCGCCGCGGTGCCGGGCCATCTGCGCCACCTCGTCGACGCGATCGCCCCGGCGGCCCGCTCCTGCCGCGGGCTGCCCGGCGACTGGGCCGAGCACACCCTCACGGCCCACACCACCCGGGTGCGGGACACCCTGCGCCGCGACCCCGCGCTACGCCCCGCCACGGTGGCCGCCGCCCGCTGCGACCTCGACTCCGGGCGGGTCCGGCTGCTGCCGTGAGAGCCCGCTTCCCGGGTGGCCCCGGGGGGTGGGCCCCGCCACGAAAGGGGGGTTAGCCCCACTGCCGACGGCGCCCCGGCTCCGTACCGTGGGAACCATGGAAGCTGCCCATGACTCCGCTGACTCCGCCGAGCTCAAGAAGGAACTCGACGCCGCTCTGCACGCCCGCAGAGAGCTCGGCGACGAGTACGAGTCGGCGCTCGTCGACTCGTTCCTGGAAAAGGTCGAGCAGCGCATCGACACCACCGTCGACCGGCGGGTGCGGCGCCAGCTCGCCGAGCAGCAGATGGTCGTCGCGCGCGGCGCCCGCTCACCGCAGCCGACCGACGGCTGGGGCGAGCGCTTCGGCTTCGGCCTGGTCTCCCTGATCCTCGCCATCCCGCTCTCCGCGATCGCCGCGGTCAACGCCCACCTGCCGGGCCTCCTGGTGACCTGGGTCGGCATCGTGGGGGTGAACGCGGTGCACGCCTCGGGCGCGCTGCCGCTGTTCGGCGGCCGCCGGCGGGAGAAGAAGTCGGAGTGGGACGACTGACCCACCCGGGCCGAAGGCCGGGCGCCACAAGCTGAGCGCGGGGACCGCCGCACCCCCGGGGTTTCCAGGGGGCGGGACGACGGCGGTCCCCGCGAGGGACGCGGGCCGGGTCAGGGCCGGGCCTCGCGTCCGGCGTCCGTGGAGGTCCGGGAGCCGCTCCGGAGGTCCTTGACGCCGACACCGAGAACTCTGCCGGTGCCGTGTTAAGCGGGTGCTGCGCGGACGTGACACGTGCGTACCACTTCCGCGAAGTTCCCTGCCGGCACCGGTGTTTGACCGGTGGCCCCGCTGGTTCTACTGGCCCTTCTGGCCCTGCTGCGCCGCGAGGAACGTCAGCAGGTCCTGGCGGCTGACGACCCCCGTCGGCTTGCCCTCCACCAGCACGATGGCCGCGTCCGCCGCGCCGAGCACCGACATCAGGTCCGCCACCGGCTCGCCCGAGCCGACCTGCGGCAGCGGCGCCGACATGTGCTTCTCCAGCGGGTCGGAGAGCGAGGCGCGCTGGGCGAACAGCGCGTCGAGCAGCTCCCGTTCCACGACCGAGCCGATGACCTCGGCCGCCATCACGTCCGGGTGCCCGGCGCCCGGCTTCACGATCGGCATCTGCGAGACGCCGTACTCGCGGAGCACGTCGATGGCCTCGCCGACGGTCTCCTCCGGGTGCATGTGGACCAGCGAGGGCAGCGCGCCGCCCTCCTTGCGGCCCATCACATCGCCGACGCGCGGCTGGTCGCCGGGCTCCTCCAGGAAGCCGTAGTCGTTCATCCACTCGTCGCTGAAGATCTTGCTCATGTAGCCGCGCCCGCTGTCCGGGAGCAGCACGACCACGACGTCGTCGGGCCCGAGCCGCTCCGCGACCCGCAGCGCCGCGACGACGGCCATGCCGCAGGAGCCGCCGACGAGCAGCCCCTCCTCCTTGGCGAGGCGCCGCGTCATCTGGAAGGAGTCCTTGTCGGAGACGGCGACGATCTCGTCGGTCACGCCCCGGTCGTACGCGGTCGGCCAGAAGTCCTCACCGACGCCCTCGACGAGGTACGGCCGCCCGGAGCCGCCGCTGTAGACGGACCCTTCGGGGTCGGCGCCGACGATCGTCACCTCTCCGCCGGAGACCTCCTTCAGGTAGCGCCCGGTCCCGGAGATGGTGCCGCCCGTCCCGATGCCCGCCACGAAGTGGGTGATCTTCCCCTCCGTCTGCTCCCACAGCTCGGGGCCGGTGGAGTGGTAGTGGGAGAGGGGGTTGTTGGGGTTGGAGTACTGGTCCGGCTTCCAGGCGTCCGGCGTCTCGCGGACGAGGCGGTCGGAGACGTTGTAGTACGAGTCCGGGTGGTCGGGGTCGACGGCGGTCGGGCAGACGACGACCTCGGCGCCGTATGCGCGCAGGACGTTGATCTTGTCGGTGCTCACCTTGTCGGGGCAGACGAAGATGCACTTGTAGCCCTTCTGCTGGGCCACGATGGCGAGTCCGACACCGGTGTTGCCGGAGGTCGGCTCGACGATGGTGCCGCCCGGCTTGAGGTCACCGCTCTGCTCGGCCGCCTCGATCATGCGCAGCGCGATGCGGTCCTTCACGGAGCCGCCGGGGTTGAAGTACTCGACCTTGGCGAGGACGGTCGCCTGGATGCCCGCTGTCGCGGTCACGTTGTTGAGCTTCACCAGCGGGGTGTTGCCGACGAGGCTGATCATCGAGTCGTGGAATTGCACCGTTGTCTCCGGGCTGCGATGTAGTGCGACGGATTGGTGCGGTCAGCCTAAAGGGACCGCTTTCAGTTCACCTTCGATTGCGATTGGCCGACCGCCTCGACTGGGCAATGGTTGGGTGAACGGCTGCGCACGATTTTCGCGGAGGTGGCTGCGGGGCATGTCGAGGGCGAGGGTGGCACGGCGGATCGCCGCGGGTGCGGCGTATGGCGGTGGCGGCATCGGGCTGGTCGGGGCGGCGGCGGTCGGCGTGGTGCTCGCCGAGGTGCAGCTGGCGAAGCGCAGCGTGGGCAACGGAGAGCGGACCGATCCGCCCCGCGCCGACGGCCGCTACGGCGGCGCGTTCGCGCGCACGGACCACTACGGCCCGGTCCTGGAGCCCATCGAGCCCGTACGGTTCGCCATGCTCGGCGACTCGACGGCCGCGGGCCAGGGCGTGCACCGGGCCCGGCAGACCCCGGCGGCGCTGCTCGCCTCGGGGCTCGCGGCGGTGGCCGAGCGGCCCGTGGAGCTGCGCAACGTGGCGCTGCCGGGGGCCCAGTCGGACGACCTGGACCGGCAGGTGACGCTGATCCTCGCGGACGGGGGGTGGGTGCCGGACGTCTGCGTCGTGATGATCGGCGCGAACGACGTGACGCACCGGATGCCGCCGACGCGGTCGGTGCGTCATCTGTCGGCGGCGGTACGGAGGCTGCGCACCGCAGGCGCCGAGGTGGTCGTCGGCACCTGCCCCGACCTCGGCACGGTGGAGAACGTCTACCAGCCCCTGCGCTGGCTGGCCCGCCGCGTCTCCCGGCAGCTCGCGGCCGCGCAGACGATCGGCGTGGTGGAGCAGGGCGGCCGCACGGTCTCGCTCGGCGACCTGCTGGGCCCCGAATTCGCCGCGAACCCACGGGAGTTGTTCGGACCGGACAACTACCACCCCTCCGCGGAGGGCTATGCGACGGCGGCGATGGCGGTCCTGCCCACCCTCTGCGCGGCCCTCGGCCTCTGGCCCGAGGAGGAGCGCCCCGACGCCTCCCGCCACGAGGGCTTCCTGCCGGTGGCACGGGCCGCGGCCCAGGCGGCGGCGGAGGGCGGCACGGAGGTCGCGGCCGCGATGCCGACGGGACCGCGCGGCCCGTGGGCCCTCTTGAAGCGCCGCCGCCGCCGTCGCATCACGGCACCGGAAGCAGCGGTCCCCCTCGCAGCGGAGTGACCCCCTTCGGGGGCACCCTCTCGAAGGGGCCCCCACGGTCCCACCGGGGCCAAGCGGCCTGAGCGCCCGCTTAGAAATGCGTCCGGGGTCACACGTCCACGACCGTGACCTTTGCGGTACGTACGGGTAACTTCCCTCACGGTCCTGCCTGCTGCAAGCAACATGCAACCCCTCCTGGAGCCGTGATGCCCGAAGCCGTGATCGTTTCTGCCGCCCGCTCCCCGATCGGCCGCGCCGGGAAGGGGTCCCTCAAGGAGCTGCGCCCCGACGACCTGACCGCCACGATCATCCAGGCCGCGCTCGCCAAGGTGCCCGAGCTGGACCCGCGCGACATCGACGACCTGATGCTCGGCTGCGGTCTGCCCGGCGGCGAGCAGGGGCACAACCTCGGCCGCATCGTCGCCGTACAGATGGGCATGGACCACCTGCCGGGCTGCACCGTCACCCGCTACTGCTCCAGCTCCCTGCAGACCTCCCGCATGGCCCTGCACGCCATCAAGGCGGGCGAGGGCGACGTCTTCATCTCCGCGGGCGTGGAGACGGTGTCCCGGTTCGCGAAGGGGTCGAGCGACGGCCTCCCGGACACCCACAACCCGCTCTTCGCCGACGCCGAGGCCCGCACCAAGGCCGTCGCCGAGTCCACGGGCTCCGGCTGGCACGACCCCCGCGAGGACGGCCTGATCCCCGACGCGTACATCGCGATGGGCCAGACCGCCGAGAACCTGGCCCGCGTCAAGGGCGTCACCCGCCAGGACATGGACGAGTTCGGCGTCCGCTCGCAGAACCTCGCCGAGGAAGCCATCAAGAACGGCTTCTGGGAGCGCGAGATCACCCCGGTCACCACCCCCGACGGCACGGTCGTCAGCAAGGACGACGGGCCGCGCGCGGGCGTGACCCTGGAGGGCGTGCAGGGCCTCAAGCCCGTCTTCCGCCCCGACGGCCTGGTCACCGCCGGCAACTGCTGCCCGCTGAACGACGGCGCCGCCGCCCTCGTGATCATGAGCGACACCAAGGCCCGCGAGCTCGGCCTCACCCCGCTCGCCCGCATCGTCTCCACCGGCGTCACCGGCCTCTCCCCCGAGATCATGGGCCTCGGCCCGGTCGAGGCCAGCAAGCAGGCCCTCAAGCGCGCCGGCCTCACCATCGACGACATCGACCTGGTCGAGATCAACGAGGCGTTCGCCGCCCAGGTCATCCCCTCCTACCGGGACCTGGGCGTCGACATCGACAAGCTCAACGTCAACGGCGGAGCCATCGCCGTCGGCCACCCCTTCGGCATGACGGGCGCCCGCATCACCGGCACGCTCATCAACTCCCTCCAGTTCCACGACAAGCAGTTCGGCCTGGAGACCATGTGCGTCGGCGGCGGCCAGGGCATGGCCATGGTCATCGAGCGCCTCAGCTGACGACGCCGACGCCGCTGACGACCGCGCCGGCAACAGGGAGCAGGCGGCCGTGAGCGGACCGTTGCCCTCCACCTGTTCGTGATCCAATCTCCCCCAGGATGTGACCAATCTCCTGGGGGAGACATATATGTGCAGGTCAGAGCGTTCTGCACCTAAACCCCGGGCCGAAAGACCTGTCCAATTCGTGACGTTATGCACTGACAGGTGGATCGTGCAGGCTTCAAGCTGATGTAGGAAGTCGGGGGTCGACTTGAAACCGGGAGTACGTCAGTGAGCGCCATGCCTCTTGCCCTGCTGCTCTCCACGGCCGCTGCCACGGCCGTGGGCGCTGCCGCCCTGCTCACCGTGCGCGGCCTGCGGAAGCAGCTCGCTGAGATCACAGTTCTCCGTGCCGAGCTGGCCGAGTACCGCTCGGCCGTCGGCACCGGGCAGCAGCACCCCTCGGTGCCCGCCGCCCGCTCCACTCCGGACACCGACGAGATACGCGCGGCCGTCGCCGAGGCCCTCGCCGAGGAGCGGGAGCGCGAGCTGGCCGAGGCGCGGGCGTTCTGGGCCGCCCAGGAGGCGCGTGACGTCTCGGACGCCCCCTCTCTGCTGAGCGGCCTGCCCGGCATCACCGACGAGCTGTTCCTGCCCCGCCAGTCGGACCTCGCGGGCCTGGAGTCGGACAGCCTGGAGCCGGTCGTCGAGCCCTTCCCCGAGCAGTCGACGACCGACGAATTCGCCGGGGAGTCCCCGGAGTTGGCCGCGGCCCGCCGCCGCCACCCCTCGCACCCGGACTTCGTCCCGGTCCAGTCGCCCGTCTCGGACGGCCCCGGCGACCACGAGCGCACCGTGGCCTGCCTGGAGGAGCTCGCCGACGCCCGCACCGCGCTGGCCGACGTCCGCCCGGGCCCGCTCGGCACCCTCGACGTGTACGTCTTCGCCGACGGCACGACGCTCTGCATGACCCCGGGCCACCGCGAGACGGCGGAGCTGCTCGCGGCCGCCCTGCGCGACGGCCGCACCCCGTTCCTGCTCGGCGGCTCCGGCGTCTCCGGCGCCTACGCCCTCACCTTCGAGTGCGGCTCCGAGAACGTCTACATCCTGGCGGACCGCGTCATCGCCTCTGTGTGAGGCCGGGCGGCGCGTACGACTGCCTACGCCGGAGCGGGGCTCCCTCAGACCCCCGCTCTGCGCACCGCCTCCTCGACCAGCGTGACCGCGTCCGCGAGATCGGCCGGATCGTCCAGTACGACGGCCAAATCCCGCCCCGCGACGACGATTTGGTCGGCGGCGGCGAACATCCCGGCGTCCGGCATCTCGCGCGGCTCCGCGTCCGGCGACTCGATGCGCTGCGCCCGCACCGCCAACTCCCTGGCCAGAGCCAGCGCCTCGGCCGCGGCCCCGCGCTGCAGGCGGCTCTGCGGCGCCGCCCTGAGCCGGTCGGCGAAATGGTCCACGGCAGTCGTCAAAGGCGTCGTATCAAGCACTCCGCGACCCTATGCGCCAAGCCGGGACTGTTGCCAACACCCCAACGCTCAGGCACGGTGGCGTGAAGGACGGAACACATCGCGACGCGTCCGGAGGCGCCGATGTCCCAAGTCTTCTCTGAGGAGACCCACCGCAACCTGCTCGCCCGCATCCCCCACTGCACCGGCCGTGAAGTCTCCGACTGGCTGCGCGCAGTTGACGAAGGCCCCGCTCTCTTCCGGTTCGAGGAGAAGGTCAGCTGGCTCCGCGCCGAGCACAACCTCGCGTACGGCCACGCGAAAGCGATCATCCACGAGTACGACCTGCGGCGAGCATCGCGGCGACTGCTCTGACTCCCCCATGAAGTCCCCTCACTGATACGCACCTACGACGAAGGGCCCGCGGACCGGGTGGTCCGCGGGCCCTTCGGGCGTCTCACGCCCCGAACGGGGCCGTCAGAGCCGTCAGTCGTTGCCCTGCAGGATCGCGATGAGCCGCAGGAACTCCATGTAGATCCAGACCAGCGTCATCGTCAGGCCGAAGGCCGCCAGCCAGGCTTCCTCCTTCGGGGCGCCGTACGCGATGCCGTCCTCGACCTGCTTGAAGTCGAGCGCCAGGAAGCAGGCGCCGAGCAGCACGCCGACGATGCCGAAGACGATGCCGAGGCCACCGCTGCGGAAGCCGAGGCCGTCACCGCCGCCGAAGGCCATGAACAGCAGGTTCACCGCCGTGAGCAGCAGGAAGCCGAGCGCGGCCGCCATCACGAAGCCGTAGAAACGGCGGTTGACGCGGATCCAGCCCGCCTTGTACGCCACCAGGACGGCGATGAAGACCGCCATCGTGCCGAGCACGGCCTGCATGGCCGCGCCGCTCGCGATGCGGTTGTCGACGACGCTGGAGACGACGCCGAGGAAGACGCCCTCGAGCGCCGCGTACGAAACGATCAGCGCGGGGGACGCCTTGCGCTTGAACGCCTGGACCAGGCCGAGCACCATCGCGACGAGGCCGGCGCCGATCGCGATGCCGTACGACTTGCTGATGTTGGCGTCGTCGACCGGCAGGAGCGCCCAGGCGAGCGCCGCCGTCACGACGAGGATGCCGAGTGTGGTGGCCGTGCGCATGACGACGTCGTCCATCGTCATGCGGCCCGCGGTGGTGACGGGCGCCTGCGGCGCGCCGTGCTGGAGGTCCTGCTGGGCGTACGGGTTGTTCGCGTACGGGTTGCCCTGGGTGCCCTGGGCATACGGGTTGCCCTGGGCGTACGGGTTGCCCTGCGTCCCTACGGCGGGTCCCCCGGCCTGCGGCTGCGCGCCGAAGCCGGCGTAGCCGTTGTCGCGGCTGAACCCCCGTCGCGAGAAGACCGGGTTACTGCTCCTCATTTCACTCCTCCATGGCCAACGGTGTGTGGGCCTTGGCTCAAGGGTAATGGGCTGGCAAAGATCTGGCCCTACTGCTCAGGGAGGATCTTTCCCCATCTGCTACGGGCAACGCTCACCGAGCCCCCGGTGTTCCGGCCGCCCGTACGGTCCGTACGGCTCCTCCGCCGCACCAGCGGCACCAACGAGATCGCCACGGCCCCGAGTATCGCGGCCACCGCGAACGTGGTGAAGCCCAGGGAGGCGTTTCCGTCCTCGATCACGGCGCCGCCGAGCCAGGGCCCCACGACCGCCCCGGTCCGCCCCACCCCGGTCACCCAGCCGAGGCCGGTGGCGCGCTGTGCGGGTGTGTAGACGGAGGGGGCCGTCGCGTACACCATGACCTGCGCCGAGAAGAGCCAGACGCCCGTCACGAAGACGACCGCGTAGGCGACGCCCAGCGGCAGCTCCGCCTTGAGCAGGAAGGCCCCGCAGGCGGTGAGCAGGAACCAGAGCGCCGAGACCTTCACGGCCCCGAAGCGGTCGGCCGCGCGCCCGGCGAGCAGCATGCCGACGATGCCGCCCGCGTTGATCACCATCAGGAAGGTGACCGAGGAGGAGAGCGAGTACCCGGAGGCGCGCATCAGCTCGGGCAGCCAGGTGGAGACCCCGTACACGAGGAGGAGCCCGGCGAAGGAGGCGATCCACAGGAGCGGGGTGGCCAGGCGCGAGCCCGGCGCGAAGAGGGAGAGGACGGCGGCGAACCGGCCCCGCGCACCCGCCTCGGGGGCCTCGGCGGGCGTCGGCGCGGGCAGCCCGTAGCGGGCGGCGACGGCCCCGGCCCGGTCCGCGTGCCCCTTGGCGAGCAGCACGCCCGGCGACTCGGGCAGCCACTTCAGGACGAGCGGCACGGCGACGACGGCGGGGACGACGCCCGCCCAGAACACCCACCGCCAGCCGTGGTCGGGCGCGACGGCGAGGCCGATGCCCGTGGCCGCCATGCCGCCCGCGTGGTACGAGGTCATCATCAGGCCGGTGGCGAGGGCGGCCCGCCCCGGCGGCGCGAACTCGGCGACGATCGCAAGCCCGATCGGCATGAGCCCGCCGAGCCCGAGCCCGGCCAGGAACCGCCCGCCCCCGAACACCTCGGCACTCGGCGCCAGCGCGCACAGCGCGGAGCCCGCCGAGAACAGCACCACGCTCCCGGTGACCATCGGCTTGCGCCCGGCCCAGTCGGTGAGCGTCCCGGCGGCGAGCGCGCCGAGCAGCATCCCGAAGGTGGTCCAGCTGCCGATGGTGCCCGCGGTGCCGGGGCTGAAGCCGAGGTCCGGGTCGTCGATGAGGTGGGGCAGGACGGCCCCGTAGATGTTGACGTCCATCCCGTCGAAGAAGACGACGAGCCAGCACAGGGCGATGACGGGGGCGACGGATCTGAAGGTGTGCTGCGAGGTGTGCTGCGGGGTCTGCTGCATGGCCGTCTCTCAGTCGAGGGGGAAACCGGTGTAGGCGGAGGCGAGGTCCGTCTCTGCCGCGCGGGACGTGGTGATGCGGTCGAGGCGGGCCAGCTGGATGCGGTCGTCGAAGGGGGTGGCGTCGGGGCCGCGGTGCAGGAGGGTCGTCATGGCGTACGAGAAGCGCTCGGCCTGCCAGACGCGGCGCAGACAGGTCGCGGAGTACGCGTCCAGGCGCGCCGGATCGCCGCTGCCGCGCTGGTGGATCAGCGCGCGGGCGAACGTGACGACGTCCCCGACCGCGAGGTTGAGGCCCTTGGCCCCGGTCGGCGGCACGATGTGCGCGGCGTCCCCGGCGAGGAAGAGCCGCCCGTGCCGCATCGGCTCGTGCACGTAACTGCGCATCGGCGTCACGGACTTGGCGGTGACGGGCCCGCGCTCCAGCTTCCAGGCGTCGTCGGTCTCCAGGCGCCGGTCCAGCTCGTCCCAGACCTCGGCGTCGCTCCAGTCGTGCGCGTCGGTGCCCTCGGGGACCTGGAGGTAGGCGCGGGTCACGGTGGGCGACCTCATGGAGAGGAGGGCGAAGCCGCGGTCGTGGCGGGCGTAGACCAACTCGTCGTGGGAGGGCGGCACATCGGCGAGGATGCCGAGCCAGCCGAAGGGGTACGTGCGCTCGTACGTGCGCGAGACGCCCTGCGGTACGGCCTTCCTGGACACCCCCCAGAAGCCGTCGCAGCCGACTATGTAGTCGCAGTCGAGGACCTCCTCGCGGCCCTCGTGCCGGTAGCGGATCCGCGGCCGCTCGCTCCCTGCGCCCTCCAGCCCTTCCACCGCGAGCGCCTCCGCCTCGAACAACAGCGGCCCGCCGTCGGCGAGTTGGAGCGCGATGAGGTCCTTGCACACCTCGGTCTGCGCGTACACCATCACCGACCTGCCGCCGGTCAGGGCCGGGAAGTCGACGCGGTGCCTGCGCCGGTCGAAGCGGAGCTCGATCCCGTCGTGCGGCAGCCCCTCGCGGTCCATGCGCGCCCCGGCCCCCGCCGCGCGCAGCACGTCGACGGTGCCCTGCTCCAGGATCCCGGCCCGCTGCCGCTGCTCCACGTACGCGCGGTCGCGGCTCTCCAGGACGACCGCGTCGATGCCCGCGTTGTGCAGGAGGCGGGCGAGGAGGAGCCCGGCGGGCCCGGCTCCGATGATCCCGACGGTGGTGCGCATGTGCCGTTCCCCTCCCGCGTGGCCACCCGGCCTGTTCGCCTGGTGAACTTTCGTTCATACTGTGCGCACGGGAGTCTCGGACCGTGGCGGGGCGCTGTCAACGGTCGTGCACCAAGGAACACCGAGGAACTTCCGCACCTCCCGTTCGGCACAAAGGAGCCCCATGCCCGCCAAGCCCGAAGAGTCCGTGCGCCCCCTGGAGCGCGGCCTCGCCGTCCTGCGCGCCCTCACGGACGCCGGGCAGGCGCGGGCGAGCGACCTGGTCCGGGCGACGCGCCTGGCCCGCTCCACGGTCGACCGCGTCGTGGCGACCCTGGTCCACCTCGGCTACGTCCGCGAGCACCGCCAGGACCTGCACCCCACGCCCCGCCTCATGGAGCTCGGCAACGCCTACCTGGCGGCGGGCGACCCGCAGGGCGCGATCGCCGCCCGTACCGCCGCGCTCGCCGACGAGCTGGACGAGTCGGTGTCCCTGGCCGTCCCGGACGGCGACGGCGTCCGCTTCACCGCCCAGGCCGCCCGCCGCCGCGCCCTCTCCGTCGCCTTCCGCATCGGCGACCTGCTGCCCCCCGAACGGTGCGCGCCCGGCGCCCTGTTCGCCGCCGACTGGGACGAGGACCGCTGGGCCGCCTGGCGCGAGCGCCGCGCCGCCGACCCCGGCGGCCGCGCCTTCCCCGCGCTCCCGCCGCACCCCACCGCCGACCCCCCGGACCTCGCCGCCCGCGTCGCCGCCGCGGGCGCCGCGGGCCACGCCCTCGACGACCAGCTGATCGAGCCGGGCCTGATCGCCGTGGCCGTCCCGGTCCAGGACCGGGCGGGACGCACCCGCTGCGCCCTGTCCGCGGTGAGCCACACGAGCAGGCACACCGCGGCGGGCCTCGCGGCGGCGGTCCTGCCCCGCCTGCGCGCGGAGGCCGAGGCCCTCACCCCGCTGCTCCCCACTCAACCCCCGCCGCCCGCACCGCTGCTGACGGACCATCACCCGAGCGCGGCGGACCCCAGGAGCGAACTGGGCGCGGCCTACCTCCAGTCCCTGGCCCGCGGCCTCACCGTCCTGCGCGCCCTCGGCCGGGCCGGCGGCGACGGACTGCCCCTGACGGCGCTCGCCGACGCCGCCGGCCTGCCCCGCGCCACCGCCCGCCGCCTGCTCCACACCCTCCGGGCCGAGGGCTACGCGGCCCACGACGGCCGCCACTACCGCCCCCTCCCCCGCGTCCTCGAACTCGGCTATGCCCGCCTCTCCCGCCTGGGCCTCGCCGAGCTCGCCGAGCCGCATCTGCGCCGGCTCACGGACCGGGTGCACGAGTCGGCGTCGGTGACCGTCCTCGACGGCGCCGACATCCTGTACGTGGCGCGGGCGGCGACGGTGCGCATCATGAGCGTCCACATCACGCTCGGCACCCGCTTCCCGGCGTACGCCACCGCCATGGGCCGCGTCCTGCTGTCCGGGCTCCCCCGCCCCGACCGCGAGCGCGCCCTCGCCGCCGCCGCGCCCCGGCCCCTCACCCGGCGCACGGTCACGGACGGCGCCGCCCTGCTCGCCCTGCTGGACCGCGCGGCCGAGGACGGGTACGCGACGGCGGACGAGGAGCTGGAGGAGGGGCTGCGCTCGGTCGCGGTGCCGCTGCGGGACGCGGACGGCCGGGTGATCGCGGCCCTGAACGTCGCCCAGCACCCCGGGGTCACACCCCTGGACGCCGCCCGCGACGCCCTGCTGCCCGCCCTGCGCGAGACGGCGGCGGCGATCGAGGCGGATCTGCACACGGCGGCCCGATTCAACTCCCTTGCCCCACGCGTGAACTGATGCTCCCTCAGGCATATCCGCCACATACAGGGGGAGACGGCCAGTGTCACGGAGGTGCCCGGAGCCGGACTCGAACCGGCACGCCCCCGAGGGGCAGCGAGGTTTAAGCTCGCCGTGTCTGCATTCCACCATCCGGGCAGGCCGTGGGGCTCCGCATCAGGGCTTTGACCCTATCGGGACCTATCCCCCAAACAGCGGAACGACAGCGCAACGTTGTCTTATTTTATTGACGTCTGAGGGTGCATCAGCCGAGGTGATGAGCCATCGGTACTTGCCGGAGGCGCTTCCCCGGCCGCGGGCCCTGACAGCGGCTCCAGTCGGGAATGACGGAATTTAGCCGCCGTGAGCGACTCCGGGAGCGGTTCCTCTTCTCAGGGGAGGCCGTCATCCCCAGGTATGACACGGGCGCCCCGGGTCCGACCGCAGAGGGCCCCGGGAACGGGAACAGCGGCTGACTACTCCGGGGAAATCGGCGCCGAGGATGGGAACACGTCCCCAGCCGGGGCGCGTCCCCAGCAGTCGCACGACAGGAGCACCCGCCCGTGACCACCACACCCCTCGCCCACCGCGCCACCGCCGTGGCCGCGCGCGCCACGGATCTGTCCAAGGTCTACGGACAGGGCGAGACCCAGGTGGTCGCCCTGGACCGGGTCTCCGTCGACTTCGGCAAGGGCGAGTTCACCGCGATCATGGGCCCCTCGGGGTCCGGCAAGTCGACGCTGATGCACTGCGTGGCCGGGCTCGACAGCTTCAGCAGCGGCTCGGTGCGCATCGGCGAGACCGAGCTCGGGTCCCTGAAGGACAAGCAGCTCACCAAGCTCCGCCGGGACAAGATCGGCTTCATCTTCCAGGCGTTCAACCTGCTGCCGACCCTGACCGCCCTGGAGAACATCACGCTCCCCATGGACATCGCGGGCCGCAGGCCCGACAAGCAGTGGCTGGAGCAGGTGATCTCCATGGTCGGCCTCTCCGGGCGGCTCAGCCACCGGCCGACCGAGCTCTCCGGCGGCCAGCAGCAGCGCGTCGCCGTGGCCCGCGCGCTCGCCTCGCAGCCCGAGATCATCTTCGGTGACGAGCCGACCGGAAACCTGGACTCGCGCTCGGGCGCCGAGGTCCTCGGCTTCCTGCGCAACTCCGTGCGGGAGCTGGGCCAGACCGTCGTCATGGTCACCCACGACCCGGTGGCCGCCGCGTACGCGGACCGCGTGATCTTCCTCGCGGACGGCCGCGTCGTCGACGAGATGCATGGTCCTACGGCGGACGGCGTGCTCGACCGCATGAAGCACTTCGACGCCAAGGGCCGCACCAGCTAAGCCCGTTCAGCGCCCTCCCCCTCCGGCTCGCCCCTCACCAGGACTTCACACCCATGTTCCGTACCGCCCTGCGCAATGTGCTCGCGCACAAGGCCAGGCTGTTGATGACCGTGCTCGCCGTCATGCTCGGCGTCGCCTTCGTCTCCGGCACCCTGGTCTTCACCGACACCTTCGGCAACGCCTACAAGAACAAGTCGGCGAAGAGCTTCGACCACGTCTCCGTCGCCATCCAGCCGGACGGCGGCGCCTCCCCGGACAACGACGGCCAGGACGCCAAGACGACGCCCCGGCTCACCGACGGCCTCCTGAAGAAGGCCGCCTCCCTGCCCGGCGCGGACTCCGCGATCGGCGGCGTCTCCGGCTTCACCGCGCTCGCCGACAAGGACGGCAAGCTGGTCGGCGGCGAGTGGGGCACCACCGGCGCCAACTACTACCCGGGCAAGGACGGCAAGGACCCCCGGTACACCTTCACCGAGGGCGCCGCCCCGACGTCCGCGGCGGGCATCGCCCTGGACTCCCGTACCGCCGAGCGCACCGGCTACAAGGTGGGCGACACCGTCCGCTTCTCCACCGACGGGCCCGTGAAGACCGCCAAGGTCAGCGGCATCTTCGACACCGACGACGGCAGCGTCCTCGCGGGCGGCTCCCTCGTCGTCTTCGACAACGACACCGCCCGCAAGGTCCTCGGCAAGAACGAGTACGACGAGATCGACGTCAAGGCAGCCGCCGGGACGGGCGAGAGCGCGCTCAAGGGCTCCGTCGAGAAGATCCTGCCGAAGGACACCGAGGCCAAGACCGGCGCGCAGCTCTCCGCCGACCAGGACTCCATGATCGAGCAGCAGACCAGCTCGATGAGCCAGGTCCTGCTGATCTTCGCCGGGATCGCGCTCTTCGTCGGCATCTTCATCATCGCCAACACCTTCACCATGCTGGTCGCCCAGCGCACCAAGGAGCTCGCCCTGATGCGCGCCGTCGGTGCCTCGCGCCGCCAGGTGACGCGCTCCGTGCTCATCGAGGCGGGCATCGTCGGCCTGGTCGCCGCCGTCACCGGCTTCGCGCTCGGCATCGGCGTGGCCGTGGGCCTGGAGTCCCTGATGAACTCCGCGGGCGCCTCGCTGCCCGACGGGCCGCTCGTCATCGCTCCGACGACGATCCTCGTCGCGCTGCTCATCGGCGTGGTCGTGACCATGCTGGCCGCCTGGCTGCCGGGCCGCCGCGCCGCGAAGATCCCGCCGGTCGCCGCGATGAACAGCGTGCACGCGACGCCGACCGTCCGCGGCCTGGTGGTCCGCAACACCATCGGCTCGCTGATCGTCGCCCTCGGCGTGCTCATGCTCTTCATGGACGACAACTACGTGAAGTCCGGCGGCGCCGCCGTCGCCCTCGTCGGCGTCATCGTCCTGACCCCGCTGCTGTCCCGGCCCTTCATCGCCGCGTCGGCCCCGCTCCTGAAGCCCTTCGGCGTCACCGGCAAGCTGTCCCGGCTCAACTCGGTGCGCAACCCGCGCCGTACCGCCTCCACGGCCTCGGCCCTGATGATCGGCCTGACCCTCATCACCGCGATGACGGTCGTCGCGACCTCCATGAGCAGCGCCATCAACAAGATGGCCGCCGGCTCCCTGAAGGCCGACTACACCGTCTCCATGGCCAACTACCAGCCGCTGGCCCCCGAGGTCCACAAGAAGCTGGCCGCGCTGCCCGGCGTCGAGGCGAGCTCCCCGCTGCGCACCGCCTACGGCGAGGCCGACGGCAGCTACAGCAAGATCTCCGGCGTCGACGCCAAGGACTTCGGCAAGCTGGTCAGCCTCGACTTCACCAGCGGCTCCCTCGCCGGCCTCAAGGGCAACGCGGCGCTCGTCGACAAGG
This sequence comes from Streptomyces odontotermitis, assembly GCF_050510915.1. Classification (NCBI taxonomy): domain Bacteria; kingdom Bacillati; phylum Actinomycetota; class Actinomycetes; order Kitasatosporales; family Streptomycetaceae; genus Streptomyces; species Streptomyces odontotermitis. The sequence goes on along the minus strand of NZ_JBNJLS010000003.1, from coordinate 530,406 downwards.
AGACCGCCGACGAGAAGGGCCTCAAGGCGGGCGACACCGTCCCCGTGAAGTTCGACGACAAGAAGACCGTGAACCTGAAGGTCGCGGGCGTCTACGAGCAGAACGAGATGATCGGCGGCCTGTTCACGCCGACCTCCGTCGTCGACCCGCACCTCGACAAGATCGCCGACCAGCAGGTCCTGCTGAAGATGAAGGACGGCGCCTCCGACACGGCCGAGAACGCCGTCGTCAAGGCCCTCGGCGACAACCCCGCCATCAAGATCCAGGACAAGCAGGCGATCAGCAACGAGATCGGCGGCGCCATCAACATGCTCCTGAACATGCTGTACGGGCTGCTCGCCATGGCGATCCTGATCGCGGTGCTCGGCGTCATCAACACCCTGGCGATGTCGGTCTTCGAGCGGAAGCACGAGATCGGCATGCTGCGGGCCATCGGCCTCGACCGCGCGAAGGTCAAGCAGATGGTGCGCCTGGAGTCGGTCGTCATCTCCCTGTTCGGCGCGGTGCTCGGCATCGGCCTCGGCCTCTTCCTCGGCTGGGTCGCGGGCGGCACGATCGGCAACACCGTGAAGACGTACGCGATGGAGGTCCCCGTCGGCCGCATCGCGATCTTCCTGGGGATCGCGGCGCTCGTGGGCGTCCTGGCGGCCGTCTGGCCCGCCCGGTCCGCCGCGCGGCTGAACCCGCTGCAGGCGATCAAGTCCGAGTAGCGCTGCGCGAGTCGGGCCCCGTGCGATCCCGCACGGGGCCCTTCTTCGTCCGTACGGAAGGCGGCGCGGCTATCGCCAGTCGCGCGCCCGCAGCGGCATGCGGGCCGCCCCGCTCTCCTCCGTCTTCACCGCCAGGACCTGGTTGACCCCGATCCGGTTGCGCTCGAAGGCGAGGGCCGAAGCCGCCATGTAGAGGCGCCAGACGCGCGCCCGGCCCGGCGAGGTGAGGCGCTGGCCCTCCTTCCAGCGGGCCTCCAGGTTCGCGACCCAGCGGCGCAGCGTGAGGGCGTAGTGCTCGCGGATGGCCTCCACGTCGCGCACCTCGAACCCGGCGCGTTCGAGCAGGGACACGGTGCTGCCGACCGGGGCGAGCTCACCGTCCGGGAACACGTACGCGTCGATGAACTCGTCCACCGAGTACGCCGATTCGTCGGCCTGCGGGCGCCGCGCGATCTGGTGGTTCAGGAGCCGCCCGCCGGGCTTCAGGAGGGCGTACAGGTCCTCCGCGTACTCCAAGTACCGCTCGGCGCCGACGTGTTCGGCCATGCCGATGGAGGAGATCGCGTCGTACGGGCCGTCCCGCACGTCGCGGTAGTCCTGGACGCGGATCTCCACCCGGTCGGTGAGCCCCTCGTCGGCGACCCGCTTGCGGGCGTAGGCGGCCTGCTCCTGGGAGAGGGTCACGCCGACGACGCTCACGCCGTGCTCGCGGGCCGCGTGGATGGCCATGGAGCCCCAGCCGCAGCCGACGTCCAGGAGCCGCATGCCGGGCTTCAAGTCGAGCTTGCGCGCGATGAGTTCGAGCTTGTCGCGCTGCGCCTCCTCAAGCGTGGCGTCCGGCGACTCCCAGTAGGCGCACGAGTAGACCATCGACGGGCCGAGCACGAGCTCGTAGAAGTCGTTGCCGACGTCGTAGTGGTGGCTGATGGCCTGCCGGTCGCTGCCCTTGGTGTGCAGGTGGAGGCGGCCGCGCCGGCGCATCTCCTCGCGGGGCGGGGCGGGCGGCAGGAACGGCGCGGAGAGGGCGAGCAGCGAGCGGGCCGCGGCCCGGACCTCCGGGTCGCGCAGCGACTGCGCGAGGCTCTTCGCCTCCTCGCCCCGCTCCCAGATGAACCCGGCCATCGCGTCGAGCGCCCGGTACAGATCCCCGTCGACATCGATGTCCCCGGCCACCCAGGCCCGGGCGAGCCCCAGTTCGCCCGGCTTCCACAGCAGGCGGCGCAGGGCGCGACGGTGACGTACCACCAGTACGGGGGCTCCGGGCGGGCCCTCCTCGGAGCCGTCCCAGGCGCGGATGCGCAGGGGAAGCGGTCCTCCCAACAGCTGCTCGGCGAGGTTCTTCAGCCGCAGTGCGGCGTCCTGCATGGCGCACACCTCCGTGGTGAACGGATCCCGGAACGGAACGGTCCAACACCACGTAAACACCAACAGGGCGCCACCGCAGTCCCGTTGCCGCGTTACGGATGAGCAAAATACATGTAGGCGCCATGAGTCTCTGCCGGCTCCGGGAACGCCGAAGGGCCCCCTGCACCACGGATGGCAGGGGGCCCTTCGGTTCGCTTCAGCCGTCCGCTAGGACGCCTTGGCCTTCTCCTCGACGGGAGCCACGGCCGGCTCGGCCTTCGCCACCGGCTTCGGCGCGGGCTTGGCCGCCTCGTAGAACTCCTCGCGCGGCGTCTCCATCGCACCGAGGGAGACGACCTCGCGCTTGAGGAACATGCCGAGGGTCCAGTCCGCGAAGACGCGGATCTTGCGGTTGAACGTCGGCATCGCCATGCCGTGGTACGCGCGGTGCATGTACCAGGCGAGACGGCCCTTGAGCTTGATCTTCATCTTGCCCATGACGATCATCGCGACGCCCTTGTGCAGGCCGAGACCGGCGACCGCACCCTTGTTGGCGTGGCTGTACTCCTTCTGCGGGAAGCCCCGCATGCCGGAGATCACGTTGTCGCCGAGGACCTTGGCCTGGCGCAGCGCGTGCTGGGCGTTCGGCGGGCACCAGGCGTTCTCGTTGCCCGCCTTGCGGCCGACCATGTCCGGCACCTGGGCGTTGTCGCCCGCGGCCCAGATGTAGTCGGTGCCCTGGACCTGGAGGGTCGTCTGGGTGTCGACGTGGCCGCGCGGGCCGAGCGGCAGACCGAAGCGCTGCAGCGCCGGGTTGGGCTTGACGCCCGCGGTCCACACGATGGTGTTGGAGTCGACCTCGAGGCCGTTCTTCAGGACCACGTGGCCGTCGACGCAGGAGTCCATCGACGTCGAGAGGTAGACCTCGACCCCGCGGCTCTCCAGGTGCTCCTTGCCGTACTGGCCGAGCTTGGGGCCGACCTCGGGGAGGATCTTGTCCGCGGCGTCGACGAGCACGAAGCGCATGTCCTCGCGCTTCACGCTGGTGTAGTACTTCGCCGCGTCGCGGGCCATGTCCTCGACCTCGCCGATGGTCTCCGCACCCGCGAAGCCACCGCCGACGAAGACGAAGGTCAGCGCCTTGCGGCGGACCTCCTCGTCGGTCGTGGAGTCGGCCTTGTCGAGCTGCTCGAGGACGTGGTTGCGCAGGCCGATGGCCTCCTCGATGCCCTTCATGCCGATGCCCTGCTCGGCGAGACCGGGGATCGGGAAGGTGCGGGAGACCGCGCCCATCGCGATGACGAGGTAGTCGAAAGGCAGCTCGTACGCCTCGCCGACGAGCGGCGCGATCGTGGCGACCTTTCGGTCCTGGTCGATGGTGGTGACCCGGCCGGTGAGGACTTCCGCCTTGGGCAGCACGCGTCGCAGCGGGACGACGACGTGCCGAGGCGAGATGCTGCCGGCCGCAGCTTCGGGGAGGAAGGGCTGGTACGTCATGTACGAGCGCGGGTCGACGACCGTGACGGTCGCCTCTCCGTAGCGCATCTTCTTCAGAATGCGTCGAGCTGCGTACAGGCCTACGTACCCACCGCCTACTACGAGGATCCTGGGACGCTCCGTGGTGCTCATGCCATCGAGTATCCACCCCCTTCGAGGGGGTCGCTCGTGCGCCCCTTCACAAGCATGGGTGGGGGCTCTGCTACACTTCGCCGCCCACGTGACGGAGGTCATGGCGGCGCGAGGGAACCACGATGTAACGCGAGTCGTTGTTCACCCCTTGTGAGCTGCCCCTCTTGGCTCTCCCACGGAGTGGACCACCGCCCGGTCCACACTCCGGCAACACCCCCGTAACGGGGCGCGGATACGGACTCCGGGGGCCGTGCGGCCACATTCGGGGGTCCGAAGGGCCTGAACTTCGTCCAACGGGGCCGAATTCCTTGTGAAGAACTTCACGAAGGTTTCGGGCAGACCGTCGTCGGACCCCCTCCGGAGGGCCTTTCGACCCCCCGTGGAGGCGCTCAGACGCCGCCTGACCTGCTCAGGCGATCGACCAGCCGATGCCGTCGAGGATGTCGTGCTCCGACACCACGACCTCGCGCGCACCGGTCCGCTCCATGATCGCGAGCAGCACCAGGGCGCCCGCCGCGATGACGTCCACGCGGCCCGGATGCATCACCGGGATCGCGGACCGCTCGGCGTGCGTGGAGCGGGCCAGCCGGTCCGCGATCTCGCGCACCGTCTCGTACGGGATCCGGGAGTGGTGGATCACCGACCAGTCGTACTCCTGGAGCCCGAGCGCGATCCCCGCGACCGTCGTGACCGAGCCCGCGAGGCCGACCAGGGTGCGGGCCTCGCGCAGGGGCACGGACTGCTCGGCGAGGTCGAGGGCCGCCTCGATGTCGGCGCGGACCGCGTCCAGCTGCGCGGCGGTCGGCGGGTCCGTGACGGCGCCGTCGACCACGAGGTGGCGCTCGGTCATGCGGACACAGCCGACGTCCACGGAACGGGCCGCCCGGACGGTGTCCTCGCCCACCACGAACTCGGTCGAGCCGCCGCCGATGTCCACGACCAGGTAAGGCTTGGCCAGGTCCGCCCGCCCCGTCAGCTCCTTCGTCGCGCCCGTGAAGGAGAACTCCGCCTCCTGGTCGCCGCTGATCACCTCCGGCTCCACGCCGAGGATGTCCAGGACCCCGCGGACGAAGTCGTCGCGGTTCTCGGCGTCGCGGGAGGCCGAGGTCGCCACGAAGCGGACCTTCTCCGCGCCGTGCTCCTTGATGACCGCGGCGTACTCGCGGCAGGCCGCGAAGGTGCGCTCCAGCGCCTCCGGGGCGAGACGCCCGGTCTTGTCGACGCCCTGGCCGAGGCGGACGATCGTCATCCGCCGGTCCAGGTCGACCAGTTCACCGGTCGCGGGGTCCGCGTCCGCCACGAGGAGGCGGATCGAGTTCGTACCGCAGTCGATGGCGGCGACCCGGGTCACTCGGACTCCCCCTCGGCCGCCTCGGGCAGCGTCACGCAGGCGCCCTTGCGCCACCACTCCGGGAGCATCGCGATGGCCTCGTCGCCCAGCGGGTTCACGCCCGGACCCGCGGCCAGCGAGTGGCCCACCAGGACGTGCAGGCACTTCACCCGGTCCGGCATGCCGCCCGCGCTGGGGAAGCCCTCGAGGACCTCGATGGCGTCGCGGCGCGCGATGTAGTCCTCGTGCGCCTTGCGGTAGGCGGCGGCCAGCTCGGGGTCCGTCTTGAGCCGCTCCGACATCTCCTTCATGACGCCGTTGGCCTCGAGCGTGCCGATCGCGGAGGCCGCGCGCGGGCACGTCAGGTAGTACGTCGTCGGGAACGGCGTGCCGTCCGGGAGGCGCGGCGCCGTCTCCACGACGTCCGGCTGACCGCAGGGGCAGCGGTGCGCGATGGCCCGCAGACCGCGCGGCGGACGGCCGAGCTGCTGCTTGAATGCCTCGACGTCGGCGTCGGTGGGCTCGGTGCGCGGGGTGCTGGGCGGCGGGGTGTCCATGCCTGTCTTTCGCCTGTCTGCTGTTCTTGGGTGAGCGGAGGGAGCGGGATGAGCGGGAGTGAGTGACGGGAGCGGTCACTCGTCGTCGGTGCGGTCGGCCTTGTCCACGCCGTCCCACACGTTCGAGTACCAGGGGCGGTCCGACGAGCCCTGCTCGACGCGCGACGGCTTCGCCGCGTCGGGGTCGATCACGATGAAGCCGGTCTCCCCCGGACGCACGTAGTGCAGCCGCTCCCGGATGCGCTGCTCCGCGTACGCGTCGTCCTGCCAGCGGGCCTTCTCGTCGCGGAGCCGCTCCACGGCCGCGCGGTGCTCGGCCTGCTCGCGGCGCTGCTCCGCGATGTCGGCGCGCTGCGAGACGTACTGCCTTATCGGGTAGGCGAGGGCGACGACCAGGGAGCAGACCACCAGCACCAGGAGCGCGGCGCGGCCGGTGAGCCGCGAGCGGCGGGCCTGGCGCTTGGTCTGGGAGCGGTAGACGCGGGCCGCGGTCTGCTCGCCGAGCACCCGCAGCCGCGCCGCGGTGGAGAACCGGTCCCGGTCCTTCACGGCCATGTCTTCCGCCTCCCCTGTACGTGCGGACGTCCCCGCACACGGTACGGGACCGAGTACGGGGACGTACGTACGACGGGCTAGCGCGTAGCCCCGGGGGATCAGCCCTTGAAGCGCGGGAAGGCCGAGCGACCCGCGTACACCGCGGCGTCGTCGAGGATCTCCTCGATGCGCAGGAGCTGGTTGTACTTGGCGACGCGCTCGGAGCGGGCCGGGGCGCCGGTCTTGATCTGGCCGCAGTTGGTGGCGACGGCCAGGTCGGCGATGGTGACGTCCTCGGTCTCGCCGGAGCGGTGGGACATCATGCACTTGAAGCCGTTGCGCTGGGCCATCTCGACGGCGTCCAGCGTCTCGGTCAGCGAGCCGATCTGGTTGACCTTGACCAGCAGGGCGTTGGCCGAGTTCTCCTCGATGCCGCGGGCCAGGCGCTCCGGGTTGGTGACGAACAGGTCGTCGCCGACCAGCTGGACCTTCTCGCCCAGCTTCTCGGTGATGACGTTCCAGCCGGCCCAGTCGTCCTCGAACAGCGGGTCCTCGATGGAGACGAGCGGGTACGCGGAGACGAGCTCCTCGTAGTACTCGGTCATCTCGGCGGCCGAGCGGGACTTGCCCTCGAACTCGTACTTGCCGTCCTTGTAGAACTCGGACGCAGCGACGTCGAGCGCGAGCGCGATCTGCTCGCCGGGGACGTAGCCGGCCTGCTTGATGGCCTCGAGGATGAGGTCGAGCGCGGCGCGGTTCGACTCCAGGTTCGGGGCGAAGCCGCCCTCGTCGCCCAGGCCGGTCGACAGACCCTTGTCCTTCAGGACCTTCTTGAGGGTGTGGTAGACCTCGGCGCCCCAGCGCAGGGCCTCGGAGAAGGACTCCGCGCCGATCGGGGCGATCATGAACTCCTGGATGTCGACGTTCGAGTCGGCGTGCGACCCGCCGTTCAGGATGTTCATCATCGGGACGGGCAGCAGGTGCGCGTTCGGGCCACCGAGGTAGCGGAACAGCGGCAGGTCGGACGCCTCGGAGGCGGCGTGCGCGACGGCGAGCGAGACGCCGAGGATGGCGTTGGCGCCGAGCGAGCCCTTGTTGTCGGTGGCGTCCAGGTCGAACATGGCCTGGTCGATCAGGCGCTGCTCGGTGGCGTCGTAGCCGACGAGCTCCGGGCCGATCTGCTCGATGACGGCGAGGACGGCCTTCTCGACACCCTTGCCCTGGTAGCGGTTGGGGTCACCGTCACGGAGCTCGATGGCCTCGAAGGCACCGGTGGAGGCGCCGGACGGGACAGCAGCACGACCCGTGCTGCCGTCGTCGAGGCCGACCTCGACCTCGACCGTGGGGTTGCCTCGGGAGTCCAGGATTTCCCGGGCTACGACGACGTCGATGGACGGCACGAGCATCTCCTTCTGGGATGTGACGCGAGTACGCGCGGTACGCGGGGTCGCTTTGGCCCTGCGCCTCCTGAGCCTAACGGGCTCCGGAGCTTCGGCCAGCCGACCGCCCGCCTCCTGGGACGAACAGGGGCCCAAATACCTTGGAATCAGGGCGTAAGCCCATCTTCTCTACTCGCTAGTAGCGAACACGGGGCCGACATGGGGATCGGCATGGGTTCGGCATGGAGATCGGCATGGGGGCCGGGCAGGGGTCCGGACACGCCCCCGCCCCGGTGCGTACGGGGGATACGCGCACCGGGGCGGGGAGCCCGTGGGGACGGGGTGTGCCCTGCGGCAGGTCAGGGCGGGGTGGGGCAGTCAGCCTCAGCTGAGGTGCAGCTGCTGGCCCGGGTAGATGAAGTCGGCGTCGTCGATGATGTCGCCGTTGAGCTTGTAGACCTTCTGCCAGCCGCCCTTGACGTGGTGCGACTCGGCGATCTTGGAGAGCGTGTCGCCCTTCTTGACCTTGTACTCGCCGTCGCCCTTCTTGACCGTCTTGCCGGTCGGGGTCTCGACGGTCTTCTTCGAGTCGGACTTCGGGGCGGTCTGCTGCGGCTGGGCCTGCGACTTCTGCTGCTGCGGGGCCTGCTCGGTGCGCTCGGCCTGCGGCTTCGGCTGCGGCTTCGGGGCCTGCTGCTGCGGCTGCTGCTGCTCGGCGGAGCCGCCACCGCTGTACGAGGCGTTGGAGAGGCCGACGCCACAGCTCGGCCAGGCACCCTTGCCCTGACCCGCGAGGACCTTCTCGCCGATCTCTATCTGCTGGGCCTTGGACGCCTTGTCGGCGGTGGGCGCGTACTTGGTGCCACCGTAGGCGGCCCAGGTCGACGGCGAGAACTGCAGGCCGCCCTGGTAGCCGTTGCCGGTGTTGATGGACCAGTTGCCGCCGGACTCGCACTGGGCGACGGCGTCCCACTCGGCGCCGGTGGCGGCGGAGGCGGAGCCGGCCGCCATCAGCGGGGCGGCGGCGGCGACGCCGGTGACGCCGGCGAGCGTGACGACGCGGGTGGCCTTGGACGGACGACGGTGCTTGCCCTTGCTGGAACGCAGCATGAGTTAGATCCCCTCACCGACGCCTGCGAGGTGAGCTGTCGGGTTCGGGCCAGTGAGTGCCCGGCCGCGCTTCCTTGAGCGCGACTTAACCCCTAGCCGTTCCCAACCCCGTCCGGCGGCTCCTGTGTTGAGCCGCCGTCCGGGTGGGCCCGGCGCAAACCTTGGGTCCCCCGCTCCTGCCTACGGCGCTTGACGCGACGACTGTTCCCGTCCGGCGGTTGGCAGGATTCGGCGTACCGACCGGCGGGGCCCGCAGTGGCGAGCGGTGATGACCGTAGGCACGCGATCCCCGGAATTTCAAAGACGATCAGGGCTTCTGAGACCCATCTCTCACTCGCGCCAAACCGGACATTTACGAATAAGGAGGCCGGGTGCCTACCGTCAACTTCCCTTACTTTTCGCCCAGATCGAGGCGCTGACCGGGAAGGATGAGGTCCGGGTCGGCTCCGACGGCCTTCTTGTTGCCGTCGTAGAGAGCGGGCCATCCGCCGTGCACGTCAAGGTCGTCGGCGATCGCCGAGAGGCTGTCCCCGGGGCGGACCGTGTAGGTGCCGTCGGCCGCGTCCTTGTCACGCGACTGCCCGCGGGAGGCGTGGCGCCCCGAGCGGTCCTTGGCGCCGTCGTGGGCCCCCTCGTCGGCGTGGCCGCCGCGGTGGCGGCCACCACTGGAGGGTGCGGAGTCGGACGGGTCGGGCGCGGGAGTGGCCTGGTCGCCGCCGGGGGAAGTGGGCCCGTCCTGGCCGGACTTGTCCGGGTCCTCGCTGCCGCTGCCGCTGCCGGAGGGCTTGGACGGGGACGGCTCGGCACCGTCGTCCGAGGGCTCGGAGGCACCGTCGGACGGCTCGGCGGAGCCCTCGGAGGGCTTCGAGGCGTCGTCGGACGGCTTGGACGTCTCGTCCGTGTTGCCCGGCTCGTCGTGATTCTTGTCTCGGGAGGGACCGCCGGTTCCGGGCGTGTCGCCACCGTCGCTGCCGCTGTCGCTACCGCTGCCGCCGTCGCCGGGGGCCTCCGAAGAGGGGTCGGACGGGGCGTCAGACGGGCCGGAGGAGTCGGTGGGCTCCGGAGTGGGAGCGCCCGGGTCGACGTCCGGGGCGGTGCCGTCCTGGGTGAGTCCGGCCACCGCGGAGCAGCTCGGCCAGGCGTCGGGGCCCTGGTCCTCCAGCACCTTCTCGCCGACGGCGATCTGCTGGGAGCGGCTGGCCTGGTCGGCGCTCGGCGCGTAGTCGAGACCGCCGTAGTTCTCCCAGACCTCCTGCGAGAACTGCAGCCCGCCGTAATAGCCGTTGCCCTCGTTGGCGCTCCAGGAGGCACCGCTCTCGCACTCCGCGAGCCGGTCCCAGGTCGCGGCGTCCGCGGCGCTCGCGCTGGTGGCGCCGAGCAGCGGGATGGCGATGGCAGATCCGGCGACCCCCGCCGCGACGACGAGAGCAGGGGCCTGACGGGGGCGACGGTGACGACCGTTCCCGGAGAGCATGCGCGTGCCTTTCCGTGGCTGCCGTGACGCGGGACGCCACGGTCGCGGGTGGTGCCGCGATGACTGGTGAACGTAGCGGGACTCGAACGCTTGTCACAAGTCGATGCAGCGGAGATCACGTGAAAGTCACAGCCCTGACGGAACGTCAGCTTCCGTCGCTTCCGGCCGAGTTCTCCGGGGGCGTGAACTTCACCGGCAGCGTGCGCAGTCCGCGCATGATGAGCCCGCCGCGCCAGCGCAAATCGGCAGGTTCCGCCGCGAGCCGCAGGTCGGGCAGGCGCGTGAGCAGGGTGGCGAGCGCCCGCTGTCCCTCCAGCCGGGCGAGGGGCGCGCCGAGGCAGTAGTGGATGCCGTGCCCGTACCCGAGGTGCTGGTTGTCGGTGCGCGCGAGGTCGAGGGTGTCGGGCCCTTCGAAGCGCTCCGGGTCCCGGTCGGCGGCGGCGAGCACGACGAGGACGGGGTCGCCGACGGCGATGCCCTGGCCGCCGATGGTCACGGGCTCGGTGGCGAACCGCCAGGTGGCGAGCTCCACCGGGCCGTCGTAGCGCAGGAGTTCCTCGATGCCGGTCTCGAGCAGCGCGGTGTCGCCCCGGTCGAGGGAGGACTGCAGGAGGGCGCGCTGCTCGGGGTGGGTGAGCAGGGCATACGTGCCGTTGCCGATGAGATTCACGGTCGTCTCGAACCCGGCGAACAGGAGGATGAAGGCCATCGCGGCGGCCTCGTTCTCGGTGAGGTGCTCGCCGTGGTCGGAGGCCCGGATGAGACCGGAGATCAGGTCCTCGCCGGGTGTCGGCTCGGCGGGGAGCGTGGCGCGTTTGCGGTGGATGAGTTCGGCGAGATAGCCCCGCATCTTCTTGACCGACCGCGCGACCCCGCCCCGCGGCCCGCCCCCGTGCCGGATCATCATTCCCGCCCAGTCCCGGAAGTCGTCCTGGTCCTCGCGCGGGACGCCGAGCAGGTCGCAGATGGCGTAGATGGGGAGCGGGAACGCGAAGTCGTGGATGAGGTCGGCCTCGCCCTCGGCCGCGAACCGGTCGATGAGCTGGTCGGTCAACTCCTGCACGCGCGGAGCGAATTCGGCCACGCGGCGCGGGGTGAACGCCTTCGAGACGAGGCGGCGCAGCCGGGTGTGGTCCGGCGGGTCGATGTTGAGCAGGTGCGTCATCAGCTCGGCCTTGCGCTCCCCCGGGATGCCGGTCTTGCCCTTGGCGTGCGAGGGCTCGGCGTGGTGGTCCGGGTTCTTGGAGAGCCGCTGGTCGGCGAGGGCCTGCTTCGCGTCCGCGTACCGGGTGACCAGCCATGCCTCGACGCCGCTGGGGAGGGTCGCCTTGTGTACGGGGGCGTGGGTGCGGAGCCAGGCGTAGGCGGGGTAGGGGTTGGTGGCGAATTCCCAGGTGAAGAGTTCCGGGGTGCCGGGGGACTCCGGGTTCTCGGGCGTCGCGGGTGTTCGGGGCGTCGGGGTAGAGCTGTCGGTCACTCCTCGACCGTATCCGGAGCAGGGGGCGGCTCGAACGCGCCGATGTCCTTGCCTGCCTGGTAGTGGCCGCGGGTGGCGGCTCGCTGGAGCCACTCCTTGCGGATCGCGGGGTTCTTCATGAGGCAGCCCATCCGATAGGCGGCTTCGGGATCGCCGCCTGCGTCTCCCTTCTTGTAGAGGGCGCGCGCGGCCTTGATGTCTCCCTGCCCCGCCTTGAGGACGCCGAGGGCGGTGGCGGCAGGGGCATGACCGGCGTCGGCGGCCCGGGTGAGGAGCTGTTCGACCTCGGGGTCGAGGCCGCGTGTGGCGGCGAGGAGCAGGCCGAGGCTGTGGGCAGCGAGGGTGCCCCCCGCCTCGGCCGCGTGGCGGTACCAGGCTTCGGCCTCGTCGGGGCGGCCGTGGTCGCGGAGGAAGTCGGCGATGCGCAGGGCGGCGACTCCGCCGCCGCCGCTGCGCCATGCCGTGAGGTAGTGCCGCAGAGCCTCGGCTTCGCGGCCCGGGGTACCGGCGATGAGGTCACCGAGGGCCACCGCGTTGCCACGTCGCTCCGCGGCGGTCGGCGTGAGGATCTCCTCGGCGCGGGTGCGGTAGTGGCGGGCGAGCCTGGCGGCCGCCCACGCGCTGCCGTTCGCGGTGGAGCGCTCCAAGTAGGTGAGGGCCTCGTCCGCCTTCCCCTGCTTCTGGAGCACCGCGGCGAAGTCGTCCATCGCGTCCGCGTGCCCCCGGTCGGCGGCCGCACGCAGCCACGATTCGTTCTCGTCCCCGTCAAGGAGCACGTGGGTCAGGTCGTACGCGGCATCCCTGTCCCCGGCCCGCGCGCGAGCGCGCAGCACCGCAATCAGCCCGTCGAGCACCGCACGCTCCTCCGGGGAGCCGCTGGCGGTCTCGTTGTACACGTCCCACCGCAGCTCGTCCGCGACCGGCTCCCCCGCCCTCAACTCCCCCGCCACCAGCGCCTCATGAGCCCGCCACGTCGCCGGCTTCTCCCCCGGCACCAGAAACCCGGCGTACCCGCACCGCTCCTTCCCCGCCCACTCCGTCTCGCCCGGCGCCCCGAGGCCCACGAGCAGTTCCAGCGGCACCGCCCCCGCGTACCCACAGCGCGCCACGTCCAGGGCTGCCCGTACGACCGCGATGCCCGCGACGCCCGCCGGGGCGGCCTCCCGGGCGCTGAGGCGCTGCCACTCCTCGTGCAGGAGGTGGCCGAGGGCCAGGTGGGCCGGTGGGTTGCCGCTCTCGGACCAGAGGTATGCCTCGTACGACCGTGGGTCCTCGATGTGCTCGGCCAGCCGCGCGAACTCCGCCTCGGTCCACCGCCCCGGCAGTTCGACGGTCCGCGCATGCGCGATGGCCCGGTCGCCGGGGCTCGACCCGGTCCTGCGCTCGTAATAGGTGTCGGGGTCCATCGTGGCGAGGACGCGCACGCCGAGCACCTTGAATCGCTCCAACAGGCTTGGTTCCAGGCCCCGTTCACCGAGATGCCCCTCGATGTCGTCGAGCCACAGGACGTACTGCCCCGGGTTCTCCTTGACCGGGCCGAGCAGCGCACGCAGGTCGGCGCCGCGCTCGGGGGCGTAGACCTGGTGGCCGTCCAGGGCACGCAGGGCGTTCCAGGCCGTGTACGAGGTGCCGGAGCAGGGCTTGCCGAGGAGCAGGACGAAGCCGCCGCCGTCGAGGGCGGCGGCGAGCTCGGGGTCGATGTCGCGGGCGGCGTAGGGCGGGATGTCCGGGAAGCCGGGGGCCCGGCGGGTGGGGCGGACGCCGATCTCGGCGGGGCCGAGCTCCTGGGCGGGGCGCCAGTCGGGGGCGTGCGCGCCGCCGCCCCGGGAGCCGTAGATGTGCTGGGCGCCGATGACCGAGCCGTGGAAGGTGCCCTTGCTGAAGTCGACGTGGTCGCGGGAGACGCGCGGCGCCGGTCGCTCCTGCGGCGTGGGTGAGGTGGCCGGGGCAGCCTCCGGCATCGCCCCGTCGCGGTCCGCCGAGGGCTCGAACTCCTTGACCAGGGCGCGGAGTTCGTCGGCGGCGGCCGGGTTGTCGGCGAGGAGGCGGCGCAGCTCGCCGGTCAACTCGCCCTCGGCGTACCGCGCGTGGCTGTCCTCCGGAGCGAGCAGGGCCTCCCGGGACTGGTCGAGTACCCCTTCGAGTTCCTGGTTGCGCCCGAAGAGCTCCGCCACCCGGTCCCGTAGGGTCACCCACGCATCCGTCGCCGCCGCCCGCACCAGCGCCGAGCCACCCGCAGCCGCCAGCGCCGCCAACTCCGCGTCCATCGATCACCCATCCCCAGCGTCAACTCGCCCAGGGGCAACGGTACTAAGGGTCAGGGCGCCACCGACGGGTCGTCCGGCGGCACGAGGGGCCCTTCGAGGCGGGCCGCCGACGCCGCGTCGCCGTGGGACTCCGCGCGGCGGAGGTAGTGGACGGCGCGCTCCTGGAGGAGGCGGCCGAGGAGGGGCAGCACCTCCCGCTTCCCCGCCTCGGCGGCTGTCTCCAGGTAGGGGATCGCCTCCGCTCCGGCGCCGCGTCCGGCGAGGAGGTTCCCCAGCTGGACACAGGAGTCGACGTGGCCGCGGTCGGCCGCCCTGCGGTGCCAGGTCTCCGCCTCCTCCGTGTCGCCCGCGTCCTCCGCGAAGAACCCGAGCATGCACTGCGCCTGGGTCTCACCGCCCTCCGCGCGCGGCAGGAAGGCGGCCCGGTACCCCGCGGTCACGGCCGGGAGAGTGGCGAACCCGTACTTCTTCGCGCCCAGGACGGCGCGGACCCACACCACGTCGAGGAGCGGCGGCAGTTCCCCGGAGCGGGCGCCGTCCGCGACGAGGGAGCCGTACGCCCGGTACGTGTCGTCCGCGCTCCCGGGCACGAGGAGCCCGGTCACGCCGTGCCGGGGCGCCGTGGCCCAGGCGAGGGCGTCCGCCGGCGTCTCCTGCCCGGCGCCGGAGGCCGCGTACTCCTTGTACTCCGGGTGCCGGCCCTGGATGTCGAGCAGGAGCTCCAGCGGGATGTCGTCCTCGACCCCGCACCGCGCCAGGTCGATCGCGGCCCGGACCAGGAAGTGGCCGCACGTGTGCGCGCTGCCCCGGCGGCCCGCGTGCCGCCACTCCTCCCACAACTCCGGTCCCACGGCGAGGAATTCGGTGACTCCCGTGCTGCCGCGCCGCTTCCCGGCCGCGGCCAGGCGCGGGTCGTCGGCGTGGTCCGCGAGCCGGTCGAGCTCCGCCGGACTCCAGTCGCAGCCGAGGTGGAGGGTGCGGGCGCCGGCGAGGACGCGCTGGGAGCTGTCGCCGCCGAAGCGGTGGCGCGCGTACGCCTCGTCGCGCATCGTCGCGAGGACGAGCGCGCGCTCCTGGGTGAGCTGGGCGAGCAGCCCCGCCGTGAGCCCGTGCTCGCCCAGGTGGCCCTCCAGGTCGTCGAGCCAGACGATGTAGTGGCCCGTGCCGCCGCGCAGTCGGGCGGGGAGGTCGCGCAGGTCCGTGCCGGGGTCGGGGCGGTGGATGCGGGTGCCGGGGCCGGTCGCGGGGTGGAGCGCCGCCCAGGCCGCCGTCATCGTCTTGCCGGACAGCGGCTCGCCGATGAGCACGACGAGGCCGCCCTCGCGCAGACCGTGCGCCACCAGGGCGCCGAGGGTGTCGTCGCAGTCCCGGGGGACGTACGGCGGCAGGGCGGGCTCGTCCGCGAAGCGGCTCGTGGGGCGGACGCCGAAGGAGAGGCGCCGCAGTTCGTCGACGCGGGGCCAGCCGTCGGCGGAGTGGGTGTCCGGCTGGGGGCCGTAGTTGTTCTGGACGCCGATGACGGGGCCGGAGCCCTTGAACTCGTTGCCGCTGAAGGCGACGTGGTGGCCCTCGGCCGGCGGGTGGATGGTGAGCCCGTCGATGGCGTGCGCCTGGACGACGGCGCCGTGGAAGACACCGCCGGAGACGGTGTTGGCGACCTCGACGGACTGCGGTCTCGTGTCCGCCGACGCGAACTCCTCGATGATGCGCCGGAGTTCGGCGGCGGCCCGCGGGTTCTGGATGAGGAGACGGCGCAGCTCGCCGGTCAGCTCATCCTCGGCGTCGCCGCGCGGGCGGGTGCCGTCCGGGGCGAGCAGCGCTTCCCGGGACTCGTCGAGTACCCGCGCTTCCGCTTCCCGCAATTCCTGGTCCCGCCCGAAGAGCTCCGCCACCCGGTCCCGTACGGTCGCCCACCCGTCCGTCGCCGCCGCCCGCACCAGCGCCGAGCCGCCCGCAGCCGCCAGCGCCGCCAACTCCGCGTCCATCGCTCCCCCGTCCCCGGCCTCAACTCGCCCTGGGCCAAAGGTACTAAGAGTCAGGGCGCCGCCGAGGGGGCATCGGGAGTGGCACGAGGGGGCCTTTGAGGCGGGCCGTCGCGTCGGCGTCGCCGCCCGCCGCCTCCGCTCGGCGGAAGTAGTGGACGGCTCGCATCTGGTGGAGGCGGCCGAGGAGGGTCAGGACGCCGGGCTCCCCCGCCTCGGCCGCCGCCTCCAGGTGCGGGATCGCCTCCGCCTCGGCGCCGCGCCGGGCGAGGAGCCGCCCCAGGGAGGCGGCGGCCTTGGTGTGGCCGAGGTGGGCGGCCTTGCCGTACCAGCCCTCGGCGGTCTCCGTGTCGCCCGCGTACTCGGCCAGGGCGCCGAGCCAGGCCATGGCGAAGGCGTCGCCCGTCGCCGCGCGCGGCACGAGCATCTGCTGGAACGAGGTCACGAAGTCGGCCAGCTCACGCGGGTCGTGGACGTCGAGCTCCTCGTGGACGCGGACCCAGAAACCGTCCGGCACGGGGCCCGTCTCGGCGGGTGCGCGGGCCGCGTCCGCGATCAGGGATCCGCAGGCCCGCCAGGTGTCGTCCCACTCGCCGGGCACGAGGAGTCCGGGCCCGCCGTGCCGGGGCGCCGTGGCCCAGGCGAGCGCGGCGTCGAAGTCCGTGCCGCCGCCGTGCGCCTGGTACTGCTCGTGTTCCTCGTACGCCTCGCAGACGACCTTCAGGAGTTCCCGGTCCACGCCCCGGGGCAGCCCGCAGCGGGCCAGGTCGATCGCGGCGCGGACCAGGAGGTGGCCGAGGGGGTTGCCGCTCGCGCGGCGGGCGCGGCGCCACTCGTCCCACAACTCCGGTCCGAGGGCCAGGAATTCGGGGACGCTGCGGTCGCCGCGCCAGCGGACGGCGTCCGCGAGGCGCGCGTCGTCCGCCTCGGCGAGGCGTGCCAGCTCGGCCTCGCTCCAGCGGGCCGGAACCTCCACGGTCCGGGCGACCCGCAGGACGCGGGCCGCCGGGTGCCCGTCGAAGGTGAAGCGGTGCGCGTCGTACGCCTCGTCGCGCATCGTCGCGAGGACGAGCACCCGGTCACCGGTGAGCTGGGCCAGGAGCCCGGCGGTGCGGCCCTTTTCGTCGAGGTGGACCGCGAGGTCGTCGAGCCACACCACGTGCGTCTTCGTGCGGTCGCGGCCGCGGAGTTGGGCGGGGAGGTCGTGCAGGTCGGTGCCGGGCTGGGCGACGAAGACGCGGGCGTCCTCGGCCACGCCCGCCCGCAGCGCGGCCCAGGCCGTGGACGTCTTGCCGGACATGGGCTCGCCCGTGACGACGACGAGGCCGCCGTGGACCGTAGCCTCCCTGACGAGGTCGGTCAGTTCGCCGTCGCAGTCCCGTGCGATGTAGGGCGGGAGTCCGGGGGTGTCGGCGGACCTGCGGGCGGGGTGGACGCCGAGCGCGAGGCGGCGGAGCTGGGTGCGGGTGGGCCAACTGTCGGCCATCGCCGGGGTGTTGGGGTCCGGCCGGGTGCCGTAGTTGTTCTGGACGCCGATGACGGGACCGGCGCCCTTGAAGTCGCCGTTGCTGAAGTCGATGTGGTCGCCCTGGACCCGGGGCGGCTGGACGGTGACCTCGCCGATGGTGCCCGACTGGATCACCGGGCCCTCGATCGTGGTGTCGTTGATCGCGTTGTGTACGGCGGAGGGCCGTCGGGGCTTGGCCGCCGCCTCTCGGGGGAGGCCCGTCCCGCACACCTCGCACCGGGGGCTGCCCGACCAGTTGAGGGCGCCGCAGTCCGCACAGGGGACCACCTTGATTCCGGACTCCGGGCGCGGCCCGAACTCGGCCACGATCGAGCGCAGCTTCTCCGCGCTGCGTGCGTTGCGCGCCAGACCGGCGGTGAGTTCCCGCTCCCAGTGCATCCGGAGCGGGGTCAGCGACTCCCCGCCCGCCGGTTCCAGCCGCGCCTCCCTCCGGTTCAGGTCCAGGCTGGCCTCGTACCCCGACGCCACGCCCGCCTGCCGGAAGAACTCCATGAACTCATACTTGGCCCGCGCCCACCGGGAGGGGCCCGCCTCGCTCAGCGCGCGCACCAGGACCCGCGCCCCCGCCTTCGCCAGACGCTCCAACTCCCGCTCCACGCAGGCCCCCTGCTCCCCGAACCGGCTCTAGGGAGCAACCGTAATCCTGTCGGCTACGCCCCCGCTCCCTCAACAGCGCGCACCGCGTCCCGATAGGCCCGCGCGGCCCCCCGCAGCGCCGCCTCCGGGTCCACCCCCGCCGCCTCGGCCGCCACCGCGAGCCGCAGCAGCTCGTAGCCGACGCCCTCCCCCGAGGGCAGCGGCACCTCAAGTCCCGCCGTGCGCACGCGTGATGCGAGCTTCGCGGCCAGGGCCAGCCCTGGCTGGCCCACCGGCACCCCGTCCGTCACCGACTCGCGCTGCTTCTCCTCCGCCTTCGTGCGCCGCCAGTGCTCCTTGACCTCCTCGGGGGTCTCGGCGGCCTCCTCGCCGAAGACGTGCGGGTGGCGGTGGATGAGCTTCTCGACGATGCCGCCCGCCACGTCGTCGATGGAGAACGGCTCCTCCTCGTCGGACTCCCCGGAAGCCTCCTCGGCGATGCGCGCGTGGAAGACGACCTGGAGCAGGACGTCGCCGAGCTCCTCCCGCAGCTCCGTCCGGTCGCCGTCCTCGATCGCCTCCACCAGCTCGTACGCCTCCTCGATCGCGTACTTCGCCAGGCCCTTGTGGGTCTGCTGGGACGACCAGGGGCATTCGAGGCGGATGCGGTCCATGACCTGGACCAGGTCGAGGAGGCGGGCGCCCGGGAGGTCGTACGACGCGGGGAGCAGCTCCAGGTCCGGCATCGGGACGCGGCCCGTGCCCGCCAGGCGGGCCAGCCCGTCGGTGAGGGGGCGGTCGCCCTCGGCGGTGGCGATCACCAGGACCGTGCGGCCGCCCGCGCAGGCGTCGACGAGCTCCTGGGCGGACGGTGCCGCCTGCTCCACCGCGACGCCCGCCTCGCGCAGATACGGCAGCTGGGGGTGGGCGGCGTCGGCGCACAGGACCTGGTCCGCCGCGTGCAGGGCCTGCCAGGCGGGCCAGGAGAGCAGGCCGGGGGCGACGCGGTGGCTGGTGGTGAGGAGGATGACGCGACCGCTGGTGGGGGGAGCGGTGGCGGCCGGGGGCGTTGATGCGTTCACCCGTCGAACGTAACCCACCCCACTGACAGCCACCCGGGAAGGACGAAGGCCGGTACCGGCAGGCGCCCCTCCCCCGTACCGGCTACACCTGGCTCTGCCCGTCCGTCGCCGGCCCCGCCGTCACCTCGCGCAGCCACGGCGTCTTCGCGTCCACGCGCCTGCTCTTGTTCACGTCCCACGTGCCGTAGCGCGGGTTCAGGTCGACCTTCATCTTCTTGGAGGCCGCGGTCAGGTTCTTCCAGAACTCGGCCTGGCCCTGCGGGGAGTTCATGTCGAGGCCCAGCTTCTTCGCGAGCTTGTTGGCCTCGATCTCCGTACGGAGGTTGTCGTCGATGCGGGCCGGGGCGACGTTGAACTGCTGGAGGTAGCCCTGCTGCAGGGCCTTCTCGCTGCCCGCCTGCTGGACCAGGCCCGCCCGCGCCTCCTGCACCTCGCGGCGGCTGACGTGCACGCCCGCGTCGGACGCGGCGCGGTGCAGCACACGGTCGAGGACCATCGAGTGCAGCGTCGCGCGGGTGAGGCCGCCGGACTTGGAGATGGCCTGGGCGTACTGCCGGCCGTCGGGGATGGCCTTGCGCTGGGCGGCCCGCACCTCGTTCACCCGGCTCTCCAGCTGGCTGACCGTGATGCGGTCGCCGCCGACGACGGCCGCGGCGCCCGGGTGCGCGTCGCTGCCGCAGGCGGTCAGGAGGGGCGCCGCGGCGAGGGCCGCGGCGGAGAGGGCGAGGGCGGTGCGACGACGGCTGGAGCGGCGGTGCAAGGTGGCCTCCCTGCGGCGAGATTGTGCGTCGGTGCACAAAGTCCGGCAGTGATCGATGGTAGGCAGTGGCCGTCTCCTCGGCCAGCTATTCGACCAACGATTTCCAGGGAGTTGAGGTACTCCGAAGAGCGCCGTATGGACGCCGTACGGGGGTTATCCGCGCACCTGTCCGAGCCACTGCAGCGTCCGGCGGATCTCCGCCGGGAACGGATGGCCGTACCCGTGCAGCCGTTCCGCGTCCAGGATCAGGCGCGCCAGGGTGTCGTGCGCGGCCGGGCGGTCACCGAGCGCGAGCAGCAAGTGGCCCATGCGGCGCCGGATTTCGAGGGGGCGGGCGCGGTCGTCGGAGGCGTAGTGGTTCTCGTAGTGGGGCAGCAGGGCGCGGTACTCGGCCAGGGCCGCCGCCGGTTCGCCCAGTTGTTCAAGGCACATCGCCGCGTCGTAGCGGAACTGGAGGGACTGCGGGTCGGCCTGGCCGGACTCGGCGGCGCGCTCGTCGGCGAGGCGGCGCAGCTCGGGCAGGGCGCGGCGGTACTGGCCGTCGTCCATGAGCGTCGCGGCGTACTGCTTGCGCAGGGTGCGGACGACGGGTGAGTGCTCGCCGTGCTGGACGGCGGCGGCCGGGAGGATCGCGCCGAGGATGTCGACGGCCTGCGTGATGCGGCCCTCGCCGAGGAGGCGCTTGACGTCGTCGACGGCGCGGGCGACGTCCTGTTGGGGCGGGCCGGAGGGCGGTCCGGCCGGCCGGGGCGGTGGTGTGCCGGGGGTGGGCGCCGGGGTCGTGGCGCGGTCCGGCCAGGGCGCGTGCGGGCGCAGGAAGGGGCGGGTCGGGTCGAGGGGGCCGCCGGTGGGGGCTCCGCGCGCGGGCAGCAGCGGGAGCAGGTCCTCGTAGACCTCCTGGGCGCTGCCGTGGCGGTGCTGCGGGTCCTTGGCGAGCAGGCGCAGGACCAGCTTCTCCAGGGCCTCGGGGACCTCGGGGCGCAGCCGGCGCACCGGGAGCGGGGGTTCGTAGAGGTGGCGGTGGAGGACGCCGAGGGCGGTGGAGCCCGCGAACGGGACGTCGCCGCTGAGGAGTTCGTGGAGCAGGACGCCGAGGGCGTAGAGGTCGGTGTACGGGCCCACGGCGCCGCCCATCGCCTGCTCGGGGGCCATGTAGGCGGGGCTGCCGATGGGTGAGCCGGTGTGGGTGAGGCGGGTGGTGTCCGTGTCGATGGCGGAGGCGATGCCGAGGTCGAGGATGGTGACCGTGCCGTCCTGCTTGACCATCACGTTCCGCGGCTTGAGGTCGCGGTGCACGATCGGCACGGCGTGCACCGCGGAGAGCACGGCGCACAGCTGCGCGGCGACCGCGACGGCCCACTGCCAGGGGTAGGGCTGGTTCTCGGCGAGGTGGTCGGCGAGGTCGGCGCCGTCCACGTACTGCATGACGAGGAAGAGGTCCCCGTCCTCGGTGGGCTCGCTGCCCGCGTCGTGCACGGTGACCAGACCGGGGTGGTCGACCTGCGCGGTGACGCGGCACTCGCGCACGAAGCGGCGGCGCAGCTCCTCGGCCTCGGCGCCCGCGACCCGGTCGGGGCGCAGCAGCTTGACGGCGACGCGGCGGTCGAGGCGCTGGTCGTACGCCGTCCAGACCTGGCCCATGCCGCCCTGGCCGATGAGGGTGGAGAGCTCGTAGCGCCCCGCGACGACGCGGGTCCCCGGGCCTGCCGCCACGGTCAGTTGCCGCCTTCCTGCTTGCGCAGGTAGTCACTGAGCTCGTCGAGTTCGGCGCGGACCTGGTGGATGCGGGCGGGCGCGGGGCGCGCGGGCGGCGGCGGGGTGTGCGGGCCCTGCTGCGGCTCGGGCCGGGGCGGCTGCTGGGGGTGGGTCTGGGTCTGCTGGAAGTGGACGGGGGCGGGGCCGGGGGCGGGCTGCTGGGGCGGGTAGCCGTACGACGGCTGGGCCTGGGGATGAGCCTGGGCCCCGGACGCGTACCCCATGAACTGGGCCTGCTGGAGGGCGAGTCGGCCGAAGTGGCGGATGTCCGCGACCAGGTAGTAGATGACGGCGGCGAACATCGTGCAGACCATGATGGCCATGCCCGCGTTGCCGGAGCCGGTGAACTCGTCGTCGCCCGGGTCGACCGCGATGAGCACGAGCGCCGTGCCGTCCAGGGCGGCCACGAGCCCGAACAGCACCCAGTCGTGGGCCTTGCGCGTCACGACGGCCAGCCGGAGCAGCGGCGCCCATGCGGCGAGTCCGCAGGTGATGACGGCGAGGACGACGAAGACCACGCGCAAGGTCACGTGCGTGCCGCCGGAGGGCGCCGGTGGGTGCGGCTGCGCGTAGCCCGGGCCGTGCATGGCTGCTCTCCTGGTGCCTGAGAGGCCGACGAGGAACGTACGGCCGGAAAACGAACGGATGCGGGTTCGAGCGTATAGGCCGACTCCGGGGAGCGGTTAAGGGTTGTACCGAACCGTTGTCGTCAGTCCGTCGTGCAGGCCGCGCACCAACTGCTCCCCGGCGCGCCCCGCCTGGCGCAGCGCGTCCTCGAACTCGGCGAGCGCCCGGAAGCGGACGCCGTAGGCGCGCTGGCGCTCCAGGGGGATGCGGGGCAGACGCAGTCGGCGTACGTCGAGCCGTGCGGAGGTGGAGGCGTAGCTGCTGGCCTGGCGGCGGCCCACTGCGGAGCGCAGGAATCCGGCGAGGAACCAGGGGTCGAGCGCGGCCGGGTCGGGGCGCAGCAGGGTGAGTCCGCGGCCGAGCGCGGCGCCCGCCGTCGCCTCGTCCACGACGCGGGCGGCGACGGCGCCGCCGAGCAAGGGGACGACGACGTCGCCGACTTCGGTGAAGACGGGGGCCGTGTCGGCCGGGGCGGCGTCGTCGGGGGTGCCGGAGGGGGCGGTGCCGGCGCGGACGTCGTGGTCGGTGAGGACGGCGAGGACGGTGGGCGCGGGGAGGTGCGGGGCGTCCACGGAGGCGCCCGTTCCGGTACGCAGGGACAGGGCGCCCGCGCGCGCGAGTTCACCGACGGTGGTGAGGGGCCAGGAGGCGGCGCCCTCGTCCGCGCCGGGCTCCGGCGCGGGAGCGGGGGCGAGGGCGGCGGCCCGGCGCAGCGCCTCGTCCAGGTCGCCGCGGACCGCGGCGAGGTCCTGCCCCACGGCGCCGGAGTCCGGGGGCGGCAGCTGCCGGGCCGGGGTCAGGTCGACCTCGTCGTCGAGGAGTTCCAGCACCGGCACGGCCCGGGCGAAGCCGGGCGGCGCGGCCCACGTGCTGTCGCCGATGTGCCGGTCGAAGCCGCGCCACGCGTCGAGCACCGCGTCCCGCACCCGCCCCCAGGCGGGCCTGCCGTCCGCGGGGGCCAGGCCCGCCGCCTCCACGAGGAGCAACTCCGGTGTGGTGGGCGGCTGCGGGGCGGGCCTGCGCAGCACCCACACGTGGAGCGGCAGGTGGTACGGGGGTGCGGCGCCCGGGGGCAGGGCGATGACCGCGCGCAGGGCGCCCCGGCGCAGCAGGTCGGCCCGGATGCGGCGGCCCGAACGGCGCGAGGCGGCGCCGGGCGGCATCAGCAGGACCGCGGTGCCGCCCTCCCGCAGGCGGGCCAACGCGTGCTGGGCCCAGGCCAGTTCGGACTCGGTGCGGGCCGGGAAGCCGTACTCCCAGCGGTTGTCGTAGGCGAGCTCGTCGTGGCCCCAGTTGCGTTCGTTGAACGGGGGGTGGCAGAGCACGGCGTCGGCGCGCTGGTCGGGGTAGGCGTCGGCGCGCAGAGTGTCGGCGGCCATCGTGCGCACGGTCGTCTCGAAGCTTCCGGACCGCCGCGAGCTGCCGGAATTCCCGTGGCTGCCGGAATCCCCGAGGCTGCCGGCATCCCCGTGGCTGCCGGAGCTCCCGTGGCTTCCGGAGTTCCCAGGGTTCCCGGAGCCGAGCGCCAGGCGCAGCGCGGCGAGCGCGGCCAGGCCGGGGGCGCTGTCCTGCCCGTACAGGTGCTGGCCGGGGACCGGCTCGACGGCGCGCAGCAGGGCGCCGGTGCCGCAGGCCGGGTCGGTGACGGTGCGGGCGGGCCCGGCGAGCGCGGCCATGAGCTCGGCGGGCCCGGCCGGGGTGAGCGGGTACTGGCGGGGGTTCGCGTCGAGGTGGCGGCCGAGCAGGAACTCGTACGTCTGCCGGGTGCCGAGTCCGGCGGCGAGCTCCACCGCCGCGCGCAACAGTGGGACGGACGGCAGCAGTTGAGCGGGCTCGGGTGCCTGCACCGCCCGGCGCCTGCGCACCCCGAAGCGCGGGGTGAGCACGTCGTCGAGGGCGTCCGGCAGGAGCTGCGCCATGCGCTCGTCCGACACGGCACCGATCCGCAGCCACTCGGGGTGCCGGTCGTGCACGAGGAGCAGGGCGCAGCCGGTGTGCAGGAGGGCGGTGACGGGGCCCGCCGGGTGGCCCGCGAGCCGCTGCCAGACCCGTTCGCGCAGGGGGACCTCGGCGAGCTTGCCCTGGTCGCGGAGCCAGCCCTCGATCTCGGCGAGGGCGAAGGAGGGGCTGGTCTCGGTGCCGCCGACGGGCCGGGGGAAGTCCGGGTGGCGGCGGCGCCAGTTGCTGACGGCGGCCCGGCCGACCCCGGCGAGCCGCGCGATCCCGGCGGCGGTCACCTCGGCGGCGCCGACGGGCGCGGCGCCCCGCGCACCACCTTGCAGACTGTCCGGCACGGACCGCTCCCCTCGTCCACGCGCCTGGTCACGCGCGCCCGTTAACCCTACCTCCACAGCTTTGCGTGTTGACGCGGTTCACAGCTCCTGCTCTCATTGTGTCCTCAACAGTCCATGGGGGGACTGCACTTAGCGCCCTTGGGGGGCAACTGCCATGCGCAGCACCGCACTTACCACGTTCACGGGTCTCGGCCTGGCCGCCGTCGCGGCGTTCGGCCTCACCGCCTGCGGCTCGGACTCGGGCGACTCGGGCGGCTCGGGCTCCGACAAGACCTCGCAGGCTCCGGGGTCGAAGAAGCCGGGTCCGGCGAAGGAGCCGTTCGCCGGGCTCAGCGGCAAGCAGATCAGCGACAAGGCCGAAGAGGCGACGAAGAGCGCCTCCTCGCTCCGCATCAAGGGCTCGGGGCCGAACGACGACGGCGGCCGGATCACCATGGACCTGGCCCTGGACCGGCAGGGCCGGTGCGCCGGCACGATCGGCATGGCCGACCAGGGCTCCGCCGACCTGGTCAGGACCGGTTCCACCCTCTACATGAAGTACGACGAGGACTTCGTGCGCGCCCTGGGCAAGACGGGGTCGAAGGCCGAGACGGACGCGATGGTGCAGATGCTCGCGGGGCGCTGGGTGAAGATGAACGCGAAGAGCCCGGACGCCAAGGAGTTCGACGAGCTCTGCGACCTGGACAACATGCTCTCCGACCTCACGGACGGCGACGACGACGGCGACAAGTCGGTCATCCGCAGGGGGAAGGCGACCACGCTCGACGGCACCCCGGCGTTCACCCTCGACTCGAAGGACAAGGACGGGCACGGCACCCTCTACATCGCCACCGAGGGCAAGCCGTACCTCCTGAAGGCCGACGGCGTGGACAAGAAGAACAAGCCGCTGGAGATGACCTTCACGGACTACGACAAGCCGGTCCGCGCCAACCCGCCCGCGGGCAAGGTCCTCGACCTCGACGCGCTGAGCAAGCTGGGGACCTGAGCTCCGGCACGCAGGGAAGCGGGGCGGCTCAGCGCGCGTGGAAGCGGGGCGGCTCAGCGCGCGTGGAAGCGGGGCGGCGCGACGGTCGGGCTGCCGCCGCTCGGCAGCTTCTCCTGCGGGCAGCCGCCGAGCACCCGCTTCATCGCGTCCCGCTCCCCGGCCGTCACCCACAGCCCGTACTTCTTCTTCACGGCGACCTGCCGGGCGACATAGGCGCAGCGGTACGCCTTGTTCTTCGGCAGCCAGGTCGCCGCGTCGCCGTCGCCCTTGCCCCGGTTGGGGCCCGCGTCGACGGCGAGGAGGTTGAGCGGGTCGTTGGCGAGGGCGATGCGCTTGCCCGGCTCCCACTGGAAGGCGCCCTTCTGCCAGGCGTCCGAGAGGGCCACGAGGTGGTCGATGTCGACCCGGCTGCGGCCGCGCGTGAAGCTCACGTCCTTGCCGGTGTACGGGTCGGGCGCGAGGGTGCCCGAGGCGACCGTGCAGTCGCCACCGCGGAACGTGACGTCCTTCAGGTCGCGCTTGAGGATGTCGTCGCGGGTGCCGCAGCCGTTGCCGTCGGTGTCGGCCCAGGGGGTGCCGAAGCGGGCCCGGTCGTACCCGGTCTTCGGCGCCCGGCCCTTGACCGTGAGCGCGTCGACGGCGGCGAGCGCCGATCCGGCCTTCGCGTCGGGCCCGGAGCTGCCGCCCGGCTTCTCGTCCTCGGCGGTGCAGGCGGTGGTGGTGAGCAGGGCGCCGAGGAGCAGGGCGGCGGTGGTGCGGGGCAGGGCGGTGACACGGGACGCGGCGGCGGTACGAAGCATGCGCGCAGCGTAGCGGCCCGGTGGTCCAGACCACTGAGCCGCCCAGCGGGCAATACGCGCATGACGGACGTATCGTCGTTGTGCACCACCCCCGAACGCCCGGAAGGAGCCCCCTATGGGCATCTTCGACAGGTTCAAGGATCAGGCCAAGGACAAGGCCAAGGACGTCTCCGACGCCGCGGAGGAGGAGATCAACGAGAAGACCGGCGGCAAGTACGAGGACAAGGTCAACTCGGTACAGGAGCAGGTGGAGGGCAAGCTGGGCATGGACCGCGACAAGCCCGAGCAGCCCGGCTAGGCCCACCGCCACCCCTGTCGGCACACCCGCGGGCCGCCCACGGAGACCAACGTCCGTGGGCGGCCCGCGCGTTGGGGCCGGGGCGCACGGAAGCATTACCCCGGGAGTAATCGCGCATCCCGCGCGCCCGGGGCACGATCAGTGCCATGACGACCACCGACGCCACCCAGGCCACCCAGGCGACCCAGCCCACCGAGGCCACCGAGGCCACCCGCGCCACCGTCCAGGAGTTCCTGGCCGCCCGCATGGCCGCCGACACCGAGCGCCTCACCGCCCTGTTCGCCGACGACGTCGACTGGCTGCTCGCCGAGAACCCGGCCGTCCCGTGGATCCGCCCGCGCCGCACGGGTGCCGAATGCGCCGCGCAGGGCGAGGAGTTGCTCGCCCACGTCATCCCCGAGTCGGCGCAGGCGAGCCTCGACACCGTCCTCGTGGACGGCACCGACGCGGTGCTCTTCGGGCACCTCTCCGGCACCGTCCGCGCGACGGGCAAGTCCTACGCGGGCCCCTTCTCGCTGCGTCTGACCGTCGAGGACGGCCGGATCACCCGCCACCACCTCTACGAGAACAGCCTGTCCGTCGCCGAGGCGTGCACGCCGTGAGGCCGGTGGCTCACGACCCCAGGATCGACGTCAGGAACTCCCCCACCCACGCGAGCAGTTCGCGCCCGACCAGTGGCTTGCCGCCCACCTTCGCGGTCTTCGGGCGCGGCACGAGCACCTGGTGGGCGGCGGCCTTGATGACCGTCCCGGGGTAGAGGCGCTTCAGCCTCAGCTCCTGCGACTCCCGCAGCTCCACCGGAGCGAAGCGGATGTTGTTGCCCTGGAGGACGATCTCGCCGACCCCGCAGGCCCGCGACAGCATCCGCAGGCCCGCGACGAGGAGGAGGTTCTCCACCGGCTCGGGCAACTTGCCGTAGCGGTCGGTGAGTTCCTCGCGTACGGACTTGATGTCCTCCTCCGTGTTGGCGGAGGCGATGGCGCGGTACGCCTGGAGACGGAGCCGCTCGCCGGGCGCGTAGTCGTGCGGGACGTGCGCGTCGACGGGGAGCTCGATCTTGACCTCCAGCGGCGGCTCCTCCTCGACACCGCCCTCCAGGGACGCCCGGTAGTCGGCGACGGCCTCGCCCACCATCCGTACGTAGAGGTCGAAGCCGACGCCCGCGATGTGGCCCGACTGCTCGCCGCCGAGCAGGTTTCCGGCCCCTCGGATCTCCAGGTCCTTCATCGCCACGTACATGCCCGCGCCCATCTCCGTGTGCTGGGCGATGGTGGCGAGCCGCTCGTGCGCGGTCTCGGTGAGCGGCTTCTCCGGCGGGTAGAGGAAGTAGGCGTAACCGCGCTCGCGGCCACGGCCCACGCGCCCGCGCAGCTGGTGGAGCTGGGAGAGACCGAAGTTGTCGCCGCGCTCCACGATCAGCGTGTTCGCGTTGGAGATGTCGATGCCGGACTCGACGATCGTCGTCGAGACGAGCACGTCGAACTTCTTCTCCCAGAAGTCGACGACGACCTGCTCCAGGGCCTGCTCCGACATCTGGCCGTGGGCCGTCGCGATGCGCGCCTCGGGAACGATGTCGCGCAGCCGCGCCGCCGCCCGGTCGATGGACTCGACCCGGTTGTGGATGTAGAAGACCTGGCCCTCGCGCAGGAGTTCACGCCGGATGGCGGCGCCGATCTGCTTCTCCTCGTACGGCCCGACGAAGGTCAGGACCGGGTGGCGCTCCTCCGGCGGCGTGGTGATCGTCGACATCTCGCGGATGCCGGTGACGGCCATTTCGAGCGTACGGGGGATGGGGGTGGCCGACATGGTCAGCACGTCCACGTTCGCGCGGAGCTTCTTCAGCTGCTCCTTGTGCTCGACGCCGAAGCGCTGCTCCTCGTCGACGATGACCAGGCCCAGGTCCTTGAACTTGGTCTCGGAGGAGAAGAGGCGGTGCGTGCCGATGACGATGTCCACCGATCCGTCGCGCAGCCCTTCCAGGGTCGCCTTCGACTCGGTGTCGGTCTGGAAGCGGCTCAACGCCCGGACGGCGACGGGGAATTGACCGTAGCGCTCGGTGAACGTGCCGAAGTGCTGCTGCACGAGCAGCGTGGTGGGCACGAGGACGGCGACCTGCTTGCCGTCCTGGACGGCCTTGAAGGCGGCGCGCACCGCGATCTCCGTCTTTCCGTAACCGACGTCGCCGCAGATCAGCCGGTCCATCGGGACCGTCTTCTCCATGTCCTCCTTGACCTCGGCGATGGTGGTGAGCTGGTCGGGCGTCTCCGCGTACGGGAAGGCGTCCTCCAGCTCGCGCTGCCACGGGGTGTCGGGCGCGAACGAGTGTCCGGGCGCCGCCATGCGCGCGCTGTACAGCTTGATGAGGTCGGCGGCGATCTCCTTGACGGCCTTCTTGGCGCGCGCCTTGGTCTTGGTCCAGTCGGCGCCCCCGAGCCGGTGCAGCGTCGGGGCCTCCCCGCCCACGTACTTGGTGATCTGCTCCAGCTGGTCGGTGGGGATGTAGAGCCGGTCACCGGGCTGCCCCCGCTTGGCGGGCGCGTACTCCACGACGAGGTACTCGCGGGTGGCGCCCTGCACGGTGCGCTGCACCATCTCGATGTAGCGCCCGACACCGTGCTGCTCGTGCACGATGTAGTCACCGGACTCGAGGGTGAGCGGATCGATCGTCTTCCGGCGCCGCGCGGGCATCCGCTGGCCGTCCTTGCCGGCCGCCTTCTGCCCGGTCAGATCGGTCTCGGTGAGGACCGCGAGCTTCAACTGCGGGTCCACGAAGCCGTGTTCGATGGAACCGCAGGCGACGTGGACGAGGGCCGGGTCGATCTCGGCCAGCTCCTTGTCGAGCCGGGCCGCGATGCCCTCCCCGCCGAGCACCTCGACGGTGCGGGAGGCCGGGCCGTGGCCCTCCGTGACGTACACGGTCCGCCAGCCGTCGGCGAGCCAGCCCTTGGTGTCGGCGAGGGCCTTGGCCGTGTCCCCGCGATAGGTCTCGGGGGCGTGCATGCCGAGCGTGAGGGTGTCGTCGCTGAGGTCCTCGTCGGCGGCGAAGGGGCTCACCGACCACCACATCATGCCGATCTCACGGGCCCGGTCACGGACGTCGGCGATGCCCCAGAGCGAGGCGGCGCCGACATCGATGGGCGCCTCCCCGCCACCCGCCGTCGCAGCCCAACTGGCCTGCAAGAACTCCTGGGAGGTCGCGACGAGGTCGGCGGCCCGGGTACGCACCCGCTCGGGGTCGCAGACGAGAGCCATGCTGCCCGCGGGCAGCACGTCGAGCAGCAGCTCCATGTCGTCGACGAGGACCGGCGCGAGGGACTCCATGCCCTCGACCGCGATGCCCTCGGCGATCTTGCCGAGCAGCTCACCGAGCTCCGGGTGCCGCTCGGCGAGAGCGGCGGCCCGCTCCCGTACCTCCTCGGTCAGCAACAGCTCGCGGCAGGGCGGCGCCCAGAGCCCGTGCTCGGCGACTTCGAGGGACCGCTGATCGGCGACCTTGAAGTACCGGATCTCCTCGACGTCGTCCCCCCAGAATTCGACGCGGAGAGGGTGTTCCTCGGTCGGCGGGAAGACATCGAGGATCCCCCCTCGTACGGCGAACTCCCCGCGCTTCTCGACGAGTTCGACCCGCGAGTACGCGGCGGCGGCGAGCGCCTCGACGATCTCGCCCAGGTCCCGGCTCTCCCCCGTCCGCAGGGCGACGGGCTCCAGGTCCCCGAGCCCCTTGACCTGCGGCTGCAGCACGGAGCGCACGGGCGCGACGACGACGGACACCGGCCCGGTCTCCGGGTCGTCACTCCTCGGGTGCGCCAGACGCCGCAGGACGGCGAGACGCCGGCCCACGGTGTCGGACCGGGGGCTGAGCCGCTCGTGCGGCAGCGTCTCCCACGACGGGTACTCCACGACGCCGTCGGGCGGAAGGAGCGAGCGCAGCGCGGCCGCGAGGTCCTCGGCCTCCCGCCCGGTCGCGGTCACCGCGAGCACGGTGCGCCCGGTCTCGCGGGCCAGGGCGGCCACGGCGAAGGGGCGGGCGGCCGGGGGGCCGACCAGGTCGACGTGGTGCCGGTTCCCGCCGGACGCGGCCTCCACCGCTTCGGCGAGGGCCGCGTCCTTGACTACGGCGTCGAGGAGTCCGTGCAGGCTCATGGTGTGGGCTTCCCGTTCAAGGGTGGGCAACGCGAGACGCCCGACACGTGGTACGGGCCGGGGGCCTCCAGCGTACGTCGGTTGCCCGGCGGGGGCTTTCCGGTTACTCAGGGTGACGCCTCTCACGCCTGGGCACCCCCTTGGCCTTGGCCCACCCGCCACCCCCTCCACCGGTGGCGCACCGCCCCACTGGGCACCCCGCCTCCGTCGGCTGCCCCAGCCGCGACTGGCCCCCGGCACCCCGCACCGCACCCCATCGACTGACCCGCCGCCCACCACCGTGGCCCCGCTCTCACCACCAGCGCCCGCCCTGGCCCACCCGCCATCCCCCACCACCGGGTGGCTCACCGCCCCCGACGGATGCCGCGTCGCCCCGCCGCCGGGCGACGCACCCCCCTGAGCCAGGCGAGACACCCACCGCCGGTCACGGACAAGTCGGAGCGGCGGCAAAGTACTGGCGGGCGGAGACCTCGTACCCCGTGTGCCGGGTGGCGCCCGCGTGCTTGAGGCACCACAACTGCGCGTCGTCCGCCACGGCCATGCCGGCGCAACGCTCGCCGCAGGAGAGGCACCGGCCCACGTAACGCACCGCCACGGCAGGCATGGCCGACAAGGTCCAGTCCACGAAGCGGTACCGGCCGCGCACGATCCCGCTCTCCGCGCCCGCGCTCATCGGAACGCCTCGGCGGGCAACTGCGGGCCGCCACCGTCGCCCCCCTCGTCATCCGTTCCGACGGCATCGAGGCCGTCGAGGACGTCGCCGGGGACAGGCAGGCGCGCACCCCGGCTCTCCGCGACACGGAGCGCATCGCGAAG
This sequence comes from Streptomyces odontotermitis, assembly GCF_050510915.1. NCBI lineage: Bacteria > Bacillati > Actinomycetota > Actinomycetes > Kitasatosporales > Streptomycetaceae > Streptomyces > Streptomyces odontotermitis. The sequence continues at coordinate 498,949 of NZ_JBNJLS010000003.1, read as the reverse complement.
CGCCTCCGCCAACCGAGCTGTCACGTAACGGAGTTCACCGGCAGACGCCTTCGGGTCGTCGAGAAGGTCGGCGGCATGACCGAGAAGGCTCGCGCCTATGCCGAGCTGCACGCTCTCCACGTTGTCCGTGACCCGCGACAGGTATCCGCTGCCGTCCCCGGACAGGAAGCAGGGCCTTCCGTCCGCCGTCGTCCACGGCAGCAACCGTGCTGCCAAGTGTGATTCGGGCATGCCTGGCGACTCCCCTCAGACCCATCAGAGCAACTTGGGTATGCAAGTACGGTAGCGGGGAGTCACTTGGCTATACAAGTGGTCTGCGAATTACGGCACTTCGATGACGTAGCGGAAGCTGTGCCGATCACAGGGGATCAAGGAATCCAGGACCTCGAAGGGCTCCTCATCCGCCGTGTAAGCGGTCCGGAGCGCCCTCGCCAGCGGAACACCGGGCGGAATGGACAAGCGCTCCGCCTCCGCCGGGACCGGCATGCGGATATCCAGGTCCTCGACGAAACGGGCGACCTTCCATCTTCCTGCCGACGCGCGTTCAAGGCAGCCATGGATCCCGCCGGGAACGGGCGCCTCTCCCGCGGCCGGAGTATCGGCGACCACGGGCAACGGGTAGTAGCCATCGGTGAGTTGCATGGGCTCGTCATCAGCAGTGAGCAGTCGTCGCCGCACCAGAACGGGGGATCCGACCCGCAAGGCAAGCCGCTCGGCCACCTCCGACGGCGCCGGCACCTCGGCGACTTCCAGGATGTGCTGGCGGCCTTTCCGCCCTTGAGCCGCCATCTCGGCCACGAAGTTCGCCGTACCGCTGTCGCGGCGCCGCCGATAGTTGTCCCCCGTCGCCAGCAGACGCACAGGCGGGCGTTGGCGGACGAACGCCCCCTTGCCCTGACGCGAGACAACCAGCCCTTCGGAGCGGAGAAGCGCGATGGCCTTACGGATCGTCGCCCGAGTTGTGCCGAAGCGCTCTACGAGTTCGTACTCAGAAGGCAGTCGTTCGCCGGGGCCGAGCGAACCGTCGCCAATGTCGGCCCGGAGCGCGTCAGCGATCTGCCGGAAGAGCGGGTTGCCGACGTTGGGCTGCGGACCGGGCACGTCACATTCCTGTCTGCTCGGGCTCGGCGAACGCCCAGCCGACCCACCTCTGCACATCGATGGAGATCACCGGTCCTTCCGGCGGGCGCTCCCTGTACTGACGGTACTTGTCGCACAGCCACAGGACTGGTTCACGCCGGTCCTCGTCAGCTGTCAGCACGCGGCCCGTGCCATCCGCGCGGACCCACCACAACTGTTCCCACTCGTCGTCGTATTGGTCGACGAGGACGGAGACTCTGGGATTGGCCGCGATGTTGCCGAGCCTCTTGAGGGCGAAGGTGTTCTTCGGCTTGTGATCGACGGCGATGACCACCGTGTCGCCCCGCACCGCGAATGTGGCGGGAACCAGGTGAGGCTGGTCGGCGGCGTCCGTCGAAGCCAGTCGCAGGACCCGGGCAGAGGTGAAGCGGCGCTTCGCCTCGGGGAGTTCGAGACGCATGGGAGCGAGGCTACCGCCGACGTCCCCACGGCCGTCACAGCCCCGAACCCCAAAAGGCCCGGCCCCGGTGGAAACCCACCGGGGCCGGGCCCTCCCCCGTTCCCCCGTCGACGTGGCTACTCCGTAGCGATCGCGTTCAGCACATTCATCCGCCCCGCCCGGAACGCCGGCACCAGCGCCGCGAACAGTCCCACGAAGGCCGAGGCCACGAAGACCGTCAGGATCGTCGGCCAGGGGATCTCCAGGACCTTCAGGCCCTCCAGGGCGAGGAGCTTCTGGGCCGTCGCGCCCCAGCCCATGCCGAGCCCGAGGCCGAGCAGCGCGCCGAACAGGGCGATCACGACCGACTCCATGCGGATCATGCGGCGCAGCTGCCGCCGCGACAGACCGATCGCCCGCATCAGGCCGATCTCGCGGGTGCGCTCGACGACCGACAGGGCGAGCGTGTTCACGACGCCCAGGACCGCCACGATGATCGCGAGGGCGAGGAGGCCGTAGACCATGTTCAGGAGCTGGCCCACCTGGTCCTTCAAGGTCTGCTTGAAGTCGGTCTGGTCCATGACCTTGTACTGCGGGTACGTGTGCATGCTGGCCTTGAGCGCCTTGTACGCCTCGTCCTGCTTGCCCTCGGCCGCCTTGGCGAACACGATGTCGCTCGGCGGCATCCGGTCGGCGGGCAGATAGCGCGCGACCGTCGCGATGTTCACGTACATCGCGCCCTGGTCGAGGGAGCTGTCGTCCGAGGTGATCGCCGCGAGCCGCAGCTGCGCCGTCCGGCCGTGGTCGAAGGCGACCTTCAGCTCGTCGCCGACCTTCAGGTGGTGCTTCTTGGCGAAGTCCTCGCCCACCGACATGGCGTTCGTGCCGTAGGCGGCCGACAGCTCGCCCGCCACCGTCTCCTTGCGCAGGTCCTGCGCGTACGTCGGGTCGGCGGCGCTGAAGCCCATCTTCTTGCCGGTCTTGCCGTCCGGCGTGGTGACGTCGGCCTGGACGTCCTTGTAGCGGGTGACGTGGTCGATGTACGGGCTCTTCTTCAGGGCCTGTTCGGCCTTGGGCGTGAGCGGCGCCGGGTTGTTGCCCGTGCCCTGCACGATGAAGTCCGCGCCCACCGACTTGTCCAGCTCGTCCGTGGCGGAGGCGACCATCGAGGAGCCGACCACGGAGAGGCAGGCGACCAGGGCCAGGCCGATCATGAGGGCCGCGCCGGTGGCGCCCGTGCGGCGCGGGTTGCGCAGCGCGTTGCGCTCGGCCATCCGCCCGACGGGGCCGAACATGCGCAGCAGCACCACGCTGATCACCCGGACGACGCCCGAGGCGAGCACGGGGCCGATCACGACGAAGCCGATCAGCGTCAGGACCACACCGCCGCCGAGCGGCAGGGAGCCCTCGCTCGCCTTGTCGGCGGTCCCGGCCAGGTAGAGCAGGGCGCCGCCCGCGCCGGTCAGGAGCAGTCCGATGACGGCGCGCAGCGCGCCCGCCCTGCCGTCGGCCGGCGTACCGGCGTCGCGGAGTGCGGCCATCGGCGAGACCTTGCCCGCCCGGCGGGCCGGCAGGTAGGCGGCGAGGACCGTGACGACGACGCCGAGGACCATGCCGACGACGGGGGTCGTCCACTTCACGGTCAGGTCGGCGGTGGACAGCTCCATGCCCATGCCGGACATCAGCTTCATCAGCCCGACGGCGAGCCCGATGCCCGCGCCGACGCCGAGGACGGAGCCGAAGAAGCCGAGCAGCAGCGCCTCGACGAGGACGGAGCGGTTGACCTGCTTGCGGCTTGACCCGATGGCGCGCATCAGGCCGATCTCCCTCGTGCGCTGGGCGACCAGCATCGAGAAGGTGTTGATGATGAGGAAGATGCCGACGAGGAAGGCGATCCCGGCGAAGCCGAGCATCGCGTACTTCATGATGTCGAGGAAGTCGCCGACCGACTTGCGGTTGTCGTCGGCGCTCTCCTTGGCCGTCTTCACCGTGAAGGCCCCCGCGTCGGCGGCCAGCGTCTTCGTGACGTTCTGCTTCAGCTGCGTGTCGCTGACACCGGACCGGGCGGCGAGGTTGAGGTGGGTGAACCGGCCGGTGGCACCGAGGAGTTCACGCTGGGCGGTGGCGGTGTCGTAGAAGAAGACGCCCGCGCCCGGGTTGGTCACCTTGAAGGTGGCGATGCCGCTGACCTTGGCCTTGAAGTCGCCGAGGACGGAGATCGTGCGCAGCTCGTCACCGATCTTGATGTCGTGCTTGTCGGCGGTGTCGGCGTCGACCATCACGTCGGTGGGGCCGCGCGGGGCGTGCCCGGAGGTGATCTCCATCGAACGCAGGTCGTTGTGCGTCCAGTTGCCCGCGAGGGTGGGCCCACCGCTGGTCGGCCCCACATTCTTGTTCTTCGCGTCGACCACCGTGACGCTGTCGCTGCTGACGGCGCCCTCGGCGGACTTCACGCCGTCCGCCTTCTTCACCTGCGCGAGGGCCGAGGCGGGCAGCGACTCCGGCTTGCCGCTCTTGGGCCGCTCGTCGGCGTCCCCGGCGTCCTTCGGGCTGACCGTGACGTCGGCGGAGGTCGCGGCGAAGAGCTTGTCGAAGGTCGTGTTCATGGTGTCGGAGAAGACGAGCGTGCCGCACACGAACGCCACCGACAGCAGGACGGCCACGGCGGACAGCGCCATGCGCCCCTTGTGCGCGAAGAAGTTGCGCATCGAGGTCTTCATCACGGTGGAACTCATGACGTACGCCCCCGGGCGTCGAAGTGCTTCATGCGGTCGAGCACCTGCTCGGCGGTCGGGTTGTACATCTCGTCCACGATCCGGCCGTCCGCGAGGTACAGCACGCGGTCCGCGTACGAGGCGGCGACCGGGTCGTGCGTGACCATCACGATGGTCTGCCCGAGCTCGGTCACGGACCTCCGCAGGAAGCCCAACACCTCAGCCCCCGCACGGGAGTCGAGGTTTCCGGTCGGCTCGTCACCGAAGATGATCTCGGGCCGCGAGGCGAGGGCACGGGCGACGGCGACGCGCTGCTGCTGACCGCCGGAGAGCTCGGTGGGCCGGTGCCGCAGCCGCCCGGCGAGCCCCACGGTCTCGACGACCTGATCGAGCCACCCGCGGTCGGGCTTCCGCCCGGCGATGTCCATCGGCAACGTGATGTTCTCGATGGCATTCAAGGTCGGCAGCAGGTTGAACGCCTGGAAGATGAAGCCGATCCGGTCCCGCCGCAGCTGGGTGAGCTTCTTGTCCTTGAGCCCGGTGATCTCGGTCTCGTCCAGGTAGATGTGCCCGCTGGTCACGGTGTCGAGCCCGGCGAGGCAGTGCATCAGCGTCGACTTGCCGGAGCCCGAGGGCCCCATGATCGCGGTGAACTGCCCCCGCGCGACGTCGACATCGACATGGTCGAGCGCGACGACCTGGGTCTCCCCGCTCCCGTACGCCTTCACGACCTGGCGAGCCCGCGCCGCCACGGCCGTACGTCCTCCTCCAGTGCCCCCGTGCCTGGGAGTGGTCACAGCCGTTGTCACGGTAAGTCTCCTATGTCGGCGATGCGATGAGCCGGGTGTGCTCGGCGCTTGTCGGTGCTTGTCAGTCTCGGTGGCCGGGGTGCCCGCGCGCGCTGGTGCGCAGCGGAGTCTTTTCCTGGGGAAAACCCCACCTTCGGAAGGGTGGTCGGCCTTCGACCGCCCCCCTCCGGCCCCCGCCGGGCCCTCCGCTCCCCCGCCGGGCCCTGCGTAAAAACCATTTAAGAACCCGCCCCGGGCCTTCTCGTCCTCCGCCGGGACGAAGGTGGCCCGGTCCGCAGTACGGAGGTTCCCCTAGGGGATCTCCACCCGCCGGTGGAGCCGCTCTCAGGGTCGTCTCCACCTTCTTGCGCACTCCCCGCGCCCCCGCACCAGGTGAGAAGGTGTGCGGGTGAGTCAGGGAACAAGCCAAGAGGACATACCCGCCCCCGGGGCCCGTGGCCGCCGCGGTCCCGTCGTCGCCGCGCTCATGCTGTCCATGGCGCTCGCCGCCCTGGACTCGACGATCGTCTCGACCGCCGTCCCGCAGATCGTCGGCGACCTCGGCGGCTTCTCCGTCTTCTCCTGGCTGTTCTCCGGCTATCTGCTCGCGGTCACCGTCACGCTGCCCGTGTACGGCAAGCTCTCCGACACCTTCGGCCGCAAACCGGTCCTGATCGCGGGCAGCATCCTCTTCCTCCTCGGCTCGGCCCTCTGCGCGAGCGCGTGGAACATGGCGGCCCTCATCGCCTTCCGCGTCGTCCAGGGCCTCGGCGGCGGCGCCCTCCAGGGCACGGTCCAGACCCTCGCCGCCGACCTCTACCCGCTCGACCAACGCCCCAAGATCCAGGCCAAGTTGTCCACGGTGTGGGCGGTCTCGGCGGTCGCGGGCCCCGCGCTGGGCGGCCTCATCGCCACCTACACCGACTGGCGCTGGATCTTCCTCATCAACCTCCCCATAGGCGCCACCGCGCTGTGGCTGATCGCCCGCCACCTCCACGAACCGGCGCGCACCGCACCGAAACGTCCGCAGATCGACTGGGCGGGCGCGCTCGCGGTCTTCGCCTGCGGCGGCGTGCTCCTCACAGCCCTGGTCCAGGGCGGGGTGGCCTGGCCCTGGCTGTCGTCCCCGTCCCTCACCCTCTTCGGCAGCGGCCTGGCCCTGGCGGCGATCGTGGTGGTCATCGAACGCCGGGCGGCGGAACCGATCATCCCCGGCTGGGTCTGGCGCCGCCGCACGATCGCGGCGGTGAACCTGGCGCTCGGCGCCCTCGGCCTCCTGATGGTGGCCCCGACGGTCTTCCTCCCCACCTACGCCCAGTCGGTGCTTGGCCTGGCTCCCATGGCGGCGGGCTTCGTGCTTTCGGTGATGACCCTGAGCTGGCCGGTGTCGGCGGCGCTCAGCCAACACGTGTACCGGCGCATAGGTTTCCGCAACACGGCGATCACGGGCATAGCGCTGGCAGCCCTGATCCTCCTCACTTTCCAGCTCCTCCCGTACCCCGGCTCGGCCTGGCAACCGGCCCTGATCATGCTCCTGTTGGGCGCGGCGCTCGGCCTCTTCCAGCTCCCGCTGATCGTCGGGGTGCAGTCCACGGTCGGCTGGTCGGAGCGGGGCACGACGACGGCGTCGGTCCTCTTCTGCCGTCAGATCGGGCAGACGGTGGGGGCGGCGCTGTTCGGGGCGGTGGCCAACGGCGTCCTCAGCTCCCGCCTCGGCGGCTCCGGTTCACTGGACTCGGTCGCCGAGTCACTGTCCAACCCCGGGTCGGTGGCCGACCCCGAGCGCCTCCGCCGTGCCGTCGACGCGGCGGTGGAGTCGGTGTACCTGGGCGCCGCGTGCGCGGCGGGCCTGGCGCTCCTGGTCCTGCTCTTCCTTGCTCCCCGCCGCTTTCCCGTACGCACGGAGGAGCCGGCGCCGCCCGCGGCCGCCCCCGCGGAGGGCCCTCCCGCCCGAGCCTGACCTTTCCCCAACCCCACCCCTTCCCGATACGGCGACTCCGTCGCCCCCGGCGCACCCACCCGGGGGCTGCGCCCCCAGCCCCCCCCATCGGCGCTGAACGCGCCTCGTCCTCAAACGCCGGACGGGCTGAAATACCCCCGCCGAGACCGAAGGGAGACGGCCCGCAGACGGGCGACGGCGCAAGGGGTGGGGACGCGGCGGTATGTCCGCCCGCAGTACAGCACCCCACCCAAGCCAGTACTCATGTACCCGTCCGGCGCCCGAGGCGTTTCGAGGACGGACATACCGCCGCGTCCCCACCCCGCCCCACCACCCACCAGCACCCGCACCCGCTACTCCGCAGCCGCAGCCCGCCCCGTCAACGCAGCCAAGCTGCTCCGCACATGATCCATGTGCGCCCGCACCTCGTCCCACTCCTCCCCGTGCTCCCGCAGCACCCTCTCCGTCTCCCGAGCCACCCGCTCCTCCCGCAGCCGCGCCTCCGCCACCAGCTCAGCCCCCTGCGCCTCCGCGTCCTCCTGCCCGTGCCGCGCCGACTCCTCCGCCTCCGCGAACGCCCGCTTCGCCTCGGACAGCCGCGCCTCCGCAGCCTCCACCCGCTCCGCCGCCACCGCGTCCGCCGCCGCCTCGCGCTCCGCGAGCTCCCGCTCCGCCGCCTCCCAGCGCTCGGCCTGCTCCTTCTCCTGCTCGGCGAGGAGCCCCTCCGCACGCTCACGCGCCTCACGGAGCGCGGCCAGCGCCTCCCCCCGCCACTCCTTCACGTCACGCCGCGCGGCGATCCGCGCCTCGTCGGCCGTGGCGCGGTCGGCGAGCAACCGCTGCCGGGCCCGCTCCTCCGCGTCCCCGCGCAGCGAGTCCGCGTACGCCCGCGCCGCCTCGGCCCACTCCCGCCCCTCGCTCTCGGCGGCCTCCACGGCCGCCGCGGCCTCGGACTCCGCGGCGGCGCGCACCGCCACCGCCTCCTCCTCGGTCAGGGCGAGCAGATACCGGGCGCGCTCGCCGAGCGTCTCGTACGTCTGGGGGGCGAGCTGCGAGACGGTCACGCGCAGCCGTTCCGCCTCCGCCTCCAGGTCCTTGGCGAGGACGGTGAGCCGGGCGGCACGCTCCCACGCGTCGTCGCGCTCCTGGGACACCCCCGCGGCGTACGCCTCCACCTGCTCGGGACGGTAGCCGCGGCCCCGCACGGTCACGAAGCCGTGAGGCGACACCGATGCACTGCTCATCCTTGATTCCCCTCTCCGACGTACAACGCGATTGGCGCACATCTTGATGGATCAAGCGGAAGTGCTCATAACGCGACACTCCACCCACTCCATCCGGTCAAGGATGCGCCAATTGCTGCCAGAAGTCGGAATCGAGGAGGTCGGGCACTCTCTACGACACGTCGGGCACTCTCCACGACGACGCCGGACGCGCTCCACGACCACGCCGGGCACCCACTACGACGATGACGCCGGACACCCACTACGACGGCGAAGGAAGCGGCTGGTCGTCCTTCAGCGCCCCGAAGAGCCGCCCCGCCTTCTCCTCGTCCCACACCACGACGTCCCCCACCCCGGCGATGTCCGGCTCCGAAGCCACCGGCACCGTCGTCGTGGCGCCCGACCCGTGCGACAAGCCCTCCGTCTCCAGACCGAGCTGCGCCAGCGCACCCACCCCCGTGTCCCGGTCGACCGTGAGCGCGTCCAGCGAGGCGCTCAGGAAGGGGACCAGCCGCCACGGCGGCAGCAGCACCCGCCAGCTCACGGCCTTGTCCGCGACCGCGCTCACCAGCTGCTGCTGGCGCTTGACCCGTCCCAGGTCACCCAGCGGATCGCTGTAGCGGGCGCGCACGTACTGCAGGGCCTGGACGCCGTCCATGTGCCGGCAGCCGGCGTCGAAGTCCGCACCCGACTTCTCGTCGTGCAGCCCGCCGGACGGCACACAGATCCGCACCCCGCCCAACGCGTCCACCACGTCCACGAAGCCGAGGAAGTTCACCTCGGCGTAGTGGTCGAGGCGGAGCCCGGTGGCCTGTTCGACGGTGCGCGTCAGGAGCGGGGCGCCCCCGATCGCGTACGCCGAATTGATCTTCCCCTTGCCGTGGCCGGGGATCGCGACGTACGAGTCGCGCGGGACCGAGACCAGATAGGGCCCGCTGTCGCCGTAGTGCAGGATCATGATCGTGTCGGTGTTGAGCCCCTGGTCATTGCCCACATGCAGCTTCTTGCGCTGTTCGGGGGTGAGCGCGGAGCGGCTGTCGGAGCCGATGAGCAGCCAGTCGGTGCCCTTGCTGGGGCCCGGCCCACCTTCGTGGGCGACGAACGCCTTCGTCGTCCGCAGCCGCGAATCGGCCCAGAAATACAGGGCCGTGCCGTAGGCGGCGACCAGCACGACGAGGGCGAGGAGGATCAGCAGGACCCTCTTCGGCCAGCGGCGCTTCTTCCGCGGGACAGCGCCCGCGCCCGTGGCTGCCATGACCGCATGATCGAGGCGCCCGACCCGTCGCGCAGGTCGAGCGCCTCGTTCGTACGTATGCCGATGGCCCGCCGACCGGCCCGCAGCAGTCAGCCTGCCAACAGACCGAGCCTCACAGCAGCCCGTCCCACATCTGCTCGAGCAGCACCGACCACCAGCTCTCCGGCGAGGCCAGCGCCGCCGGGTCGAGCGCGGCCAGCTGGCCCTGGAAGTCGACGGTCCAGCGGCCCGCCTGCTCCTGGTTGAGCCCGTACCGCAGCCGCCACATCCGGCCGAGCAGGGCCAGGCTGCGGGCGAACTCGGGCAGGCCCGTGTTCACGAACTGCGGCGGTACGGGGGCTCCGCCCGGACCGGCCTCGACCGGGACGGCCACGATGTTCGCCGTGCCGTACTGGACGCAGATGGCGCGGCCGAAGTCGCTGCCCATCACCAGGTACGAACCGGCGTCCGACGCGGGCACCACGCCACGCTCCTGGGCCAGTTCGGCGAGGGTCGGCACCGGGCGCCCCGGCTGGGCCTGGGCCCAGAAGAACGGGCCGAAGTCGGCCGGCAGACCCGCCACGACGAGCGTGTGCGCGACGATGTCCGGCACGCCCTGGCGCGACACCGCGCGCTGGTCGAAGCGGAAGACGCCGGGCCCGAAGGAGCCCGCGATCTCCTGCGCCACGCCCTCCGGCGGCACCGGCGGCGCGGGCTGCACCTGCTGCAGCGGCGCGCGCACCGGCGCGGGGCGCGCCGGACCGTCCGCGACCTGGTGCAACTCGCCCTGGTGCGCGAGGAGTTGCTGCATGCCCTGCTGACGGGACGCGTGGTCCGTGCCGTACGGGGCGATCGAGGCGATCCGGGCCTGCGGCCAGGTCTCCTTGATCATGCGCGCGCAGTAGGCGCCGGGCAGCTGGCAGGACTCCAACTCCGTGTGGAGTTCGAGTACTTGGTCCGGCGGGATGTTCATGGCGCGCAGCTCGTGGAAGATCTGCCACTCCGGGTGCGGGGTGCCTGGCGCCGAACGCCGGATCACCTGCTGCTCGCTCCCGTCGGGCGCGCGGTAGCGCAGCACGGCCTGGTAGCCGGGGCCGACGGTCGGCTGACCGGTGGGCTGCTGCGGATAGCCGTACGGCTGACCGGGCGGGCCGGGCGGCGCCATGCCGGGGGCACCCGGAGCACCCGGAGCACCCGGGGCGCCGGGCGGCTGCGGAGCACCGGGAGCGCCGGGGCCGCCGACCGAGGGGCCGGCCAGCATGGTGGCGGCGTGGTGGACGCCACCGGGCGGCTGCGGAGCACCAGGCGCACCGGACGCACCAGGGGCACCGGGCGCACCCGGAGCCGACGGAGGCGCGGGCGCACCGGGGCCACCCTGACTCGGACCGGCCAGCATGGTGGCGGCGTGATGCACACCGCCGGGAGGCGTACCCGGAGCACCGGCACCAGGCGCGCCGGGAGCACCCGGGGCGCCAGGAGCACCGGGCGGCTGCGGAGCACCAGGGGCACCGGGCGCACCCGGGGCCGACGGGGGCGCGGGGATGCCCTGGCCGCCCTGGCTCGGGTCGGCCAGCATCGTCGCCGCGTGGTGCACACCACCGGGCGGTGTACCCGGGGAACCGGGCGGGCCGGGGGGCTGCGGGGCACCCGGAGCGGCGGGCGCGGCGGGTGCGTCCGGGAGCTGGATGCCTTCGTTGCCGCCGAGCGAGGAGACCAGCTGGGTCGGCACATAGCCGCCCGCCGGGGTCCCGGGAGCACCCGGACCGGACGGCGGCGGCGGGCTGCCGGGGGCCCCACCCGGAGCGCCGGGCGGCGCGGGCGGCGGCGGGGCGCCGGCACCGGAGCCCCGGGCACCGCGCGGCGGCGACTGCGCCTTGCTGGTCGCGGCGTCGGCGATGTCCCCGGCACCGGGAGGCAGAGGGGCACCCGAACCGGCGGGCGGCGGGGGCATGTTCGGGCCACTGACGGCCGAACCCGCGGGCGGGGGCGGCGCGTTGACCCCGGAGACGGCCGAACCGGCGGGCGGCGGCGGGGCGTTGAAGCCAGGAGCACCCGGAGCACCCGGAGCGGCCGGGGCGGCCGGGGCGCCCGGAGCACCGGGGCCACCCTGCGGATATCCGTACGAGGCCGGGCCCGGCGCACCCGGAGTCCCCTGAGCAGCAGGCCCCGAAGGCGCACCCGGACCACCGGGTCCAGCGGGTCCAGCGGGTCCGCCCTGACCACCCGGCCCGCCGAGCGAAGGCGCGACCGTCGTCTTCGGAAGCTGGCTGCCGCCCGACATCAGGGCCGTCTTGGCCTCGGGCGCCACCGCGGGCGGCGGGGTGTCCCCGTCGTCGTCCTGGCCCGAGAGCGGCGGCGCGAAGACCGTCGCGGGCAGCGGGACCGAACGGTCCTCGTCCGCCTCGGGGTTGCTGTCCGTACCGGCCCACGGAGTGGCACCGGCGGGCGCGGCGGGCGACGCCGCACGCACGCCCTCGTCGGCGGCGGGCTCATGCCCCCCGCCGCTCTGCGCACCGGAAACACCGGAAACGCCGGAAACACCGGAAACACCGGCCGACGGCCACGGCGCACCCTCACCAGGAGCGGACGAAGCGGCAGGGGCCGGAGAAGGTGACGAAGGCGAAGACGGCGAAGCCTGCGACGGCACCGCCCCCGACACCGAACCCGAGGCCGAACTCGAACCCGAGCCCGTCCCCGACCCCGACCCCGCCGACTCCCCCCGCCGATCCGGAATCCCCAGCTTGTCCGCCGCCTCCTGGAGCCACTCCGGCGGGCTCAACAGGAACGACGTCTGGTTCAGGTCGACCCGCTCGGGCGGGGCCGGCTCCGGGTCGGAGGCCGCGTCCGGAACCCCGTACTCCTCCTCGTACCGGCGAATGACCTCACCGACGGGGAGGCCGGGCCAGAGCGTGGCCTCGCCGCTGTCGCGGGCGATGACCAGCCGCTGGCGGCCGCCGTCCGAGACCGGGCCCGTCTCGCGGTCCTCGGCCCAGACGACGAAGCCGAGCTCGAACTCCCGCACCCGCACCTCGCGGTGCTGGTAGCCCGGCACGTCTCCGTTGATCCACTCTTCGGCGCGCTCCTGCGCCTGTGCGAACGTCACCATCGGCACACTCACTCCCCACCCGAGGACACGGGGACGGAGTGCGCGAAGCCGCCGTCCACCATCAGGTTCGCCACGGTCTCCAGCTCCGGCGGGTTGCCCGCGAGCCGGGAAAGGAACGCGTCGAAGTCGTCGCCGCAGGGCAGGAGGAGGCGTTCCACTCGCTCCGCCGGGGCCCAGCCGGACGCCTCCGAGACGTCCCGCGCGTCGTCGTACGCGCAGAACCACACCGAGCCGATCCGGTCACCCTTCACCTTCACCGCGAGCAGACCGCCCTGGACGAAGCCGACGCCCAGGTAGTCCTTGGTGAGGTGATCGCGCAGACACTTGTTGACGTACACCAGGTCGTTGACCGCGGCCTCGTCCCGGACCGTGAAGAACGGCTGGTCGATGAGGAGGCCCAGCTCCGCGTCGAGCGCCGTGCCCACCGGGGCGCAGCCGCCCGCCGCCTTCAGGAAGGAGCGGTAGGCGCCCGGCAGCCGGTACCCCAAGTCCTCCTCGACGCCCAGCACTTGGGCCTCGGTCACCGCGACCCCCGACTTCGGCAGGCCGAGGTGGGCGGGGCGGGTCTCCTGGAGCGGGCGCGTGCCGCGCTTGTTCTGGTCCACGGCCGTGGTGGCGAGCCCGCCGTGGTGCCGCAGGAGCGCCTTGACCTCGACGGGGACGAGCTCCAGACGGCGGCCGTGCGGCACGTGGTGCCAGGTCCAGCCGTGCGGGGTCGCGACCGCCGGGATGGTCTCCCAGAGGTCGTGGCCCGCCGCCGCGAGCGCCGCGTTCGCCGAGACGTAGTCCGTCAGGCGCAGCTCGTCGACGCCGAAGCCCTCGGGGGGCTCGGCGATCTCCGCGACCGCGCGGGCGTACGGCGAGAAGTCCGGGTAGCCGTGTTCGTCGATCCGCACGCCTCTGGGGTGGCGAGCGGCCCGGACCGGGTCCGGGAAGCGCACGACCTGCCCGGCGTAGGCCGCGTTCGGCGGCGCGGCTTGCTGCCCGAGCCGACCTGTCGTCATGGCGGTTGCCCCCTGCGGCACTGAAGAAGATGGAGATCTGGAGATGAGAACGGCGATATGAAGATGCTGGAACGCGAATCAGCGAACAGCCTATGCGTAAGAACGACACCGGTCACCGGGCCTCCGGTTCCGTACCGGTCAAGGCCCCTCCGCTTCCGTGACCACCCGCCACGGCCCGGTCACCGAGCGCCGAAAGCCCCGCGTGTCGCAGAGCCCCAGCTTCCGCACCACCCGTCCCATTTGGCAATCTGTGCAAGCGCTACGGGGAGGTGGCGCACCAGCGGCCACCGCCGCGGCACGGGAGGGGAAGCACCACCATGCAGACGGCACCAACCGGCATGGCCGACGACAGCACCAGCACCATGGGCGCGGGCGACCCCCGCGTCGGCTGGAGCAGCGTCGCCGCGCACACACCCGTGCTCGCCCACCGCCGCGACGGCATATTGCCGACCGTCGCCGCCGCGCTCTCGGTCCGCGGCGAGACCCTCACCTGCACCGCGGCCCGGGGCGAGGAGCCGCCGCCGCTGCACCCGCTCGTCCAGGACTTCCTCGACACCCTCACCAGCGGCCAGCGCGAGCGCTTCACCGGCCGCTGCGCCGAGGCCATCCTCGTCTCCCGGCACCTGACGGCGGCCGACGCGAACCGCTCCAAGCGCGCCGCCCGCAAGCCGATGACCAACGGCGAGGCCCGCAAGGCCCTCAAGCACGCCAAGCTCACCACCCGCCGCATCCGCGAGGACGGGGACCCGCTGCACGGCTCCTTCGCCCGCCCCTGCCGCTCCTGCACCGCGCTGACGGCGCACTTCGGCGTGCGGGTCGTGGAACCCTCCGTCGAGCCGCCGAACGACAACTGACCACGGAACACGAGGGCCCATGCACGCCGACGCAGCCTCCACCACCCGCTTCCCCGTCCCCGTCGACGCCGCCCTGCGCGCCGCGGGCTGGCGGCCGGGCCGCTGGGACATAAAGCAGGCCGAGATCTGGGCCGACGTCCTGCGCCGCCACACCTCGCCCGCCGGGCACCAGCACGCCGTCTTCCCCGCCGCCGTCGAAGCCTGGGCCGAGTTCGGCGGGCTGCACATCGCCCCCCAGGGCCCGGGCCGCGAGATCGCCCCGGCCGCCGTGCACCTCGACCCGATGTACGGGCTCCACCTCGCGCGCACCCTCGGCGACCTGGGCCGGGCGCTCGGCCGCGCGGTCTGCCCCATAGGCGAGGAGACCCAGACCCAGGCGCTGCTCGCCGTCGACACCGAGGGCCGGGTCTACAGCCTCGACCACAGCGGCGACTGGTACCTGGGCGCCCACATCGACGAGGCCCTCGCGACCCTCGTCACGGGCGCCCGCCCGGACCGGCTGCGGGTGGGCTGACATGCCGAAGCCGCCCCCGCGACCACCCCTGACGCCGCCCCCGGCCCCCGCCCGAAAACTCCCGGGAACGGGCGGCCCGACGCCCGTACGCTGGAAGACATGACCACGACGGGGGACAGTCGCACCACGGCCATGACCGGGCCGTGGTGGTGGGAGCGACGCCGCAGCGCGGTCCTGGACATCGTCCTTGCGGTCCTGTCGGCCCTGGAGTGCGGCGCCGAGGGGATCCCCTTCGCACGGGACGCCGGGGTGCCGGTGGCGGCCGGGGTCGTCTTCGGCGCACTCGCCGGCTCCGTACTGCTGCTGCGCCGGCGCTTCCCGATCGCCGTGGTCCTCGTCTCGATCGCGGTGACGCCCGCCCGCATGGGCGTGCTCCTCACCGTCGTCGGCCTCTACTCGCTGGCCGCCGCCGAGCTGCCGCGCCGCATCATCGGCTCCCTCGCGGGCATGTCGATGCTCGGCACCCTCATCATCGCCTTCGTCCGCGCCGACCAGGACATGTCACGCGGCGAACTGCAGGTCGGCGACTGGTTCGTACCGTTCGCCGCGATCACCACCGCACTCGGCGTCACGGCCCCGCCCCTCCTCCTCGGCCTGTACGTGGGCGCGCGCCGCCGCCTCATGGAGAGCCTGCGGGAACGCGCGGACAGCCTGGAGCGCGAGCTCCAGCTGCTCGCCGAACGCGCCGAGGAGCGCGCCGAGTGGGCGCGCAACGAGGAGCGGACCCGCATCGCCCGCGAGATGCACGACGTGGTGGCGCACCGGGTGAGCCTCATGGTCGTGCACGCGGCGGCGCTCCAGGCGGTGGCCCGCAAAGACCCCGAGAAGGCCGTGAAGAACGCCGCCCTGGTCGGCGACATGGGCCGCCAGGCCCTCACCGAGCTGCGCGAGATGCTCGGCGTCCTGCGCACCAACGAGAACACCGTGACGGCCCCCGGTGCACGCGACAGCACAGCCCCAGCCGCAGCCCCCGTCCCCCTCGCCTCGGTGGCCGCGGCAGCCGCAGCGGCGGCGGCCCGCGCCGACGAGTCGTCCGAAGGCCCGTGCCTGGCCGAACTGGACGAACTGGTCGGCCAGTCCAGGGCGGCGGGCATGGCCGTGGACCTGTCGATCGAGGGCGAGCCCACGGGCCCCGGCTACCCGCCGGAGGTCGAGCAGACCGCCTACCGCGTCGTGCAGGAAGCCCTCACCAACGTCCACAAGCACGCAGCGGGCGCGAAGACCTACGTACGCCTGGCCCACCGCCTCTCCGAGATAGCGATGCAGGTGGAGAACGAACCACCTCCCGAGCCCGTCCCCGGCTCCCCCGAGGCCCGCCTCCCCAGCGGCGGCAACGGCCTCCTCGGCATGCAGGAACGTGTCCGCGCCCTGGGCGGCGTCTTCGTCTCGGGGCCGACGGAGGCGGGCGGATTCAGGGTCTCGGCAGTGCTGCCGGCCTCCCGGCGAGGGGCTGCCGAGGTCTGACGGGCCGGGCCCCGCGCTCGAACTGTTCGGGACAGAAGCCGCGAAATTTCAGGCTCGACGAGATGCCGCTCACTCGAACTGCTGGACCCCACCCGGATCCCTGGCCGGTGCCCCGCACACCCGGCGAAGGTCGCCCCATGACGGAGATCACAGGCAAGTACGCCGACTTCGAGGGACTGCGGGAGCGGGCGGTGGCGCTGCGGCGCGAGGGGCTGAGCCTTCGGCAGATCCGCGACGAGTTGAAGGTCTACAACAACGACATCCTGAACCGGCTGGTGCAGGGCGAGCCGCCGCCGGAGTGGACCAAGCGACCGAACGCGAAGGACGACCTGCGGGACCGGGCGAGACAGCTGCGCCTTGCGGGCCGGACCTATGACCAGATCCAGGTGGAGCTGGGATGCTCCAAGAGTTCAATCTCGCTGTGGGTGCGGGATCTGCCAAGACCGGAGCCTCGGTACACACCTGAGGAACAGCGCGCGCTGATGCAGGAAGGGCTCGCGAGGCTGCGCGGCGCCCAGGACGAGGAACGCAAGAAGACGAAGCGTGCAGCCCACAGGGAGATCGGCGAGCTGAGCGATCGTGAGCTGTTCGTCGCAGGAGTCGCGCTCTACTGGGCAGAAGGACAGAAGAGCAAGCCGTACGCCCGCCGCGAATCAGTCCTGTTCGTCAACAGCGACCCCAGGGTGATCTCCGTCTATCTCGCCTGGCTCGACCTGCTCGGGGTCGCGCCGGAACGGCTGCAGTACAGGGTGATGATCCATGAGTCCGCCGACGTCACCGCCGCCGAGCGCTACTGGGCCGACCTGGTGCGCGTCGATGCCTCCGTCTTCCAACGGACAACGCTCAAGAAGCACAACCCGAAGACTGTCCGGAAGAACACTGGCGATGACTACCGGGGCTGCCTTGTCATCAGAGTCCGACAAGGTGCCGATTTGTACTGCCGCATTGAAGGGTGGTGGAACGGAATCGCCGCCGACTCCGAGGCTCGTCTCAGGTAAGGTCTGAGGCGCTGTCCCCCGTGGTGTAACTGGCAGCACACTAGTTTTTGGTACTAGCAGGACAAGGTTCGAATCCTTGCGGGGGAGCCACAGCGCACAGCCCCTAGGTTCGGGTCCTGACCCCAAGGTCAGGACCCTTCCTCATTTCCGCCCCCAAACGCCCCGGTATCCTGCGGATGTCCTCTCCATGAGGAAACCCCACCCCTCCGAAGCCGAAGGGCACCCCCGTGAGCGCCAACAGCCCGACCGCCGTCGTCGTCCTCGCAGCGGGTGAGGGCACCCGTATGAAGTCGGCACTGCCCAAGGTCCTGCACGAGATCTGCGGACGTTCGCTGGTCGGACACGTGCTCGCGGCCAGTGGAGAGCTCGACCCCGAGCAGATCGTCGCCGTCGTCGGCCACAAGCACGAGGAAGTCGAGGCCCACCTCGCCACGTTCGCGCCCGACGTGCGCACCGCGCTCCAGCCCACCCAGAACGGCACGGGCCACGCCGTCCGCATGGGCCTGGAGGAGCTGGCGGGCGGGACCGGGAGCCCGGTCAGCGGCACCGTCATCGTCGTCTGCGGCGACACCCCGCTGCTCACCGGCGAGACCCTGCGTGCCCTCAACGACACCCACACCACCGACGGCAACGCCGTGACCGTGCTCACCGCCGAGGTCCCGGACGCGACGGGCTACGGCCGCATCGTGCGCGACGGCGTCTCCGGTGCCGTGACCGCGATCGTCGAGCACAAGGACGCCAGCGAGTCGCAGCGCGCCATCCGTGAGATCAACTCCGGGGTGTTCGCCTTCGACGGGCAGTTGCTGACGGACGCGCTCGGCAAGGTGCGCACCGACAACAGCCAGGGTGAGGAGTACCTCACCGACGTGCTCGGGATCCTGCGCGAGGCGGGGCACCGGGTGGGGGCCTCCGTCGCCGCCGACCACCGCGAGATCGCGGGCATCAACAACCGTGTCCAACTGGCCGAGGCCCGGCGGACGTTGAACGACCGCCTGCTGGAGCGCGCCATGCTCGCGGGCGTCACCGTCGTCGACCCGGCCACCACCTGGGTCGACGCGGCCGTCACCTTCGAGCAGGACGCGATCGTGCAGCCGGGCACCCAGCTGCAGGGCGCCACCCACATCGGGGAGGGGGCTGAAGTCGGGCCCAACACGCGACTGAAGGACACCGTCGTGCACGCGGGCGCCCGCGTGGACAACACCGTCGCGGACGGCGCCGAGGTCGGGGAGCAGGCGAGCGTCGGCCCGTTCGCGTATCTGCGGCCGGGTACCCGGCTCGGGACGAAGGCCAAGGCCGGGACGTACGTGGAGATGAAGAACGCCTCGATCGGCGAGGGCACGAAGGTGCCGCACCTCAGCTACGTCGGGGACGCGACCATCGGCGAGTACAGCAACATCGGTGCGGCGAGCGTCTTCGTGAACTACGACGGCGAGGCCAAACACCACACGACGGTGGGTTCCCACTGCAAGACCGGATCAGACAACATGTTTGTGGCTCCTGTCACGGTCGGGGACGGCGCGTACACCGCCGCGGGCTCCGTGATCACGAAGGACGTGCCGCCCGGCTCACTGGCCGTGGCCCGGGGCCAGCAGCGGAATATCGACGGTTGGGTGGCCCGGAAGCGTCCGGGGAGCGCGGCGGCGAAGGCGGCCGAGGCGGCCTCCCGGAAGCCGGCCGGCGAAGCCTGACCGGAAACAGGTGCGTCGGCGACGGCGTACCGTGATAGGTGCACACATCGGCCGACTCGACGCACCGGGACGCGTCAGTACGGCAGCGGGACGAACTCTCTGAGGAGACAGTGCTGTGACCGGGATCAAGACGACCGGCGAGAAGAAGTTGATGCTCTTCTCCGGCCGCGCCCACCCCGAGTTGGCCGAGGAGGTCGCACACAAGCTGGGTGTCGGCATCGTGCCGACGAAGGCTTTCGATTTCGCCAACGGTGAGATCTACGTCCGCTACCAGGAGTCCGCGCGCGGCGCCGACTGCTTCCTGATCCAGAGCCACACCGCTCCGATCAACAAGTGGATCATGGAGCAGCTCATCATGATCGACGCGCTGAAGCGCGCGTCGGCCCGCTCCATCACGGTGATCGTGCCGTTCTACGGCTACGCCCGCCAGGACAAGAAGCACAAGGGCCGCGAGCCGATCTCGGCCCGCCTGATCGCCGACCTGATGAAGACCGCGGGCGCGGACCGCATCCTCACGGTCGACCTGCACACCGACCAGATCCAGGGCTTCTTCGACGGCCCGGTCGACCACCTCTTCGCCCTGCCGATCCTCGCGGACTACGTGGGCGCGAAGGTCGACCGCGACAAGCTGACCGTGGTCTCGCCGGACGCCGGCCGCGTGCGCGTCGCCGACCGCTGGTGCGACCGCCTGGGCGCCCCCCTCGCGATCGTGCACAAGCGCCGCGACAAGGACGTCGCCAACCAGGTCACCGTGCACGAGGTCGTCGGTGACGTGAAGGGCCGCGTCTGCGTCCTGGTCGACGACATGATCGACACCGGTGGCACGATCTGCGCCGCCGCCGACGCCCTGTTCGCGCACGGCGCCGAGGACGTCATCGTGACGGCCACGCACGGCGTGCTCTCCGGCCCCGCCGCGGACCGCCTGAAGAACTCGAAGGTCAGCGAGTTCGTCTTCACGGACACCCTGCCGACGCCGGGCGAGCTGGAGCTCGACAAGATCACGGTGCTCTCGATCGCGCCGACGATCGCGAACGCGGTGCGCGAGGTCTTCGAGGACGGTTCGGTGACGAGCCTCTTCGACGAGCAGGCGTGAGCCCGTAACTTCTGAAGATCGATTTCTGAAGCGGCCTCCCCGCCGGGTAGACTCACTGAGTTGCTCGGCGAGGGAGGCCGCTTTCATTTCCGTACGGGAATGAGTGGCTGTCCGTAATCGACGCGCTCTTCGTAGCAGGCCGTTCGTGGCCGGGTGACCAATCCCTACCTATCTACGAGGAGTGCACCATGGCTGAGATCAAGCTCGCCGCCGAGACCCGCACCGAGTTCGGCAAGGGCGCCGCCCGCCGCATCCGCCGCGAGAACAAGGTCCCCGCGGTCGTCTACGGCCACGGCAACGAGCCGGCCCACATCACCCTTCCCGGCCACGAGCTGAACCTGGCCCTGCGCCAGTCCAACGTGCTGCTCGCCATCGACGTCGACGGCAAGCCCGAGCTCGTGATCCCGAAGGCCGTCCAGCGCGACGCCATCAAGGGCTTCCTCGAGCACGTCGACCTGCTCCTCGTGAAGCGCGGCGAGAAGGTCAACGTCGAGGTCCCGATCCACACCGACGGTGAGCTGGCCCCGGGCGGCAACCTCCTCGAGCACGTCCTGAACGCCCTGCCGGTCGAGGCCGAGGCCACCCACATCCCCGAGTCGGTCACCGTCTCGGTCGCGGGCCTGGACGCCGGTGCGTCGGTCCTCGCCAAGGACATCACCCTGCCGTCGGGCGTCTCGCTCGCCGTCGAGGAGGACGCCGTCGTCCTGCAGGTCCTGGCCGCGCAGGCCGAGGAGTCCGCTGACGAGGCCGCCGAGGGCGAGGGCGACGAGGCCGCCGAGGCCTGAGCCTCTCGCGTCTGAACCTGTGGACGGGGTGGTGGGCTGTGCCCACCACCCCGTCTCGCTGGCCGACCCGCTGCTGACCGAAGGAACGCGCATGTCCGACGACACCGCCCCCTGGCTGATCGCCGGGCTCGGCAATCCCGGTCCCGAGTACGCGATGAACCGGCACAACGTCGGCTTCATGGTGGCCGATCTGCTCGCGCGGCGGATGGGTGCCAAGTTCAAGCGGGCGACGAAGGGCCAGGCCCAGGTGGTGGAGGGCCGCATCGGTCCGCCCGGACCCGCGAGCCGCCGGGTGATCCTGGCCAAGCCGATGTCGTACATGAACGTCTCCGGCGCCCCCGTGACGGCCCTGTGCGACTTCTACAAGGTGCCCACGGACCACATCGTGGCCGTCCACGACGAGCTCGACATCGACTACGGCGTGCTCCGCCTCAAGCTCGGCGGCGGCGACAACGGCCACAACGGCCTGAAGTCCCTCACCAAGTCGCTCGGCTCGGACTACCACCGGGTGCGCTTCGGGATCGGCCGCCCGCCGGGCCGGATGCAGGTCGCGGACTTCGTCCTCAAGGACTTCTCCTCGACGGAGCGCAAGGAGCTCGACTACTTCGTGGACCGCGCCGCCGACGCGGTGGAGGCGCTCGTGACCGAGGGCCTGGAGCGCGCACAGAGCACATACAACTCGTAACGCGGCGTGGCCGTTTGAGGCCCGCTGTTGACGGAGCGCAGCCGCATCCCCAAGGATCGCGGCCATGTCTGACCGACGGCTCCTCTCCCACGGCCGCCGCGCCGCGATGGGTGCCCTCGCGGCGCTGCTGATCGTCGCGGGTGTCTGGGCGTCCTGGGACACGGCCCGGCACGTGGTGCGCGCGCAGGACGCGGACCGGGGCACGATGACGGTGACGCGCTGCGGCTCCGACGCGTGCGAGGGCTCGTACGTGGCGTCGTCCGGCACCTCCCGCCGCACGGTCAGGGTCGTGATCGACCGCTCCATCACGGAGAAGAAGGGTGCCCGCATCCCGGTGGCCCGCACGTCAGGCACGTCCCGTGACGTCGTACGAGCGGACGGCGCGGGCTTCCTGAGCGCGTGGATCCCTTTGGGCGGCGCGCTGTTGCTGGCCGCGATCGTGGTGGCGGGCGGCCTCCGCGCGACGCGCACGGCGTGGGGCATGGCACTGGCGGGCGGGGCGCTGCTGAGCGCGGCCTTCGTCTCGCTCTCGTTCTGATCAGGAGTGGCGGCCACCACGTCGTCGGCCTCGGGTCACCGACAGGAACGTGCCGCCCGCGGCGAGCAGCAGCGCGCCCAGCGCGGTGCCGAGGGGGAACAGGGAGGACCCGGTGTCCGGGAGCACCGGCCGTTCGCTGCGTGAGGGCGAGGGTGTGGGCTCGGGCGTGGTCGGCTCAGGGGTGGTCGGCTCGGGTGTGGGCTCAGGGGTGGTCGGGTCCGGCGTGGGCTCAGGGGTGGTCGGGTCCGGTGTGGGCTCTGGGGTGGGTGTGGGGGTGGGTGGCTCCGTGGAGCCGGGCTCGACCTCGGCGACCACCCAGGGCGCCTCCGTGGCGAGCAACGGCCTGAGCGTGCCGTCCGGCTCCCGCCGGTCACCGGCGATGGCGATCTTGTTCCAGGTGCGTTCGCCGCCGCCGAACGGCGTCCCGTCCGCGGCCTTCTCGGGCACGCGCATCCGCCAGCGCAGCGTGTAGCGCTCGCCCGCGGTGAACACATGGCCGTCGAAGTCGAAGCGCACGGAGCGGATGCGGCTCCAGTCGGTCACGGCCGACGCGGGCTTGAAGCTGGGGTCCGGCTTCCCGTCGCAGTGGAACGGGGCGCTGTCGTCGGGGGTGTTGTCCATCTCGGGGCGGCACGGGTCGGCCTTCTCCGAGTAGGTGATGGTCACCGGTGCGGTGCCCGCGTCGATGGGGCCGGTGAGGACGGGGCGCCACTGGCTGGTCGCGTGGTCGCCGTAGCGGCCGCTGGTGACGCCGTGGGTGCCGGGCTCGGGCAGCAGGTCGTAGGCGACGACGTTGGTGAGGTCGGTGTTGCCCATGTTGCCGAGGACCGTGCGGTATTCGACGGTGCCGCCCGCGGTCGACTTCCCGACCTCGTCCTCCTTGCCCGGCACCTCGGCCGAGCCGCGGAAGTCGCCGTCCTTGTCGCCCTTGACCTCCTTGGTGACGAACAGCGAGGCGGACTGGGCGATGGCGAAGTCGTCGGTGGCCTCGGCGACGTTCTCTCCCGTGTCGCCGTCGCCGTCGATGTCGTGGGTGTCGGTCTGCCGGGTGTTGACGGGGCGCTGCGCGTCGTAGAGCCCGGCGCGGTTGCCCGCGTAGTCGGCGTCGGAGGGCGTGCCGCCGTAAGTGCCGCTCGCCACACCGGGTTTGACGGTGGTGCGGAACTCGTAGACGCAGGCCGAGTCGTTCGCCGGGATCTCGGCGCCGCGCT
Source organism: Streptomyces odontotermitis (assembly GCF_050510915.1). Lineage (NCBI taxonomy): Bacteria > Bacillati > Actinomycetota > Actinomycetes > Kitasatosporales > Streptomycetaceae > Streptomyces > Streptomyces odontotermitis. The sequence goes on along the minus strand of NZ_JBNJLS010000003.1, from coordinate 475,592 downwards.
CGGCGGTCAGCTCGACGCGGGTGCGGCCGTCGGGGCCCGCCGTGACGGTCTCGGTGAAGCGGTCGGTGGCCGGGCAGGAGGCGGGCTGCCCGGCCGCGAGCGTCCAGGAGCCGGTCTCGTACGAGAGTTGACGGGGGATCAGGTCGACGAAGCGGGGGCGCAGCGGCGAGGAGCCGGTGCGGTAGCGGTCGTTGCGCATCGTCACCCGCCAGGTGTGGGTACCGCCGGGGCCGACGGGCGCGGGGTCGGTGCTCTTGGTGAGTTCGGGCTGGGCGACCTCGGGCTCGATGCGGAAGGTGGCGCAGTCCTCCTCCTCGGCGGTGCCCGCGCTGCCGGTGAGTTCGAGGCGGGCGCAGTTGCGCACGTCGCCGCTGCCGCCGGGGACCTCGGTGGCGTCGGCGCGGCCGGTGATCTGGACGACGAGGTTGGCACCGGCGGCGAGGCCGGGGACGTCGACGCGTACGGACACGGGGTCGGTACCGAGGCTGACCTGCTGGTCGGTGGGCGTGAGTGTCTCGGTGCTGCCGTCGCGGCGCGTCACCACGACCGACCAGCTGCCCGTGTAGGTGCCGCCGGAGGGGGTGGACAGGCGCAGGGTCTGCCCGTCGAAGCCCGCGGGCAGGGCATCGGTGAGGCGGGCGTCGGCGGCCACGGTGCCGGTGTTGCCGAACCGCAGGACGTAGGAGAGGCGCTGGCCGCCGCCAGCGAGGGGGGTGTCGACCGATTTGTCGAGGGTGCCGGAGACTTCGCCGCTGCCGGTGCCGACGGTCGTCTCGGCGGTGGCGTCCTTGGTGATCTTCCCGGTGTCGGGGCCGTAGGGGTCGCCGGTGATGGAGGCGGTGTCGGTGAGCACGGTCCCGTCGGCGACGTCGTCGCGGACCTTCACCCTGATCTCGTGGACGACTCCGTACGGATACTCCTTGACCTGCGCCAACTGGTCGCCGGGGCGGCCGGGTTCGGTGTCCACGGGCCAGCTGATGGTGCGGGTCGCCGGGTCGTAGGTGTAGCCGGCGGGGGTGGCGTCGACGAGGTCCACGCCGTCGGGGAGCACGTCGGTCAGGACGGTGTTCTCCAGGGCGAGGCTGCCGCGCGGCCGGTTGGAGTCGCGGGGGTCGTTGGTGGCGGTGACCTTGTAGGCGACGGTGTCGCCGGGCCGGGCCGCCTTGGGGCCTTCCTTGGTGATGGCCGGGTTGGGCTCGGCGGTGACCGTGACCGAGGCGTCGTCGGTGCTGGGGGTGCCGTCGCCGTTGGCTGCGGTGGCGGACATGGTGGCGGTCTGTGCGCCGGGCGGCGTCCAGTAGTCCTGGGTGGGCCAGCTGACGGTGAGCTGCGAGCTCTGCCCGCTGGGGATCTTGTCGTAGGTGACGGTGACGCTGCCGTCGGCGTTGGGGGTGACGGCGGTGACTCCGGGCGGGTAGGGCTGTGAGACGTGGCCGGGGCCCGAGGCGCCGGGCGGCGGTGTGAACGTGACGGTCACCGACTGGCAGTCGCCCGGGATCGAGCACTGGATGCTCGCGTTGTACGTCACGTGGTCGCCGGCGGGCACGGGGCTGGTCGCCGGGTCCAGACGGACGCTCATCCGGGCGTCCGCGTGGGCGGTCCCGTACGGCACGAGGACGAGCGCCGCGAGGAGCGCGAGCAGGACGGCGAGCACCGGGGTGAGGGTGCGGCGGGACCGTTCGGGTACGGGGGTCACACAGTGCTCCTGAACGCCTGAGGAGGTCTTCAGAGTCGGTTCACTGTGCGCGATCAGAACGCCCGGAGCCGTACGCGACAAGTCAGTATGAAGGGCGTTTCACCTGATCAGGCGCCGATCGGCAGACGCCGGGGCCCCGCACCCCAGCGGGGTGCGGGGCCCGGGTGGCGGGGGTCAGCCGGTGTTGCGCAGGCCCGCGGCCACTCCGTTGACGGTGAGCAGCAGCGCCCGGGCCAGCAGCGGGTCGGCCTCCTCGCCCGCCGCGACCGCGTCCCGCTGCCGCTTCAGCAGGGCGACCTGAAGGTAGGAGATCGGGTCCAGGTAGGCGTCGCGGATCGCGAAGGTCTGCTGCAACACCGGGTTGGAACCGAGCAGTTCGGATCCGCCCGTGATCCGCAGCACCTCCGCCACCGTCAGCGCGTGCTCCTCCTCGATCGTCGCGAAGACATGCCGCAGCTCGTCCGGCACCAGCGTCTCCACGTAGTGGCGCGCGATCCGCAGGTCGGTCTTGGCGAGCGTCATCTCCACGTTCGAGAGGAAGTTGCGGAAGAAGTGCCAGTGCTCGTGCATCTCGTCGAGCACCGTGTCCAGGCCGGCCTCCCGCAGCGCCTTCAGGCCGGAGCCGACACCGAACCAGCCGGGCACGATCTGCCGCGACTGGGTCCAGCCGAAGACCCACGGGATGGCGCGCAGTCCGTCGAGCGAGACGCCCGAGCCGGGGCGGCGGGAGGGCCGGGAGCCCAGGTGCAGGTCGGCGAGCTGGTCGACCGGCGTGGACGCGAGGAAGTACGTCGGCAGGTCCGGGTCCTCGACCAGCTTGCGGTACGCGGAGTGCGCGGCGTCCGACACGACGTCCATGGCGGCGTCCCAGCGGGCGAGCGCCTCGTCGGACTGGCGCGGGGACGTGTGCAGCGCGGATGCCTGGAGTGTGGCGGCGACGGTGAGTTCGAGGTTCTCGCGGGCCAGGGACGGCACGAGGTACTTGTCGGAGATGACCTCGCCCTGCTCGGTCACCTTGATCTCGCCCTCGAGGGTGCCCCAGGGCTGGGCGAGGATCGCGTCGTGGGAGGGGCCGCCGCCGCGGCCGACGGTGCCGCCGCGGCCGTGGAAGAGGCGCAGCCGTACGCCGTAGCGGTGCGCGACGTCACGCAGCCTGCGCTGCGCCCGGTGGATCTCCCACTGCGACGTCGTGATGCCGCCGAACTTGGAGGAGTCCGAGTACCCGAGCATGACCTCCTGCACGTCCCCGCGCAGGGCGACGAGCCGGCGGTACGAGGGGTCGGCGAGCATCTCGTCGAGGATCACGTCGGCGGCGCGCAGCTCGTCCGTGGTCTCCAGGAGCGGCACGATGCCGATCTTCGCCCAGCCGGCGTGCAGGTCGATGAGGCCCGCCTCGCGCGCGAGCACGGCGGCCGCGAAGACGTCGTCGGCGCCCTGGCACATGGAGATGATGTACGACTCGACGACCTCGGGGCCGAAGACCGTGAGGGCCTTCTTGACGGTCTCGAAGACGCCGAGGGTCTTCTCGCCCGCGGCGTCCAGCGGGGCCGGGGACGGGGCGAGCGGGCGGCGGGAGCGGAGCTCCTTGGCGAGCAGCTTCTGCCGGTACTCGCGGGGCATGTCCGCGTACCGCCAGGACTCCTCGCCGAGCCGGTCGAAGAGCTGGCCGAGCGCGTGGTGGTGGGCGTCGGCGTGCTCGCGGACGTCCATGGTGGCGAGCTGGAGGCCGAAGGCGGCGAGGGTGCGGATGGTGCGGTTCATCCGGCCGTCGGCGAAGAGGGCGCCCTTGTGCGCGCGCAGCGACGTCTGGATGAGCGTGAGGTCGTGCAGCAGCTCGGCGGTGCCGAGGTAGTCGCGGCCGGGCTCGTGCGTGGTGCCCTTGGCGAGGCGCTCCTTGGTGTTCTCCAGCTTCTGCCGGATGCAGGTGGCCTTGAGGCGGTAGGGCTCCTCGGCGTTGAGGCGCTTGTAGCGGGGGCTGATCTCGGGCAGCCGCTCCACGTCGCTCTGCAGGGAGGTGAGGAGCTCCTCGGTCGCGCCGGTGTAGCGGATCGAGTTGGAGAGGAAGCCGCGCAGGTCGTCGACGAGTTCGAGGGCGTCGTTGATGCCGTGCTCGTGCTGGAGGATCAGGACGTCCCAGGTGACCTGCGGGGTCACGTTCGGGTTGCCGTCGCGGTCGCCGCCGATCCAGGTGCCGAAGGTCAGCGGGCGGGTGTCGTCCGGGAGTTGGACGCCGACGCGCGCCAGCTCGGCGGTGAGGTCCTCCAGGACGTCGCCGACGGCGCCGGCGTGCAGCTCGTCCAGGTAGTAGATGGCGTTGCGGGCCTCGTCGGCGGGCTCGGGGCGGACCACGCGGAGCTCGTCGGTCTGCCACACCAGGTCGATGTTCTCGGCGAGGCGGGTGTCGTGGCGGCGCCGGTCGGACTCGATGACCGGGGTCTCCAGGAGCTCGGCGACGCGGCGGAGCTTGTTCAGGACGGAGCGGCGGGCGGCCTCGGTGGGGTGCGCGGTGAAGACGGGGCGCACGTTGAGGTGCTCGACGGTCTGGCGCAGGTGCTCCGGGTCGGCGTCCTTGAGCCGGTCCGCGGTGCGGGCGAGCAGACCGCCCTCGGCGGCGCGCTTGGCTCGCAGCTCGCGGCCGCGGTGCACCTGCTCGGTGACGTTGGCGAGGTGGAAGTAGGTGGAGAAGGCGCGCACCAGCTTGGCGGCGGTCTCCAGTTCGGTGCCGCCGAGCAGCTTGGCGGCGGCCTCGCCGTCCTCGCGGGTCAGCCGGCGGACCTTCTCGACCAGTTCGAGGAGCTCGGGGCCCTCCTGGCGTACGAGGGTCTCGCCGAGCAGATCGCCGAGGCGGCGGATGTCGGCGCGCAGCTCGGTGCTGGCGTTTCCGTTGGCCTGGCGGCCCTGGTCGTCTGCACTGCTCACAGGTGCGGCTCCTTGCAGTGTTCGTAAGGCACTGGGAGGGGACCCGGGTGAGGATCCGGGGTCCGGGGGAGATACCGAGCGGACCGCGCTGTCCGACCGAGTCCAAGGATAGGTGTCCGGATGAAGCACAGGATTCACGGCCTCTTGCCGCCGGGCCACGCACTGACATACTTACGACGCCGTAAGTTACGGACCCGTAGGCGGGCCCATCCGGTCACCTACATCTGCCACTACCCTCGACCCCGTAGGGGATGCCCATGACGATGAGCCCCGATGTGATCGCGGACGGCGCCGCCGCCCCGGCACCGGACACGACCGGGACCTCGCTTCCCTCCGCCACCCTCGGCGGCGAGCAGAAGCGCTCCCTGGAGCAGATCACGCTGCTGCTGTTCATCACGGTCCCATTCCTCGCCCTGGTCGCGGCGGTGCCGCTGGCCTGGGGCTGGGGGGTGAGCTGGCTCGACCTGGGCCTGCTCGTCTTCATGTACTTCCTCGGCTGCCACGGCATCACGATCGGCTTCCACCGCTACTTCACGCACGGCTCGTTCAAGGCGAAGCGCCCGCTGCGGATCGCGCTGGCGGTCGCGGGTTCGATGGCCGTGGAGGGGCCCCTCGTCCGCTGGGTCGCCGACCACCGCAAGCACCACAAGTTCTCGGACGCGGAGGGCGACCCGCACTCCCCGTGGCGGTTCGGCGAGACCGTCCCTGCCCTGATGAAGGGCCTGTGGTGGGCGCACATCGGCTGGATGTTCGATGAGGAGCAGACGCCGCAGGAGAAGTACGCACCGGACCTGATCAAGGACCCGGCGATCCGCGCCATCTCCCGCCAGTTCATCGTCTGGACCGTGGTGTCCCTGGCGATCCCGCCGCTGGTCGGCGGCCTGGTGACGATGTCCTGGTGGGGCGCCTTCACGGCCTTCTTCTGGGGATCGCTCGTCCGGGTGGCGCTGCTCCACCACGTCACGTGGTCGATCAACTCGATCTGTCACGCGGTCGGCAAGCGCCCCTTCAAGTCCCGGGACCGCTCGGGCAATGTGTGGTGGCTGGCCGTCCTGTCGTGCGGCGAGTCCTGGCACAACCTCCACCACGCGGACCCGACGTCGGCGCGGCACGGCGTGATGCGCGGCCAGATCGACTCGTCGGCCCGGATCATCCGCTGGTGCGAGCAGCTGGGCTGGGCCCATGACGTGCGCTGGCCGTCGCAGTCGCGGATCGACTCCCGCCGCAAGGCCGAGACCGCCGACGCGGCATGATGGAGGGTGTGGCGACCGACTCCAGCACGAGCTCTTCGAACAGCACCTCCGGCAAGGACAGCAAGCGGCGCCCCCGCCGTACCCGGATGACGGGCGCCGAGCGCCGCTCCCAGCTCCTGGACATCGGCCGCACCCTGTTCGCCGCCAAGGGCTTCGAGGGCACGTCGGTGGAGGAGATCGCGGCGAAGGCCGGGGTCTCCAAGCCGGTGGTGTACGAGCACTTCGGCGGCAAGGAGGGCCTGTACGCGGTCGTCGTGGACCGGGAGATGCGCCAGCTCCTGGACATGGTCACGGGCGCGCTCACGGCCGGTCATCCGCGTGAGCTCCTGGAGCAGGCGGCCTTCGCCCTCCTCGACTACATCGAGTCGTACACGGACGGCTTCCGCATCCTGGTCCGCGACAGCCCGGTGGCGCAGTCCACGGGCACCTTCGCGTCCCTGATCTCCGACATCGCCACGCAGGTCGAGGACATCCTCGGCCAGGAGTTCAAGACCCGCGGCTTCGACCAGAAGCTCGCGCCGCTGTACGCGCAGGCCCTGGTCGGCATGGTCGCCCTGACCGGCCAGTGGTGGCTGGACGCCCGCAAGCCGAAGAAGGCGGAGGTGGCCGCGCACCTGGTGAACCTGGCGTGGCACGGCCTGGACGGCCTGGAGCCGAAGCCCCGCCTGATAGGCCACCGCAAGAGCTGAGGCCACCGCCTCACGATCTCGGCCTCGCCCCCGGGTCTCACACCCCGGGGGCGACGTGTTCCAGGAACTCGATGCGGTTGCCGACGGGGTCGTGGGAGTAGAAGCGGCGGTGCCCGGGGAGGTTCTCGTCCCAGGTGACGCTCGCGCCCCTGTCCACGAGCCGCCGCGCGTACGCCTCGATGTCCCGCACCCGCAGCCCCGGGTGGGCCTTCCGGGCGGGCCGGAAGTCCTCCTCGATGCCCAGGTGCAGCTGGACTCCCCCGTCGGGCCCGGCCCGGAACCAGCAGCCCCCGCGGGCGGCGAGCACCGGCGGCTTGGGCAGCTCGGTCATGCCGAGCACTTCTCCGTAGTACGTGCGCAGGGCGGGTTCGCTGCCGGGCGGGGCGGCGAGCTGGACGTGGTCGACGGTCACGAGCATCTGGTCAGTTCTCCTTCCGGGCCACCGCGAAGACCCTGCGGAAAGGAAACACCGTGCCGTGCCCGGTCGCCGGGTACGCCTCGCGCAGCAGCGCGCGGTACGCGTCGAGGAACTCCATACGGGCCTCGGGGTCGCCCTCCAGTGCGGTGAGGACCGGCCGCAGGCCCGTCCCCTTGACCCAGTCCAGGACCGGGTCCGGGTCGGGGCCCTGGAGCAGGTGCAGGTAGGTGGTCTCCCAGACGTCGGCGGTGCAGCCGAGGGCCGCGAGCCGCTCCAGGTAGTCGGCGGGGGTGAGGACCGCGTCCGCGTGCCGCAGCACCCCGCCGAGCGGCTCCCGCCACCGCGCGGACTCGCTGAGCTCCCGCATCAGTACGTGGCTGGGGGCGTCGAAGTTGCCGGGCACCTGGAAGGCGAAGGTGCCGCCGGGGGCGAGGCGGTCCACCCAGGCGGCGAAGGAGTTCACGTGGCCGGGCACCCACTGCAGCGTCGCGTTCGAGACGATCACGTCGTACGTCTCCTCGGGCACCCAGCGCCCCACGTCCGCGTGCGCGAAGTCGAGGCGGCCGCCGCCGGGGGTTGGCCCGGTGCGGGCCTCGGCGCGGGCGAGCATCTCCGGGGAGTTGTCGTAGCCGGTGATGTGCGCGGTGGGCCAGCGCTCGGCGAGCAGGGCGGTGACGTTGCCGGGGCCGCAGCCGAGGTCGGCGATGCGGGGGGCGGCGGCCGGGGGTTCGGGGATGCGGGCCAGGAGCTCGCCGAAGGGGCGGGCGCGGTGGTCGGCGTGGCGCAGGTACTGGCCGGGGTCCCAGGTGGGGGCGGTGGCAGCGGGCATGGCGGGGCTCCTCAACATCACGGCGACGGGGTGTCGTGACTCCAGATGTCTCCGGACATCTCGTGGATGTCTCCTGGATGTCTCCACCCTCACACCCCAAGTATCTTGACGTCAAGAGACTTGAGGTCGACAGACCCCCTACACTGATCGCCATGGAGGACGAGGTCGACCGTCTGGTCGCTGCATGGCGCCGCGAGCGCCCCGACCTCGACGTGGAGCCACTCGAGGTGCTGAGCCGCGTCAGCAGGCTGGCGCGCCATCTGGACCGGGCCCGCCGGCTCGCCTTCTCCGAGCATCAGCTGGAGCCCTGGGAGTTCGACGTCCTGACGTCGCTGCGGCGCGCGGGCGCCCCCTATCAGCTCTCCCCCGGCCAGCTCCTGACCCAGACCCTGGTCACGTCCGGCACGATGACGAACCGCATCGACCGGCTCGCGAAGAAGGGCCTCGTCGAGCGGCTGCCCGACCCGAGCGACCGCCGCGGCGTCCTGGTCCGCCTCACGGACGAGGGCCGGGACCGCGCGGACCAGGCGCTTGCGGGCCTGCTCGACCAGGAGCGGGCGATCCTCGCGGAGCTGTCCCGCGCCCAGCGGGGTGAACTGGCAGGGCTGCTACGCCAGTTGACCGCCCCGTTCGACAACATCCCCGGCTAGGTCGACGGGCCCGACACCGGCACGCCGGGCGAGCGCCACGGCGGCGAGCGTGGAGTGGACGCCCAGCTTCCCCAGCACGTTCTGCATGTGTGTGCGGACGGTGTGGGGCGACAGGAAGAGCCGCTCGGCGACGGCCTTGCGCCCTAACCCCGCCACCATGCACCGCAGCACCTCCCGCTCGCGCGGGGTGAGCGACTCGACGAGGCGCTCGCTCTCGGTGCGGTGCTTGCGGGCCGCGGTCAACTCCCGCAGCACGCCCGTGAGCAGGGCGGGCGGCAGATGCGTCTCGTCCCGCAGGACACCGCGGATCACGGTGAGGAGCCGCGAGAGGGAGCAGTCCTTGGCGACCCAGCCGGAGGCCCCGGCCTGCAGCGCGAGGGCGGCACGGCGCGGATCGTCCTTCTCGGCGAGCACCACGGTACGCACGCTCGGCTGGCCCGAACGCACGCCCGCGACAAGGGAGATGCCGTCCACGAGCCCGTCCGCGTTGCCCTCCTGGACGGAGACGGCGGCCCGGCCGCTCTGCAGCGCACTGGCCGTGCTGCCCAGGTCGGCGTCGACCAGGAGCACGTCGTAGCGGCGGCCCTCGCTGATGGCACGTTCCAGGCAGCGCAGCGCGGCGGGGCCGCTGCCCGCCGCGGACACGTCGACGTCGGGCTCGGCCGCGAGTGCGGCGGCCAGCGACTCGGCGAAGATGCGATGGTCGTCGACGACCAGAACTCGGATACGAACCACGGAAACCCCCTTCCCCAGCTCCTGAACGGAGCGGGGGGACACCCCATCGTCGATGGCCGGGGTACGAACTGCGCAGGTACGGCGCCCGGAACGAGGATCGCCACAGCCACACGGCCGCCGCCGTGCACCGCTTGCCACCCCCACGCCGGGCGTCGTACCCGACTGTCTCGCCCCCTGATCCATGCCGGCCCCCACCGGCACTGCCCTTCAGAGTAGAGCCGGACGCCAGGAGCGGAAGGTGATTTGCAGAACTGATTGCCCGGCGCGTTTATGGTGAGCCGTATGTTTCGTATGGAGACAGGAGTCGACAAAGAGCGGCTTGCCCTTCTTCGGTCCCGGCTGCGCGAGACGAACGTGGCGGCGTCCGCTGCGCTCCGTGCGCTGCGCGGGACGCCGCACGACGACGAAGTCCCGCTGGGTCTCTGGGCGTTGACGGAGGAGGGGGAGCTGGCCGGTGGCCTTGCGGCGCACACGTGGGCGCGGTGGCTGCACGTGGACTTTCTGTGGGTGGACGAGCGGGTGCGGGGGGCGGGGCTGGGCTCTCGCCTCCTCGGGGAGGCGGAGCGGGTCGCGCGGGTGGAGCGGGGGTGCCTCAACTCCCGTGTGGAGACGTGGGACTTCCAGGCGCCCGGCTTCTATCGGGGGCAGGGGTATGAGCTGGTGTGCGTGATCCCTGACTATCCGGAGGGCGTGAAGGAGTTCACGCTGACGAAGCGCTTGCTGGGGTAGCGGTTTCCCTTTCCCCGATCCCGCTCGGGCACGTCACGCAGCCCGTCCGGCGTTCGAGGACGAGCCCTTCAGGCGATACAGGGTGCCCCAGGGCCGACGGAGTCGGCGGATTCGGGAAGGGGCGGGGTGGGGGAAAGGAACCGTCACCGCAGACGGCGCGCACCCGGCGACGCCACCGCAGGGAAGACGCGCGGCGCCGTGAACCCCGCCTCGGCGAACGCCTCGACCACCGACTTGGCGACAGCCTCCGCATCCCCCTCCTCCACCAGCACCACCGCGGACCCCCCGAACCCGCCCCCCGTCATCCGAGCCCCCAGCGCCCCCGCGCCCTTCGCACTCGAAACGACGAGGTCCAACTCCGGGCAGGAGATCCGCAGATCGTCGCGGAGCGAGGCGTGCCCCTCCGTCAGGACGGGCCCGATCCCGCGCACGTCACCCGCGTCGAGCAGCGCCATCACCCGGGCCACCCGCTGGTCGTCCGAGACGACGTGGCGGACGTAGCGACGTACCCGCTCGTCGCTCAACCGGTCCAGCGCAGAGGAGAGTTCGGCGTAGTCGACGTCCCGCAGATGGGAGACCCCGAGCTGCCGTGCCCCTGTCTCGCACCCCTCCCGCCGCTCCGCGTACGCCCCGTCTCCCAGCGCGTGCTTCACCCGGGTGTCCACCACCAGGAGCCGCAGCCCCTGCGCCGCCAGGTCGAACGGGACCTGACGTATCGACAGGTCGCGGCAGTCCAGGTGCAGTACGTGGCCGTCCTCGCAGCAGGCCGAAGCCGTCTGGTCCATCACGCCGCAGGGGACGCCCACGAAAGCGTTCTCGGCGCGCTGGGCGAGCAGGGCCAACTCGGGGCGGGAGAGGCCGAGTTCGTACAGGTCGTTGAGGGCGAGCGCCGTCACCACCTCCAGCGCCGCCGACGACGAGAGGCCCGCGCCCGTCGGGACCGTCGAGGACAGGTGGACGTCCGCGCCGCCGTCCACCGCGTGGCCCGCGTCCCGCAGTGCCCACACCACGCCCGCCGGGTACGCCGCCCAGCCGCCGCCCGCGAGCGGGGTCAGGGAGTCCACCGCGAGCTCGGCCACCGGCTCGTCGATGTCCGCCGAGTGGAGGCGCAGCACGCCGTCCGTACGGCGGGCCACCGCCGCCACCGCCGTGTGGGGCAGGGCGAGGGGCATCACGAAGCCCTCGTTGAAGTCGGTGTACTCACCGATGAGGTTGACGCGGCCGGGTGCCGCCCACACGCCCTCGGGCGCGTACCCGTACAGGTCCTTGAACTCCCCAGCCACGGCCACGTCCACCGGTCACATCCCCTTCACTGAGTCACTGAGTCACTGAGTCCGCTGAGCGAACGCCCACGCGTCCGCGACGATGCCCGCGAGGTCCGCGCGGGACGGGTTCCAGCCGAGCCGCGTGCGCGCGGTGTCCGCGGACGCGACCAGGACCGCCGGGTCGCCGCCGCGGCGCCCCGCGGTCACCTCGGGGATCGGGTGGCCGGTGACCGTGCGGACGGTCTCGATGACCTCCCGTACGGAGAAGCCGTTGCCGTTGCCGAGGTTGCAGATCAGGTGTTCGCCGGAGCGGGCGGCCGTGACGGCGAGGAGGTGGGCCTCGGCCAGGTCCGCGACGTGGATGTAGTCGCGGATGCAGGTGCCGTCCGGCGTCGGGTAGTCGTCGCCGAAGACCGAGATCGCCTCGCGCCTGCCCTGGGCGACCTGGAGGACCAGCGGGATCAGGTGCGACTCGGGGTCGTGGCGCTCGCCGCACTCCCCGTACGCGCCCGCCACGTTGAAGTAGCGCAGCGAGACCGCGGCCAGGCCGTGGGCGGCCGCCTCACCGGTGATCATGTGGTCGACGGCGAGCTTCGAGGCGCCGTAGGGGGACGTGGGGGCGGTCGGGTCGGTCTCGGTGATGGGGGTGTTCACCGGCTCGCCGTAGGTCGCGGCCGTGGACGAGAAGACGAGGGTGCGGACCTCCGCGTCGCGCATCGCCGCGAGCAGCGCCATCGTGCCGCCGACGTTGTTGTCCCAGTACTTCTCGGGCTTGATCACGGACTCGCCGACCTGCGAGAACGCGGCGAAGTGCAGCACCGCGTCGTATGAGGAGTCCAGCCACTTGGCGGCATCCCGGATGTCGCCCTCGATGAACTCCGCGCCCGCCGGGACGCCCTCGCGGAACCCGGTCGAGAGGTTGTCGAGGACGGTCACCCGGTGGCCTCCAGGAGATGCTGGGCGACCACGCTGCCGACATAGCCCGCACCACCCGTGACCAGGTACTTCCCGCTCATGAACTCGCTACCTCTCGCAGTCGCTGGGCCGCGGCTTCCGGCGGCACGTCGTTGATGAACACACTCATGCCGGATTCGGAACCCGCGAGGAACTTCAGCTTGCCCGAAGTGCGGCGGATCGTGAAAAGTTCGAGGTGGAGTGCGAAGTCGTCCCGGTTGACGCCCGCGCCGAGGTCGCTGGTGAAGGGCGCCTGGTGCCAGGCGGCGATGTACGGCACCGCGGGCTCCCCCTCTCCGAAGATCCGGTCGAAGCGCCGCAACAGTTCCAGATAGAGCTGGGGGAACTCCGTGCGCGCCGCCTCGTCGAGGGCGAGCAGGTCCGGCACCCGGCGCTTGGGGTAGAGGTGCACCTCGTAGGGCCAGTGCGCCGCGTACGGCACGAAGGCCACCCAGTGCTCGCCCTCCAGGACGACCCGCTCCCCCGCGCGCTCGCGGGCCACGACGTCGTCGAAGAGGTTGGCGCCGCCGGTCCTCTCCTTGTGGGCGGCGAGCGAGCGCAGCATGAGGGCCGTGCGCGGGGTGGTGAAGGGGTAGCCGTAGATCTGGCCGTGCGGGTGGCCGAGGGTCACGCCGATCTCGGCGCCGCGGTTCTCGAAGCAGAACACCTGCTCCACGGACGGGAGATGGGACAGCTCGGCGGTGCGGTCCGTCCAGGCGTCGAGGACCAGGCGGGCCTGTTCCTCGGTGAGGTCCGCGAAGGACGCGTCGTGGTCGGAGGTGAAGCAGACGACCTCGCAGCGGCCGCTGTCGCCCGCGAGCGAGGGGAAGCGGTTCTCGAAGACCACGACGTCGTACGAGGAGTCGGGGATCTCGCTCATGCGCCCCCCGGCCGACGGGCAGAGGGGGCACTCGTCGGCCGGGGGGTGGTAGGTGCGGCCCTGGCGGTGCGAGGCGATGGCCACCGCGTCGCCGAGGAGGGCGTCCTCGCGGATCTGGGATGCCGTGGAGATGGGATCGAGGGGGCGCCGGTCGACCGCCGCGCGCACCGAGTCGTCGCGCGCGTCGTAGTAGATGAGCTCACGACCGTCGGCGAGACGGGTCGAGGTCTTCTTCACGTTCAGGGCTCCTCACCAACACCCACTACCCACTAAACAGAACCGCACATAACAAACCACGACCCACCAGGTCAGTCAAGAGACTGTGCGCTCACTGTGGGCGACTGCGACGAGGTTCCGGTCACAATCAAACAAAGAACATCACGCGAACTGTTCACTTATTGAAAAGTGCGGCGTAGGTTCCCGACTGATCAGTTCGCGCAACGAAGCGAGTTCACGCATGCAGTCCCCCACTCAAACCCTGGCCGAGGGGCTCCGGCTGCCCACCAACGGCCTCGACTACGCGATCCTCGCGATCTACTTCGTGGTCGTCCTCGGCATCGGCTTCGCCGCCAGGCGCTCCGTGAAGACGAGCCTCGACTTCTTCCTCTCGGGCCGCTCCCTGCCCGCCTGGGTCACCGGCCTCGCCTTCGTCGCCGCCAACCTCGGCGCCACGGAGATCCTGGGCATGGCGGCCACCGGCGCCCAGTACGGCGTCGCGGTCGTCCACTGGTACTGGATCGGCGCCATCCCTGCGATGGTCTTCCTGGGCCTCGTGATGATGCCCTTCTACTACCGCAGCAAGGTCCGCTCGGTCCCCGAGTTCCTGCTCCAGCGGTTCGACAAGTCCGCGCACCTGCTGAGCTCCGCACTCTTCGCCTTCGCGGCCGTGCTCATCGCGGGCGTGAACCTCTACGCCCTGGCCATCGTCGTCGAGGCGCTGCTCGGCTGGCCGCAGTGGGTGGCGATCGTCGTCGCCGGTCTCTTCGTGCTCGCGTACATCACCATCGGTGGTCTGTCGTCCGCGATCTACAACGAGGTCCTGCAGTTCTTCGTGATCCTCGCCGCGCTCATCCCGATCTGCGTCATCGGCATGAAGAAGGTCGGCGGCTGGGACGGCCTCACCGGCTCCCTGGAGAAGCAGCACGGCGACAACTTCCTCACCGCATGGGGCGGTACGGGCATCGGGGACGGCAACCCGCTCGGCGCGAACTGGCTCACGATCATCCTCGGCCTGGGCTTCGTGCTCTCCTTCGGCTACTGGACGACCAACTTCGCCGAGGTGCAGCGGGCCCTGTCCGCGAAGAACCTGAGCGCCGCCCAGCGCACGCCGCTGATCGCCGCCTTCCCGAAGATCTTCATCGTCTTCCTGGTGATGATCCCCGGCCTGGTCGCCGCCGTCCTCGTCCCGAAGATCGGCACGGCGGGCTCGGGGCTCACCTACAACGACGCGATTCCTTATCTGATGCAGGAGTTGCTGCCGAACGGTGTGCTCGGCATCGCGGTCACCGGTCTGCTCGCCGCCTTCATGGCGGGCATGGCGGCCAACGTGTCGTCCTTCAACACCGTGTTCACGTACGACATCTGGGCCAAGTACGTGAAGACCGACAAGCCCGACGGCTACTACCTGAAGTTCGGCCGCCTCATCACCGCGATCGGCGTCCTTGCCTCGATCGGCACGGCGTTCATCGCCTCGTCGTTCTCGAACATCATGGGCTACCTGCAGACCCTGTTCTCCTTCTTCAACGTCCCGATGTTCGTGGTCTTCATCATCGGCATGTTCTGGAAGCGGGCCTCCATGAAGTCCGGCGTCTGGGGCCTGCTCGCGGGCACCACGGCCGCGATGGTCAACTACTTCTGGATCTACAAGCAGGGCGTCATCGACATCCCCACCGACCAGGGCGCCAACTTCGTCTCCGCGATCGTCGGCTTCGTCGCCGGTGCGGTCGTGATGGTCGCCGTCACGCTCTTCACGGCACCCAAGCCGGAGGCGGAGCTGGCCGGTCTGGTCTACGGGACGGCCTCGCCGGGCATGGAGGAGCCGCCCGCCGAGGGCGACAACGCCTGGTACCGCAGGCCCGCGCTGCTCGGCTGGGGCGCGATCGTGCTCGCCGCCGCCTGCTACGTCCCCTACTCCTTCTGATCGGAGGCGAGAGTCCCCATGTCTGATCTGCAGCAAGAAGTCTCCGAGCTGGAGGCCAAGTCCGCGACCGCGGCCCGGCTCTTCGACATCCGGCGCATCATCGGCGGCCTGTTCGTGGTCTACGGCGTGATCGTGACCATCGCCGGGATCACCGCGTCCGACGCCGACCTGAAGAAGGCCGAGGACATCAACATCAACCTGTGGACGGGCCTGGCCATGCTGGCCCTCGGCCTCTTCTTCCTGGTCTGGCTGAAGCTGCGCCCGATCGCGCCGCCCGCGCCGCCCGCGCCGCAGGACGAGACGTCCGAGTAAGCAGTAGGCGGGCGAGCGTCACGACAGGTACACAGGTAACCGCACGGCCCGGGGCCGGAGTTCACCGCTGAGGTGGCTCCGGCCCCGTCGGCGTACCGCCGCCGTTGTCGGTGTTGTTCACGTGGTTGCCGTTCTGCGTGCCGTCCGTGAACCGGCCGGGCGCCGGGGGGCGTTCGGCGCGGTCGAGGAGGCCGGTGCGGGCGGCGAGCGCGGCCGCTTCGAGGCGGGAGCCGACGCCGAGCTTCATCAGCACCCGCTGCACATGCGTGCGCGCCGTGCTCGGGGCGATGCCCATGCCGGCCGCGATCAGCCGGGTGTCCTCCCCGTCCGCGACCCGTACGAGCACCTCCACCTCCCTCGGCGTGAGCATCTGGAGCAGCCGCTGGCCCTCGTCGTCGGGCTGCACCGCCGGGTTGAGGAGCTCGCTGAACGCCCCCTGGAGCAACTGGGGCGCCACCGCGGCCTCACCGGCTCTCGCCTTCATGATGGCCCGCTCCACGCCTTCGATGCGCTCGTCATGACGTACGTAACCGGAGGCCCCGGCGGCGAACGCGGCGGCTATCCCGCGCGGGCTCGGCACCGGGCCGAGCACCACCACGGCGACCTGCGGCCGCTCCCTCTTGATCCGCACGACCGGGTCGAACATGCCGGGCTCGGCGGGGGTCGCCGTGCCGAGCAGGCAGACCTCGGGGGCCCTGCTGATGACCAGGTCGGCCGCGCCGGCCGCGGGCGCGGCCGCGGCGAGCACGCGGTGGCCGCGCAGTTTCAGCGCCGAGGCGAGTGCCTCGGCGAGCAGTCGGTGGTCGTCGACCACCATGAGCCGCACACCCATAGAGCAACCCCCCACTTTCCCCCACTGATCCCCCACGGATCGGGAGCCCCCCGGCCCTCCATCCCCCGGAAGCTACACGCTTGTTCGACGTTGCGCGCCCCCTACCGCCCAGATGCGGCCCGGAATGCCG
Organism: Streptomyces odontotermitis; assembly: GCF_050510915.1. Classification (NCBI taxonomy): domain Bacteria; kingdom Bacillati; phylum Actinomycetota; class Actinomycetes; order Kitasatosporales; family Streptomycetaceae; genus Streptomyces; species Streptomyces odontotermitis. The sequence goes on along the minus strand of NZ_JBNJLS010000003.1, from coordinate 459,161 downwards.
AAATCCCGGCCATTGGGGGGTGATGCGAGGTACGGGAGGGCAGGGCTGTACGGAAGCGGCCCCGCTCCGGTGAGGAGCGGGGCCGCAGTGACCGCGAGTTGCCCGATGGGACAGGCCAACTGGCCTTCCGTACAGGCCGGTTGGTGCTACTGAGCCCGGAAGCCCAGCGCCACGTACTCCTTCTCGTCCTTCGAGTACGGCTTGCTGATGAGCTCCTTGCCCAGGTACAGGTGGCCGTTGGTGTACAGCAGCTCGCCCTGGGTCGGGGTCATGCCGCTGATCGTGTCCACGACCTGCTCGCTCGACGGGGTCTCCAGGAGCTTGGTCTCCTTCAGGGACTTGCCGTCGATCGAGGTGACCTGGGCGCCCTGCTGGTAGCCGGAGTCCTTGTACACGAGGAGGTTGGGGCCGTCCATGCGGATCGGGCGGATCTCGCCGTCCTTGCCCGCGTCGATGCGGTCACCCGTCGACTTTCCGGTGGCCAGCGAGAAGGACACGATCTCGTTGGTCATGCCGTACGAGTCGCCGCCGCTCTCGTGCTGGCGGGTCGGGACGTACAGCTTGTCGTTGCCGACGGCGATGCCCTTGCAGGAGTACACCCGCGTGATCTCGCAGTCGTGGTCGTACTTCTTCTCGTCCAGCGTGACCTTGCCGCGCATCGCGCCCTTGTTGTCCAGGGCGAAGATGTCGGTGGCGTCCGTCGCGTCCTCACCCGTCGCCTGTCCGAAGACGACCGGGTTGGTCGAGATGATGCTGGCCCACTTGATGCCGCGGGTCAGCGGGTAGCTCCACTTGGCCTTGCCCGTCTTCGGGTCGAGCAGCTCGACCTTCAGCTGCTCGTCGCCGTAGGTCCCGCACTTGCGCAGCGCCACCAGCTGGTCGCCGCCCGCGTAGCCCTTGTCCTCGCATTTGCCGACGGAGGGGCCCCACAGCTCCTTGCCCGCGGTGTTCCAGGCGGCGCCGCCCTGGAGCCCGCCGACCGCGACCGTGGTGCCGGAGATCGTGACCTCCTGGAAGGTCGACGCGCGGCCGCTGGTCTCGGCGCTCTTGGTCCAGAGCTTCTGGCCGGTGTTCACGTTGAACAGCGTGACCTTGGTGCAGGGCTGGTAGTCGCCGTCCTTCTTCCGCTTGGCCTCCTCGTGGACCACGGCGGCGAGCCCGTCCTTGGTGACCTCACGGGAGCCCGCGCAGGTCTGGCCGGTCAGCGGCAGGGTCCACTTCTCCTTGCCGTCGTCCGCGGTGTAGCCGATGATCTCGTTGACGCCCGACTTGGCGTACATGTCGTCGGTCAGCCAGGAGCCCTTGGTGCTCCACGTCGCCTTGTCCGGCACCGTCGGCTGGGGCAGCTGCAGGGAGACCTGGGCCGCCGGGTTCGACGGGGCCTTCTCCTTGGCGGGGCCCTGGGCGGGCGGGGCGTCGTCGCCCCCGCCGCCGTCCTTGCCGTCCTTGCCGCCGCTCTTGCTCTCCTCGCCCTGAGCGGTGTCCTTCTTGGAGTCGCCGTCCTTCGTGGACGCGTAGAAGACGCCGCCGCCGACGATCAGCGCGATGGCCACGACCGCCGCGATGATGATCGCCATCTGGGAGTTGACCTTCTTGCCACCCGTGGCCGGGGCCGTGGCCTGCGGCGTCATCGGCATGGTCGCCTGGCCGTGCTGCCCCGGCTGCGGGTACCCGCCGTACTGCGCGGGCTGCCCGGGCTGGCCCGGGTAGGGACCCGGCTGACCCGGGTACGGGCCCGGCTGGCCGGGGGCCGTCTGCGGGTAGCCGTAGCCCGGGGGCTGGCCGGGAGCGGTCTGCGGGTAGCCGTAGCCGGGCTGGGCGTCCTGCGGGGCCGGAGGCGGCGTCGCGGGCTGGCCCGGCGGCGGGGGCGGCGGGGTCTGCGGAGCCTGGGGCGCCTGCGGGGGCGGGCCCGCCGGAGGCGTGGGGGGCTGCGCGGGCGGCGGGGTCTGGGGCGCCTGCGGCGCGCCGAAACCACCGGGGGGAGGGTTCTGCGGAGCGCCGAACCCTCCCTGCTGGGGCTCGTTGGGCGGCTGGGGCGGCTGCGTCATGACGTCTTTCCCTTGGGGACCTTGGGGACGGAAGGGGTGCGGGTGGAGGGGGCGGAGGCTACTTGCCGCTGCCGTAGGCGATCATCAGCTTCTCCTTGCCCTCCTTCACGGAGGAGCCCCCGATCCGGGTGCTGGAGATGTAGAAGCGGCCGTCCGCGTAGTCGATCGCCTTCGAGTAGAAGCTGCTCTCGATCTCCGCCGTCCCCTGCGGGTTCTTCAGGAGGGTCTTCGTGGCGTGCGAGCCGGACGTGGAGATCGAGACGACCTGGCCGCCCTCGCCGTACTTCGCGGCGACGTACGCGACCACGGCGCCGTCCTCCACCTTCAGCGGCAGCATCGAGACGTCCGAGGGCGACTTCTTGCGCCACTTCTCCTTGCCGTTGGCGAGGCCGATCGCGACGATCTCGTTGGCGCCGCTCTTCGCCTCGGTGGGCAGGTAGAGGGTGTCGTCGGCGACCACTGCGCCGGTGCAGCCCTGCAGATCACGGTCGAACACGGCCCAGCCGCACTCGGGCGCGAAGGTCTCGTTGACCTTCACCTGCGAGCGGACCTTGCCCTTGTCGGTCAGGGTGCTGATGTTCCACTGCTTCTTCTTCTCGTTCTCCATGTAGAGAACGACCGGGCTGGTGGAGTAGACCCGCTTGACCTTCCAGCCCTTGTTGACCGGCAGCGTCCACTTCGCCTTGCCCTTGGCCGGGTCGATCTCCTGGACCTGCTCCTTCTCCAGGTCGGAGCCGCAGGTCTCGACCGCGATGAGCTTGGCGCCGCCCGCGTACGCGTCGGGCTGGCAGGAGCCGTCCAGCTTCGCAAAAAGCTTCTTGCCGTCGGTGAGGCTGAAGGCGCTGGATGTGCCCATGCGCGTCGCGGTGACGGTGTTGCCGCTGATCGACAGGTTCAGCTGCGTCATGATGTCGAACAGGCCCTCTTTGGGAACCGGCTTCGTCCAGTCCGAGTTGCCGGTCGCGAGGTCGATCACCTTGATGGTGTTGCACTTGGCCTTGTCGCTGGTGCCGCTCATGTACGCGACCACGATCTTGCCGTCGCTGCTGGGCTGCCGGGAGGCGCCGCAGATCTTGTAGGGCAGGTCGACGGTCTTGCCCCACTTGTCCTTGCCCGTCTCCGGGTCGTACGAGAAGAGCTGCTTGTAGGCGGCCTTGACGACGACGCCGTCCTGGACCCACATGCCGGGGGCGTCGGCTCCGTTGGTGGGCGCCTTGGGCGCCTCCTTGTACCAGAGCACCTTCGACTCGCCCGCCTGGCGGCCCGCGTTGAGGTCTTCCTGCTCCTCGCCGCCGTCGCCGCTGCCGTCGCCCGGGTTGACCGAGGCGGAGGCGGTGGGCTTGGGGTCCTTCTTCTTCGCGGCGGGCTTGTCGTCGTCATCGCCGCCGCTGGTGACCGCCCAGACGGTGCCGCCGATGACGACGACCGCGGCGAGGGCCGCCGCGATGATCATGGCCGGTTTGCCCTTGAAGAAGTTCCGGCCACCGCCGCCACCGGGAGGCGGGGTGCCGGGGACACCCGGGCCGCCGGGGACGGTCGGCTGCTGATAGCCGTACTGGGGCTGGGTGTTGTACGGGCCCTGCTGCGCTCCGTACGGGCCGGGCTGGCCCGGCTGGGTGGGCGGCGGTGTGCCGTACGGGCCCGCCTGGCCGGGCTGGGTCGGCGGCGGTGTGCCGTACGGGCCCGCCTGGCCGGGCTGGGTCGGCGGCGGTGTGCCGTAGGGACCCGGCTGACCAGGGGCGTTCTGCGGGTAGCCGTACCCGGGCTGCGGGGCGGGCGGAGTCTGCGGGTAGCCGTAGCCGGGCTGGCCCGCCGGCGGCGGCGGGGTCTGCGGCGGCTGGCCCGGCGCCCCGTCCTGCGGCTGCTGTGGATCCTGCGGAGCTCCGAAACCGCCCTGCGGCGGCTGGTTGGGCGGCTGAGTCATCAGCGCTTCCCCCTTCACTGATTTTCGGCACGCCAAGTGGTGCTCAGGTCGCCCTTTCTATCACCCTGAACCCTTGCCACAACTGGCCGGTCCTCGCCTTGTACCCAAGGGAGGACCGGCCCGTGACGCGTCTGTTATTGGAGCTTTACGCGTCCTCCGCAAGCTCCAGCCAGCGCATTTCCAACTCCTCGCGCTCCCCCACCAGTTCACGCAACTCGGCGTCCAATTTGGCCACCTTTTCGAAGTCTGTTGCGTTATCAGCGATTTGGGTGTGGAGCTTGGATTCCTTCTCCGAAATCTTGTCGAGCTGCCGCTCGATCTTCTGGAGCTCCTTCTTCGCGGCGCGGGCGTCGGCGGCGGAGACGGTCCTGGCGGCGTCGGCCGCAGGGGACTGCGCTGCGGCCGGGCTCTGCCCCTGGCCCTGCGCCTTCGGAACGGCTGCCTCCGCCATCCGCTGGCGCCGCTCCAGGTACTCGTCGATGCCGCGCGGCAGCATCCGCATCGTGGCGTCCCCGAGCAGCGCGAAGACGCGGTCGGTGGTGCGCTCGACGAAGAACCGGTCGTGGGAGATCACGATCATCGAGCCCGGCCAGCCGTCGAGCAGGTCCTCCAGCTGGGTCAGGGTCTCGATGTCCAGGTCGTTGGTCGGCTCGTCGAGGAAGAGGACGTTGGGCTCGTCCATGAGCAGGCGCAGCAGCTGCAGACGGCGCCGCTCACCACCCGACAGGTCCCCCACCGGCGTCCACTGCTTCTCCTTGTTGAAGCCGAACGTCTCGCAGAGCTGGCCCGCGGTCATCTCCCGGCCCTTGCCGAGGTCGACCCGCTCGCGGACCTGCTGCACGGCCTCCAGCACCCGGAGCGTCGGGGCGAGTTCGGCGACCTCCTGGGAGAGGTAGGCGAGCTTCACGGTCTTGCCGACCGCGACCTTGCCGGCGGCGGGCTGGACGTCGCCCTCGGAGCGCGCCGCCTCGGCCATGGCCCGCAGGAGCGAGGTCTTGCCCGCTCCGTTCACCCCGACGAGGCCGATGCGGTCGCCGGGCCCGAGCTGCCACGTCAGGTGCTTGAGCAGCAGCTTCGGACCCGCCTGTACGGTCACGTCCTCCAGGTCGAAGACGGTCTTGCCGAGCCGCGTCGTCGCGAACTTCATCAGCTCGCTGGTGTCGCGGGGCGGCGGCACGTCCTTGATCAGCTCGTTGGCGGCCTCGACGCGGAAGCGCGGCTTGGACGTACGGGCGGGGGCGCCGCGCCGCAGCCAGGCCAGCTCCTTGCGGACCAGGTTCTGCCGCTTGACCTCCTCGGTCGCGGCGATGCGCTCCCGCTCGGCCCGCGCGAAGACGTAGTCGGAGTACCCGCCCTCGTACTCGTAGACGGCCCCCTTCTGCACGTCCCACATGCGCGTGCAGACCTGGTCGAGGAACCACCGGTCGTGGGTGACGCAGACGAGCGCGGAGCGCCGGGCCCGCAGATGCCCGGCCAGCCACGAAATGCCTTCCACGTCAAGGTGGTTGGTGGGCTCGTCCAGGACGATCAGGTCCGGGTCGGCGATGAGCAGCTTGGCGAGCGCGATGCGGCGGCGCTCACCGCCGGAGAGCGGGCCGATGACAGTGTCGAGCCCCTGCGGGAAGCCCGGCATGTCGAGGCCGCCGAACAGCCCTGTGAGCACGTCGCGGATCCGGGCGCTGCCCGCCCACTCGTGGTCGGCGAGGTCGCCGATGACCTCGTGCCGGACGGTGGCGGCCGGGTCGAGCGAGTCGTGCTGGGTGAGCACGCCGAGCCGCAGGCCGCCGCTGTGCGTGACGCGGCCGGTGTCGGCCTCCTCCAGCTTGGCGAGCATGCGGATGAGCGTCGTCTTCCCGTCGCCGTTGCGCCCGACGACGCCGATCCGGTCCCCCTCGGAGACGCCGAGAGAGACGCCGTCGAGCAGGGCACGGGTGCCGTACACCTTGCTGACGTTCTCGACATTGACCAGGTTGACGGCCATTTCACTCCTGTACGAAGGGATGGATCAGCCTTCAAGAGTAGGCGGTGCGGGGTGGGGGGCGGTGCGCTTGGGGTTGGTCACTCTTTGTAGTGACGTGATCGGGAACAGACGATCACGGATACGGGTGGGCAGCAGGGTGCTGCCCATGGGACACGACGCACCGGGTCCGCCGATGGGGCGGTACACCGTAGACGACCTGCTGACGCTGCCCGAGCTTTCGTGCCATGTCGACCTGCTCGACGGGCACCTGTTCTTTGCGAGCCCACAGACCGACTTCCACTCCGTGGCAGTAGACCTGTTGCGGAGCGGTCTGCATGCCACCGTGCCCCGGCACCTGAAGGTCACCCGGCAGATGACCGTGATCCTTGACCGTCGCAACGCCCCTGAGCCGGACGTCTCCGTCATCAGGGCGAGCGCCCTCACGAGCCTGGACCAGCTGGCCTTCATCGGCGAGGACGTCCTCTTGGCCGTAGAGGTCACCGGGCCGGAATCCGCGTCGCGTGACCGGCACACCAAGCCACCCAAATACGCCGCTGCGGGCATCCCGCACTTCTGGCTCGTCGAGCACGATGGGCAGTGGCGGCCAGTCGTCCACGTCCACGAGCTCGACCCGGCCACCAACACCTACGTCCACGTGGGCACGCACCGCGACCAGATCAAGGTCAACGTCCCCTACCCCATCAACATCGACCTCACCGCCATCGACGCCCTGTAACCCCCGCCCCCTCCACCAGCCCCCACCCCACCACAGCCATCCCCACCGCCACCGGTGCCGTCACATGCACGGCGACCAGCAAGGCCGTGCGCCCCTCCAGCAGCCCGCCGAAGCCGACCATCGACAGGCCGAGGATCCCGAAGAGGCAGAGGGTGACGCCGAGCGCGGCCGCCGGGCCGGACATACGAGCGCCCACCGCGGCCAACTCCCGCACCGCTCCCGGCCGTTCGAAGCGACGGAACACCGCCACCAGCCCCGCCGTCAGCGCACCCGCCGCCACGAACCGCAGCGGCACCTGCCCCCACCACGCCCCGCTCGCGGGCTCCGGCAGCGGTACGTCGAGGGCGAGCAGCACCCCGTACACCCCGAGCATCGCCGTGAGGTGCCACAGGAACGCCGTCATGGAGACGCCGTTCGCCGCCACCACACCCCGCCACACCCGGGGGCGCGCCAGCCACCGCGACACCGGCCCGCGTGCCAACTGCACCGCGCCGACCAGCCACAGGCCGTGGCAGAGCAGGGCGAAGGTGGGCGGGGCCATGTTGGAGACCTTCTCGCCGGGCATGCCGACCATGGAGAGGGGATACGGGCCGAAGGCCACCAGCGCCGCCGCACCCGCGAGCCCCGCCCCCGCCAGCGCCCACGGAACCCACCGCACCCCCGACTTGCCGTCCGCGCCCAGGAATCCGAGCTGGTGCACCGCCAGCCACACGAAGGCGAAGTTGAGGAACTCCACGAACGGGACGCCGAACGCGAAGCGCGCCACGTCCACCGCGCCCGCCGCCGCGACGAGTCCGGCGAACGCGCCCCAGCCGTACCGCTCGTGCAGCCTCAGCAGCGGCGGTGTGAACGCCACCATCGCCAGGTAGATGCCGATGAACCAGAGCGGCTGGGCGACCAGACGCAGCGAGACGTCCAGCAACGCCCCGTGCCCGCCGAGGAGTTGAAGCCCGAGAGCGGCCGCGCCCCACACCCCGATGAACACCATCGTGGGGCGCAGCAGCCGTTGGAGGCGGGCGCGCAGGAACGCCGAGTAGACAGAGCCGGACCCGCCCTCCGACTTCCTCTCCAGCGAGCGGTACGAGAGCGCGTGCGCGAAGCCGCCGACGAAGAAGAACACCGGCATGATCTGCAGGGCCCAGGTGAGGAGTTGGAGCGCCGGGACGACGGCCAGGAGGTTGCCGACCGCCGCCTTCCCGTCGTCACCCACGGTCACCGCCGCCATCAGCCAGTGCCCGGCGACGACCGTGCCGAGCGAGGCGACCCGCAGGAAGTCGATGTACCGGTCCCGGCCGGTGGGTGTCCTGTCGGCCAGTTCACGAACGCTTGCACTCATGCCCGTACGGTCGCGCGCGGACCGTACGGGGTGTCAGCGCGCGCGTACTCAGATCCGCGTCTGAGTACCTCTACAGCACGGTCGCGCCCGGCGCCGGTGCCGTCGCCACCCGCGCCGTCCGGCACGTGCCCGAGCGCAGGAGCGCGTCCGCGATCCGGCGCGCCGACGCCGCGTCCTGCGCGAGGAACGCCGTCGTCGGGCCGGAGCCGGAGACGAGCGCGGCCAGGGCGCCCGCGTCCGTCCCGGCGGCGAGCGTCTCGGTGAGGGACGGGAAGAGGGAGAGCGCGGCGGGCTGCAGGTCGTTGGTCATCGTGTCCGCGAGGGCCTTCGCGTCGCCCGTACGCAGGGCGTCCAGGAGCGCGGGGGACGCCTCGGGGGCGGGCGCGTCGGGGGTGAGCCGGTCGAACTCGCGGTAGACCGCGGGCGTGGAGAGCCCGCCGTCGGCCGGGGCGAAGACCCAGTGGAAGTCGCCGCCCACCGCCAGCTCGCGCAGCTTCTCGCCGCGACCGGTGCCGAGGGCGGCGCCGCCGACCAGGCTGAACGGCACGTCGCTGCCCAGCTCGGCGCAGATGTCGAGGAGTTCGGCGCGCGAGGCACCCGTACCCCAGAGGGCGTCGCAGGCCAGGAGCGCGCCCGCGCCGTCCGCGCTGCCGCCCGCCATGCCGCCCGCGACGGGGATGTCCTTGGCGATGTGGAGGTGGACGTTCGCCTCGCGGCCGTGGCGGGCGGCGAGCAGCTCGGCCGCGCGGGCGGCCAAGTTGGTGCGGTCCAGGGGTACGCCGGAAAGATCGCCCGCTCCCGGGCCCTCGCAGGTGACGGTGAGCTCCGCCGCCTCCGTCACCGTGACCTCGTCGTAGAGGCCGACGGCGAGGAAGACGTTGGCGAGGTCGTGGAAGCCGTCGGGGCGGGCGGGGCCCACGGCGAGCTGGACGTTGACCTTGGCCGGGACGCGTACGGTGACGCTCGCCACCTCGCTCACTCGCCCGCCTCCTTGTGCTCCGCGATGCGCGCGAACTCCTCCACCGTCAGGGCCTCCCCGCGCGCCTGCGGCGAGACGCCCGCCGCGACCAGGGCGGCCTCGGCGGCGGCCGCGCTGCCCGCCCACCCGGAGAGGGCGGCGCGCAGCGTCTTGCGGCGCTGGGCGAAGGCGGCGTCGACGACCGCGAAGACCTCGCGCTTGGAGGCCGTGGTCTTGACCGGCTCGGTGCGGCGCACGAGCGAGACGAGGCCGGAGTCGACGTTCGGCGCGGGCCAGAAGACGTTGCGCCCGATCGATCCGGCGCGCTTCACCTCCGCGTACCAGTTGGCCTTCACCGAGGGCACCCCGTACACCTTCGAGCCCGGCGCGGCCGCGAGCCGGTCGGCGACCTCCGCCTGGACCATGACGAGGGTGCGCTCGATGGTCGGGAACTGGTCGAGCATGTGCAGCAGGACCGGGACCGCGACGTTGTACGGGAGGTTCGCGACCAGGGCGGTCGGGGCGGGGCCCGGCAGCTCGCGCACCAGCATCGCGTCCGAGTGGACCAGCGCGAAGCGGTCCTTCTTGGCAGGGATGCGGGCCTCGACGGTCGCGGGCAGCGCGGCGGCGAGCACGTCGTCGATCTCCACGGCGGTGACGCGGTCCGCGGCCTCCAGGAGGGCGAGGGTCAGCGAGCCGAGGCCGGGGCCGACCTCGACGACGACGTCGTCGGGGCGGACCTGCGCGGTGCGGACGATGCGGCGGACCGTGTTGGCGTCGATGACGAAGTTCTGGCCGCGCTGCTTGGTCGGGCGAACGCCCAGGGCAGCGGCCAGTTCCCTGATGTCTGCGGGGCCCAGGAGGGGGTCGGGCTCTGTCGTGCTCACCTGGTAAGGGTACGGGGGCGCCGGTACCGCTGTGGGCAGCGGCGACCCCCTACCCGTGCAGCCGCCTCCCGCAGTGCGGCCAAGGGCTCGCCCCCCGCGACACATACAGCTTCTTCGCGCGGAAGGTCTGTTCGGACGCCGGGGCGTCCTGGGGGCGCCCCGAGCCGCCGAGGCTCTGCCAGGTGCGGGTGTCGAACTGGTAGAGCCCCCCGTACGTGCCGGAGGCGTCCGTCGCGCTCGGGCGCCCGCCCGACTCGCAGTGGGCGAGCCCGCTCCAGTTGAGCCCGTCCGCCCCCGCGACCGATGTGGGCATGGGCTTCGTGCCGATCCGTACGACCTGGGTCTGCGGCTCCCGCACCACCTCGGCCCGCATCCGCTTCGGCTTCTGCTTGACGCCGTTGACGGTGCGCAGCGCGTACGTGACCCGGCGCGTGCCCTGGTGGCCCTGGCGCTCCACCACCTGTGTGCCCGTGAACAGGGAGGCGTCGTGGGTCTTCTGCACGTCGTAGGGGATCGCCTCCTCGCGGACCTCCTTGGTGCCGGTGACGCGCATGACGGTGACCGTCTGGCCGTCGCGCGGGAAGCTGGCGGGCGCCACCGACGTGGTGTCCTGGCCGTGCAGGGTGACCCCGGACTCCTCGACGGCCTCGCGCACCGTCGCCGCGTTCGTACGGATGGTCCGCTCGCGGCCGTCCGCCATGATCGTCACGGTGCGTTCGGTGCGGACGTCGAGGTCGAGCCCCCCGCGCTCGATGCGTTTGGAGCGCGAGGCCGAGAGATACGCGCCCTCCGCGCGCACCCCGAGCTGCCGGAGCGCGCCGTCCACCGTGTGCGCCGTCGTCCACACCTTGCGCCGCTGGCCGTCCAGGGTGAGCTCGACGGGCCGCCCGTAGCGGACGGCGATCTCGTCGCCGCTGGTCAGATCGGTGGCGGCGGTGGGCGCCACGATGTCGTGCGCGCCGACGTCGACGCCCTCGTCGGCGAGAAGCTCGCCCACGTCGTCCGCGAAGGTGTGCAGGGTGCGCGGCTTGCCGTCGACGCTGAGCTGGACGGCCTTGTCGGTGGCGACGAACGCGGAGGTGCCGCCCGCGAGGAAGGCCACCACGAGGGCCTGGGGCAGCAGCCGACGCAGGGCCTCGGGCCGCTCGGGGGCCGCCTTGGCGGTCCTGGTCCTCTTGCGGCGGGCGGCCTTGCGCGCCTCGGCCCGGCCCCCTGAGGGCGGGCCGACCACGGGTGCCGGGCCCGCGACGGAACCGGGGCCCGCCACGGGATCCGGGCCCGCCGCGTGCCACGCGGCCGACGCGGCCGACTGCCGCGGGAAGTCCTGCACGTCCGAGAACTCCCGCGCCTCGTACGCGGGTTGATAGGTGTCACCGTACGGCGGCTGCTCGTACGACGCCGGAGACGCCGGAGGCACCGCAGGCGTCGGATACGCCTGATACGGCGGCTCGTACGTCTCGTACCGCGAACTGCTCACGACGACGCTCCCAGGGAATCCGCTGAAGACGGGCGGAGCGAACCTAGCGGAGCGAGCGTCACTCTCCAAAGCAGCACGACTACTCTGTGTCGCGGCGTTGCCCTGGGCTGCGTGATGTGTGGCGTTATCCGTCAGTAATCAAAGGCTCGGGCGGTATTCGCCGAAATCGCCGCGGCCATGGCGTCCTCTCCGATGCCCCGCACCGCGGCCATCGCCCGGAGCGTGACCGGAATGAGATAGGGGGCGTTAGGCCGTCCGCGGTACGGGGCGGGGGTCAGGAAGGGCGCGTCGGTCTCCACGAGGACCAGTTCGAGGGGGGCCACGGCGAGGGCGTCGCGCAGGGGCTGTGCGTTCTTGAAGGTCACGTTGCCCGCGAAGGACATGAAGTAGCCGTGTTCCGCGCAGACTTGGGCCATCGCCGCGTCGCCCGAGTAGCAGTGGAAGACGGTGCGCTCGGGGGCGCCCTCCTCCTTCAGGACCCGCAGCACATCCTCGTGCGCCTCGCGATCGTGGATGACGAGGGCCTTGCCGTGCCGCTTGGCGATCTCGATGTGGGCGCGGAAGGACCGCTCCTGGGCGGCCTTGCCCTCGGGGCCCGTACGGAAGTAGTCGAGCCCGGTCTCGCCGACGCCCCTGACCTCGGGCAGCGCGGCGAGCCGGTCGATCTCGGCGAGCGCCTCGTCCAGGCCCGCCTCGCCGAGGGGTTCCCGGGCGCCTTGCCGGGACCAGCCGTCGGGATCGCCGAGGACGATCCGCGGCGCCTCGTTGGGATGCAGGGCCACCGCCGCGTGCACGCTGTCGTGCGCGGCCGCCGTCTCGGCCGCCCAGCGCGAGCCGTTCACGTCGCAGCCGACCTGGACGACCGTGGTCACCCCGACCGCGGCCGCCTTCGCGAGCCCCTCCTCGACCGTGCCCGACTGCATGTCGAGGTGGGTGTGGGAGTCGGCCACCGCGACCCCGAGGGGTTCGGGGAGCGGTGGCGCGGCGTTCTTGTCGGGGTTCGCAGGCATGCTCCGATCTTACGGAGGGCCCTCACGCCCCCTTGCGGAACGGGTGGAGGAGGTCGGACAGATGCCAGTGGTGCTCGCTCTGCGCCGCGGACTCGCCCCCGCTCTCCGCGGCCTCCCCGGCCTCCGGGTCGGCGGGCCGCTCCTTGGCCGGCTTCGGCACGTGGTGTTTCTGCATCATCCGCAGCACCGACGACACCTGCCCCGCCCGCATGATCCGCACCACGTGGCCCCCGCAGTTCAGACAGGTGGGCCGGGTGAGAGGCGACGGCACATGTTCACCGTCGGCCTTGTACATCACGAATTCGTGGCCCTTGCCGTCGATGTGGTGCTCTATTTCGTACGACTGCTCCCAGCCGTGTCCGCAGCGCATGCAGGCGAAGGCATACGACTCATGAACAACATTGGTGGCCGTCGTGTAGTGGCCGGTGTCTGCGATCTCACTCATGCCAGCTCCTCTTGTCCGCTGGACAAGCGCTACCGGGGAGGGGTTCTTTCCCCCGGACCGGAGGCGAGGGACGGGTGCGTCCCTTCAACCAGTGGACGCTTTTCCCGGAGCGAGCGCATCAGGGCTGTCGACAGTTGGAGCCGATTTGGCCTTTCCTTAGGCAAGGCCCCTGGTGCGCAGCTCGCACTTTGCCTTTCACGATAGTCCTTTGCCCTCCGATGGGCCGCCCCGAGCCGCATTCTTTGCCGCCACGACCGCATCGAAGACCTCGCGCTTGGGTAGCCCCGCATCGGCCGCGACGGCCGCGATCGCCTCCTTGCGCCGCTCCCCCGCCTCCTCGCGCACCCGCACCCTGCGCACCAGCTCGTCCGCGTCGAGCTCCTCGGCGCCCTTCTCGGGGGCGCCCTCGACGACGACGGTGATCTCGCCGCGCACGCCGTCGGCCGCCCACTCGGCGAGTTCCTTCAGCGAACCGCGCTTGACCTCCTCGTACGTCTTGGTCAGCTCGCGGCAGACGGCGGCCCTGCGGCCCTCGCCGAACGCCTCGGCCATCGCGGCGAGGGTGTCGTCGATGCGGTGCGGGGCCTCGAAGTAGACGAGGGTGCGGCGGTCCTCGGCGACCTCGCGCAGCCGGCCGAGGCGCTCGCCCGCCTTGCGCGGCAGGAAGCCCTCGAAGCAGAAGCGGTCCACGGGAAGCCCGGAGAGCGCGAGCGCGGTGAGGACGGCCGAAGGGCCCGGCACCGCCGTGACCCTGATGTCCCGCTCCACGGCCGCGGCGACGAGCCGGTAGCCGGGGTCGGAGACCGAGGGCATCCCCGCGTCGGTGACGAGCAGCACCCGCGACCCGTCCGCGAGGGCCTCCACGAGCTCGGGCGTGCGCGCCGACTCGTTGCCCTCGAAATAGGACACGACCCGGCCGCCGACCTGCACCCCGAGCGCCTGGGTGAGGCGGCGCAGGCGCCGGGTGTCCTCGGCGGCGACGACGTCGGCGGACTCCAGTTCGGCGGCGAGGCGGGGCGGGGCGTCCGCGACGTCTCCGATGGGAGTGCCCGCCAGGACGAGGGTTCCGGGGGACTCGGGGGATGCAGCGCTTCCTGTCACAGTCACATCCTCCCAGGGGCCGGGCACGGGACTCGCACAGCGTCGTTCCCTACGATGGCGCGGTGACCAGTACCGCGCCTTCCCCGGACACCCGCCAGGGCCAGCCGCCCGAGGAGCAGCAGCCGTCGTGGCAGCGGCGGCTCCGTCGCTTCGGTTATGTGGCGGCGCCGCGCACCGGGGTCCGCGAGCGGCTCGTGCCCGCCTTCGCGGCGCCGAGCCCGCGCCTGTGGGCCGCGCTGGGGCTGCCGCGCGAGGTCGTGGCCCGGCTGACGCGGCACTCGCCGTGGCTGGCGCCGCTGCTGATCACGCTCGTCGCGGGCGCCATCCGGTTCTGGAACCTGGGCAGCCCGCACGCGGTGATATTCGACGAGACGTACTACGCGAAGGACGCGTGGGCGATCGTCCACCACGGCTACGAGGTCAACTGGACGGACAGCGCCAACAAGCTGATCCTGCGGGACGACGGGCATGTCACGATCCCGTCCGACGCCTCGTACGTCGTGCATCCGCCGGTGGGCAAGTACGTCATCGGTCTCGGTGAACTCATCTTCGGGTTCAACCCGTTCGGCTGGCGCTTCATGACGGCGGTGCTCGGCACCGCCTCGGTGTTCATGCTGTGCCGGATCGGGCGGCGGCTGTTCCGCTCGACGTTCCTGGGCTGCCTGGCGGGGCTGCTGCTCGCGGTGGACGGGCTGCACTTCGTGATGAGCCGCACCGCGCTGCTCGACCAGGTCCTGATGTTCTTCGTGCTGGCCGCGTTCGGCTGCTTCCTGGTCGACCGGGACAAGGCGCGGGCGAAGCTGGCGGCGGCGCTGCCCGTCGGCGAGGACGGGGTGACGCGCCCGGACGCGGACGTCGCGGAGAACCTGCGCCTGGGGTGGCGGCCCTGGCGCTGGGCGGCCGGACTGATGCTGGGCCTGGCCTTCGGGACCAAGTGGAACGGCCTGTACGTCATGGTCTTCTTCTGCCTGATGACGGTCCTGTGGGACGTGGGCGCCCGCCGCGTCGCGGGTGCGTACCGCCCCTACCGCGCGGTCCTCAGGCGCGACGTCCTGCCCGCGTTCGTGTCGACGGTGCCGGTCGCGGTCGCGACGTACCTCGTCTCCTGGATCGGCTGGATCCTCTCCCCGAGCGACGGCACCGGCGGCTACTACCGCAACTGGGCCGCCACCGACGGCAAGGGCGGCAGCTTCACCTGGCTGCCCGACTGGCTGCGCAGCCTCTGGCACTACGAGCACCAGGTCTACGAGTTCCACGTGGGCCTCTCGTCGCCGCACACCTACCAGTCGAACCCGTGGAGCTGGATCGTCGACGGCCGCCCGGTCTCGTACTTCTACGAGTCCCCGGCCCCGGGCACGGGCACCGGAATCGGCCACTGCCCCGCGGGCACCACCGAGAAGTGCGCCCGCGAGGTCCTCGCGCTCGGCACCCCGCTGCTGTGGTGGGCGGCGTGCTTCGCGCTCCTGTACGTGCTGTGGCGCTGGGCCTTCCGGCGGGACTGGCGGGCGGGCGCGATCGTGTGCGGGGTCGCGGCCGGGTGGCTGCCCTGGTTCATGTACCAGGAGCGGACGATCTTCTACTTCTACGCGGTCGTCTTCGTGCCGTTCCTGTGTCTCGCGGTGGCGATGATGATCGGCGCGATTCTCGGCCCGCCCGGGTCGAATGAGCGGCGACGAGTGGTGGGGGCGGCCGGTGCGGGCGTTCTCGTCCTGCTGATTCTCTGGAATTTCATTTACTTCTGGCCGATCTACACCGGGCGCGCGATTCCGGTCGATGAGTGGCGATCCCGGATGTGGCTGGACACGTGGGTATGACCTCCCCTTAAGGTTCGGACGAACCACCCTCCCGGAGGAATTCGGGAGGGCTCCTGGGGAGGGGAGCGCTTCGTGCGCACGGGAATGAAGACCGCAGTGATCGGCGGGGTGTTCGCCGTCATGGTGGGGGGCGCCGGATATGGCGCGTACAACCTCGTCAACGGCATTAACGGGGGCGGGAGTTCGTCCGGCACGGACGCCAGGCCCGCGAAGACGGGTCCGCCCGACGCCGGTGAGGTCAAGGAGACGACGGCGAAGTTCCTCGCCGCCTGGGCCGAGGGCGACGCGAACACGGCAGGCCATTACACGAACAACGCGGAGGCCGCCGTGGCCGCCCTCACCGGCTACCGCGAGGACGCCCACATCACGAAGGTGAAGCTGAGACCCGGGACGGCGGCCGGCAGCCGGGTCCCGTTCTCGGTGTCGGCCACCGTCACCTACAAGGGAAAGAGCAAGCCCTTCACGTACGACTCGGAGCTGACCGTCGTGCGCGGCATCAGCAGCGGGCGGGCCCTGGTCGACTGGCAGCCGTCCGTCGTGCACCCGGAGCTGAAGCAGAGGGGTGACACCCTGGTCACCGGCGGGGCCGAGGTCCCGCCGATCGAGGCCGTCGACCGCGCGGGCACCGTCCTGCGCAAGAAGGACTACCCCTCCCTCGGTCCGATCCTGGACAAGCTGCGGGAGAAGTACGGCGAGAAGGCGGGCGGGAAGCCCGGCGTCGAGCTGTACGTCAAGCACGAGACCGACGCGGACGGGGCCGCGGGCACGCAGACGCTGCTGACCCTCGCCAAGGGCAGGGCCGGCAAGCTCCCGACGACGCTGAGCGCCTCGGTGCAGCGGGCCGCCGAGGCGCAGGTGGCGAAGTACCCCGAGTCGTCGGTGGTCGCGGTCAAGCCGAGCACCGGTGAGGTCCTCGCCGTCGCCAACCACCGTGCGGACGGCTTCAACGCGGCGTTCTCGGGGACCATGGCGCCCGGCTCGACGATGAAGATCGTGACGGCGGCGATGCTCATCGACAAGGGCATCGTCGACGGGGCGAACAGCCCGGCGCCGTGCCGCGACAGGGAGGTCTGGCAGAGCCAGCCGTTCCACAACCTCACGGGCATGAAGCCGAACGAGAACGCCACGCTCGGCGAGAGCTTCGCCCGCTCCTGCAACACCGCCTTCGTGAAGCTCGTCGGCAAGAACGAGGCGGGGGTCACGGACAGCTCCCTGACCGAGGAGGCGCAGAACAAGTTCGGTCTGAACCAGGGCAATTGGAAGGTCGGCATCGAGTCGACCGACGGCTCCGTCCCGGCCTCGCCCGGCCCCGACCGCGCCGCCAACGCCATCGGCCAGGGACAGATCAAGTTCAACCCGCTCAACCTCGCCTCGGTCACCGCGACGGTGGTGAACGGCCGCTTCCGCCAGCCGGTACTCGTCCCGCAGAGCCTGGACGACCGCGAACTGGCCACCGCCGACGGACTGTCCGCCGCCACCGCCGCCCAGCTCCGCCAGATGATGCACCGCACGGCCGTCAGCGGAACGGGTGCCGGGGTGATGGGAAACCTCGGCAGCGACATCGGCGCGAAGACCGGTTCGGCTGAGGTCGACGGCCAGCCGAAACCCAACAGCTGGTTCACGGGTTACCGGGGTGATGTCGCGGCGGCGGCGATGGCCCAGGAGGGCGGTCACGGCGGCGACACGGCGGGCCCGATCGTGGCGGCGGTGCTGCGGGCGGGGTGACACGTCGCGTTCTACCGGCCCCTAGGGTGGGGCCCCGGCCATGACCTGCGGAGGAGCAGTGGGCAAGAGAAGACGTGCCACCACGGCACGCACCAACACGAACATCGCCGTGATCGGCGGTGTCGCGGCTGTCGTCGTGCTCGGCGCGGGCGCCGGTGCCTTCGCCCTGTTCGGCGGGGGCGAGGACGGCGGCGGTTCGGGCTCGTCCGCGTCCTCGGACGACAAGCCCCACGTCAAGACGGGGCCGCTGTCCGCCACCGAAGTCCGCACGGCCAGCCGGGAGTTCCTCACCGCGTGGGCGGCCGGGAAGATGAGCCGGGCGGCCGCGCACACGGACGACGCGAAGACGGCCGAGGCCGCCCTGACCTCCTTCCGCAAGGACGCGCACCTGGGCGCCCTGAAGGTGACCCCGGGCAAGCTCTCCGAAGGCGGCACGGGCGGGAAGAGCGCGCGCGGCAAGACCGCGAAGGCGCCCTTCACCGTCGCCACCACGGTCGCGTACAAGGGCCGGAGCAAGCCCCTCTCGTACGGCTCCGAGCTGACCGTCGTGCGCCGCGCCGAGGACGGCAAGCCGCTGGTGAAGTGGGCCTCCTCGGTCCTGCACCCGGAGCTGCGGGACGGCGACCGGCTGGTCACCGGGGCCTCCGGGACCCCGCCGATCAAGGCCGTGGACCGGGACGGCGCGGAGCTGACGGCGGCGAAGTACCCCTCGCTCGGCACGGTCCTGGACGGGCTGCGGGAGAAGTTCGGCAAGAAGGCGGGCGGCACCCCCGGCATCGAGACCCGCGTCATCCGCAAGGACAGCAAGGCCGCGAAGTCCGGCAAGGGCGACGCGAAGGCGCTGCCCGACAAGACGCTCCTCACCCTCGCCAAGGGCACCCCGGGCACGCTCCACACCACGCTCAGCGCCAAGGCCCAGTCGGCGGCCGAGCGTTCGGTGGCCAAGCGGCAGCGGGCCTCGGTCGTGGTCCTCAAGCCCAGCACGGGCGAGATCCTCGCGGCCGCCAACTCCCGCCCCGGCGGCTTCAACACGGCGTTCCAGGGCTCCATCGCCCCGGGCTCCACGATGAAGATCATCACTTCCTCTCTCCTCATCGAGAAGAAGCTGGCGGGCATCGACAAGAAGCACCCGTGCCCCAAGTACGTGACGTACGGCGGCTGGAAGTTCCAGAATGACGACAAGTTCGAGATCAAGGACGGCACGTTCCGGGCCAGCTTCGCCCGCTCCTGCAACACGGCCTTCATCAGCCAGGCCGAGAAGCTCAAGAACGACGACCTGACGCGGCAGGCCCAGGACGTCTTCGGGCTCGGCCGGGGCAACTGGTCGATCGGCGTCCCGTCCTTCGACGGCGCGGTGCCGGTCCAGTCCGACGCGCAGATGGCGGCCTCGCTGATCGGGCAGGGCGCGGTGCGGATGAACCCGCTGAACATGGCGTCGGTGGTCGCGACCGCCGAGACGGGCACCTTCCGCCAGCCGTACCTGGTCTCCCCCGACCTGGACGACCGCAAGCTGGCGACGGCCTCCCGCAAGCTCTCGCCGGCGACGGTGAAGCAGCTCCGTGACCTGCTGCACTACACGGCGGTCGCGGGCACGGCGGTCAAGCCGATGTCCGGGCTCGGCTCCGACATGGGCGCGAAGACCGGCTCCGCGGAGGTCGACGGCCAGAAGAAGCCGAACGGCTGGTTCACCGCGTGGCGCGGAGACCTCGCCTCGGCGGCCGTGGTGCAGGAGGGCGGCCACGGCGGCGACTCGGCCGGACCGATCGTGCGGGAGATGCTGCTGGCCGGCGGCTGAGCACCACACGACGCGAGGGGGCCGCGCACACCGCGGCCCCCTTCGTGTCGCCTCTCGGGCGTTCCGCCCCGACCGGCGCGCTCAGCCCGCGTGCAGCATCAGCCCGATGCCCGCCACCATCACGCCCGCCGCGACCAGGCGGGGCGCGCCGAACTTCTCCTTGAAGAACAGCGCCCCGATCGCCGCCCCCACGATGATCGACGACTCCCGCAGCGCCGAGATGGGCGCGAGGTCGGCGCGGGTCTGGGCCCACAGGACCAGCCCGTACGCGGCGACGGACAGGGCCGCGCCGAACAGCCCGAGGCCCGCCAACGGCCGCAGCCGGGGCCAGAGTTCACCGCGCCAGCGGTTGGCCGCGTACACGGGGATGGCGATGCCCTCCAGGATCATCAGCCACGCGATGTACCCCATCGAGGAGCCGGACGCCCGCACCCCGAGCCCGTCCACGACGGTGTATCCGGCGATGGCGACGCCCGTCGCGAGCGCCGCTCCGATCGCCGCCCAGTCCGGGCGCCGGCCCGAGCCCCGGATCCCCCACAGCGCGAGGCCCGTGAGGCCCACCGAGCAGACCACGACCCCGGCGGCCTGCCAGCCGTCCGGGACCTCGCCCACGAACACGGCCGCGAGCAGTGTCACCACGAGCGGGGCGCTGCCGCGCGCGATCGGATACGCCTGCCCGAAGTCGCCGAGCTTGAACGACCGCATGAGCAGGACCATGTAGGCCACGTGCAGGACGGCCGAGAGCAGCAGATACGGCCAGGCCCCGGCCGCCGGGAACGGCACGAACGGCGAGAGGAGCAGCCCGATGAGGGCGCCCCCGCCGGATATGAGGGTGAAGACGACGAGCTTGTCGGTGATGTGGTGCGCGATCGCGTTCCAGCTGGCGTGGGTGACGGCGGCGAGCAGGACGGCCGCCGCGACCAGCGGGGTCACTGACCGGTTCCGGCGGCCTCGCGCACGTCCACGAGCGTGCCGCCCGCGTGGGCGATGAGCGACTTCGGGTCCAGCGGGAACACCGCGTACGGGGTTCCGGCGGCCGCCCACACCACGTCGTGGCCGAGCAGCGAGCGGTCCGCGAGCACCCGCGTCCTGGTGGCGTGCCCGAAGGGCGGCACCCCGCCGATGGCATAGCCGGTGGTCTCCCGTACGACATCGGCCTTGGCCCGGGTGACCTTCGCGGCACCCAGCTCCCTGCGGACGAGCTCCAGGTCGACGCGGGAGGCCCCGTCCATCAGGACGAGCACCGGCACGCTGTCGGCCGCGAAGATCAACGACTTGCAGATCTGGCTGAGTTCACAGCCGATCGCGGCGGCGGCCTCGGCGGCGGTACGGGTCTGCTCGGGGAACCGGACGGCCTGCCCGACGAGCTCGTCCAGACCGAGCTCGCGGAGGGCGGCGGCGAAGCGGGGGTGGGCGGCGGTGTCGTCTTCGGCGGGAGCAGCGGGAGTATCGGTATCGCTCATGGTCGGCACGCTAGCGGTCCGTGTAGCAGCCACGCGACCAGGTATCACGCCTGGGCCTTTCAGCCCGTCCGGGAGCCTTTCAGCCCGTCCGGCGTTCGAGAACGAGGCGCGAAGCGCCGATCGGGGGCGAGGGGCGAAGCCCCATGAGCGGTGCCCCAGGGCGACGGAGTCGCGGATTCGGGAAGGGGCGGGGCTGGGGAAAGAGGCGCCGCAGGCATCACAGCGCAGCCCTCACCGCCCGCACCAGCCCCTGCGCCCGAGGATCCGCCGTAACCCCCTTGCGCATCCCATTCGTGACGTACCCGAACCCCACCCCCGCCTCCGGATCCGCGAACCCGAGCGCCCCACCCCGCCCCGGGTGCCCGAAGGACCCGGGCCCGAGCAGCGGCGACGCACCCCCGTGCAGCATGTAGCCCAGCCCGAAGCGGGTGTTGACGACGAGCACACGGTCCGGCCCCGCCGAAGCCTCGCCCCGCGCAAGCTCCACCGTCCCGGGCGTGAACAGCCGCTCCGCACCGCCGACTTCGCCGATGAGCCCGGCGTAGAAGCGGGCGAGCCCCTCAGCGGTGGCGATGCCGTTCGAGGCGGGCAGCGCGGCCGCTCGGTACGCGGGGTCGTTCTCGTCCGGGAGCGGGTCGATCGCCCCGAAGGCGCGCCGGGTCAGCGAGCCCGGATCCGCGTACGCCTCGGCGACGTTCCGCTTCGGCCGGGTCCGCGGGCCGCCGGGCCCGGCCTCCGGCGCGGCGAGCGGCCCGACGCGCCCCGCGCGCGCGGCGGCCCCCGGCGGCAGCCCCACCCACAGGTCCGCCCCGAGCGGCCCGGTCACCTCGGCCGCGAGCCAGTCCCCGATGGCCTGCCCGGTCACCCGGCGCACCAGCTCGCCGGTGAGCCAGCTGTACGTCTGCGCGTGGTAGCCGTGGTCGGTGCCGGGCTCCCAGAAGGGGGCCTGGGCGGCGACCACGGCGGCCGCCAGGTCGGGGTCGAGCGCCTCGGAGGGGGTCAGCGGGCGGTCGAGCGCGGGCACTCCGGCCCGGTGCGCGAGCAGGTCCCGCACCCGGACCTTCTCCTTGCCCGCCGCCTTGAACTCCGGCCAGTACGAGCCCACGGGCGCGTCCAGGTCGAGCCGGCCGCGCTGATGGAGCAGGAGGAGGGCCGCCGCGGCCACGCCCTTCGTCGCCGAGCGCACGATCTGCGCGGTGCCGGGCAGCCACGGGGAGTCCCCGGCCGCCGCGTCGACGTCCCGGGCCCCGCCCCACAGGTCCACGACCTTGCGCCCGTCGCGGTACACGGTCACGGCGGCGCCCCGCTCACCGAGCTCGGCGAAGTTGCGTACGAAGGCGTCGCGGACCGGCTCGAACCCGGCGGCGACCGTCCCGTTTACCTCAGCGTCCATGACAAGGCCAACACTCGTACGCGACCGAGGATTCCCTACCGTCCCACCGTCACCGACTTCGGATCGAAGCCGAAGGGCAGCTCCAGTCGATGGGCGCTCATCAGGTCCCCGTCAGCGAGCAGATCACCGGTCGCACCATCGGCCGCGATCACACCGTCGTTGAGGATCAGCGAGCGCGGGCAGAGCTCCAGGGCGTACGGCAGGTCGTGCGTGACCATGAGGACGGTGACGTCCAACGACCGCAGGATGTCGGCGAGTTCGCGGCGCGAGGCCGGGTCGAGGTTGGAGGAGGGCTCGTCCAGGACGAGGATCTCCGGCTCCATGGCGAGGACGGTCGCGACGGCGACGCGGCGGCGCTGGCCGAAGGAGAGGTGGTGCGGCGGGCGGTCCGCGAATTCCTCCATGCCGACGAGCCCGAGCGCCTTCATGACCCGGGCCTCCAGCTCCGGCCCGCGCATCCCCGCCGCGGCCGGGCCGAAGGCCACGTCCTCGCGCACGGTCGGCATGAACAGCTGGTCGTCCGGGTCCTGGAAGACGATGCCGACCCGGCGCCTGATCTCCGCCATGTGCTGCTTGCCGACGGGCAGCCCGGCCACGGTCACGGTGCCCGCGCCACCGGTCAGGATGCCATTGAGGTGCAGCACGAGGGTGGTCTTGCCCGCGCCGTTCGGCCCGAGCAGCGCCACGCGCTCGCCGCGCCCGATCGTGAAGTCCACGCCGAACAGGGCCTGGTGGCCGTCGGGGTAGGCGAAGGCGAGGCCCGCCACTTCCAGTGAGGGTGCCGAGGTCTCTGAGGTCGCTGAGGTCACAGGGTCCATCCCAAAAGGCAGACGACGAGCGCGGTCACGGGGAGGGCGAAGGCGTACGACCACTGCGCGCGCGACGCGGTCACCTCGTCGATGACCGGCATCGAACCGGTGTAGCCCCGGCTCACCATGGCCAGGTGCACCCGCTCCCCCCTCTCGTACGAGCGGATGAAGAGGGCGCCCGCCGACTTCGCGAGGACGCCCCAGTGGCGCAGGCCGCGCGCCTCGAAGCCGCGCGACTCCCGCGCGATCTTCATGCGCCGCATCTCGTCGGTGATCACGTCCCCGTACCGGATCATGAACGAGGCGATCTGCACGAGCAGCGGCGGAAGCCTCAACCGCTGGAGCCCGAGCAGGAGTTCCCGCAGCTCGGTGGTGGAGGCGAGGAGCACGGACGCGGCGACGCCGAGGGTGCCCTTGGCGAGCACGTTCCAGGCGCCCCACAGGCCGTTGACGCTGAGGGACATCCCGAGGACGTCCACCCGCTCGCCCTGCGCGACGAAGGGCATGAGCACCGCGAAGGCCACGAACGGGACCTCGATGAGCAGCCGCTTCAGCAGGAAGCCCGCCGGGACGCGGGCCGCGTGGGCGACGCCGCCGAGCAGCACCGCGTACAGGCCGAAGGCCCACATCGCCTCGCGCGGCGTGGAGACCACGACGACCACGAAGCAGAAGACCGCCGCGAGCTTGGTGTGCGGGGGCAGCGCGTGCACCGGCGAGTGGCCGTGCCGGTAGAGCCGGTGGGCGTGACCCGCGCCCATCAGAGTGAGGGGGTGCGGCCCGAAGGGCCTCGGTTGAGGGCGGTGGTGGGAGACGGGAGGGCCTGCTCGGGTACGGAAGTGGGCGTGGACTCCGAGGAGGACGTGCGGCGGCGGCGCAGCACCCAGAAGACCCCGGTGCCCGCGACGGCGGTGACGCCGACGCCGATCACGCCCGCGAGGCCGCCGGAGAGGCGGCTGTCGGCGATGTCCTTGACCCCGTAGTCGGCGAGCGGCGAGTCGGAGGAGGCGTGCTCCTTGGCCTTCTTGTCGATCCCCTTGTCGTGGGCGACCTTCTCCAGGCCGTCGGGGTCGGCGGAGGCGTAGAAGCTGACGAAGCCCGCGAGGACGAGGGAGGTGACGAGGCCGATGACCCAGACCTTGCGCCGGGACCGGGCGGCGGCGGGCGACGGGGCGGCGGCGGGGGCGTCCACCAGCTCGCCGCCCACGCGGAGCTTGAGCGGGGTGGTCAGGCCGCGGGCGCCGTGCACCAGGTCGGGGCGGACGGCGATGACGGCGCCGACGGTGAGGGCGGTGATCGCGGCCTCGCCGATGCCGATGAGGACGTGCACGCCGATCATGGCGGTGGCGACCTTGCCGATGGAGACGTCCGTGGTGCCGCCGAGGGCGTAGATCAGGGTGAAGGCGACGGCCGCGGCCGGCACCGAGAGCAGCGAGGCGACGAAGGCGGAGACGGTGACCGAGCGGCGGCCCCGGGGCAGCACCTTCACCAGGCCGCGGAAGACGAGGTAGGCGACGACGGTGGTGACCACCGCCATGTCCGTGATGTTCACGCCGAGCGCGGTGAGCCCGCCGTCCGCGAACAGGACGCCCTGCAGGAGCAGGACCACGGAGACGCAGAGCACCCCGGTATAGGGACCGACGAGTATCGCCGCGAGGGCGCCTCCCAGCAGGTGTCCGCTGGTTCCGGCCGCGACGGGGAAGTTGAGCATCTGCACGGCGAAGATGAAGGCGGCGACGAGACCTGCGAGCGGCGCGGTCCTCTCTCCCCCGAGCTCTCGGCTGCGCTCGAGCAGGGAGGTGCCTCCCTGCTCCTTGCGGGCCCCGCGCAGGCTGACGGCGACCGCTCCCGCGGCGACGACTCCGCAGGCAGCCGAGACGGGAGCGTTGATGAATCCGTCGGGGACATGCATGGGCGGACTCCAGGCAGGGGACTCGACCGGTCGTGAACCGTTCAATAGTAGTGCCCTGTTGCGAACGGCTTGCAAGAGCGGCCAGGTCACGATTACGCCTGAGCCTTATTTCTCCCCATATGGGACATTTGTGGTCAGGAGTCAACAGGTGTGGCGTGAGGAGCCTCGATGTCCGCAGTAGAGCAGTACGCCCGCGCCCACCTCGTCACGGACTCCGAGGCCGGACACCGCACGATCCCCGTCGCCCTCCGCTACGACCCGGAGGCCGACCCGCGCTCCGTGCGGATCGGCCTCCCCGGCTCCCACGAGTGGACCTTCGCCCGCGACCTCCTGGAACGCGGCCTGCGCGCCCCGGCCACCAGCGGCAACATCCATGTCTGGCCCTGTGGGCGGGTCCAGGCGGTGGTGGAGTTCCACACCGCGAAGGGAGTGACGGTCGTGCAGTTCGACAGCTCGGCGCTGATCCGCTTCCTGCGCCGCACGTACACGGCCGCCACTCCGGTCACTCACTGAGTCACGCGCGTACGAGCTCCCGGTCGACGTCCGGGTCGGGGTCCGAGCCCGGGTCCGCGTCCTTGGCCGCGTCCCGCAGCCCCTCGCCCTCCACGTCCACGTTCGGCAGCGCCCGGTCCAGCCACTTCGGCAGCCACCACGCCCGCTTGCCGAGCAGCGCGAGCACCGCGGGGACGATCGCCATGCGCACCACGAACGCGTCGAAGAACACCGCGATCGCGAGCCCGAAGCCGATCATCTTGACCATCTGCTCGCTGGAGCCGATGAAGCCCGCGAACACCGCGATCATGATGACCGCCGCGGCCGTGACCACGCGGGCGCCGTGGTGGAAGCCCGTCACGATCGCCTGCCCGGGGCGTTCGCCGTGGACGTACGCCTCCCGCATGCGGGTCACGAGGAAGACCTCGTAGTCCATCGCGAGGCCGAAGACCACGCCCACCATGAAGATCGGCATCATCGACATGATCGGGCCGGTCTGCTCGACGCCGAAGAGCGAGCCGAGCCAGCCCCACTGGAAGACCGCGACGACCGCGCCCAGGGCCGCGAGGACCGAGAGCAGGAAGCCGACCGCCGCCTTGAGCGGGACCAGGATCGAGCGGAAGACGACGATCAGGAGCAGGAACGCGAGGCCCACCACCAGCGCCAGATACGGCAGCAGGGCATCGTTGAGCTTCTGCGAGACGTCGATGTTCATGGCCGTCGTGCCGGTGACCATCGTGGACGCGCCCGTGTCGGCCTTCAGCCCGGCGTTCGCGTCGCGGATCGCGTGGACCAGGTTCTCGGTCCCGGTGCTGCTCGGCTTGGAGGAGGGCACGACGGAGAGGACCGCCGTGTCGCCCGCCTTGTTCAGCATCGGCGGGCTGACCGAGAGCACGTCGTCGAGCCCGGAGATCTTCTTCGAGATCGTCGCGGCCGCGGCCTTCGGGTCGTCGGCGCCCTTGAGGTCGGAGACCACCATCAGCGGGCCGTTGAAGCCGGGCCCGAAGCCGTCCGCGATCAGGTCGTACGCCTTGCGCTGCGTCGTGGACGTCGGCTGCGCGCCGTCGTCGGGCAGGCCCAGCTCCAGCTGGGCGACCGGGATCGCCGCCGCGCCGAGGCCGAGCACGCCGAGCAGCAGCACCGCGACCGGGCGGCGCACCACGAAGCGGGCCCAGCGGGTGCCCATGTTGGACTTCGGCTCACCGGCGGCCTCGGAGGCCCCGGCCGCCCCGGACTTCTTCCCTCCGCCGAACAGCCTGCTCTTTTTGCCCGCGGGCAGGACCCGCCTGCCCGCGTAGCCGAGCAGCGCCGGGATGAGGGTGAGGGCGATGAGGACCGCGATGGCGACCGTGCCCGCCGCCGCGAAGCCCATCTTGCTGAGCATCGGGATGTTCACGACCGCGAGGCCGACCAGGGCGATGACGACCGTCAGACCGGCGAAGACCACGGCCGAGCCCGCGGTGCCCACCGCACGGCCCGCCGCCTCCTCGCGATCGCGCCCCTCGGCGAGTTCGCCCCGGAAGCGGGAGACGATGAAGAGCGCGTAGTCGATGCCGACCGCGAGGCCGATCATCATCGCGAGCGTCGACGTGGTGGTGCCCAGGTCGAGGACGTTGGCCAGCGCGGTGATCGTCGAGACGCCGATGCCGACGCCGATGAGCGCCGTCAGGAGCGGCAGCCCCGCCGCGATCAGCGAGCCGAAGGTGATGATCAGGACGACGGCCGCGACCGCGATGCCGATGACCTCCGTGGCCCCGGTCTCCGGCATGGCCTGCAGCGCGTCGCCGCCGACCTCCACCGTGAGCCCGGACTCCTTCGCCCGGTCGACCGTCTTCTCCAGGGCGTCCCGGTCGTCGTCGGTCAGCTCCATCGAGGTGACCTTGTACGAGACCGCCGAGTACGCCGTCGAGCCGTCCTTGCTGACGGTCTTCGCCCGGAACGGGTCGGGCGCCGAAGCCACCTGGTCCGAGCCGGACTTGATGGCGCCGAGGGTCTTCTCGATCTGCTTCTTGTGGGCCGGGTCGGAGACCTTCTGCCCGTCGGGCGCCTTGAAGACGACGCGGGCGCCGGCCCCGTCGGCGCTGGTCTCGGGGGCGCGCTGCTCCAGCAGGTCGAAGGCTTTCTGCGCCTCCGTACCCGGTATGGAGAAGGAACTGGAGGCGGCGGTGGGCGCGGACGCGGCGCCGACTCCGGCGGCCACGAGCAGCGCCACCCAGATCAGGGCGACGAAGTGGCGTCGCCGGAAGGCGAGTTTGCCGAGTTTGTAGAGGAACGTGGCCACGAGGGCGTACTCCCGGTCAGGTCGTGGGGTTCAGCGGGGCAGGGGGTATCGGCCCGACGACGTAAGCGGGTGCCTCCCGTGCCCTTAAGGCAATGGGGGAGGCTCGCGTCAGGTGAACTGGCTGGTGAGGAGGGCGAGTTACGCGCTGAGGGCGGGGAGGACCACAGCGTCGATGTACGAGGCGAGGTACGCCTGGGTCGGCGGCTGCTCGTCGATGAGCGTGCGGGTGGCGAACGCGCCGATCAGCATGTGGATCACATAGCCGAGCGCCGGGTTGCCGGCCCGGATCTCACCCCGGTCCACCGCCCGCTGCAACATCCGGTCGAGACCGGACAGTTCGGGCTCGACGATCCACTCCTTGAAGGCGGCGAGCAGATCCTGGTTCGCGTGCACCGCGACCATCAGGCCGCGCATCAGCGCACTGTTCTGCTCCATGTGACAGTCGTCGTCGCGCAGCACCATCGCGTGCAGATCGCCGCGCAGCGAGCCGGTGTCGATCTCGTCGAACGCCGGCTTCTGGCTCCGCAGCGCCTTCACGACCAGCTCGGCCTTGCCGCCCCACTGGCGGTAGAGCGTCGCCTTGCTGGCCCGGGTGCGGGTGGCGACGGCGTCCATCGTCAGGGCGTCGTAGCCGACCTCGCGGAGCAGGTCGAGCACGGCCTCGTACAGCTCGGCCTCGCGCTCGGGCGTGATCCGGCTGCGGCGCGCCGTTGCTTCCGCCACCATGATCGCCCCTCCCATCGGGGAACCTCTCCGTCTCGTACGTGACGAACATACCCCTCCGGCTATCGAAACGAAACCGTTTCGTACGTGGGCTGCGCCACAAGTTGCCGGGGCCCCGCCACCGGAAAAGCATGAGGAGGTGACCGACGCGCGCGAAGACTCCACGGATGCCCCTGCCTACCTCCGCTTCCCGCACCTCAGCGGCGACCGCCTCTGTTTCGCCGCCGAGGACGACCTGTGGGTGGCGCCCCTGACGTCCCCATCGGACGCGGCCGCCCCGGCAGGCCGGGCCTGGCGGATCACCGTCGACCGCACCAAGGTCGGCCACCCGCGCTTCTCGCCGGACGGCCGCCACATCGCGTTCACGACGTGGCGCAGCCTGGACCCGGAGATCCACCTCGCCCCCGTCGAGGGCGGCCCCGCGCGCCGGCTCACCTACTGGGGCTCCACGGACACGAGGGTCTGCGGCTGGACACCCCCCGACAAGGACGGCCGGGCCGACATCCTCGCCGTCTCCTCGCACGGCCAGCCCTTCTCGTACTTCTGCTGGGCCTACAGCGTCCCCACCGACGGCTCCCCCGGCGGCAAGCTCCCCTGGGGCCCCGTCTACGACATCGCGGTCAGCGACGCGCTCGCCGACGCCGGCTCCGAGGGCACCGACCGCAAGACCCTGCTGCTCACCGGCAAGCCGCCGCACGAGCCGGCCGCCTGGAAGCGGTACCGGGGCGGCGCCATGGGCCGGCTGTGGCTGCACGGCGAGCAGCTGCTCCCGGACCTCGACGGGCACCTGGACTCCCCCATGTTCGTCGGCGAGCGCATCGCGTTCCTCTCCGACCACGAGGGCGTCGGCAATCTGTACTCCTGCCTGCCGGACGGCTCCGACCTGCGCCGCCACACCGACCACGACGCCTTCTACGCCCGGCACGCCAGCAGCGACGGCTCCCGCGTCGTCTACCAGTGCGGCGGCGAGATCTGGCTGGTCGACGACCTCTCCGCGGACTCGGCGCCGCGCCGCCTCGACGTACGCCTGGGCGGTCCGCGCGCCGGGCGGCGGGTCTACCAGGTCCCGGCGGCCCAGCACGTCGACTCGCTCTCGGTGGACGCGACCGGCCGGGCCAGCGCCGTCGTGGTGCGCGGCAGCCTGTACTGGCTCACGCACCGGGACGGCCCCGCGCGCACCATCGTGGACACCCCCGGCGTCCGCGTCCGCCTCCCGGAGATGCTCGGCACCGGCGGCCAGGTCGCCTATGTGACGGACGCCGAGGGCGAGGACGCCATCGAGATCTCGTATCTGCCCCGGGCCAGCGGCGACCGCGAGCCGCGCAGGCTGGCGCAGGGCGAGCTCGGCCGGGTCCAGGAACTGGTGGCGGACCGCGAGGGCGAACGCCTCGCGGTCGCCTCGAACGACGGGCGCCTCCTCCTCATCGACGCCACCGAGGACTCCAACGGCGAGGTCACCGAGCTGATCCGCTCCATCAACGGGCCGGTCCGCGACCTCGCCTTCTCGCCCAACGGCCACTGGCTGGCCTGGTCCCACCCGGGCGTGGGCCGCTCGCTGCGCCAGATCAAGCTGGCCCGCATCCAGGACCGGACGATCGTCGACGTCACCAACGGCCGCTTCGAGGACGAGAACCCGGTCTTCACGCGCGACGGCCGCTATCTCGCCTTCCTCTCCTGGCGCGGCTTCGACCCGGTCTACGACGTGCACACCGGCGACCTCTCCTTCCCCCTGGGCTGCCGCCCGTACCTCGTCCCCCTCTCCTCTGCGACCCCCTCCCCCTTCGCCCTCCTGCCCGACGGGCGCCCGGCCGCGGGCGGGCTCGACCCCGGCGACGGCGGCCCCGCCGAGGGCACCGCGACCGTGGAGGTGGAGGGCCTGGAGTCCCGGGTCACCCCCTTCCCCGTCTCCGCGTCCAAGTACTCCGCGCTCCACCCGGTCAGCGGCGGCGGCCTGGTCTGGCTGCGCTGGCCGATCTCCGGCGCGCTCGGCGAGACCTTCGCCAACCCGTCCGACACCTCGGGCCGCCCCACCCTCGAGTACTTCGACATCACCAAGGGGAAGAAGTCCGAACTCGTCGACCACCTCGACTGGTTCGGCCTCAGCGGCGACGGCAGCCGCCTCGTCGTGGTGGACGAGGGCGACCTGCGCGCAGTCCCCTCGACGGAGTCCGGCGACGGCGACACGACGGTCTGGATCGATCTGCGCCGCATCCTGCACGAGGTCGACCCGCCCGCCGAGTGGCGCCAGGCGTACGAGGAGGCGGGCCGCATCATCCGGTCCTACTACTGGGACCCGAAGATGTGCGGCATCGACTGGGACGGGGTGCTCGCCCAGTACCGCCCGCTCGTCGAACGCGTCGCCTCCCCCGACGAGTTCGCGGACCTGCTCCGCGAGGTCCTCGGCGAACTGGGCACCTCGCACGCGTACGTGACGGCGGCCCGCCGCAACGAGGGCCCGCCGCACTACCAGCGCGCGATGGGCCTGCTGGGCGCCAACCTGGTGTGCAGGGACGGCAGTTGGCTGGTGAAGCGGATCCTGCCGGGCGACTCGTCCGACTCCAAGGCCCGCTCCCCGCTGGCGGGCGCGGGCATCCGCGAGGGCGCGGTGCTCACGCACGTCGACGGCCGCCCGGTGGACCCGGTGACGGGCCCCTACCCGCTCCTCTCGGCGGCCGGGGGCACCACGGTCGAGCTGACCTTCCAGCCCGCGGAGGGCGAGGGCCGCGCCCGCCGCGTCGCGATCGTCCCCCTCGTCAACGAGCGCCCCCTGCGCTACCAGGACTGGGTGGCCAAGCGCCGCGAGGTGGTCCGCGAACTGAGCGGCGGCAAGTGCGGCTATCTGCACATCCCCGACATGGGCGGCTCGGGCTGGGCCCAGTTCAACAGGGACCTGCGCCTGGAGGTGTCCCGCCCGGCCCTCATCGTCGACGTGCGCGGCAACGCGGGCGGCCACATCAGCGAGCTGGTCATCGAGAAGCTCACCCGCACGATCCTCGGCTGGGACCTCACGCGCAACGCCCAGCCGGTCTCGTACGCCTCAAATGCCCCTCGCGGCCCGGTGGTTGCCCTCGCGGACGAGGCGACCTCGTCCGACGGCGACATGATCACGGCGGCCTTCAAGCTCCTGCCCATCGGCCCGGTCGTGGGCCAGCGCACCTGGGGCGGCGTGGTGGGCATGACGGGACGGCACGCGCTGGGCGACGGCACGGTCATCACGGTCCCCATGAACGCGGGCTGGTTCGACGCGTACGGCTGGGGCGTGGAGAACCACGGCGTCGAGCCCGACCTGGAGGTCCTGCGCACGCCGCTGGACTGGGCGGAGGGGCGGCACGCCCAGCTCGACGACGCGGTCCGGATGGCGCTCGACCTGCTCGCCGAGCACCCGGCGGCGACGCCCCCCGGCTACGGGAGCGCCCCCGACCGCCGCCGCCCCCAGCTCCCGCCACGCCCCTGACCAGCGACGCGTAACCCTCTGTATCCGCCCGAACTCTGGGTAGTTGATCGAAATGCGAGGTATGTCGGGCCGTGTCAGTCTGGTCGAGGCCCACCCAACCTCACCCTCTAGGAGTGAACCGCATGGGCATCAAGGACCAGTTCAACGACAAGGCCGACCAGCTCCGCGACAAGGCTTCGCAGGCCATGGGCGGCGCGAAGGACGAGGCGAGCGAACGCGCCTCGCAGGCGCGGGACGAGGCCGGCGAGCGTGCCTCGCAGGCCCAGGACCAGGCGCCGGACTCGGCCCAGCGGGCGGCGCAGGAGGCTCAGGACAAGTTCGACCAGGACTACGACGCCTGACGCTGCGCTGTGCCGCACGGGAGAGGGGCACCCGGGTTACCCGGGTGCCCCTCTCCTCGTCGCCCGGGAAGCCTCAACTCCCGCCGCGCACCGACTCGTCGGCGGACCCACCGGCCCCCACAAGGCCGGTGGACACACTCCCCAGCCGCGGCTCGAACCTCCGCATCTCCCGCTGCCCGACAGTGGCGATGATCCCCGGCAAGTACCCCCGCATGCCCTGCATGCCGCGCAGCCACCACTGCGCGTACACATGCGCCGACCGCCGCTCGATCCCCGCCACGATCCGGTCCACCGCGGGGCCCAGCGGATACGTCTTGTTGGACGGCCACGGCAGCCGCTGCCGCAACTCCCGCATCACGTCGTCCTGGTCGGCACCCCGCACCATGTCCGTGTCGGTCCACGACAGATACCCGACGCCGACCCGCACCCCCTTGTAGCCGACCTCGGCACGCAGCGAGTGCGCGTACGCCTCGACGCCCGACTTCGACGCGCAGTACGCGGTCATCATCGGCGCCGGGGTGATCGCGGCGAGCGAGGCGATCTGCAGCAGATACCCCCGCGACTCCATCAGCACCGGCAGGAACGCCCGCGCGGTCACGGCGGACCCGATCAGGTTCACCTCGATGACGCGCCGCCACGCGACCGGGTCGGACTCCACGAACGGACCGCCGTTGGCCACACCGGCGTTGGCGACGACGATGTCGACCTTCCCGAACCGCTCCTTGACCTCCTGCGCGACCCCCGCCATCGCCACGTGGTCGGTCACGTCGGCGTGCCAGTAGTCGCTGTCGGTGTGCAGCCGCGCCGCGACCTGCTTCAGCTCGTCCGGCTCCAGGCCGACCAGGGCGACCTTCGCGCCCCGCGCCGACAGCTTGCGGGCGAGGAGTTCGCCGACCCCGCGTGCGGCCCCCGTGACGACCGCGACCTGACCTTCAAGGCTGACCTTGCTCATGCGCCCTCCTTCACGTGCTGCGCGTGCCGTACGCGCACATAGGTGTCGACGAGTTCGGCGATCTGCTCCGTGACCGCTTCGGGCGCCTCGATCGGCGTCATGTGGCCGAGGCCCGCGAGCTCGGTGAGGCCCAGGCAGTTCGGCAGCAGCTGGACGAGGCGCCGCGCGTGCACGACGGGAGTCATCCGGTCCTCGCTGCCGACCACCACGGCCGCCGGCACCGTCAACTGCGTGACCTCCGCGTCGAGTTCGAGCTCGTCGAGGACGTGCGACCAGCCGTACCGCACCCGTCGCGGACAGGCGTGCACGATCCGCGCGCACGCCTCGACCTTGTCGGGGGCCGAACCGGGGCCCATCGTCGCGTACTTGAGGATCCGCCTGGCGAGCGGCGTCACGGGCCCGAGCGGCGCCCGCGACCCGAGCACCGACCGGGTGACCCGCGTCCGCAGCCGCCCGGACCGCAGCGGCACCACGCGGGACTCCGCGACGAGGCGCGCGCTGCCCGTGCTGCACAGCAGGACCGCCGCCGCGTGCTCCTGGAACACCGGCCGCCGCGCCGCCGCCATGATCGTCATGCCGCCCATGGAGTGCCCGGCGACCACGGCCTGCTCGCCCGGCTCGAGCGTCGCCGCGAGCACCGCCTCCAGGTCGTCGGCGAGCGTCCGCACGCTGTACGCGGAGGGGCCGAGCGGCGCGGCGCTGCGGCCGTGCCCCCGCTGGTCGTACGTGATCACACGGTGCCCGGCGGCGAGCGCCCGCACCTGCGCCGCCCAGAACGCGGTCGAGCAGGTCCATCCGTGCGCGAGGACGACGGCGGGGGCGGCCGGATCGTCGACGGGTCCGTGCACCTCGACGTGGATGCGGGCGGCGTCGGCCGAGACCGCGGTCACCTCCCGCACGGGGACGGGCGGCGCGTACGGCCCGCTGGTCACATGCATCAGCCTGCTCATGCCCCGGCCTCCACCTTCTTGCTCGCGCTCTTGGCCTTACGGGACGGGGTGGACTCCTTCGCCGGGGCGGACTCCTCGGCCGGGGCGGACTCCTCGGCCGGGGCGGACTCCTTGGCCGGGGCGTCGGCCACCGGCTTCTTCGCGGCCCTGATCACCTCGTACTCCGCGAGGTCGACCCGGCGCACCGCACCCCGGAACTCCGTGGTGGTGCCCGGCCACAGCGTTGTGTTGACGCCGCTCTCGTCCAGGTACCAGCTGTTGCAGCCGCCCGTGTTCCACACGGTGCGCTCCATGCGCTGCTGCACCCGGTCGTTCCAGGCGGTCACGGCGCCGGGCCGCGGATCGAGGGCCGTCCTGCCCCCGAGGACGTCCAACTGCCGCATGTAGTCGGCGAGATAGTTCAGCTGGGCCTCGATCATCAGGATCATCGAGGAGTTGCCGAGACCGGTGTTGGGGCCGATGATCGTCATGAAGTTGGGGAACCCGGCGGCCGTCGCGCCGCGCAGCGCCTTCATCCCTTCCTTCCAGTCCGCCATCAGCGTGTGCCCGGCGGCGCCCACGACGCGCTCCGCGATCGGCATGTCGGTGACGTGGAACCCCGTACCGAAGATGATCGCGTCGACCTCGGCCTCGCTGCCGTCGGTCGCGACGACGGTGGAGCCCCGCACCTCGGCGAGCCCGCTCGCGACGACGTCCACATTCGGCTGGGCAAGGGCCGGGTAGTAGGTATTGGACAGGAGTATCCGCTTGCAGCCGATGCGGTAGTCCGGCGTCAGCTTGTCCCGCAGGACCGGGTCCTTCACGGCGCGCGCCATGTTCCGCTTGGCCAGCTGCTCGACCAGACCCAGCTCGTCGGGCCGCTTGGTGAACGCCTGGACCTGCAACTCCCGTATGCCCCACAGGAGTCCGCGCCGCGCCTTGGTGGTGAACGGCAGCTGCCGGTGCAGCCAGCGCTCGGGCCCGGTGATGGGCCGGTCCACGCGCGGCAGCACCCACGGCGGGGTGCGCTGGAAGAGGGTGAGCCGGCCGACCTCGCGCTGGATGGACGGCACGATCTGAATGGCGGAGGCCCCGGTGCCGACCATGGCGACGCGCTTGCCGCGCAGGTCGTAGTCGTGGTCCCAGCGCGCGGAGTGGAAGACCTTGCCGGGGAAGGCGTCGAGCCCCGGGATCTCCGGCAGCTTGGGGTCGGAGAGCGGCCCGGTGGCGGACACGACGACGTCCGCGTGGAGGGTCTCGCCGCTGCCCGTCTCCACCTCCCACCACAGGTTCCCGGTGTCCCAACGCAGCTGCGTCACCTCGGTGTTCAGCCGGATGTGCGGGCGCAGCCGGAAGGTGTCGGCGACGTGCTCCAGGTACTCCTGGATGTGCTCCTGGCCGGAGAAGGTGCGCGGCCAGTCGGGGTTGGGCGCGAAGGAGAAGGAGTAGAGGTGCGAGGGGACGTCACAGGCGCAGCCGGGGTAGCTGTTGTCGCGCCAGGTGCCGCCGACGGCCCCGGCCCGCTCCAGGACGACGAAGTCGGTGATGCCCTCGCGGCGCAGCCGGACCGCTGCCCCGAGCCCGCCGAATCCGGACCCGATCACCGCCACCCGCACGTGTTCAGTCTCGGCCATGCCGCCGCCTCCCGAAGTACCCACGACTCTGCCAGTAACCACTGGCGCAATTGGGAGGGTAGAGCAGCCTCGTACTCATGGGTAGGGGTCGGGAAGGGGAAAGTTACCGGCGGTACAACATAGGCTTCCCACGTGGCAGACCAAGGGGCGGACCGGAGCGCGGACACCGGGAACGGGACCGGGAGCGGGACCGGCATCCGCGAGTACCGCATGGAGGAGCTGGCCAGGGAGGCCGGCATCACGGTGCGCACCGTGCGCTTCTACCGCGAGCGCGGCCTCATCCCGCCACCCCGCCGCGAGGGCCGCATCGCCTGGTACGACGAGCACCACCTGGCCCGCCTGCGCACCATCGCCGCCCTCCTGGAGCGCGGCCACACCCTGACCGGCATCGCCTCCCTGACCGAGGCGTTCGAGAACGGCCGCGACGTCGGCGAACTCCTCGGCATGGGCGCGCCCAGCGAGGAGACCCCGGTCCGCCTCACCCCCGAGGAGCTCGCGGACCACTTCGCGGGCGAGGTCACCCCGGAGAACCTCGCGGCGGCGCTCGACCTCGGCTATCTCGGCACCGACGGCGACGAGATCGTGCACATCAGCCGGCGCCTCCTGGAGGCGTCGGCCACCCTCGTCCGCAAGGGAGTTCCGCTCTCTGCGGTCCTGGAGGCGGGACAGCGGGTGCGCGAACACGCCGACGTACTGGCGGAGTTGTTCCTGACGATGCTGGACAGCCACCTGCCCGAGACGGCGTCCGAGGACATGGACAAGCTCCGCCCCCTCGCGAAGAGCGTGGTGGAGGCGGAGCTGTCGATGGCCCTGGACCGCAGGCTCAGCGACCGAGAACGCGGGGCGTGACCCAGCGGGCCTTGTAGAAGTCGTACGGCTTCCCGTCGTACTTCGGCGTGCGCGCGGCCCCCTCCGGCAGGTGGAACGTGGCCACGCGGGACAGCTGATCAGTCCCCCCGACCGTCACGTTGCGCAGCACCCGCCCGGTGCCCGGCGCGGAGCTCAGGGATTTGACGCCCCGCGCGTTGACCTTGTCGACGCCGGGGTACGGCCGCCGCTGGTCACCCGGCTTCACCTTCGGCCCGAAGAACTCCCGCCCGCCAACGTCGTACTGGAACACGAAGCTGCCCGTGACCACCCACAGCCGGTCCGGGTTGCCCTGCACGGGCATCAGGTCGTGCCCCGCGGGCCAGGGCGTGCTGACACTGAGCGCCCCGTCCTTCACGAGTGCGGGACGCCCCGGGGCCGACCGGTCGATGCGGTAGGCGGCCAGCTCCGTGTTGCCGAGCGCCCACAGCCGCTTGCGCCGGCTGTCCCAGTGCACCCCGTGCGCGGACTTCAGCGTCACGCACCGGGCCTTCGTCCCTCCACGGGGAAAGAGGCAGACGTTCCTGCCTCCCGGAGCGTTCCCCCGGTCATCGCCCGGTGAGGCGACCGCCACCTCGCGGCTGGGCAGCAGTTCGATGCTGTGCGGGTGATAGGCCGCGGCCAGCCTCGCTCCCCAGACCCGCTTGCCGGTCCCGTACTTGACCACGCCCAGGAAGCCCCGCCCCGACACGGTGGCCACCCAGGTCTCGGAGCCGACCTGGTAGGTCTTCGCCTCGTTCGGCCCGTTCGGCCAGGTGCGCTTGGGGTCCAGGTCGCCGTATCCCGCGACCTTGCGCGGATCGAAGGTCCAGGCGACACCCGCCGGGTTGCGCTTCGGGTCCCAGACCCGCTGCCCCGGCTTGAAGGCGACGAGGGCCGCCCGCTCCCTCCCCCCGGCCCTCGATCCGGTGATGATGACGCCTCCGGGCACCGCGGCTTCCTGCGCACCCTCCGCATCCCGCGCGCCCTCCGCGTCCCGCGCACCCTCCGCGTCCCGCGCGACGACCCCGTCCCCCGCACCACCGCTCTTCCCGCCACCGCCCTTCCCGGCACCACTCTCCGCCTCGCCCCCGCACCCGGCGGCAAGCAGCCCACCCAGCACGAGCCCCGCGGCCGCCACGCGCGCACGCCGCATCCCCGTCAACGCCGACATCAACTACCCCCGTACACAAGCCAGTTACCCGGAGGTCACCCGGGCCTCGGACACGGGGCACGATGTCACATCTCGTAAACCACCGTCACCGGCGCGTGATCCGACCACCGTTCCGCATGGCTCGCCGCCCGCTCCACGAACCCCTTGACCGCGCGCTCCGCGAGCCCGGGCGTCGCCACGTGGTAGTCGATGCGCCAGCCCGTGTCGTTGTCGAAGGCGCGCCCCCGGTACGACCACCAGGAATAGGGCCCCTCGACATCCGGATGCAGCCCCCGCACCACGTCCACGTACTCCTCGAAGACCTCCCCCAGCCAGGCCCGCTCCTCCGGCAGGAACCCGGCGTTCTTCTTGTTCCCCTTCCAGTTCTTGAGGTCCGCCTCCTGGTGCGCGATATTCCAATCCCCGCACACCACGACCTCACGGCCGTCGGCGGCGGCCTTGGCCTTCAACTCCCGCAAGTAGACGAGGAATTCGGCCATGAACCGCTCCTTCTCGTCCTGCCGCTCGGTGCCGACCTCCCCCGAGGGCAGATACAGGCTGGCGACGGTCACGCCGGGCAGATCGACCTCCGCATACCGCCCGCTCCCGTCGAACTCCTCGGACCCGAAGCCGATCCGCACCCGCTCCGGCTCCCGGCGCGTGTAGAGCGAGACCCCCGCGCGCCCCTTGGCCGCGGCCGGGGCGTGCACGACGTGCCACCCCTTCGGCTCCCGCACGTCCGCGGGCAGCTGCTGCGGCTCGGCCCGCACCTCCTGCAGGCAGACGACGTCGGCGGCGGTCTCAACGAGCCACTCGACGAACCCCTTCTTGGCGGCGGCACGCAGCCCGTTCACATTCACGCTGGTCACTGTGAGCATCAGGGCACGATACCGGCACACTGGAACAGCCCCACGCGGCCCGCACCACCCTCTCCCCACGCACGGAAATACGATGCACGACATGACCACCCCCTCCGTATCCCTGCGCACCGCCTCCTTCGGCGACCCCGACGCGATCACCCTGAACGACCGCGTCCAGCTGGAGTACGCGGAGCGCTACGGCGACGAGGGCGACGCCACCCCCCTCGACCCGATGATGTTCGTGCCCCCGCGCGGCCTGTACCTCATCGCGTACGACGGCCGGGGCACCCCCGTCGCGACGGGCGGCTGGCGCACCCAGGACGAGAACGACGAGGGCTACTCGGACGGCGACGCCGAGATCAAGCGCATGTACGTCACCCCGGAGGCCCGCGGCCTCGGCCTGGCCCGCCGCATCCTCGCGGCGCTGGAAGAGGACGCGCGCGCGGCGGGCCGCACCCGCATGGTCCTCGAAACAGGCACCAAGCAGCCGGAGGCCATAGCCCTCTACACCTCCACGGGCTACACCCCCTGCCCCAAATTCGGCCTCTACCGCCACGAACCCCTGAGCCGCTGCTACGCCAAGCCCCTCTAACCCCACCCAGGCGAGCCACGTGGCCACCCCCGCCATGAGCAGCCACCCCGGTTGCGGGCAGCCGCCCCGGTTGCGGGCAGCCGCCCCCGTGACAGGCAGCCGCCCCCGTGACGGGGAGCCGCCCCCGTTACAGGCAGGCGACCCCATGACAGGCAGCCGCCCCGGTTGCGGGCAGCCGCCCCGGTTGCGGGCAGCCGCCCCCGTGACGGGCAGCCGCCCCCGTGACGGACGGGCGTCCCCGTGACAGGCAGCCGCCCCCGTTGTGGGCAGGCGTTCCGC
Source organism: Streptomyces odontotermitis (assembly GCF_050510915.1). Lineage (NCBI taxonomy): Bacteria > Bacillati > Actinomycetota > Actinomycetes > Kitasatosporales > Streptomycetaceae > Streptomyces > Streptomyces odontotermitis. Next base: position 419,835 of record NZ_JBNJLS010000003.1, on the reverse strand, counting down.
ACGGCGGAACGGGTGGGCACAACGCCACGACGGCGAGCACCCTGAACAGCAACGGCAACACCCCAGAGCCCAAGAGCCCAAAAGCCAAGAACCCAAGATCCCAAGAGTCCAGGGAGCACCCCGACAACAGCCCCCAGGCCGGGACGGGCCCTCACTCCCCCACAACAGCCCCCCGAAGATCAACCTCCACCAGCGCACCGGACTCATTGGCGAACCGAACCCCCGCCCCCAGGACCCGCGCCTGCCCCTGCACAATCGTCAGCCCGAGCCCCAGCCCCACCCCCCGCTCCCCACCCCCGGTGCGAAACCGCTGCGGCCCCCCGGACAACAGCGCCTCCGGAAACCCGCTCCCACAGTCCCGCACCCGCACCACACCCCCGTCGACCTCCACGGACACCGGCGCCCGCCCATGCCGCAGCGCGTTGCTGACGAGGTTCGCCACGATCCGCTCCACCCGCCGCGGATCCGTCTCCACCCGCACGTCCCGCACCACCCGCACAGTGACCCCTTCCGGCACCCCCTCCGCCTCGCCGGCCACCCCCGCCACCGACCGCCGCACCAGCGACCCGAGCTCACACACCTCGGTCCGCACCTCCTGCGTGGCCGTGTCGAGGCGGGCCACCTCGATGACGTCGTCCACCAGCTCGCTCAGCCGCCGGACCGACCCCCGTACGAGCTCCTCGGCCCGCCCCTCCCGCAACAGCCCCGAAGCCGTGACCATCCCCGCCACCGGCGTACGCAGCTCATGCGCGATGTTCGCCGTGACCTCCCGCTCCGCCTGCAGCCGCCCGGCGAGCGCATCGGCCATCGTGTTCACCGCAGCCGCCAGCTGGGTGATCTCGTCCTTGCCGCGCAGCGGCAGGCGGGCCGTCAGATCCCCCTCCGCGATCCGCTGCGCCGCCCCCGCCTTCACCTTGAGCCGCCGCCCGAGCCGCGTCGCCACGACGAGCCCGGCCACACACGCGAGCCCCGTCCCGAAACCGCCGGCGAGCCACAGCACCCGGTCCAGATCCCGCACGGTCTCGGCCTCCCGCTGATACGGCCGCTTCAGCGCCACGACCTCCTTGCCGTACTTACTGGCGGCCCAGATCTGCGGCACCTTCGGCCCGCGGTCGAGATAGACCCCCCATTTGCCCTGCCGCACCGCCTCGGCCAGCGGCTTCGGCAGATCCGGCGGATCGATGAGCGTGCGATCACCATCCACACCGGCCGCATGGTCCTGCACCGCCGTCTGCAGCCGGTCCCCGATCTGACTGCGCGCACTCGCGTACTGCGCCTCGACCGTCCGGTGGTGCACCAGGAGCCCCATCACCACGGAGACCACAGCCGCGGTCCCCGCGATGGCGAGCCCGATCTTCGTACGGAGTCCCATGGCGCGCTCAGAACTCCGGGACGAGCAGCCGGATGCCCTGGAGCTGCACATTGACGGCGCTCGGCGGCAGCTCCTCCGGGTTCTTCGCCTCGACGGTCGCCCGCCGGTAGTACGCCACCCGCTCCTGCTGCTCCAGACCGCTGAGCGTCAGCGTCGCGTCGTACGGATTCTTGGCACACCCCGGAATGCACCAGCTCCCGCTGAGCTTCCCCGTCGCCCGCGCGGTCGGCCCGCCCCAGTCCTTCCAGCTCAGCCCGGACATGGACACGGCCTCGGTGAGCCCCACGACGAGCGGCCGCTGCAACGGCTGCCCCATGGCATCGGCCACATAGACGGGCCCGCTGACCTTCGACGGCCGCAGCGCGGCCCCCTCGACCTTCAGCCCGCCCGGCTCCGCACAGCCCCCCACCAGAGGAACGGCGAGCACGGCTCCACACACGACGGCGGCACTTCTCTTGAACGGACCAGGGCACTGCATGCACTAAATGTATCTATACGGACAAATAACCCACCCGACGAGAATCCACCGAGAAGCCCCTCGATAGATTGCCCCCACCACAGCCACAGCCCCTCCCCTTCCCCCCAAGGAGACGACTCCATGGCCCGAGCCGGCCTCACGGCGGCGCGCGTGACCGAGGCGGCCGCCGACCTGGCGGACGAGATCGGCTTCGACAAGGTCACCGTCTCGGCCCTCGCGCGCGGCTTCGGCGTCAAGGACGCGAGCCTGTACTCCCACGTCCGCAACCTCGCCGACCTGCGCACCCGCGTCGCGCTCCTCGCCGCGAGCGAGAAGATCGACCTGATCGCGGACGCGGTGGCGGACCGCACCGGCAAGGACGCCCTGATCGCGTACACGGGCGCCTACCGCGCCTACGCCCAGGCCCACCCCGGCCGCTACGCCGCGACCCAGATCCCCCTGGACCCCTCAGCCGCAGCGACCTCCCCCGCCTTCCACCGCACCATCGACATCACCTACGGCCTGCTCCGCGGCTACGGCCTGACCGAACCCGACCTCACCGACGCGGTCCGCCTCCTCCGCAGCACCCTCCACGGCTACATCAGCCTCGAAGCCACAGGCAGCTTCGCCCACCCCCGCAACATCCAGACCTCCTGGAACCGCACGGTGGAAGCCCTCCACACCCTCCTGGAGAACTGGCCCACCCAGCCCTGACCCGGCTCGCACGGCCCAAGAAGCCCCACAACCGGCAGACGGGCGACGGCGCAAGGGGTGGGGACGCGGCGGTATGTCCGCCCGCAGTACAGCAAGCAACCCAAGCCAGTACTCGCGTACCCGTCCGGCGCCCGAGGCGTTTCGAGGACGGACATACCGCCGCGTCCCCACCCCGCCCCACCGACGACGGACAGTGCGTCACCAGGTCACCGCTCACACTCACTGCACACCGCTCACTGCTCACCGCTCACCGCTCACCGCTCACCGCTCACCGGGCGAAGACGACACCGCCACCCCACCGAGGAACCCCACCAACTCCGCGCTCACCCGCTCCGCCCGCTCCAGGTTGGGCAGATGCCCCGCCCCCTCGACCACGACGAGCACCGCATGCGGAATCAATTCGCGCATCGACTCCGCGTCGACGACCGGCGTATAGACGTCATCCGCGCCGACCACGATCAGCGTGGGCACCCGGACCCCGGCAAGGGTGTCGCGGTGATCGCGCCGCTCGGCCCGCCCCCGCAGCGCCGCCGCGGCACCCTCCGGATCGGTGTCGCGCATCATCCCGAGGACGTGCGCCGCGACCTCCGGCAGCGCGACCACGCTGGCGGGCGCGATCATCTTGTCGATCACCTCGTCCGCGTACCCGCCCATCCCCTCCGCGAGCAGCCGGTCCGCGAGGCCGTTGCGGAAGGCACGGCCCTCCTCGGTCTCGGCGACGGGCGAGGTGTCACAGAGCACGAGCCCCCGCACCCGCTCCGGATACCGGTGCTGGAACTCCATCGTGATCTGCCCGCCCATGGAGACCCCACCGATCACGACCCGCTCCAGACCGAGCCGGTCGAGCAGCCCCGCGATGTCATCGGCGAAGTCCCCGAGCAGCACCTTCCCCCGCACGACCTCGCTCTCCCCGTACCCCCGCAGATCGGGCACGATCACCCGGTACCCGGCCGCGGCGAGCGCCTCGGCCTGTGGCGCCCACAGCGTCCGGTTGAACGGATGCCCGTGCACGAGGACGACGGGCACCCCCGCCTCGGGCCCATGGTCGTCATACCGAAGCGTGACCCCGCTCACGACCACCGTGCCGTTCACCATCAGGTCCTCCACCCCACCCGGAAACGACGAAATCCCGCCCGATCAGAATGATCGGACGGGATCTCTTGTGCAGTGGACCTGAGGGGATTTGAACCCCTGGCCCCCTCGATGCGAACGAGGTGCGCTACCGGACTGCGCCACAGGCCCTTGCAACGAGTGAAACTCTAGCATCCCCATCCGGGTGCTTGGAAATCCGTTCCTGGCTGGTCAGGACGGCGGACCTCACGACCTCTCACACACCGCTCGCCGACCGCTCATTCGCTCGCTCATTCGTTGGCCGCACGCGGCCGGTCGCCGTCGGCGTACTGGTCGAACAGCGGGGTGCGGCCCCGCTCGCGGGCCCGCCGCGCGGAGGCGGCCCGCCGCGCATCACTACGCCCACCACTCACACCGTCCGCACCGTCCACGTCGCCCCCCTCAGCACTCCCAGCACTTCCAGCACTTCCGGCACTTCCAGCGCCTCCAGCACCGCCGTCACCGACGGCACCTCCAGCACCTCCGGCCTCCCCGGCCTTCCGCTGCTCGGCACCGGAAGCCGCGGCACCGGCACCGGCGTCGGCCGCCGCAGTCGGCTCCACCGTGCTGGACCGCGCCGAACTCCAGGCATCGGGAGCACCGAGGTCCACCGACCCGGTGGCACGCGGGGCGACCGGAGCGGTCACATACGTCGGCAGCGGCACGGGCACCGGGTCCCAGCTGTCACCGCGCCCCGGACCGCGCTGCCGCTCACGCTGCTGGTCGACCCACTCCGCGTGGTCGGTCTGCTCGACGAGGGCACGACGGTCGGCGGCGAGCGCGGAGAGCCCGGTCTCCGTCTCGGCCACCGGTCCCTCCTCCGCCTCGTCCGCCGCGACCGGCTCCGTCGCCGACACCCGCCTGCGCGGCTGCCGTTCGCGCTCCCGCAGCCGCTGCGCCGCGACCTCGGCCCGGCGCCGGTCCATCGTGTACGTGAAGCGACGCCGCTCCTGCCCGCGCAGGTACACGATGTACGCGCTCAGCAGGAGAGCGGGCGCGGCGGGCGCCCAGAGGAACGCGAGCCCGCCGACAGCGGCGACGATCGCGCCCAGCGTGAAGGCGAGGAACAGCATCACAGTCGTGCGCCGACGGCGCGCGAGCACCTTCGAGCGCCGGGCGCGCGCGGCGGCCTCCGCCGGACTGACGCGTCTGCCGGACACCGACTGCCCCTGCTGCCCGTGCTGCTGCCCGTGCTGTGCCTGCTGCCCCTGGTGCCCGTGCCGCTCCTGGGACTTGGGCCTGGCCCGCTCCTCGGCGGGCGGCTCGGCGCGTTCCTCGTGCGGCACTTCGGCCCGCACGTCGGCCCGCGCTTCGGGACGCGCTTCCTGCCGGGACGGAGGCGCGGCAAAGGCCCGGACGTCCACCGAACCGGTGGCGTCGTCCGGGTCGCCGCGCGACTCCCCCTCTTCAGGCGAGCGCGCTTGCAGGTCCTTGGCGTATCGGCGCTCCATCCCCGCCCGTCCGGACAGCAGCCGGATGGCGGTGCTGAAGCGTTCCGTCGGACGGGCTTCATTGAGCTCGTCCTGCCTACGGAGCCACATCGGCACCAAGTAGGCGGCCCAGGCCCCGACGATGACTGCGTAGATGAGGCCGCTGCTGCTCACGCCTCACACGGTAGAGGGGTTTGCGTGAGGCCATCTGCCAATTGGGCCGGTGTGTCGCACGATCTGGCTGATATCTCGAACTTTTTTTGTGACTGATGCGATCAACAGGCCGCCGAGACGGCGAATTTAATGGCTCAGGCGGCTTCGAGACGGTCGTTCAGCGATCAATTTCGAACACTTATTTTATTTGGGTCGGGACACGTACCGGTCTAGGCCGTCTTTCGGGGTCGTGCCTGGTGCCAGCGGCGCAGCAGCCCTTCCGGCACCTCTTCCGCGGTGAGCGCGAACACGAGATGGTCGCGCCAGGCTCCGTCGATGTGGAGATAGCGTGGACGCAGTCCCTCTTCGCGGAATCCGAGTTTCTCGACGACCCGGCGGCTCGGCCCGTTCTCCGGCCGAATGCAGACTTCGATGCGGTGCAGACCGACGGTCCTGAAGCAGTGGTCGACCGCGAGCGCCACCGCCGTGGGCATCACTCCGCGCCCCGCCACCGACTCGTCGACCCAGTAGCCGACGTGGCCCGAGCACATCGAGCCCCAGGTGATCCCGGCGACCGTCAACTGCCCGACCAGGCGGCCCTGGTACTCGATGACGAAGGGCAGCATGCGCCCGGCGTTGGCCTCCGCGCGCAGGTGGCGGACCATCTGACGGTACGTCGGGCGGTGGGCGACGGGGCCGCTGGGCGTGGGCGGCGGGATGGTCGCCTCCCAGGGGCGCAGCCAGTCCCTGTTGCGCCGGTTGACCTCACGCCAGGCCCGCTGGTCGCGCATCTTTATGGGGCGGAGGGCGATGTCGCCGTCCCGCAGCTCGACGGGCCAGGAGGGCGTGTTCAGCTCGCACCCCCGGCGGGCCCGTCCGGCCTGGGGTGGTCGCCGCCCCGCAGCTGGTCGACGGCGTGCGTCAACAGGGGCTCCAGGACGGCGAGGCCGTCCCGTACGCCACCGGTCGAGCCCGGCAGGTTGACGATCAGGGTGCGGCCCGCGACTCCGGCGAGGCCGCGTGAGAGCACCGCCGTCGGGACCTTCTCGCGGCCGTAGGCGCGGATCGCCTCGGGGATGCCGGGGACCTCGTGGTCGATGACGCGGCGCGTGGCTTCCGGCGTCTTGTCGGTGGGTGAGACGCCGGTGCCTCCGGTGGTCAGGATGACGTCGTACGCGGCCTCGGCGCCCGCGCGCAGGGCCTGCTCCACCGGGTCGCCGTCCGGGACGACTTGGGGCCCCTCGACCTCGAAGCCGAGCTTCCTGAGGCCCTCGGCGATGATCGGGCCGCCCTTGTCCTCGTAGACCCCGGCCGCCGCGCGGTTCGAGGCCGTCACGACGAGGGCGCGGTAGGGCGCGCTCATGCTCCGGCTCCTTCGCGGCTCCACGTGCCGGACTTGCCGCCGGTCTTCTCCTCCACCCGTACGTCGGTGATGACGGCGCCCTTGTCGACGGCCTTCACCATGTCGATGACGGTGAGGGCCGCGACGCTCACCGCGGTGAGGGCCTCCATCTCGACGCCCGTGCGGTCCGTCGTCTTCACGGTGGCGAGGATCTCCACGGCGTCGTCCGCCACGGAGAGGTCGAGCTTCACTCCGGAGACGGCCAGCGGGTGGCAGAGCGGGATCAGGTCGGGGGTGCGCTTGGCGCCCATGATGCCCGCGATCCGCGCGGTGGCCAGGGCGTCGCCCTTGGGGACCCCCTCGCCGCGCAGCAGCTCGATCACGCGGGGGGAGACGAGGACGCGGCCGCTGGCGCGGGCGGTGCGCGCGGTCACGTCCTTCTCGGATACGTCGACCATGCGGGCTGCGCCCGCTTCGTCGATGTGCGTCAGTCGCTGCTGCGTACTCATGTGCTGTGGCGCTCCCGGTCCGGGCCCCTGGTGGCGCGGCACGCGGGGCCTGTTGTGCGCGACACGGTACCGCGCGGGAGGGGGCGTCAGCCGAGCAGCACCACTTCGACGTCCGCTCCCGGCTCCACCGACGTGGTGTCCTCGGGGACGACGATCAGCGCGTCCGCGTGCGCGAGGGCGGCGATGAGGTGCGATCCGGAGCCGCCGACGGGGGCGACAGTGCCCGCCTCCGCGTCGTACCGGCCGCGCAGGAACTGGCGCTTTCCGGAGGGGGAGGTCAGCGCCTTGTCGGTCGTCAGGGCCGCGCGGGCGGTGGGGCGGTGGACCTCGGGCAGGCCCATCAGGGTGCGCACGGCGGGGCGGACGAAGATCTCGAACGAGACGTACGAGGAGACGGGGTTGCCCGGCAGGGCGAGCAGCGGGGTGTGGTCGGGGCCGATGGAGCCGAAGCCCTGCGGCCTGCCCGGCTGCATGGCGAGCTTGCGGAACTCGACGCCGCTGCCCGCGCCGATGCCCTCCTCGTCGTCGGGGTCGCCGATGGCGGTGAGGGCCTCCTTCACCACGTCGTACGCGCCGACGCTGACGCCGCCGGTGGTGACGATGAGGTCGGCGCGGATCAGCTGGTCCTCGATGGTGGCGCGCAGCGTCTCGGCGTCGTCGGCCACCGCGCCCACGCGGTAGGCGATCGCCCCGGCGTCGCGGGCGGCGGCGGTGAGGGCGAAGCTGTTCGAGTCGTAGATCTGGCCGTCCGCCAACTCCTCGCCGGGCTGGACCAGTTCGGAACCCGTGGAGAGCACCACCACGCGCGGGCGCGGGCGCACCTTCACGGTGCCGCGGCCGATCGCGGCGAGGAGGGCGACCTGCGGTGGCCCGAGCACCGTGCCCGCCGACAGGGCGCGGTCGCCCGCCTGGACGTCGCTGCCCCGCGCGCGGACATGGGCGCGGGACTCCGCCGGGCGGTGCACGCGGACCTCTCCGGAGGCGCCCTCGGGGGCGGCGCTGTGGGCGCGCATCCCGGAGACGGGGCCCTCGCCCAGGCCGCCGTCGGTCCACTCCACGGGGACGACGGCCTCGGCGCCGGGCGGCAGCGGGGCGCCGGTCATGATCCGGGCGGCCTGGCCGGGGCCGACCGTGGGCTGCTCGCCCTGGCCCGCGGCCACGTCACCGATGACGGTCAGGACGGCGGGGAACTCCTCGCTCGCGCCCGCGACATCGGCGACCCGCACCGCGTACCCGTCCATGGAGCTGTTGTCGAAGGGGGGCAGCGAGACCGGCACCGTGACGTCCTCGACGAGGACGCAGCCCTGGGCGTCGAGGAGTTGGAGCTCGATGGGCTCGAGCGGGCGGACGGTCGCGAGGATGTCGTCCAGGTGCTCGTCCACCGACCAGAGGTGGTCCTGACCGGGGTGGTGCGGGGTCGCGCTGCTCAAGGTGCTACATCTCCTCGGTGACGTAACTGCGAAGCCAGGTCCGGAAGTCGGGGCCCAGGTCTTCACGTTCGCACGCGAGTCTGACAATGGCACGCAGATAGTCGCCCCGGTCACCGGTGTCATAGCGGCGGCCCTTGAAGACGACGCCGTGCACCGGGCCGCCGACCTTCTCGTCGGCCGCGAGCTGCTGGAGGGCGTCCGTGAGCTGGATCTCGCCGCCGCGGCCCGGCTCGGTCTTGCGCAGTATGTCGAAGACGTGGGGGTCCAGGACATAGCGGCCGATGATCGCGTAGTTGCTGGGCGCGTCCGCCGCGTCCGGCTTCTCGACCAGGTCGGTCACCTTCACGACGTCGCCGTCGGCCGTGGGCTCCACGGCCGCGCAGCCGTAGAGGTGGATCTGCTCGGGCGCGACCTCCATGAGCGCGATGACGCTGCCGCCGTGCCGCTCCTGGACCTCGACCATGCGCGCGAGCAGCGGGTCGCGGGGGTCGATCAGGTCGTCGCCGAGGAGGACGGCGAACGGCTCGTGGCCGACGTGCGGGGCCGCGCACAGCACGGCGTGACCGAGACCCCTGGGGTCGCCCTGGCGGACGTAGTGCATGGTCGCCAGGTCGCTGGACTCCTGGACCTTGGCGAGGCGGGCCTCGTCGCCCTTCTTCAGGAGGGCCGACTCCAGCTCGTAGTTGCGGTCGAAGTGGTCCTCCAGGGGGCGCTTGTTGCGACCCGTGATCATGAGGACGTCATCGAGGCCCGCGCCGACGGCCTCCTCGACCACGTACTGGATCGCCGGCTTGTCGACGACCGGCAGCATCTCCTTCGGAGTGGCCTTGGTGGCGGGCAGGAAACGCGTGCCGAGACCGGCTGCCGGAATGACAGCCTTGGTGATCCGTGGGGGGCGAGACTCAGTCATGCCGTAACCATAACCGGTGCCTATGTGCGGAATCTGTGGCTCCGGAACATTGGCTCTGGTATGGGCCAACTAGGAAGGGTTTGTGAGTTCGCTATGGATCACACAGGGGGCGACGTGACGGATCAGGCCGCGTCCGGCAAGGCAACCAAGAAGACATTGCGCGCGGAAGTCCTCGCGGTAAGACGCCGGTTGACTGAGGATGACGCACAGAAGGCCGCCGTGGTTCTCGCCGAACGGGCTCTGGAGCTGCCGGAACTGGCCGGTGCGGACACCGTCGCCGCGTATGTCTCGGTGGGCGGCGAGCCCGGCACCCGGGCCCTCCTGGACGCCCTCCACGCGCGCGGGACACGTGTCCTGCTGCCCGTGCTGCTCCCTGACAACGACCTGGACTGGGGGACGTACGACGGCGAGGGCTCACTCGTGCGCGTACAACATGCCGGAAAGATGGCGCTGTTGGAGCCCTCGGGGCCGTCCCTGGGGCCGGACGCCGTCCTGGAGGCGGACGTCGTGCTGCTGCCGGGGCTCGCGGTGGACGGGCGCGGGATGCGGCTCGGACGCGGCGGCGGCTCGTACGACCGGGTGCTCGCACGGCTGGAGCGCGAGGGCGTCGATCCCGCGCTCGTCGTGCTTCTTTACGACTCCGAAGTGGTCGCCCACGTCCCCGCGGAGGCGCACGACCGGCCGGTGCGCGCCGTGGTGACGCCCGCGGGGGTACGGCGCTTCGGCTGACACGAACTGCCCCTTCAGGCCCTGAGGCGCCCCCTGAAAGCTCAACTGGCCCTCCACGCGCGCGTGGAGGGCCAGTTGCGGAGTCACCGGACGGCTAGCTGTCGGGCGTGAGCACCAGCGTGTCGCTCGTGCTGTTGTCGACGGCGTCCTTCGAGTAGGCCCAGGGCAGGAGTTCGCCCTTGGCCCACTTGCCCGTCTGGTCGGTGTAGTGCGCGCTGTACGCATGCCCGGAGGCGCCGGTGAGGTTGATCCACTTGGACTTGTCGAGGTCCTCCAGGTTCACCACCATCCGCATCGACGGCACCCACTGCACTCCGTAGCCGCCCGCCGCGTTCCAGCCGGTGGCGTTGACCGCCGCCTCGCCGCCGCCGAGGTTCCAGGGGCCGCGGTTGAGGATGAACTGGAGCCAGCCGGGGCCCTCGGTGCCGAGCGTCTGGTTCTTCAGCGTGAGGCGGTGCAGACGGCCCCAGCTCCACGTGTCGGCGTCCTTGCCCAGCTTGGCCGTCAGGTCCCAGCGGGCGTCCGCCATGGCCCGCTTGAGCAGCTGGTCACGGGTCTTGGTCTCACCGTCGAGACGGGTCTTGGGCGACTTCCACCAGTCGTTCTTCTCCTCCTTGAGGATCTTGCGGATGACCTCGAAGTAGCGGTCGCCGCCGTCCGGCTGGGCCGAGTCGGCGTCGCGCTCGCCGCACTCGCGCACCTTGCGGTCCTCGTCCGCCGGTCCGGTGTTGCCGGCCGGTTCGACGTTCAGGCACTGCCCCTTGACGCGCAGCTCCTTGGGGAGCTTGTTGCCGATGGCGAGCTTCAGGAGGCTGCGCCAGACCGCGTTGAAGTACGCGGCGGCCGCCGAGTCGGCGTCCTGGGTGTAGTCCCAGCCCTCCAGGAGCTTCTGCGCCTCACGGACGTACTTGTCGTCCGAGACGTCGATCTTGAGCAGGTAGGGCGTGAGCAGCTTGGCGATCTCGCTGCTGTTGTCCATCTGCATGAGGCGCATGTCCTCGGTGGAGACCTTGCCGCCGTTCTTGATCTTCGACTTGATGAGGTCGTCGATGCGCTGGCTGCGCGCTCCGTAGCCCCAGTCCGAGGTGAGCTTGTACGGGTACTTGTCCGGGTCGACCACGGCCTGGTTGGCGGTCACGATGTAGCCGCGCTTCGGGTTGTACTCGTACGGCAGGGCGTCCTGCGGGATGTACTTGGTCCACTTGTAGGCGGAGTCCCAGCCGGGCGCGGGGAGCGCCCCGTCGCCCTTGCCGCGGACCGGGATCCTGCCGGGAGCCTGGTAGCCGATGTTGCCCTTGGTGTCGGCGTAGATCAGGTTCTGCGAAGGCACCTCGAAGGAGGCGGCCGCCTTGCGGAACTCCTGCCAGTCCTTGGCCTTGTTCAGCTCGAAGACGGCATCCATGGAGCGGCCCGGGGAGAGCGCGGTCCAGCGCAGCGCGACTCCGTAGCCGTCGCCCCGGTCGGGGGCCGCGGTGTCGACGGTGGCCTTCTTGCCGACCTTGACCAGCTCGTCGTCACGGTCGGACACCAGGGGACCGTTGTTGGTCTCGCGGACGGTGATCTTCTTGGGACTGCCGCCGGCGACCTTGATGGTCTCCTCGCGGGTCTTGAAGGGCAGCGTCTTGCCGTCGTACTGGTAGCCGTCCCCGCTGAACTTCTCCAGGTAGAGGTCGGTCACGTCCGCGCCGAGGTTGGTCATCCCCCAGGCGATGTCCTTGTTGTGGCCGATGACCACGCCCGGCATCCCGGAGAACGTGTACCCGGAGACGTCGTACTGGCAGTTCGCGGAGACCGAGCGGCAGTGCAGGCCCATCTGGTACCAGACCGACGGCAGCTGGGGCGCCAGGTGCGGGTCGTTGGCGAGCAGCGGCTTGCCGGTGATGGTGTGGTCCCCGGAGACCACCCAGGAGTTGGAGCCGATGCCGTTGCCGTTCGGGCCGAGGCCCGCGGAGGGGACCCTCTCCAGGATCTTGGAGAGGCCCGAGAGCTGCGACTGGAGGCCGCTGGGCGCCTGGGTGTTGCCCGCGAGCCCGGTGCCCGCCGCACCGCCCGTGGAGGCGCCCTGGGTGCCCGTGGCCTTGTCGTCGTAGGACTTCGTGGCGCTGTTGTAGGCGCCCTCCTGGACGATCGGCTTGTTCCGCTTGTACGGGTACGCCGGGTACAGGTCGTCGATCTGCTTCGGGCCGAGGCGGCTCGTCATCAGAGAACGGTCGATCTCGTCCTGCATGTTGCCGCGCAGGTCCCAGGCCATGGCCTTGAGCCAGGCCACGGAGTCGACGGGCGTCCACTTCTGCGGCGCGTAGTCGTTCTCGAAGCTCAGCGCCGCGTACTCGACGGAGAGATCCTTGCCGCTCTTGCCGTTCAGGTAGGCATTGACTCCCTTGGAGTACGCCTGGAGGTACTTCTTGGTCTCCGGCGAGAGCTTGGAGTCGTACTCCTCCTGCGCCACCCGGTGCCAGCCGAGGGTGCGCAGGAACTCATCGGTCTTGACCTGGCCCTTGCCGAACATCTCGGAGAGCCGCCCGGAGGTCATATGACGGCGTACGTCCATCTCCCAGAAGCGGTCCTGCGCCTGGACGTAACCCTGCGCCATGAAGAGGTCGGCGTCGGAGTTGGCGTAGATCTGCGGGATGCCGTTGCCGTCGCGCTTGACGTCGACGGGGCCGGCGAGGCCCTCGAGCTTGATCGTGCCCTTCGTCTGCGGGAAGGAGGCACGCACCGTGCTGATGCTCCAGTACGCGCCGAAGCCGATGCCCCCCACGATGGCCAGGACCAGGACGATCACGATGAGTCGGGCTCGGCGCCCCTTCTTCTTGCCGGACTTATGGCCGGAAGAGGCGTTGGTGTTGGAGGGCATCGCTGTCCTTGCTGTCCTTCGCGAGCGGCAGGGCGGGCTGTGCTGTCGGCTGGGCGGCTCTGGGAGCGCTGGAGCAACTGTAGGCGCAGGGCAGTGCGCGCCCGGACGCGGAGTCAGGAACCGGCAACGGATGCACGTTCGAAGATGTGGGGGGCGGCGTCAAGGAAACGTAAACGATTAGGTAAGGTAACGAAGTACCTGGCTCGTGACGGAGGAAGGAACGGCCCCTGACTGTCCACCACCTCAACCAGCTCCTGCTCGTCTGCTCGCTCGTGCTGCTCATCGCGGTCGCCGCGGTACGCGTCTCGTCGCGCAGCGGGCTGCCGAGCCTGCTGCTGTACCTGGGCATCGGCATCGCGATAGGCCAGGACGGCGTCGGCAACGTCACGTTCAACAACGCCGAACTGACGCAGGTCATCGGCTACGCGGCACTCGTCGTGATCCTGGCCGAGGGCGGCCTCGGCACCAAGTGGAAAGAGATCAAGCCCGCGTTGCCCGCGGCCGCCGTCCTCTCCCTCGTCGGCGTCGCGATCAGCGTCGGCGTCACGGCGGCGGGCGCGCACTACCTGGTCGGGCTCGAGTGGCGCCAGGCGCTCATCATCGGCGCCGTCGTCTCCTCGACCGACGCGGCGGCGGTCTTCTCCGTGCTGCGCAAGGTGCCGCTCCCCTCCCGCGTGACCGGTGTCCTGGAGGCGGAGTCGGGGTTCAACGACGCCCCCGTCGTGATCCTGGTGGTGGCGTTCTCCACGGCCGGGCCGGTGGACCACTGGTCCGTGCTCATCGGCGAGATCGCCCTGGAGCTGGCCATCGGTGCGGCGATCGGCCTCGCGGTCGGCTGGCTCGGCGCCTACGGCCTGCGGCACGTGGCACTGCCCGCCTCCGGCCTCTACCCGATCGCGGTCATGGCCATCGCGGTCACCGCGTACGCCGCCGGCGCCATGGCGCACGGCAGTGGCTTCCTCGCCGTCTACCTGGCGTCGATGGTGCTCGGCAACGCCAAGCTGCCGCACTGGCCCGCCACCCGGGGCTTCGCGGAGGGGCTCGGCTGGATCGCGCAGATCGGCATGTTCGTCCTGCTCGGCCTGCTGGTCACCCCGCACGACCTCCTCGACGACACCTGGCCCGCCCTCGTCATCGGCCTGGTCCTGACGGTGGTGGCGCGGCCGCTCTCCGTCTTCAGCAGCCTGCTGCCGTTCCGGCTGCCCTGGCAGGAGAAGGCGCTGATGTCCTGGGCCGGGCTGCGCGGCGCCGTGCCCATCATCCTGGCCACCATCCCGATGGTGAACGGCGTCGAGGACAGCACCAAGATCTTCAACATCGTCTTCGTCCTCGTGGTCGTCTACACCCTCATCCAAGGGCCGACGCTGCCCTGGCTGGCCCGCAAGCTGGAGCTCGGCAACGGCACGGAGACCGCCGACCTGGGCATCGAATCGGCGCCCCTGGAGAGGCTGCGCGGGCACCTCCTGTCGGTGTCGATCCCCAAGGGCTCGCGGATGCACGGCGTCGAGGTCGGCGAGCTTCGGCTGCCCAAGGGCGCCGCCGTCACCCTCGTCGTCCGCGACGAGACGTCCTTCGTGCCGTCCCCGACGACGGTCCTGCGGCGCGGGGACGAGCTCCTCGTGGTGGCGACCGACCCCGTGCGGGACGCCGCCGAGCAGCGGCTGCGCGCGGTCACCCAGGGCGGCAAGCTGGCCGGCTGGCTGGGGGCGGGGAACGGGCCGCGCGGCGGGGACCAGGGAGCGGGGACCGGCAGGTCTTCTGGCGCGAAGTAGCGTGGACGCAGGTCTCCTGGCGCGAAGTAGCGGTTACCAGGAGTTCAATCCCAGGTGACGTGCGCCCTGATTCTCGCAATCGCAGGCCCGACAGGGCCGCTCCCTGTACGATGAAGGCACCCAGATCGAACCAACTCTGCCTGAAGCAGAGCTGGCGCGACCGTATGGCGGCCGCGGTGCCCTCGCAGTGGGCGGCCCGGTATCTACCGCAGTTCCGCGCAAGAGGACAGCTCTCGGCGCCCCCGCACAGGCGCGCTACCAGGCGGCAGAAAGGCACGGGCCGTGGCATCCACGGTCACCTCGAAGTCGTCCCGCCCGGGGTACGGACAGCTGCTGCGCACCCGCGGCGCCTGGACGTTCCTGCTCCCCGGCTTCGCCGCACGTCAGCCGTTCGCGATGCTGACGATCTCCATCGTGCTGCTGGTGCAGCACACCACCGGCTCCTACGGAATCGCGGGCGCCGTCTCCGCCGTCACCGGCGTCTCGATGGCGCTGTTCGCGCCCTTCAGCGGCAAGTTCGCCGACCGGTTCGGGCAGCGCGCCGTGCTGCTGCCCGGCGTCCTCATCCACTCCGCGTCCGTGCTCGCCATGACGCTCCTGGCGCTCTCCCACGCCCCCTTGTGGGCGCTCTTCGCGGCCGCCGTGCCCGCCGGTGCCTCGACCCCGCAGATCGGCCCCATGGTGCGGGCCCGCTGGAGCGTCAAGCTGCACGGCACGCCCCTGGCCCAGACTGCGGTCGCCTTCGAATCGGTCACCGACGAGCTGACCTTCGTCCTCGGCCCGCTCTTCGCGACGGCGCTGTGCACCGGCCTCCACCCCTCGGCCGGGCTCTTCACCGAGGCCGCGCTGACCCTGGTGGGCGGCCTGCTGTTCGCGGCGCAGAAGGGCTCCCAGCCGGTGCCCTCGCGGTCGGCGTCGGCCGCATCCGACGAGCACGCGCGCGTGGAGCACGTCTCGGCGCTGCGGATCCCCGGAGTGCGCGTCCTGATCGTGACGTTCCTCGGGATCGGCGCCGTCTTCGGCGGCATGCAGGTCTCGCTCGCGGCCCTCACGGAGTCGATGGGCAAGCCCGGCCTGAACGGCGTTCTGTACGGCATCTTCGCGGCGGGCAACATGCTCTCCGGAGTCGTGTGCGGCGCCGTGGCCTGGAAGGTCGCCCCGCAGCGGCGCCTCGTCGTCGGGTACGCGGCGCTGACCGTGATGGCGTCCGGCCTGTGGGCCGCGCACTCCTTGGTGCTGCTCGCCGGTCTCGGCCTCCTTGTGGGCGTCTGCATCGCTCCCGCACTGATCACCGGCTACACCCTGGTCGACAGCCTGGTCCCGCCGACCGGCCGCACCGAAGCCTTCACCTGGCTCACCGGAGCGGTCGCGCTCGGGCAGGCGGCCGGGGTCACGGTCGCCGGTCAGCTGGAGGACGGCTTCTGGGACGGCGCCGGATTCCTGGTGCCGCTCGGCGGTACGGCCCTGGCCTTCGTAGTGCTCGTCTCGCTGCGTTCGCGGCTCGTGCCGCGGCCCGCGGGGCGCACGGTGGCGCGTGGCGTGGGTCACCGAGTTCCGGTCACGGTGGACTGAACTCGCGGAATACGTCACTATGGACCGTCGTTAGCACTCATCGAGTGAGAGTGCCAGGAGGAAGCAAGTGCCGACGTACCAGTACCAGTGCACCGAGTGCGGCGAGGGCCTCGAGGCGGTGCAGAAGTTCACCGATGACGCCCTGACCGTGTGCCCCAACTGCAACGGACGCCTCAAGAAGGTGTTCTCGGCGGTCGGCATCGTCTTCAAGGGCTCCGGCTTCTACCGCAACGACAGCCGTGGCTCGTCGTCGAGCAGCTCGCCTGCTTCGTCGTCGTCCTCCACGTCCACGTCGTCCTCGTCGTCGGACAAGAAGGCTTCGTCCTCGGACTCGAAGTCCTCCTCCACGTCGTCGGGCTCCTCCGGCTCGTCGTCCAGCTCCTCCAGCACGTCCGCCGCGTAAGCGCAGCGCACTCGCTTCTTCCGAAGACCCCGCCGTCACGAGACGGCGGGGTCCTTGGCGTTCCGGCGCCCTGGTGCCGCCCGGCTACTGTGCTCGGCATGACTGACATGGCGAACGCGGCGCAGGCGGAGATCGGTGTCATCGGCGGCTCGGGCTTCTACTCGTTCCTGGAGGACGTGACCGAGATACAGGTGGACACCCCCTACGGAGCACCCAGCGACTCCCTCTTCCTCGGCGAGGTCGCGGGCCGGCGGGTCGCCTTCCTGCCCCGGCACGGCCGCGGCCACCATCTGCCGCCCCACCGCATCAACTACCGCGCGAACCTGTGGGCGTTGCGCTCCGTGGGGGTGCGCCAGGTGCTCGGACCGTGCGCGGTGGGCGGGCTGCGCGCCGAGTACGGGCCGGGCACTCTGCTGGTGCCCGACCAGCTCGTGGACCGCACCAAGTCCCGTACGCAGACGTACTTCGACGGGGTGCCGCTCGCGGACGGGACCGAGCCGAACGTGGTGCATGTGTCGCTGGCCGACCCGTACTGCCCGGTCGGGCGGGGGGCCGCACTGAAGGCGGCGCGCGGGCGGGGCTGGGAGCCGGTGGACGGCGGGACGCTCGTGGTGATCGAGGGCCCGCGGTTCTCGACCCGGGCCGAGTCGCGCTGGCATGCAGCGCAGGGCTGGTCGGTGGTCGGCATGACGGGCCACCCCGAGGCGATCCTGGCCCGCGAACTCGAGCTCTGCTACACGTCGTTGACCCTGGTCACGGACCTGGACGCGGGGGCGGAGACCGGCGAGGGCGTCTCGCACGACGAGGTGCTGCGGGTGTTCTCGGCGAATGTGGACCGGCTGCGGGGCGTGCTGTTCGACGCGGTGGGCGCGCTGCCGACGGGTGAGCGGGGCTGTCTGTGCGCGCAGGCGCTGGGTGGGATGGATCCGGGGATTCGGCTGCCGTGACCTCTCTGCTGCCGCGGCTTCTCCGCTGTCGTGACTTCTCCGCTGTCGTGACTTCGCCCGCGAATTTCCCTCTCGGGTGAGGGAGTTGTCCACAACCGGCGAGTAGCGCACGGGGCTCAGCGGGATGCGGCGCGGGCCTGCATCGTGAGATCGACATCCGAGCTCGTCCCGGGCTCCTCACGGCAGGCGGTGGTCGCCATGGCTCAGTTCCGTCCCCAACTCCCTTCCCCCACGCCCCAAGCACCTGTTCCCGCGCGCCCGTACCCGGGTGACGCGCCGCAGGTCGGCCAGGTGCCGCTGTTCCCGCCCCTGCGGGTGCGCGGGGACCGGCTGCGGCTACGCAGGCTGCTGCGACAGCGGCGGCGGGTCATGGCCGTGGGCCTCGCCATGACCGCCGCCGCGCTCGCGGCCACGGGGCCGCCGGACGCCGGGCGGGCCCGGGCCCAGGGCGGGCGGCCGGACGACGGGCGGGGCGTGGCCGTCGCGCCCGCGCGGGAGCGGTCGGCGGCCGAGGCGCGGGTGACGGCCCCGGTGCGCATCGCGGACGCCGGGGCGGCACAGCTCCTGCACCCCGGCGACCGGGTCGACGTCATCGCCGGGGACAGTGCCGGAGGCGGGGCGCCGCGCGTCGTTGCGGCGGCCGCCCGGGTGTCCGAGGTGCCCGAGCCGCGCGAAAGCACGGGCGAGGACGGGGCGTTGGTCGTCCTCTCGGTGCCGCGCTCGACGGCGACGCGGCTCGCCGGAGCCGGGGCCACCTCACGCCTGGCGGTGACGCTGTGCTGAGCCACACCGCGGGAGGCTTCCCAAGCACCCGACCTGACGCACTGTCAAGTCCCTCGTTCGTGTTGCTCAATTGGACAGGGCTGCCACGCCCTGCCGTAGGTTGCCATGCTGGTCGCTCCATGCGCACCGGCGTCAACCGCACATGCAACGAAAGGTCTCGTGGTGAGCGAGAACAAGGAACCGGGCGTCTGGGCAGGCTTCAAAGCCTTCTTGATGCGCGGCAACGTCATCGACCTGGCGGTCGCGGTGGTCATCGGCGCGGCGTTCACGAACATCGTGAACTCCGTGGTGAAGGGCGTCATCAACCCGCTCGTCGGCGCCTTCGGCACGAAGGATCTCGACCACTACAGCTCGTGCCTGAAAGCGCCCTGCGAGGTGGCGAAGGACGGGACGGTCACCAACGGGATCCCGATCATGTGGGGCTCCGTGCTGAGCGCGGTCCTCAGCTTCCTGATCACCGCGGCCGTCGTCTACTTCCTGATGGTGCTGCCCATGGCCAAGTACCTGGCGAGGCAGGCCGCGCTGAAGGCCGCGAAGGAGGGCACGCAGGAGGTTATGAAGGTGACCGAGCTGGAGGTCCTCAAGGAGATCCGCGATGCGCTGGTGGCGCAGCGCGGCTCGAACGGCAGCGGCTCGGGCAGCGGGAGCTCCGGCACCGGAAGCGGGAGCTAGCGCGGGCTCACAGGTGGTGGGGCGGCTTCTCGTCGAGGAAGCGGGCCAGGTCGGCGGCGCTGTCGCCGCTGCCG
Source organism: Streptomyces odontotermitis (assembly GCF_050510915.1). NCBI lineage: Bacteria > Bacillati > Actinomycetota > Actinomycetes > Kitasatosporales > Streptomycetaceae > Streptomyces > Streptomyces odontotermitis. The sequence continues at coordinate 400,599 of NZ_JBNJLS010000003.1, read as the reverse complement.
GAGGGCCGCTCGCCCCACCCCTGGTCCGTATCGTCCGAGGACTGCTGGGACAGCGGGTCGTCGAAGACCAAGCCGTTCTTCGGCTTCTTCCGGGCCGTGTTCTGCGGCTTCTTCGACGACGCGTCCTTCGGATCGCGCGGTTCGGGGGCGGGGGCGGTGCTCATGTCTCCAGGGTACGGCCGTGGGGTGCTCCCCCGCCCCGGGTCAGCTCGGGGCCTCGGCGCCCGGGCGGGCGTAGAACCACCAGCAGACGGCCAGGCACGTGACGTAGAAGCCGATGAACAGCCAGAGCGAACTGGTCACGGCGAAGTTCGCGAACATCGCGGGGATGAAGAAGAAGCCGTACGCGGCGATCGCGGCGGAGAAGCCGGTGACGGCGCCCGCCTCCATCTCGGCCTGCTTCAGCGCGGCCTGCTCCGCCTCCGTGCCCTTGCCCTCGGCCTGCTTCAGGTGGTGGTCCCGGAAGATCACGGGGATCTGCCGGAAGGTCGAGCCGTTGCCGATGCCGGAGAAGGCGAAGGCGCACAGGAAGCCGACGTAGAAGGCCCAGAAGTTGCCCTGGTTGCCGCCGGACGGCAGGGCGTTGATGACCACGACCAGCGAGGCGGCCATGCCGACGAAGGACACCATCGTCACCCTGGCCCCGCCGATCTTGTCCGAGAGCCAGCCGCCCGCCCAGCGGGTGATCGCGCCGACGAAGGGGCCGATCCAGGCGTAGGTGGTGGCCTGGTAGCCCTGTGCGGCGAAGTTGTTCTTGATCAGCAGCGGCAGGCCCGCGGCGAAGCCGATGAAGGAGCCGAAGGTGCCGACGTAGAGCCAGGTCATCAGCCAGTTGTGCTTGCGCTTGAAGATGATCTTCTGCTGGCTGAAGGGGGCCGCGGCGACCTTGAGGTCGTTCATGAAGAACCAGGCGAGCAGCGCCATGATCACCAGGAGCGGCACCCAGAGGAAGGCGCCGTTCTGCAGCCAGACGTCCTTGTTCTTGACGGTGTCGCGCTGCGGGTCGCCCGCCGGGGCGCCGAGGACGGCCGCCGTGACGACCAGCGGGGCGACCAGCTGGACGACGGAGACACCGAGGTTGCCGAGGCCGCCGTTGAGGCCGTTGGCGCTGCCCTTCTCCCGCTTGGGGAAGAAGAAGCCGATGTTCGCCATGGAGGAGGAGAAGTTGGCGCCGCCGATGCCGCAGACCGCGGCGATCAGCGCCAGCTCCCAGTAGGGGGTGCCGGTGTCCTGCAGCGCGAAGCCCAGCCACAGCATCGGGGCGATCAGGATGATCGTGGAGAACGCGGTGAACTTCCGCTCGCCGAAGATCGGCCCGATGAAGGTGTAGAGGATCCGGAAGGTGCCGCCGGTGATGCCCGGGATGGCCGTCAGCCAGAACAGCTGCGACGTGGTGAGGCCGAAGCCGACGTCGTTGAGGCGGACGGCGGTGACCGACCAGACCTGCCAGACGACGAAGCCGAGCATCAGGGCCGGGATCGAGATCCACAGATTGCGGTTGGCGACCTTCTTCCCCGTCGTCCGCCAGAAGGAGTCGTCCTCGGGACGCCATTCCGCGATGGTGGATCCGGGACGGTAGGTGTCGCCCGTCCGCCTGTGGCTGGTGGGAGCACTCATGGGGCCACGGTAGGTAGGGCCTGCCGGGGCCGCCTGTCCGCTGGGCCGTACGGGTGGCCCGGGCCCCTGGAGCGGGCCCGGTGCTCAGACGGCCTTGAGGCCCTGCGCCTCGAAGATCTCCTTGGCGGCGGCCACCTGGCCCGGGGTGGGCGAGGGGGTGTCGTGCAGCGTGAAGTTCTTGCCGAGGGCCTGCCACTTGGCCTCGCCCAGCTTGTGGAAGGGCAGCACGTCGACGCGGGAGATGTTGCCGAGGGAGGCGGCGAAGCGGGCGACGCCCTCGATGTTCTCGGGGTCGTCGGTCAGGCCCGGGACGAGCACGAAGCGGACCCAGACGTCCTGGCCGAGGTCGGCCAGGCGGCGGGCGAAGTCGAGGGTCGGCTGGAGCGGGCGCCCGGTGACCTTCTTGTAGGTGTCGGGGTCCCAGGACTTGATGTCGAGCAGCACCAGGTCGACGTCGCGCAGCAGCGCATCCGTGGCACGGACACCGAGGAAGCCGGAGGTGTCGAGGGCGGTGTGCAGGCCCAGCTCGTGCTTGAGGCGGTGCAGCAGTTCGCCGGTGAAGACGGGCTGCAGGAGGGGTTCGCCGCCGCTGACGGTGGCGCCGCCGCCCGCGGCCGAGATGAACTTCGTGTACTTGGCGGCCTCGGCGATCACGTCGTCCGCCGTGGTGCGCTTGCCGTCGCGCATCCGCCAGGTGTCGGGGTTGTGGCAGTACAGGCAGGTCAGCGGGCAGCCCGAGAGGAAGGTGACGAAGCGGGTGCCCGGTCCGTCGACGCCCGTGGACAGGTCCCAGGAGTGGATGGAGCCGGTGACCGGGCGGTGGGTGGCTGCGGCCGCCGGGGTGGCCGCGTCCTCCTCGCACCCGAGGGGACGGACGGGGATGTCGCTACCGAGAAGCACAGCCATGACGGAACTCCCGAAGTACTGCTGGCAGAAAGTGGAGTTCGCGGCCGCCGGGGCCGGGGTGAGGGCCCGGCCCCGGGGCCGCGAGTCTGGGGTGGCTCAGAGGGAGCCGTGGAAGGTGCGGTTGATGACGTCCAGCTGCTGGTCGCGGGTGAGCCGGATGAAGTTCACCGCGTAGCCGGAGACCCGGATGGTGAGCTGCGGGTAGTTCTCCGGGTGCTCCATGGCGTCCTCGAGCGTCGCCTTGTTGAGGACGTTGACGTTCATGTGGAAGCCGTCGCTGGCCATGAAGCCGTCAAGGACACCGGAGAGGTTCTCGATGCGCTCCTCGGGAGTGCGGCCGAGGGCGTCCGGAGTGATGGTGTTGGTCAGCGAGATGCCGTCCTCGGCGTCGTCGTAGTTGAGCTTGGCGACCGACATCGCGGAGGCGATGTAGCCGTGCTCGTCACGGCCGTTCATCGGGTTGGCACCGGGGGCGAACGGCTCGCCGGCGCGGCGGCCGTCGGGGGTGTTGCCCGTCTTCTTGCCGTAGACGACGTTCGAGGTGATCGTCAGGACGGACTGGGTGTGCAGCGCGCCGCGGTAGGTCGGGTGCTGGCGGATCTTGCCCATGAAGTCCGAGACGATGCGCTGGGCGATCTCGTCGGCACGCTCGTCGTTGTTGCCGTAGGCGGGGTAGTCGCCCTCGATCTCGTAGTCGACGGCGAGGCCCGTCTCGTCGCGGATGACCTTGACCTTGGCGTGCTTGATGGCCGAGAGGGAGTCCGCGGCGACCGAGAGGCCGGCGATGCCGCACGCCATGGTGCGCAGGATGTCCTGGTCGTGCAGGGCCATCTCGATGCGCTCGTAGGCGTACTTGTCGTGCATGTAGTGGATGACGTTCAGCGCGTGCACGTACGTCTTGCCGAGCCAGCCCAGCATCGCGTCGTACTGCTGGGCGACGGTCTCGTAGTCCAGGTACTCGTCGGTGATCGGCTCGAAGCCCTTGACGACGAGCTTGCCGGACTTCTCGTCGCGGCCGCCGTTGATCGCGTACAGGAGGGCCTTGGCGACGTTCACGCGGGCGCCGAAGAACTGCATCTGCTTGCCCACGGCCATCGCGGAGACGCAGCAGGCGATCGCGGTGTCGTCACCGTACTTGGGGCGCATCAGCTCGTCGGACTCGAACTGGATGGCCGAGGTGTCGATGGCGACCTGGGAGGCGTACTCCTTGAAGCCCTGCGGGAGTTCCTGCGCCCAGAAGACCGTGAGGTTCGGCTCGGGGGCCGGGCCCAGGTTGTAGAGGGTCTGCAGCGCGCGGAAGGTGGTGCGCGAGACCAGCGGGCGGCCGTCCTCGCCGATGCCGGCCATCGACCAGGTGACCCAGGTGGGGTCGCCGGAGTAGAGCTCGTTGTACTCGGGGGTGCGCAGGAAGCGGACGATGCGGAGCTTGATGACGAAGTCGTCGATGAACTCCTGGGCCTCGGCCTCGGTGATGAGGCCGGCCTCGATGTCGCGCTGGAGGTAGATGTCGAGGAAGTTGTCGATGCGGCCGATCGACATGGCCGCGCCGTTCTGCTCCTTCACCGCGGCGAGGTAGGCGAAGTACAGCCACTGGACGGCCTCGCGGCCGGTCTTGGCCGGGCCGGAGATGTCGTAGCCGTACGACATCGCCATGTTCTTCAGCTCGCCCAGCGCCTTGATCTGCTCGGAGATCTCCTCGCGGTCACGGATGACGTGCTCGGTGGGCCACTCGTCGGCGAGCTTGTCCTTGTCGGCCTGCTTGGCGGCGATCAGGTGGTCGACGCCGTAGAGGGCGACGCGGCGGTAGTCGCCGATGATGCGGCCGCGGCCGTAGGCGTCCGGCAGGCCGGTGATGATGCCGGAGGAGCGGCAGGCGCGGATCTCGGCGGTGTAGGCGTCGAAGACGCCCTCGTTGTGGGTCTTGCGGAGGTGCGTGTAGACGTCCTTGACCTCGGGGTCGGCCTCGTAGCCATAGGCGTTGAGGGCACCCTCGACCATGCGCCAGCCGCCGTTGGGCATGATCGCGCGGCGCAGCGGGGCGTCGGTCTGGAGGCCGACGATCAGGTCCTTGTCGGCGTCGATGTAGCCCGGCTTGAAGGCGTCGATGCGGGACGGGGTCTTCACGTCCACGTCGTAGATGCCGCGCTCGATCTCGGTCGGGAACATCGAGAGGAGCTTGTCCCAGACGGCCGTGGTGCGCTCCGTCGGCCCGGCGAGGAAGGAGCTGTCGCCCTCGTACGGGATGTAGTTCCGCTGCACGAAGTCGCGGACGTCGATGGCGTCCCGCCACAGCCCGCCCTTGAAGCCCTTCCAGGCTTCACCGTGCACTGTCGTTTCCGCAGGAGTGGCAGTCATGGCCTGCACCTTCCGAGTCGCTTCTTCGCTACGCCTCCATTGCACTCCCGTTTGATCGATCAAAGAGGCCGCAATGGTCCTCGATTCCGGGCCGGAGGGCCCTATTCGGAAGAGCCGGGCCGCAGCAATGCCGCCCTGACCTGGTATTTCTCAGGGGACTTTGGACCTAAGTTCGCTTGTGAAAGCATTCACAAGAATTTCCTGGATTTCCTGTGGTACGCCCCCCTGTACGCCCGGTCAGGCCAGGATTTCCGCGATCCCGAAGCCCGTGAGGACCGAGACCGTGACGGTGATCAGGCCCGGCAGCATGAAGGAGTGGTTGACCACGAACCGGCCGAGCCGGGTGGTGCCCGTGCGGTCGAAGTTGATGGCCGCGAGGAAGGTGCCGTAGGTGGGCAGCAGGAAGTAGCCGTTGACGGCCGGCCACATCGCGATGAGCAGCGGGGCCGGGATGCCGAGGGCGACGCCGAGCGGCATCAGCGCCTTGGTGGTCGTCGCCTGGCTGAACAGCAGGGCGGACAGGACCAGGAGCATCACCGCGAAGAACCACGGCTGGGAGCGGGCGATGCCGCCGAGGGCGTCGGTGATGCGGTGCTCGTTGGCACCGATGAAGGAGAGGCCGAGCCAGGACAGGCCGAACACGCCGATGACGGCGACGAGTCCGGAGCGGGCGACGTCGGAGCCGGGGATGCGCTTCGCGTCGACCTTGCAGACGAGGAGGATCAGCGCGGCCACGGCCATCATCAGGATCTCGATGGTGGCGGCCATGGACAGCGGCCCCTTGCCGTCGGCGGCGCCGGGGCGCAGGGAGGGGAAGAGGCCGCTGAGGACGACGGCCGCGGTGCCGAGGAGGAAGAGGCAGGCGGACCAAGCGGCGCGCGGGGGAAGGGAGTTCGGCTTCGCGAGGGGCGCCGTGGGCGCCTGTGCCGTCGTGGGCGCGGGCGCCGTGGTGGGAGCCTGTGCCGTCGTGGGCGCGGGCGCCGTGGTGGGCGCCTGTGCCGTCGTGAGTGCGGGCGCCGTCGCGGGGGTCTGTGTCGCCGTGGGCACGGCTGCCGTCGCCAGAGCGGGCACCGGCTCGGGCGCGGGCACCCCCGCTGTAGCGGGCGCCTTCTCGGGCGCGGGCATCGCCCCGGGCACAGGCGCCGCCCCGGGCGCGGGCACCGGCTCCAGTTCGCCCGCTGCCAGGCGGCGCTGGTACTCGGCGTCCTGCTCCAGTGGCTTGCCCACGCGGCTCTGCACCGTCGCCGCGACCAGGACGCCGACGAGGGTGGCCGGGACCGCCACCGCCATGATCTTGGGCAGCCCCCAGCCGTCCTTGTCGAACAGCACGATCATGGCCGCCATCGCGGCGGAGACCGGGGAGGCGGTGATGCCGACGGTGGCGGCGATCGACGAGACGGCGATGGGGCGTTCGGGCCGCACGCCGCCCTCGCGGGCCACGTCGTGGATGACCGGCAGGAGCGGGTAGAAGACGTGCGCCGTGCCCGCGCCGAGGGTGAAGAGCCAGGAGACGACGGGGGCGATGAAGGTGATGCGGGACGGATTGCGGCGGATCACGCGTTCGGCGACGCCCACGAGGTAGTCGATCCCCCCGGCTGTCTCCATGGCCGCCGCGGCCATGATCACCGCGAGGATGATCAGCATGACGTCGACGATGCCGGAGGTGTCGGCCGGGGCCACGCCGAAGACGGTGGCCAGGACGAAGACGCCCACCGCGCCCCACAGCCCCATCGCCACCCCGCCCCTGCGGGAGCCGAGGGCGATGGCGCCCACCATGACGGCGAGTTGGAGGAACATGCTGAGCACGGTGGTGACCCTTCACGGTTCGACGGCAGGTGCGGGACATGGCGGAGGGCCGGACGGTTTCCCGCCCGGCCCCCTGGAATCCGTACGAGCGGCGGATCAGCTCGGCGACTCCGCGCCCTTGCGGGCGTAGTACCACCAGCAGACGACGATGCAGCTGGCGTAGAAGCCGACGAAGCCCCACATCGCGCTGGTCACGGCGAAGTTGGCGAACAGCGCCGGGATGAAGAAGAAGCCGTACGCCGCGATGGCCGCGGTGAAGCCGGTGACGGCACCCGCCTCCATCTCGGTCTGCTTCAGCGCCTTCGCGTACTCGGGCGTGCCCTCCGTGAGGCCCTTCAGGTGGTGGTTGCGGAAGATCACCGGGATCTGGCGGAAGGTCGAGCCGTTGCCGATGCCGGAGAAGAAGAAGGCCGCGAGGAAGCAGAGGAAGAAGCCCGTGAAGTTGCCCGAACCGGAGCCCGCGGGCAGGAAGTTGATCACGCCGATGATCGACGCCGCCATGCCCACGAAGGACAGGATGGTGACGCGGGCGCCGCCCAGCTTGTCCGCGATCCAGCCGCCGGCCCAGCGGGCCAGGGCGCCGAGGGCCGGGCCCATCCAGGCGTACGTCGCGACCGAGTAGGCCGGGAACGTGGTCTTGATCAGCATCGGCAGGGCCGCGGCGAAGCCGATGAAGGAGCCGAAGGTGCCGACGTAGAGCCAGGTCATCAGCCAGTTGTGCTTGCGCTTGAAGATGATCTTCTGCTGGCTGAAGGAGGTCGAGGCGCTCTTCAGGTTGTTCTGGCCGAACCAGGCGATGAGCGCGAGGACGATCAGGACGGGGACCCAGAGGAACGCGGCGTTCTGGAGGTAGACCTCCTTGCCGGTCTTGCTGTTGTGCTGGCCCGAGCCGAGGGCGATCACCGAGCTGGTGATGACGATCGGGGTGAGCAGCTGGACCACGGAGACACCGAGGTTGCCGAGGCCGCCGTTGATGCCGGTCGCGTTGCCCTTCTGGGCCTTCGGGAAGAAGAAGCCGATGTTCGCGAGCGAGGACGAGAAGTTGGCGCCGCCGATGCCGCACAGGGCGGCGATCATCGCCATGGTGGTGAAGGACGTGGAGGTGTCCTGGATCGCGATGCCCAGCCAGATCAGCGGGACGATCAGGACGACCGTGGACAGGGCCGTGAAGGTGCGCTGGCCGATCTTCGGACCGAGGAAGGTGTAGAAGATGCGGGCCGTGCCGCCGGTGATGCCCGGGATCGCCGTCAGCCAGAACAGCTGAGAGGTGGAGAAGCCGAAGCCGACGTCCTTCAGGTTGGTCGCGGTGACCGACCAGACCTGCCAGACCACGAAGGCGACCAGGAGCGCGGGGACCGCGATCCACAGGTTGCGCGTGGCGACCTTCTTGCCGGTGGACTTCCAGAAGAGTTCGTTGTCCGGCTCCCAGTCGGTGATGGTCCTACCGGGGCGGTATTGCGCGGGGTCGTACGACGTACCAGCGTCGGCGGCCTGTGCCTGAGTGGCGGCGGATCTCATGACGTGTCCCAGTTCGCTACGGGTCCTGACCTATCCACGATCCGTCTCAAAGCGCCCTGGTTGCAGAGGCGTTGGACACCCGCTGAGCAGCCTGAAGTCACCCATGTAAAGGGGACTTCAGACCCCGCCCACGCTGACCCCGCCCACGCTGAGCCCGCCCACGCTGAGCCCGCGCACCCCGACCCCGCACACCCCGACCCTCCGCACTCAGACCCCCCGCACTCAGACCTCGTGCACCGGCAGCGCCACCGACGGGTCGTCCAGGCACGCCCCGGTGCGCAGGTCGAACTCCTGCTTGTGCATGGGCGAGGCGACGACGGGGACGCCGCCGCGGGTGCCCATGACGCCGTTCGCGATGACGTCGGCGCCGGAGAACGGGTCGCGGTTGCCGAGGGCGTACACCTTGCCGTCCTCGTCCTTGAAGAGGGCGGCCTCGGTGCCGTCGGGCAGCACGGCGGCGCGGCCGCGGCCCGGCTCCAGGAACTCGGGGGCGCCGCCGAGGTCGTAGCCGACGTCGATGCGGCCGAAGCGGGCCAGGGCGGCCGGGTCCTCCAGGACGGCCTTCCACTCGTCGCGGTAGGCGGCCACGTGCCGCTCCATCTGCGCCTCCAGTTCGGCGCAGAGGCCCAGCTCGTCCTCGATCAGGACGGCCTTGAGGTGCTCCAGGCCGCCCATCCGCTCGCACCACGGGGCGGTGCGCTCCAGGCGCTCGCCGGTGCGCAGGTAGTACATGAGGAAGCGGTCGATGAGGCGGAAGAGCTCGGCGGCGGTCAGGTCCGCGGCGAGGAGGTCGGCGTGGCGGGGGGTGGTGCCGCCGTTGCCGCCGACGTAGAGGTTCCAGCCGTTGGCGGTGGCGATGACGCCGATGTCCTTGCCCCGGGCCTCGGCGCACTCGCGCAGACAGCCGGAGACGCCGCCCTTGATCTTGTGCGGGGTGCGCAGGCCGCGGTAGCGCAGCTCCAGGTCGATGGCGAGCTGCACGGAGTCGCCCTGCCCGAACCGGCAGAACTTGGAGCCGACGCAGGACTTCACCGTACGGAGCGACTTGCCGTAGGCGTGGCCGGACTCCAGGCCCGCGTCCACCAACCGCTTCCAGATCGCCGGGAGTTGTTCGGCGCGGGCGCCGAAGAGGTCGATGCGCTGGCCGCCGGTGATCTTCGTGTAGAGGCCGTAGTCGCGGGCGACCTCGCCGATCGCGATGAGCTTGTCGGGGGTGATCTCGCCGCCGGGGATGCGCGGGACGACGGAGTAGGTGCCGTCCTTCTGGAGGTTGGCGAGGAAGAGGTCGTTGGAGTCCTGGAGGGCGGCCTGTTCGCCGTCGAGGACATGGCCGATGCCCAGTTCGGGCGCCAGCGTGCCGAGGACGTTGCCGACGACCGGCTTGCACACGGCGCAGCCCGCGCCGCCCCGGCCGTGCTTCTCCAGGAGCTCGGTGAAGGAGCGGATGTGCTCGGTGCGGATCGTCTCGTAGATCTCCGAGCGGGTCAGCGCGAAGTGCTCGCACAGGCCCCGGTCCTTCTCGATGCCCGCCGCTTCCATTTCGGCGTCGAGGACTGCCTGGAGCGTGGAGACACAACCGCCGCAGCCCGTACCGGCCTTGGTGCACTTCTTGATGCCGCCGACGTCGGTGAGGGAGTTCTCGGCGACGGCGGCGCGGACGGCGCCCTTGGTGACGTTGTGGCAGCTGCACACGACGGCGTCGTCGGGCAGCGTGTCGGCGCCCGGCGCCTCCGCCCCGGAGTTCGGCACCACGTACGCCTCCGGGGGCGCCGGGAGGGCGCGGCCCGCGTGCGGCTTCAGGGTGCCGTACGCCTCGGCGTCGCCGACGAGGATGCCGCCGAGCAGCTGTCCGTCGGGGCCGAGCAGCAGCTTCTTGTAGACGCCCTCACGGGAGTCGGAGAAGACGACGGAGACGGCGCCGTCCTGCCCCTCGGGGGCGAACGGGTCGCCGAAGGAGGCCACATCGGCCCCCATGAGCTTCAGCTTCGTGGAGGTGTCGGCGCCGGTGAAGACCTCGGTGCCGTCCCCCGCGAGGGCGCTGGCCGCCGCGTCGGCCATCTGGTAGCCGGGCGCCACCAGACCGTAGACGCGGCCGTCGGCGGTCTGCGCGCACTCGCCGATCGCGTAGACGTACGGGTCGGTGGTCCGGCAGTGCTCGTCGACGACGACGCCGCCCCGGTCGCCCACAGCCAGGCCCGCCTCGCGGGCGAGCCGGTCCCGGGGACGTACGCCCGCGGAGAAGACCACGACGTCGGCGCTGATGGTGCGGCCGTCGCTCAGGTGCAGGGTGCGGGCGGCGCCGTCCGCGTCCGTCTCGACGCTGCTCGCGCCGACGCCGGTGTGCACGGCCACGCCCATGCCCTCGATGGTGGCGCGCAGCGCGGCGGCGCCCCCGTCGTCGACCTGCAGCGGCATGAGCCGGGGGGCGAACTCGACGACGTGCGTCTGCAGCCCGAGGGTGCGCAGCGCGCCGGCCGCCTCCAGGCCGAGCAGTCCGCCGCCGATGACGACGCCGGTGCGCCGGTCGCCGGCCTTGGCGTACGCGGTGAGGGACTCGACGTCGTAGAGGGTGCGGTAGGTGAAGCAGCCGCGGGCGTCCGCGCCGTCGATGGGCGGCACGAAGGGGTAGGAGCCGGTGGCGAGGACCAGCGCGTCGTAGGCGAAGCGGGTGCCGGAGGTGGTGGTGACGGTGCGGGCCGCGGTGTCGATGTGCTCGGCGGGGTCGCCGAGGCGCAGCTCGATGCCGTGGCGGGCGATGAACTCCGGGGTGCAGAGCGAGAGTTCGTCCTCGCCGGAGCCCGTGAAGGCGGAGGAGAGGTGCACGCGGTCGTACGCGGCCTTGTCCTCCTCGGCGAGCACGACGACCTGCCAGCCGGGGCCCGCGGGGTCGGCGGGGTCGATGAGGGCACCGCGTTCGGCGAGGGTCTCCAGGAGACGCTGACCCACCATTCCGTGGCCGATGAGCACCAGGGTCTGGATCATGAGGGGCACACTCCGTCGTACTGGGGGCTCCGCCTTCGGGGGCCGCTGTCTCTGCCTACGAGGGCCACGCCTACGAGGGCCGCTTCCTCTTCGACGGTAGGCCGGGGACGGAGTGCGTCCCGTCCGGGAAAGGCCCCTGTGCCGGGGACCAAGGGCCCCCGGGGTCAGGGCCTTCGGCGGGCGGGGAGGGCGCTCGGGAGGCATAGCGTCGTAAGGGACGGGCTGCTCCCCGACCGAGAGCGCGGCCCGCACGATGCGGCTTCCGGGGCGGGAAATGCGGCGACACCGTTTCCCGCTCCGGTTCCGCTGACTCCCTCCCGGGCAGGGCGGCCGTCGCTCTGCCGGGGCAGCGGCCTTCTTGCCCGAAGGGGTGCTCCATGTCACCGGCTTCGCCGAGTCCGTCCCCCGTCGCCGGACGGGCTCAGTCCCTCGTCCTCGCCGTGCACGGCAGCGCGCTTCCCGCCGCCTCGGCCACCCTCGCGCGCCTCTGCGACGCCGTCGAACTCCGCCTCGGCACCCGCCCCTTGGTCGGTCATCTCGACCACCAGGCGCCCTCCCTCTCCGAAGCCCTCGACGCCGCCGCGCCCGGTGCCGTCGTCGTCCCCCTTCTCCTCGGTGACGGGTACCACCGCACCGTCGACATCCCCGCCGTCGTCGAGGGCCGCGGCTGTGTGCTCACCGAGAGCCTCAGCGGTGCGCCCGCCGTCGCCGCCGCGCTGCACGGGCGCCTCCGGGAGGCGGAGAACGCGGCCGCCGGAGGTGACTGCGGCGCCAGGGCCGACGCCGTGGTCCTCGCCGCCGCCGGGTCCTCGCGGGCCGGGGGCAACGACGGGGCCGAGATCGCGGCGCGGCAGCTGCGCGCGCGGCTGCCCGTGCACGGGGCGCCCGTGGAGGTCCCCGTCGTGGTGGCGTACTGCTCGGCGGCCGAGCCCACCGTTCCGGACGCCGTCGCGCGGCTGCGCGCCGCGGGGTACCGGAGGGTCGCGATCGCCACGCACCTGCTCGCCCCCGGGCGGTTCACCGTGGCCCTCGCGCGGGCCGGGGCCGACCTGGTCGCCGAGCCGCTCGCGGACCACCCGAGGATCGCGGAGCTGGTGGCGGACATCGTGGGGCGTGCGGGTGTCCGTTCCGCTCCCGTGGGTGCCGCAGCCTGAATCGGCGTTCCGGTTCTGCTGTGCTTGGCCCATGACGCCAAGCAGCGACCTGCCGTCCGGGGCCTCCGGGCCCCACGCCTCCCCCACCGCATCCACCTCTCCCGCCGCGCCCGCCGTCGTCCCTCCCCCACTGCGCCCCATGGCCGCCCGCGGCCGCGAGGAGGAGCACCGCGCGGCGACCCCGCTGGAGCTCTTCTTCGACCTCTGCTTCGTCGTGGCGGTGGCCCAGGCCGGCGCCCAGCTCGTGCACGCCGTCGCCGAGGGGCACGCAGGCGAGGGCGTGCTCAACTACGCGATGGTGTTCTTCGCCATCTGGTGGGCCTGGATGAACTTCTCCTGGTTCGCCTCGGCGTACGACAACGACGACGTGCTGTACCGCGTCGTGACCCTCGTGCAGATCGCCGGTGTCCTCGTGCTCGCCGCCGGGGTGTCGAAGGCGTTCCAGGACCATGAGTTCCTGGTCGTCTGGCTGGGCTACGCGATCATGCGCGTGGCGATGATCTCCCAGTGGCTGCGCGCCGCCCGGTCCACGACGGGGGCCGAGCGGGGCACGGCGCTGCGGTACGCGGGCGGCATCGCCCTCTGCCAAGTCGGCTGGCTGGGGCTGCTGTTGCTGCCGGAGGCGGGGCGGGCCTGGGTGTTCCTGGTGATGGCGGTCCTGGAGATGTGCGTACCGGCGTACGCCGAGCGGCGCTTCACCACGGCCTGGCATCCGCACCACATCTCGGAGCGCTACGGCCTGTTCACCATCATCGTGCTCGGCGAGACGATCGCCGCGGCGACGGTCGCGGTGAAGGAGGGCATCGACGAGAACGACGCGCTGGGCGAACTGCTTCCGCTCGCCGCGGGCGGACTCCTCGTCGTCTTCGCCGCCTGGTGGATCTACTTCGTGGTGCCGATCCACGGCCATCTGCGCTCCAACAGCCAGGCGTTCCTGTGGGGTTACGGCCACTACCTGATCCTCGCGTCGGCGGCCGCGATCGGCGCGGGCATCGAGATCGCCGTGGAGCAGGACCTCGGCAAGGCACACATCTCGACGACGGCCGCGTCCGCCGCCGTGACCATCCCGACGGCCGTCTACCTCCTCACGGTCTGGCTGCTGCACTCGCGCTACTTCAAGGTGGGGCTCGCCCAGCAGCTGGTGCTTCCGGTGACGGCGGTGACGGTGCTCGCGTGCACGTTCGCGGGGCGCTCCGCGGTGCTCCTCGCGGGGATCGTCTCGGCGCTCGCCGTGGTGACGGGGACGACGCTGACCTCCCGTATGGTCCGCGCGGAGGCCAGGGCGGCCGCCTGAGAGAGCGCCTGCCGCCCCCACCCGGCTCCCGTTCCGCTCCCCCGGTCAACTCCCGTGATACGTATGGAAGATGGCCACGACAACCGGCACCCCAGGCGCCGCCGCCAAGAACCCGGCGGGCGCCCTCACCGACATCCCCGGCCTGCGCGTGGGCCACGCCACCCGCACCGGTGACGGCTACCTCACCGGCACCACCGTGGTCCTGGCCCCGCCGGGCGGCGTCATCACCGCGGTGGACGTGCGCGGCGGCGGCCCCGGCACCAAGGAGACCGACGCCCTGGACCCGCGGAACCTCGTCCAGCGCATCGAGGCGATCGTCCTGACCGGCGGCAGCGCGTACGGGCTGGACGCGGCGTCCGGGGTGATGGCGTGGCTGGAGGAGCAGGGGCGCGGCGTCCCCGTCGACCCGTCCGATCCGGCGCGCGTGGTGCCCGTCGTCCCGGCCGCCGCCGTCTTCGACCTCGGCCGGGGCGGCGACTTCACGGCCCGCCCCGACGCGGCGACGGGCCGCGCGGCCGTCCTGGACGCGGCCGGCAGCGAGGCGGGCGCCCCGGTCGAGGAGGGCAGCGTCGGCGCGGGCACGGGCGCCCTCGTGGGCCAGCTCAAGGGCGGGGTCGGCACGGCGGCGACGGTGCTGCCCTCGGGCATCACGGTCGCCGCCCTCGTCGTGGCGAACGCGGCGGGCTCGGGCGTGGACCCGCGGACGGGGGTGCTGTACGGGCGGTACTTCGAGGACCCCGGGGACCCGCAGGACCCCGAGGCGCCCGTGCTCCCGGCGCACCCCTCCCCCGAGATCCACGCCGCCGCCACCCGCCGCCTCGCCGGCCTCGCCGCCGCGAACGGCCCGGCACCCCTCAACACCACCCTCGCCGTGGTCGCCACGGACGCCGACCTGAACCGTGCCCAGGCCCAGAAGCTCGCGGGCACCTCGCACGACGGCATGGCGCGCGCCGTCCGCCCCGTGCACCTCCTCAACGACGGGGACACGGTCTTCGCCCTGGCCACGGGCGAGCGCCCGCTCGCCGAGGGCAACCCCCTCGCCCTCAACGAGATCCTGGCGGCGGGCGCCGACCTGGTGACGCGGGCGATCGTGCGGGCGATGCTGGCGGCAGGGTCGGCGCAGACTCCGGGCGGGACGTTCCCCTCGTACAGCGAGCTCTACGGAAATAACGGAACCAATGGTTCCAACGCACCCAACAGCACAAATTGACCATATAGCCACACACACCACCAAAGGGCTCAACTCCTGCCACTCGGCCTGGAGTTGAGCCCTTCTTGTGCTCTCGCTCACATCAAGCGGAGGGAACCTTTCCGGCCTCGGCTCTCTCTTTACCCGTACTGGAACAGACCCCACGTTCGCCGCCTACCTCGCACAAATGGGAGCAACCCGTGTCCAAGCGCATCCTTCTGGCCACCGCCGCACTCGCCGTCGGCGCGCTGACCCTTACGGCCTGCGGCGGCGACGCGGACGCCAAGGACGACGGCGGCAAGAAGGGCTCGGCCGCCAAGGGCGCCGACATCAGCATCTCCTCGAAGGACGGCGCGACCGACGCCTCCATCAACGCCACCGGGGTCAAGGTCAAGGGCGGCAAGCTCACCAGCGTGAAGATGACGCAGGTCACCAGCGGCACCGCCGTCGAGGGCACGCTGGCCTCCGACGGTTCCAGCTGGAAGCCCAAGGCCCAGCTGGAGCGCGGCACGAAGTACAAGGTCACGGCCAACGCGAAGGACGGCAGCGGCAACGAGGCGACGGAGAACGCGACGTTCACGACGGTCTCGTCCGCCAACAGCTTCATCGGCACCTACACCCCGGACGACGGCAGCAAGGTCGGCGTCGGCATGCCGGTCTCCTTCACCTTCGACAAGCCGATCACCAACAAGAAGGCCGTGCAGTCGCACATCACGGTCAGCTCCGACAGCGGCCAGAAGGTCGTCGGCCACTGGTTCGGCACGCAGCGCCTCGACTTCCGGCCGCAGGAGTACTGGAAGGCCGGCTCCAAGGTGACGATGAAGATAGCCCTGGACGGCGTGAAGGGCGCGAACAACGCGACGGGCGTGCAGAACAAGACGGTGACGTTCACGATCGGCCGCGCCCAGGTCTCCACGGTCGACGTCAAGTCCCACCAGATGACCGTCGAGCGCGACGGCAAGGTCATCAAGACCGTCCCGATCTCGGCGGGCAGCCCGCAGAACCCCACGTACAACGGCCAGATGGTGATCTCCGAGAAGTTCACGCAGACGCGGATGAACGGCTCGACGGTCGGCTTCGGCGGCGAGTACGACATCAAGGACGTGCCGCACGCCATGCGCCTGTCGAACTCCGGCACCTTCATCCACGGCAACTACTGGGGCGCCCCGTTCGGCAGCGGCAACACCAGCCACGGCTGCGTCGGCCTCCAGGACGCGCGCGGCGCGGGCGACCCGGGCACGCCGGGCGCCTGGTTCTTCAGCAACTCGATGATCGGCGACATCGTGACGGTCAAGGGCTCCCCGGACAAGACGATCGCCCCGGACAACGGCCTCAACGGCTGGAACATGGACTGGAGCGCGTGGACGGCGGGCAGCGCGGTCTGACGCGCCCCGCGCACCACACCGGAGCGCCAACACCACCGAGCCGCGCGGGAACTTGCCCGCGCGGCTCGCACGTTTTCCCGTTCCCGGGCATGATGTCCGACCGAGGGGCTACGTTATGCACCCACGGGGTGACATGCAGCAACGCACAACGCCGGGAGGTGCCTTGAGCGTTCCGTACGAAACGGCGTACGAGTACGAGCCACCCGAGTCGCACGAGCCCATCGCCCCCGATGAGCACCTCGCGCGGCTGCTCGCCCGCGCCATGAATTCCTTCGACCTGCCGGACGAGGTGGTGCACCGCCTGGAGTTCGCCCTGGCGTACGACAGTTCGCTGCACTCCGCGCACCACAGCGCGGGCCTGCACCGCGAGACGTACCGGCACACCTGGCTGCTCAGCGACGGCAGCGCGCTCACCCTCTGGGAGCTCGCGCACAACACCGCCCCCGGCAGCCGCCCCCAGTACGAGGTGTACGCGGACGAGGAGGAGGCCGGCGTCGCCACGGCCCGGCTCCCACTGCCCCCGGACGCACCGGTCTGCGAGCTGCCCGTCGCGCTCCAGCTCCCGGCCCGCGCCCTGCCCCGGCACACGTACGTGCCGGACGACTCGGCGGATCACGGGCGCCGGCTGCTGCGCCGCGCGGAGAACCCGCCGGGCGCGGACCGCCCCGGCGAGGAGACGGCGCGGCTGCTGCGCTCGGCGTTCGCGCACCAGATCACGCAGGCGTTCGGCCGGCCCTGTGTGGCGGGCGAGGCGCGGCTCGGCTTCTCGCTGTACGAGCACGCGTTCCTGCTCTTCGACGGCTCGGAGCTCAGCCTCTGGGAGGTCGAGCACACGGCGACGCCGGACGGGCGGCACATGTGCGAGGTGTACGTGAGCGAGGACGCGGCCCGCACCGCGATGGAGCGGCGTGCGGCCTCGGCCGCAGCTACGAACGGCCCTCGCTAGCTACGAACGGCCCTCGCTGAACTGCCGGACCAGACCGGCGAAGGCCACGCGCTCGGTGGGCGTCAGCTCCACCGTCTCGATGTGCGGCGGGCCCGACTGCGCCGGGAGGCCCTCCAGTGCCTGGGTCTGGCGCCAGACCTCCACGTCGAAGCGGTCCTTGCGCAGCACCCGCACCAGGCCGACGGCCCAGACGACGGTCGCCACGGCGAGAACGGCCACGCCTATCTGCTGAACAATCGAGACACCCTGGAACATGCGGCCCAGTAGACAACACGGTCCGGGACTTCGGACAGGGGGGTTATGGGACTTAGGTCCTGAAGTGACGCAAGTCGCATAACCCCCCGCAACTCAACCATTGCCGCAGACCGCCTCAGACGGCCACCGCGACCTTCGCGTCCTCGGCCTTCTCCGCCGCCGTCTCCGACTCCGCAGGCACCGTCTTCCGCGCCCCCTTCAGGAGCACCACCACGGCCGTGGAGACGGCGACCCCGGCGGCGATCGCGACCAGGTAGAGCCACGGCTGACCGATCAGCGGGACCACGAAGATGCCGCCGTGCGGGGCCCGCAGCGTGCAGCCGAAGGCCATCGACAGGGCACCGGTGACCGCGCCGCCCGCCATCGACGCGGGGATGACCCGCAGCGGGTCGGCCGCGGCGAACGGGATCGCGCCCTCGGTGATGAAGGAGGCGCCGAGGAACCAGGCCGCCTTGCCGTTCTCCCGCTCCGTCCTGGTGAAGAGCCGGCCGCGCACGGTCGTGGCGAGCGCCATCGCGAGCGGCGGCACCATGCCCGCCGCCATCACGGCGGCCATCACCTTCAGGGAGCCCTCGGTGGGGTGGGTGAGCCCGCCGACCGCGAAGGCGTAGGCCACCTTGTTGAGCGGGCCGCCGAGGTCGAAGCACATCATCAGGCCGAGGATCACGCCCAGGATGATCGCGTTGGCGCCGGACAGGCCCTCCAGCCAGTCGGTGAGCGCGCTCTGCAGCGAGGCGATGGGCTTGCCCACGACGAGGAACATCAGGAAGCCGACGACCGCCGAGGAGATCAGCGGGATCACCACCACCGGCATGATGCCGCGCAGCACGGCCGGGATCCGGACCTTCTGGATGCCCATGACGACGGCGCCCGCGAGCAGACCGGCGGCGAGTCCGCCGAGGAAGCCCGCGTTGATGGTGATGGCGACGGAGCCGCCGACGAAGCCGGGCACGAGCCCGGGCCGGTCCGCCATTCCGTACGCGATGTAACCGGCGAGGACCGGCACCAGGAAGGCGAAGGCGAGCCCGCCGATCTGGAAGAGCAGCGCGGCCCAGCTGGTGTGGTCCGTCCACACGAAGTGCTCCGCGACGGACGGGGCCTTGTCGATCTTCCAGCCGCCGATGGCGAAGCCGAGCGCGATGAGGAGGCCGCCCGCGGCCACGAACGGAACCATGTAACTGACGCCGGACATCAGCCACTTGCGGAGCTTGGTGCCGTAGCCGTCGCCCTCGTCCCCGCCGCCTTCCACCGGCGTGGGGCCGGTGGGGGCCGTGGTCTCGCCCCGGGCCGCCTTCTCCCGCACCTCGGCGATGAGTTCGGCGGGGCGGTTGATGCCCGCCTTGACGCCGACGTCGACGGTGGGCTTTCCGGCGAAGCGGGGCTTGTCGCGGACGGGGACGTCGTGGGCGAAGATCACGGCGTCCGCTGCCGCGATGGTGGCCGGGTCCAGCTTGGTGAAGCCCGCGGAACCCTGGGTCTCCACAGTGAGTTCCACACCCGCCTCGCGGGCCGCGGCCTCCAAGGACTCGGCGGCCATGTACGTGTGGGCGATGCCCGTGGGGCAGGACGTGACGGCGACAATCCTGAACTCCGGTGCAGGAGCTGCCGGTTGGGCGGGCGCGGCCTCCTCCTCTGCGGGCGCGGCCTCCTCCCCTGCGGGCTCCGCTTCCTCGCCCAGGATGAGCGCCGCGGCCTCCGCCGCGTCAGCGGCCCCCCGCAGCGCCCCCTTGAACTCCTCGTCCATCAACTGCCGCGCCAGCGACGAGAGGATCGTCAGATGCGCGTCGTCCGCCCCCGCCGGGGCCGCGATCAGGAAGATCAGGTCCGCGGGGCCGTCCGGGGCGCCGAAGTCGATGCCCCGGGCCGAGCGGCCGAAGGCGAGGGTCGGCTCGGTGACATGGGCGCTGCGGCAGTGCGGGATGCCGATGCCGCCGTCCAGGCCGGTCGGCATCTGGGCCTCGCGCGCGGCCACGTCGGCGAGGAACCCGTCCAGGTCGGTCACCCGGCCGAGGGCCACCATCCGCTCGGCGAGCGCGCGGGCGGCCGCTTCCTTGGTGTCGGCGGACCGGTCGAGTTCGAGGTCGACCAGATCCGCGGTGATCATGTCGGTCATCGCGGGCTCCTTCGCACGCGTATCGCCTGAGCGGCGGGGACAACAGCGGGGACGGGGATGCGGGGGTTCATGACGCGGGCTCCGTCAGTACGCGGTCCAGCGGGACCTCCGCCGTCACGGTGACCGCCTCCGGCGCGAGGTCGGACGGCTTCGGCATCACGCTGCCGGGCAGCTGGACGGCGGCCGCGCCGTGCGCCACCGCCGAGGCGAGGGCGTAGGGACCGGCGCCGCCCGCGATCAGGAATCCGGCGAGGGACGAGTCACCGGCACCGACGTTGCTGCGGACCGCGTCGACGCGGGCGCTCGCGAAGTACGTGCCCGACGCGTCGACCAGCAGCTGGCCGTCCGCGCCGAGGCTGGCGAGGACCGCTCGCGCGCCCGACTCCCGCAGTTCCTCCGCCGCCTTGACCGCGTCGCCGACCGTGGTGAGGGGGCGCCCCACGGCCTCGGCGAGCTCTTCGGCGTTGGGCTTGACGACGTCGGGGCGCTCGGCGAGCGCGGCGAGCAGGGCGGGGCCCGAGGTGTCGAGGGCGATCCGGGCGCCCGCCGCGTGGGCGCGGGCCACCAGCTCCGCGTACCAGGAGGGCGCGAGGCCGCGCGGCAGGCTGCCGCAGCAGGCGATCCAGTCGGCGCCCGCCGACCGCTCGCCGACGGTGGAGAGCAGCGACTCCCGCTCCTCGGCGGAGAGTTCGGGGCCCGCCGCGTTGATCTTCGTCAGGGTGCCGTCCGGTTCCGCCACCGCGATGTTCGAGCGGGTCTGCCCGGCGACCGGGACCGGGGCGACCTCGATGTCCTCCTGCGCCAGCAGCTCGGCGACGAGCGCGCCGGGTGCCCCGCCGAGAGGCAGCACGGCGAGGGTGCGGACGCCCGCGGCGGCGACGGCCCGGGAGACGTTGACGCCCTTGCCGCCCGGGTCCATGCGGTCGGCGGTGGCGCGGACGACCTCGCCGCGGTCCAGGGACGGGACCTCGTAGGTGCGGTCGAGCGAGGGGTTGGGGGTGACGGTGAGGATCATGGGGGTGGGAGCCAGTTCCTTGGTGGTACGGGGGCCCGGGCCCGGGGCCGGGGCCGGGGCCGGGGGCGGGGGCGGGGGCGGGTCGGTCGCAGCGGCGTTCACGCGCGGACGACTTCCGTCATGCGCGGACGACTTCCGTGCCCGCGCGCTCGATGGCGGCGGCGTCGTCGTCGGACAGCCCGCTGTCGGTGATCAGCAGGTCCACATCGGCCAGGTCGCCGAAGCGGGCGAAGTGCTCCTGGCCGTGCTTGGCGGAGTCCGCGAGCAGCACGACGCGGCGGGCGGCGGCGACGGCGGCGCGCTTCACGGCGGCCTCCGCCAGGTCGGGGGTGGTGAGCCCGGCGGCCGGGGAGAAGCCGTTGGCGGCGAGGAAGACGACGTCGGCGCGGATCTCCCCGTACGCCCGCAGCGCCCAGGCGTCGACGGCCGCGCGCGTGCGGTGGCGGACCCGGCCGCCGATGAGGTGCAGCTGGATGCCGGGGTGGTCGGCGAGCCGGGCGGCGGTGGGCAGGCCGTGCGTGACGACGGTGAGCTCCGACTCCAGCGGGATCGCCGCCGCGAGCCGCGCCACGGTGGAGCCCGCGTCGAGGATCACGCTGCCCTCGGCGGGGAGTTCGGCGAGGGCGGCGCGCGCGATGCGGTCCTTCTCGTCGGCGGCGGTGGACTCGCGCTCGGCGAGGTCCGGCTCGAAGTCGAGGCGCCCTGCCGGTATGGCGCCGCCGTGCACGCGCCGCACGAGCCCGGCCCGGTCGAGGGCCTTCAGGTCGCGCCGGATGGTCTCGGCGGTGACCTGGAACTCCTCGGCCAGGGACAGCACATCGACCCGGCCGCCGTCGCGCGCGAGCCGCAGGATCTCCTGCTGTCGCTCCGGTGCGTACATGTCCGCCTGCCTCCACCTGATGCCCGAATCTGTTGTTTCACCGCGAGGCTACGGCCGGGCTTGGGGAAAGTA
Source organism: Streptomyces odontotermitis (assembly GCF_050510915.1). Taxonomy (NCBI): domain Bacteria; kingdom Bacillati; phylum Actinomycetota; class Actinomycetes; order Kitasatosporales; family Streptomycetaceae; genus Streptomyces; species Streptomyces odontotermitis. The sequence goes on along the minus strand of NZ_JBNJLS010000003.1, from coordinate 379,112 downwards.
AACAGTTTCGGGCGCAGGGCGGACACAAACGGACTTTGGACCCGGGAGCGGAGGACCGAGGTCCGCCCCGACCAGAGGGCGCGTCATGCCCCTGTGGCACAATCTGCCACCTAGTCAGACCTGGTCATGTGTGTCCTGTGCGTCATGTGAGGTGTCTCAGCGGTGCGTCGGCGGCGGTTCCTTCTCTCCACGGCCGGGCTCACCGGCACCACCGCGCTCGGCGCGGCGGGCTGCGCCACGGACGACCAGGTGACGCTCAAGGTCCTCGTCGCGAGCTACGACAAGAGCGTGGGCTCCTCGATCAGCGATCAGTGGGACGGGCTCGTCGACTCCTTCGAGAAGAAGAACTCCGGCATCAAGGTCGACCTGGAGCGCATCCCCTTCGAGAAGCTCGACCGCACCCTGGCCCGCCGGATCGCGGACGGCGACGCCCCCGACATCGCGCACGCGAACGTCTTCGCCCCCTACGCCGAGGACGACAAGCTCTACGGCGCGGACGACCTCTTCGACATCCGCACCCAGGCCGACTTCACCCCCTCGTACGCGGAGGCGGGCAGCGTCGACTACGTCCAGTACGGCATCCCGTTCCTCGCCAGCACCCCGCGCCTCTTCTACAACAAAGAGCTCTTCAAGCGGGCCGGTCTCACCGCCGCGCCCGCCTCCTGGGCCGAACTCCGCGCCGCCGCACGGGCGTTGAAGGGCATCGGCGTGAAGACCCCGTACGGGCTCCAGCTCGGACCCGAGGCCGCCGAGGACGAGGCGCTGTCGTGGATGCTCTCGGCCGGGGGCGGCTACGCGGGCCTGTCCGGCTATGACTTCGCGAGCCCCAAGAACGTCCAGACGCTGACCTGGCTGCGGGACGAGCTGGTCACGGCCGGGCTCGCCGGGACGGAGCCGGGCGGGCTCAGCAGGACGGCGGCGTACGCGCAGTTCCTGCGGGGCGACATCGGCATGATGATCGCGCACCCCGTCCTGATGGGCGCCGCCGACAAGGCCCGGTTCCCCTACGCGCACGCCGCGTTCCCCAAGCGGGAGGGCGGGGCCGCGGCGCCGCTCGGCCTGTGCGACTGGATGATGGCGTTCAAGCAGCGCGGCCACCGCGACGCCTGCGGCGCCTTCCTCAGCCACATCTACAGCGCCGACTCGGCGACCACGTACGGCGGCGGCCAGTCCACCCTCCCGGTGACCAGCTCGGGCTCGGACGCGCTGCGCGCCGACTCCGCCCACCGCGCGCTGTGGAAGTTCGTGGACCAGATGCCGCGGGCCGAGTTCCAGCCGGTGAACCTGCGGTCGTGGCCGACGGTCCGGGCGGCGATCCGCAAGGAGATCGGCTCCGCGGTCGTACGGGGCGGCGATCCGGCCACCGTCCTGAAGTCCCTGGACACGGCGGCGACCCGGGCGGACCTGCGGGCCCCCTGAGCCCCCTGAGCCCCCTGAGACGCCGCGACCCCGGCAGTGCCGTGAGGGCCTGCCGGGGTCGCGGTCATCAGCTGCCCGTACCCGTGTCACGGGGTCAACGCGGGCTCCCGGTCGGTGAGTTCACCGTGCTCGCCGGGGGTGCCGTCACCGGCCGCCTCCTCCTCCACATGCTGGCGCGGCTTCTTCGGCAGCGCGAACATCAGCAGGAAGATGGCGCCGAGGATGGCCGCCGCGTAGCCGAGCGAGTTCTGGAAGGCGTCCGTGAACTCCGGGCCGATCTGCTGCGGCGTGATGGGGTCGTCGATCGTGCCGAAGAAGACGGCCGAGACCAGGCCGAGGCCGAGCGCGTTGCCCATCTGCATCGTGGTGTTGAGGAGTCCGGACGCCGAGCCCGAGTGCTCCCGCGGCACCTCCGAGAGGATCGCGTCGGTCAGCGGTGCCACGATCAGGCCCATGCCGAGGCCCATCACCACGAGCGGCAGCGCCATCTGCCAGGAGGCGATGTCCTGGCCGTAGTGCCCGGCCTCCCAGATGTAGATGCCGATGCCCGCGGCCATGATGAGCGCGCCCGCCTGGAGCACCTTGCGCCCGAAGCGCGGCACGAACTTCTGCACGGAGATGCCCGCGGCGACCGACACCGCGATGGAGAACGGCACCCCGGTCAGACCCGCCCGCAGCGCGGTCCAGCCGAGCCCGGTCTGCATGTAGAGCGTCCACACCAGGAAGAAGATGCCGCACACGATGCCGAAGGTGAGCTGCACCGCGATGCCCGCCGCGAAGCTCTTCACCTTGAACAGCGACAGCTCCACCAGCGGCGAACCGTCCTTGCGCGTCTTGTACTTCTCGTACGCCACCAGGGCCGCGAAGACGAGCAGCGAGCCGCCCATCGACAGATAGCCCCACAGCGGCCAGCCCAGCTCGCGGCCACGGGTGAGCGGGTAGAACACCATCAGCAGGCCGACCACGACGAGGACGACACCGACGAGGTCGAGCTTCAGCGCCTTCGGCGCCTTGGACTCGCTGATGAACTTCCGGCCGAGCAGCAGCCCCGCGATGCCGACGGGCAGGTTGATCAGGAAGATCGGCCGCCATTCCAGACCGGCGATGTTCCACTCCGTGAGCAGCGCGCCGAGCAGCGGGCCCATGACCGCGCCCATGCCGACGACCGCGCCGAAGAGCCCGAAGACCTTGCCGCGCTCGTGCGCCGGGAAGGTGGCGTGCACGATCGACAGGACCTGCGGCACCATCATCGCGGCCATGCCGCCCTGGAGGATGCGCGAGGCGACCAGCATCTCCGGGTTCGCCGCGAAGCCGCAGAGCGCGGAGGCGAGGGTGAAGCCCGTGATGCCGACGAGGAAGAGGCGCTTGCGGCCGTGGATGTCGCCGAGCCGCCCGCCGGTGATGAGCCCGGCCGCGAACGCGAGGGCGTAACCGGCGGTTATCCACTGGATCTGGCTGAACGAGGCGCCGGTGTCGCGCGTGATCGACGGGATCGCGATGTTCACGATCGTCACGTCGACCAGATCCATGAAGGCCGCGGTCATCACGATCGCGAGGGCGAACCAGCGGCGCCGGTCCGCGGGCGCGCCGATGGCCGCGCCACTGCTGGGCTGAGAAGTCATGCCGTAAGGCTAGAGTCCATATAGGTCAGATCACGTCCTAGTTCTACGGGAGCCTGGAGGCATGACGAAGAGCGGCACGTACGACGAGAAAAGCAAGTCGAATACGGATACCCCCGCGCGCCTCCTCCAGCTCCTCTCCCTGCTCCAGACCCCGCGCGAGTGGCCCGGCGGCGAGCTCGCCGAGCGCCTGGACGTCTCGCGCCGCACGGTCCGGCGCGACATCGACCGGCTCCGCGAGCTCGGCTATCCGGTGCAGGCCACGCAGGGCGCGGCCGGCGGGTACCGCCTGGTGGCGGGCAAGGCGATGCCGCCGCTCGTCCTCGACGACGAGGAGGCGGTGGCGATCGCGGTGGGGCTGCGTGCCGGGGCCGGGCACGCGGTCGAGGGGGTGGAGGAGGCGTCGGTGCGGGCCCTGGCCAAGCTGGAGCACGTGCTGCCGTCGCGGCTGCGCCACCGGGTGTCCGCACTGCAGGTGGCGACGACCCAGCTGACCAGCGGCGACGGGCCGAGCATCGCACCCGAGACGCTCACCGTGATGGCCTCGGCGGTGGCGGCGCAGGAGCGCCTGCGGTTCGCCTACCGCGCCAAGGACGGCACCGAGTCACGGCGCCAGACGGAGCCGTACCGCCTCGTCTCGACGGGCCGCCGCTGGTACCTGGTCGCGTACGACCTGGACCGCGAGGACTGGCGGACGTTCCGCGTCGACCGGGTCTCCGAGCCCTTCCCCACGGGGGCTCGGTTCACGGCGCGGGAGCTGCCGACGGGGGACGCGGCGGAGTTCCTGCGCCAGTCCATGTGGCGCGGCCAGCAGGCGCAGACCCACGACTTCGACGTGAGCTTCGACGCGTCGGCCGACTTCATCGCGGCACGTCTGCCCGCGTCGCTCGGCACGGTGACCCCGCAGGGCGCCACGCGCTGCCGCGTCCGCGGCACGGTCGCGGGCTCGCTGGACTGGCTGGCGGTGCGGCTGGCCCTGACGGACGCGGACTTCACGCCGCACGCTCCGCCGGAACTGGTCGAGTCGGTACGGGAGTTGGGGTACCGCCTCACGCGGGCGGCGAGGTAGGGAGCAACAGAAAGCCCACCCGGTGCCGCCGGGTGGGCTTCAGCTCAGGTCCCGCTACGCCGCCGCGTCGAACCCGGTGTCGCGGGCCAGTCGCTTCAGCTCAAGGAGTGCGTGCTTCTCGATCTGGCGGATCCGCTCGCGCGTGAGGCCGTGCTCCTTGCCGACCTCGGTCAGGGTGCGCTCGCGGCCGTCCTCGATGCCGTAGCGCATCTTGATGATGGACGCCGTGCGCTGGTCGAGGCGGCCGATCAGGTCGTCCAGCTCCTCGCTGCGCAGCAGGGAGAGGACGGACTGCTCGGGCGAGACGGCCGAGGTGTCCTCCAGGAGGTCGCCGAACTGGGTGTCGCCCTCGTCGTCCACTCCCATGTTGAGCGAGACCGGGTCGCGGGCCCAGTCCAGGACGTCCGTGACGCGCTCCGGGGTGGAGGAGAGCTCCGCGGCGATCTCGGCGGGCTCGGGGTCGCGGCCATGCTCGCGGTTGAACTCGCGCTGCACGCGGCGGATCCGGCCGAGCTCCTCCACGAGGTGGACGGGGAGGCGGATGGTGCGGGACTGGTCGGCTATGGAGCGGGTGATGGCCTGGCGGATCCACCACGTCGCGTACGTGGAGAACTTGAAGCCCTTCGCGTAGTCGAACTTCTCGACGGCGCGCACCAGGCCCGCGTTCCCCTCCTGGATGAGGTCGAGCAGGGGCAGGCCGCTGCGGGGGTAGCGGCGGGCGACCGCGACCACGAGCCGGAGGTTCGACCGGATGAAGACGTCCTTGGCGCGCTCACCGTCGGCGACCAGCGCTTCGAGCTCCTCGCGGTCCGCGGTGACCTTGCTGTCCTCGACCTCGCCGTCGAGGATCTTCTGGGCGTACACGCCCGCCTCGATGATCTGGGACAGCTCGACTTCCTTGGCGGCGTCGAGCAGTGGTGTACGCGCGATCTCGTCGAGGTACATGCCGACCAGGTCGCGGTCGGCGATCTCGCCGCCTACGGCGCGAACACTGCGTGCACCGTCGGTCTCGCCGGACGCGGCGGACTTACGACGGGCGACGGCACGGGTTGCCATGCGTGCTCCCTTGCAATGGTGGGCTACTGGTCGGCTCTGACCTGTTGTGGTGGACCGCACACCCTGCCGGGTGCCCTGCATCCGATGGAAACAACGACTGGAATCCGGACAGAATTCCCAAGCCGCACATCTATTTTCGTGATCATGCAGTACCCTGTGCCGCCACAGAGGAGGCCCGATGCCGGTGGAAGCGACAGAGGCGCAGGTCAGGCCGGGCGCCGAGGGGGATCTGGAGGCCCTCACGGACATCTACAACCACTACGTCCGTGAGACCGCCGTCACATTCGACACGGCCGCGTTCCTGCCGGAAGAGCGCCGCCCTTGGCTGCTCTCCCACCCCAAAGACGGTCCGCACCGCCTCTTGGTTGCCCAAGAACGCAAATGCGACATTTTCGGCTCCACTCCCGGCGCCGTCCTGGGCTACGCCACCTCAAGCCCTTTCCGCCCCAAGCCCGCCTACTCCACTTCGGTCGAGGTCAGCGTCTACTGCGCGCCCGAGGCGGCCGGGCGCGGCATCGGCACGCTCCTGTACAAGACGCTCTTCGAGGTCCTCGCGACGGAGGACCTGCACCGCGCGTACGCCGGGATCGCCCAGCCCAACGAGCCCTCCGTCCGCCTCCACGAACGCTTCGGGTTCCGCCATGTCGGCACGTACAAAGAGGTGGGCCGCAAGTTCGAGCGGTACTGGGACGTCGCCTGGTACGAGAAGCGCCTCGGTCCCGGGGACTAGGGCCTACGGCCGTTACGGCGGGTGCGGGGCCGCGCCTACCTTGCCCCCATGAACGTCATCGCGGACGACACCAGCGGCACCCTCGACGAAGCTCTTGAACGCCTGCACGCCTCCGGGCCCGAGCGCAACGGCTGGCTGAGCAACCACGGGCCGATGGCCGTCGAGTCCCTCGTACGGCACGGGCAGGCGCCCGCCGTGCACCGGTGGCTCGACTACTACCGGGCCAAGCTGGAGGACATGCCGGAGCCCGACACCGCCATCACGGAGGACAACTGGCGAGAGGCCCTCGGCGATCCACGGCGCATCGCGGACTGGACCCGCTACTTCGAGCGGGCGGTGGCGGAGCGGCCCTGGCGCGAGGTGCTCGCCGCGTGGTGGGCACCGCTGCTGCCCGGCATCGCGGCGGGCGCCACGCACCCGGCGATCCGGGTGGGTCACGCGGTGCGCACCCTGCTCGGCGGCGACGAGACGGAGCCGCGGCTCGCGGAGCTCGCGCACGGGCTCGGCTACTGGGCGGCCCGCCATCAGCCGCTGCCGCCGCTCCGCACCCTCGCGGCCGCGCCGAGCGCCGCCGCCGCGCTGGACGCGGTGCCGCGCGTGGCCCGCCAGGAGGGCGGCATCCGGGAGCGGCTCGCCCAGCTCACCGCGTTCCCCGCATGGGTGAACCCGGCCGACAGCACGGCCACGGACCCGGAGCTCGCCCGCGACCGGCTCCGCGAACTGGTCACCGCCGCCGTGCACCGCTACGCCACCCACGGCCACGGCGAGCCGGTCATGCTGGTGCACGCCGCGACCGCGCCCAACGCCGTCCTGCGCACCCTGCCCGCACTCCCCCGCGAGCTGTGGCCCGCGTCCCTCCAGGCGGCCTGGTCGGCGAGCGCCGCGGTCACGGCCGCGTACTCCCCGGCCGCCCCGCAGGCGTACGGGCCCGCGGGGTCCCTCACCGCCGACGAGATCTTCGCGCGGGCCGCCGCGCACGGCGACGACCACACCATCAAGTTCGCGGACACCGCTCTCGACGTGGGCGACGAGGTCGCGCTCGCGGCGGCCCTGCGCGGGATCGAGCTCAACGACCCGGTGCTGTAGGCCGGTTGACCGGCCGAAACCCGTAGGCCCGTTGACCGGCCGGAGCTCAGCCGAACTGCACCGACCTCTTCGCGAGCCCCATCCAGAACCCGTCGATCACCGACCGCTGCTCCCCCAGCTCCCCCACCGCGTCCGCCGCGCCCAGCGTCACGAACAGCGGGGCGAAGTGCTCGGTGCGCGGGTGGGCGAGCCGGCCCGCCGGGGACTTGGCCTCGAAGTCGAGCAGCGCGTCCACGTCGCCCGCCGCCAGCGCCTCGCGCCCCCACGCGTCGAACTCGGCCGACCACGCCGGCGTACCGGGCCGGCGGAGCGCGGCGAGGTTGTGGGTGAAGAAGCCGCTGCCGACGATCAGCACGCCCTCGTCGCGCAGCGGCGCCAGCCTGCGGCCGATCTCCATCAGGCGCTCGGGTTCGAGGGTGGGGAGCGAGATCTGGAGGACCGGGACGTCGGCCTCGGGGTACATCTCGACGAGCGGGACGTACGCGCCGTGGTCGAGCCCGCGGTCGGGCACGTCCTGGACGGGCGTCCCGGCGGAGCGCAGCAACTTCCGTACGGATGCGGCGAGTTGCGGGGCGCCCGGAGCGGCGTACGTCACCTGGTAGTAGTGCTCGGGGAAGCCCCAGAAGTCGTGGACGAGCGGCAGCGCCTCGGTGGCGCCGAGGGCGAGCGGGACCTCTTCCCAGTGGGCGGAGACCATCAGGACCGCCCTCGGGCGCGGCAGGTCGGCGGACCAGGCGGCGAGCTCGGCGGGCCAGACCGGATCGTCGGCCAGCGGCGGGGCGCCGTGGCTGAGGTACAGGGCGGGCATGCGGGACATCGCGCACCTCCGGGAGCGGGACTCCACTCGATCCACCAGCAGTCGATCCGCTGGAAGCTGGAGCTTGAAAGTTCAAGTTTTTGGGGCGATCCTGAGCCTACGCCTGGTTTGTTTAAGGTTCAAGGAGGGGTTGCGTACAGTGGAGTACATGGATACGGCATCGACTGCACCCGCGGGCGGGGAGCCGCGCTGGCTCGACGACGATGAGCAGCGCGTTTGGCGGATCTACCTCCAGGCGACCACGCTCCTCGAGGATCATCTGGACCGGCAGCTGCAGCGCGACGCGGGCATGCCGCACATCTACTACGGCCTATTGGTCCAGCTGTCCGACGCCCCCCGGCGGCGGCTGCGGATGACCGAGCTGGCCAAGACCATGAAGATCACCCGCTCCCGGCTCTCGCACGCGATCGCGCGCCTGGAGAAGAGCGGCTGGGTGCGGCGCGAGGACTGCCCCTCCGACAAGCGCGGCCAGCTCGCGATCCTCACCGACGAGGGCCACGCGGTGCTCCGCCGCACGGCGCCCGGCCACGTCACCGCCGTACGGCAGGCGCTCTTCGACCGGCTCACCCCGGAACAGCAGAAGTCCCTCGGCGAGATCATGACGATCGTCGCCGAGGGACTTCAGCCCAAGGAGGCCGGGGCGGACCTGCCTTGGCTCCGCTAGGGGCTCACCTGCTCCCGGGGGTCAGTGCGCGACCACCGGGATCTTGACCTCGTCCTCGACACCCTCGGAGTCCCCGCCGGACGCGGCGGGGGTGCCGCCCTGGGCACCGGTGGTGATGAACGTGGCGGCGATCAGGGCCGAGACGACCAGGATGCCGACCGCCCACCAGATGGCGTGGCTGTAGCCGTCCACCATGGCCTGCGCCTGGAGGAGCTTCGGGTCGGTGGCACCGGCCGCGTGGTCCGTGAGGTACGCGGTGGTGGCCGAGGCGGCGATGGTGTTCAGGAGGGCCGTGCCGATGGCGCCGCCGACCTGCTGCGAGGTGTTGACCATCGCGGAGGCGACACCGGCGTCACGCGGCTCGACGCCGTGCGTGGCGAGCGACATGGCGGGCATGAACGCCGTACCCATGCCGAGGCCGAGCAGCACCATCGCGGGCAGCACGAGCGCGGCGTACGAGGAGCCGACCTCCATCTGCGTGAAGAGCAGCATGCCGAGCGCGGCGACCAGGAAGCCCGGGGCCATCAGGAGCCGCGGCGGGACGCGGGTCATCAGCCGCGTGCCGATCTGGGTGGAGCCCACGATCATGCCCGCGATCATCGGCAGGAAGGCGAAGCCGGTCTTGATCGGCGAGAAGCCCTGGACGACCTGCAGGTAGTAGGTGAGGAACAGGAACGTGCCGAACATCGCGATGACCGCGAGGCCGAGCGACAGGTAGACACCGCCGCGGTTGCGGTCGGTCAGGACGCGCAGCGGCAGCAGCGGCGAGCGGACCTTGGCCTCGGTGAGGACGAAGGCGAGAAGCAGCAGCGCGGAGGCGACGAACATGCCGACCGTCACGGCGTCCGACCAGCCGTCGGACTCGGCGCGGGTGAAGCCGTAGACCAGGGCGACCAGGCCGAGGCTGGACAGGATCACGCCGGGGATGTCGAGCGGCGAGCGGTTGCGGCCCTCAGCCGGCTCACGGATCACGAAGTACGCGCCCAGGGCGGCGACGATCGCGAACGGGACGTTGACGAAGAAGGTCCAGCGCCAGTCCAGGTACTCGGTCAGGGTGCCGCCGAGGATGAAGCCCACGGCGCCGCCGCCACCGGCGATCGCACCGTAGATGCCGAACGCCTTGGCGCGCTCCTTGGCGTCGGTGAACATCACCGCGAGCAGCGACAGGGCGGCGGGCGCGAGCAGCGCGCCGAAGACGCCCTGCAGCGCACGGGCGCCGAGCATCATGGCCTCGTTCTGCGCGGCGCCGCCGAGCACGGAGGCACCGGCGAAGCCGATCAGGCCGACGACGAAGGCGCGCTTGCGGCCCCACAGGTCGGCGATGCGGCCGCCGAACAGGAGCAGTCCGCCGAAGGCCAGCGCGTAGGCCGTGATGACCCACTGCCGGTTGCCGTCGGATATGCCGAGGTCGGTCTGGGCGGAGGGCAGCGCGATGTTCACGATCGTCGCGTCGAGCACGACCATGAGCTGCGCGAGCGCGATGAAGACCAGGGCCTTCCAGCGCTTGGGGTCGGCCGCCACGGGCGGTCGGAGAGCTGTTTCAGACATGGAGGTAGCCACCTAGGGATACGGAGTGGTGAAAAAGAGACGTAAGAGACGTAAGTGAGAGACGTACGAAGGAGACGTACGAAGGAGACGTTCGCACGTCGTCCGAGAGGAACCGGCCGCGCGCGTCAGTTCTTGCGGAGATCCTCCAAAGTCGCTGCCTCCCCCGGGAGTTCGGAGCGGGCCGGCGTCATCAGGCCGTCGAGGAACAGCTGCAGATGGCGGTGGATGAAGCCGTCCATGTTGGCGCAGGGCGTGCCGGGCAGCGGGCGGGTCAGCTGGGAGAGGGCGACCATCAGGTCTCCGACGGCGATGTCGGTGCGCAGCTGCCCGGCCGCGCGCGCCCGCTCCATGAGCTCCTCGACCCGGTCCTGGATGCGGTTCCGGGCCTCGAAGAGATCGGGGTGGTCGTGGTCGAAGTGGGCCGAGAGCATCGGGCACAGGGCGCCGATCCGCTCGTCGGCCGCGTCGTGCACGAAGCCGCGCAGGGCCTCGAAGGTCCCCGCCTCGTCCGTCGCGGACTCGGCGAGAGCCTGCTCGGCGCGGGCCACGATGCGGTCGCTGACGTGCAGGACGACCTCGCGCTGGAGGTCGCCGCGGTCGGGGAAGTGCCGGTAGAGCGTGGCGTTGCCGACGCCCGCACGGCGCGCGATCTCGTCGAGCGGCACCTCGGCGCCGAACTCCACGAACATCTCGCGCGCGGCCCCGATGATCCGCTCCCGGTTGCGCAGGGCGTCGGCCCGGGGGCGGGGTACGCGGCGCTGCGTGGCGGTGGTCGCGGTGCTCACGGCATTCCCCTTCGCTTGGTTCTTGGACGGTCTAGATCGGTCTCGACCGGTCTCGATCTGTAGACCGGGCGGGAGACCGGAACTCATCGGCCGGTCCGGCCCGATCGCCCGGGATGCGGGGAGTGAATCCCCGTTTCACGCGGACACAGGTCTAAACGGGGAAGGAGTCCCCGGATATTTCCCGGAACCGAAGAAGGATTCTGTGACCCGCGTCACACCCCCTCGCCGAGAAAGCCCCGATCGGTCGCACTCAGCGAGCGCCCGCGCACCCTCCGGCACAGGGTGATCGGACAGGGTGCAGCCAGACCGGCGGCTGCCACGGACCGGAAGGCCCATGGATGCAGCAGCAGCCGACGCAGCCGCCGCCGACGCGGCCGACAAGACGCTGCATACGCGGGGCCCGCAGAGGCATCGCCCTCGCCTCGCTCACCGCCGTCGCCCTCGCGGTGACCACGTCGGCCAGCACCGGCCGCCTCATGGAGGAGCCGACCACGGCGGGCCCGGTGGCCCTGGCCCGCGCCACCGCCCTCGGCCCGTGCATGATCAACGGCGCGATGGGCGTGCAGATGTCGGAAGGCGTGCCCACCGCCCCCGGCTACTCCCGCTCCACGGGCACCGTCCGCGCCCTCAACCTGATGGTCGACTTCTCCGACGCCCCCGGACAGGGCAGCGCCCTCGACCGGCTCGCGGAGTTCTTCCCGCAGACCTCCGACTGGTTCCGCACCAGTTCGTACGGGCGGCTCGACTACCGCCCCGAGTCCCCCGTCCCGCACTGGCTGCGGATGCCCAAGCCCTTCGCCGCGTACGGGATAGAGCGCGGCGCCCCCTTCGACCCCGGCTACCGGGAGCTCGTCCAGGACATCGTGGCGGCGGCCGACCCGGACGTGGACTTCCGCAGTTACGACCTCGTGAACATCCTGATCACCCCGAACGCTGGCCCGTCCGCGCTCGACACGGTCCTGTCCGTGACCTTCGCGGGCAACCACGAGGCACCGGTCGCCGACGGCGTGCCCGTCTCCAACGCCTCGTTCGTCTACAGCCGCCAGGACGACGGCTCCGGCTCCTACACCGAGACCGGCTACCGGGTGCTCCCGCACGAGAACGGCCATGTCTTCGGGCTGCCCGACCTCTACACCCAGGAGGGCGGCGGCGCGGTCGGGCACTGGGACATCATGAGCGAGGACTGGGGCGCCAACAACGACCTCCTCGGCTGGCACAAGTGGAAGCTCGGCTGGCTCGACGACACCCAGGTGGGCTGCGCGTCGACGCCCGGCACCACCGAGCACCTGCTGAGCCCGCTCGCGACGCCGGGCGGCACCAAGATGGCGTTCGTCCCGCTGACGGAGAAGACCGGCATCGCCGTCGAGGTCCGCACCCGCGCCGGGAACGACGCGGCGGTGTGCCGCCCCGGGGTGCTCGTCTACAAGGTGGACGCGGACGTCGACACCGGCCACGGCCCGGTGACCGTGCAGGACTCCACGAAGGACAGCGGGGGCTGCACCCGCCGCCCCAACGTCCACGCCGAACTCTCCGACGCCCCCTACGGCCCCGGCGAGTCCTATGTGGACCGCGCGTCCGGGGTGCGCGTGACGGTGGCGGGCGTGGACGAGAACGGCAACTACCGGGTGAACATCACGCGTTCGTGACCCTGTTGAGGCTCTCGACCCTGCAGGGGGCCTCAACTCTCCTTGCCCTCCTGGGCTCCCGCGCCGGGCACGGTCTGCTGGACCTGGCGCAGGAAGGCCGCATTGGACGGGGTGTGCCGCAGGCGGTCGAGGACGGCCTCCAGGGCGCTCTGCCCGTCCCGCCCGTGCAGCGCCCGCCGCAGCCCGTGCAGGGCGGTCAACTCCTGTGCCGGTACGAGGAGTTCGTCCTTGCGCGTACCGGACCTGGTGATGTCGACGGCCGGGAACACGCGCCGGTCGGCCATGCCCCGGTCGAGGCGGAGCTCCATGTTGCCGGTGCTCTTGAGCTCTTCGAAGTAGTAGTCGTCGGCGCGCGAACCGGTCTCCACGAGGACGGTCGCGAGCATGGTCAGGGACCCGCCCTCCTCGGCGCTGCGGGCGGCACCGAAGAGCTTCTTCGGCCCCTGGATGGCGGCCGCGTCGACACCGCCGCTGAGGGTGCGGCCGCTGTTGGCGGCGGCGTTGTTGTAGGCGCGGCACAGCCGGGTCAGCGAGTCGAAGAGCATGACGACGTCGCGGCCCTCCTCCACCAGGCGCTTGGCGCGCTCGACGGCGAGTTCGGCGAGGGCGATGTGCTGCTTGGCGGGCCGGTCGAAGGTGGAGGCGAGCACCTCACCCTTCACGGACCGCCGCATGTCGGTGACCTCCTCGGGCCGCTCGTCGAGCAGCACCACCATGAGGTGGCACTCGGGGTGGTTGGCCGCCACGGCGGCGGCCAGCTGCTGGAGCAGGACGGTCTTGCCGGTGCGGGGCGGGGCGACGATGAGCCCGCGCTGCCCCTTGCCGATGGGCGCGACGAGGTCGACGAGCCGGGTCGCGACGAGGTCGCCGGTCGTCTCCAGGCGCAGTCGGCTGCTGGGGTAGAGCGGGGTGAGCCCGGCGAACTTGGTGCGGCCGCGCAGCGATTCGGGCGTACGGCCGTTGACCCGCCAGACACGGGTCAGGGCACCGTTCTTGCCGCCTTTGGCATCCTTGCCTTCTTTGGCCTCGCCTTCGACGAAGTCACCTGTACGCAGCCCGAGTTGGCGGACGAGCGGGGCGGGGACGCGGACGTCGGCGGGGCCGGGCAGGCACCCTTCGACGCGCAGGAAGCCATGGCCGTCACGGCCGAGGTCGAGGACCCCGGAGACGGGCTTGGTCTGGTTCTGGTTCTGGTTCTGGTTCTGTGTCTGAAGTTCAGGGAGTGTGCTGGTCATGGTGGGGTCCTTTCGAGGACTTCGCGAATGTCGCCGCTGGTGCGGACATGCGAGGGAGAAGGCGCTGCGGGGCGTGGAACCAAGGGCTCACAGAGGCCCGGAACCGCAGTGACCTGGAGAAACCCGGTTGCCGTACGGAGATCTACGAAGATCCAGGCGTCGCCGGGAGAAAAGGAAAAGAGAAGAGCTTCAGCACGGGCGCCACAGAGGGGCGTTTCACACGTGCTTTCGGCAAGGTAACACACGGGGATGCCGAGCGTCTCCCCCCACTCACACAGCAGGAGCGGGAGGCGGCACCGCCGCCTCCCGCTCCTGGCCACCCCTCCCAGAGGGGCACGACTCACTACTTGCTGACGGCGAACCGCATCAGCGCCTGCTCGTCGCCCTGCTTGATCTTGCCGGTCTGGTTGATGACCTCGAGCTTCCAGCTCCCGCCGACGCGTATGGCCTTGGCGACCGCGCAGCCGTTGTCGTTGCTGAGCAGGCTCGGCCAGATGTCGGCGACCTGCTGGCTGCTGCCGCCCGAGGCGTCGTACACCTTGAAGCTGATGTTGCGCGCGGCCTGGAACGAGCTCTGCTTCTTGTACGCGGCGGCGATGAACACGATGGACGTGATCTGCGAGGGAACCCGGGCGAACTCGACGGTGACCGTCTCGTCGTCACCGTCGCCGTGGCCGGTCTGGTTGTCCCCGCTGTGCACCAACGAGCCGTTGCCCATCGGGTCCAGGGAGTCGAGGCCCGCGAGCCGCACCGGGTCCGCGCCCTGCATCGCGACGGCGATCAGGTCGAGGTCGGTGCCCTTCTTCCGCTTGAGCTTTCCGAGCACCCCGCCGCTGCTTCCCGCGGTGGGGTCCCAGGAGACACCGATGGACAGGTGCGTCACGCCGTCCAGGTCGGCGGGGCCGTCTTCCTTGGTGAGCGTAATCATGCGTGTTCCCCAAAAGTCATGGCATTGATGGTGACATTGATGCAATTGCTGCACTTGAAGTGTGCCTGGCCCGATGACTTACGGGGTGGACGGGGGTGGACCGGCGGATGGGCGGGGGGGGCTACGCCGCCCTCGTCCCGCGCCGGTACCCGCCCGGCGCCACCCCGAACTCCCGCTTGAACGCCTTGGCGAAGGCGAACTCCGAGCCGTAGCCGGTGCGGGCGGCCACCGCCGTCAGCGGGGCGTCCGTCTCCCGCAGCAGCCGGGCCGCCGTCGTCATCCGCCAGCGGGTCAGGTACGCCATCGGCGGCTCCCCCACCAGCGTGCTGAAGCGGCGGGCGAAGGCCGCGCGGGACAGACCGGAGCGCCCCGCGAGCGACTCGACCGTCCAAGTGGCCGACGGGTCGGCGTGGATGGCCGACAGGGCCGGTGCCACCGCCGCGTCGCTCAGCGCGGCGGCCCAGCCCCGGGCCACGGCCGCGGGCTGGTCGTCCAGCCAGGCCCGCAGGATGTACAGGAGCAGCGAGTCGATCAGGGTCGGCACGATGCCGGCCGAGCCGATGCGCGGGTTCTCCAGCTCCGTGGACAGGAGTTGGACGGCCGCGCTCAGCTCCGGGTGCCTGCCGTGCCGCGTCGGCAGGTGGATCAGCTCGGGCAGCTGGCGCACCAGGGGGTGCGGACGCCCTTGGTCCAGGTGGTAGTTGCCGCACAGCAGACTCGTCTCGGGCCCGTCACCGCCGAGCGTCACCGACCCGATCGGCGAACCCTCCTCGAACCGTTCGGCCTCCGGCACCTGGGGCGGGGTGGAGGGCTGGTCGGCGAGGATGTGGCCGCGCCCGTCCCGCAGGAAGACCACGTCGCCGGGGTTCAGCGGAATCGGTTCCAGGTGCGGGGCGTGCGGGGCGTGCGGGGCGTGCGGGGCGTGCGGGGCGTGCGGGGCGTCGGCCAGCGGCACCAGCCAGCACGTCCCGTGCAGCACCACGTGGAACCCGGCCCCTGCGACGGGCGGCAGCCGCAGCCCCCACGGCGCACGGCCGTTGGTCCGTACGGAGGCCGGCTGCCCCGTGCGCATCGAGGCCAGCGCCTCGGTGAGGATGTCCATCCCGCCCTCGTCCCCCGCATGCTCAGGCTGCTGCGTGTCTGTTCCGTCTCACTCCACCGTCAGCACAATCTTGCCCTGGACGTGTCCCGCCGCGACCAGCTCGTGCGCCTTGCCCGCCTCCGCCAGCGGGAACGTCTCCTCCACGTAGGGGCGGATCCGCCCCGCGTCGACCAGCTCGGCGATCGCTTCGAGCGCCGCGTAGTCCGGCTCGACCGAGACCCCCGCGAAGCGCCGCCCGGCCGCCTCGACACGCGCCGCGAGCTCCGCGTCCCCGTGCTCCAGGACGCTGATGAGGGTGCCGCCCGGCCGCAGCACCCCGAGGGAGCGGTCCCCCTGGGCCGTGGAGTCGAGGAAGATGTCGGCGTCCGTGACGACGTCGGTGAAGTCGGTGGTGCGGTAGTCAATGACCTCATCGGCACCGAGCCCGCGCACGAAGTCCTCCCGGGCGGCGCTCGCGACGGCGATCACATGGGCGCCGTGCGCCTTCGCGATCTGCACCGCGAAGTGGCCGACCCCACCGGCCGCCCGCTGGATCACCACCCGGTCGCCCTCCCGCACGCCCGCCGCCTGCACGAGGCCCTGCCAGGCGGTGAGCGCCGAGAGCGGGACGGCGGCGGCGTGCACGTGGTCGACCGAGGCGGGCTTGCGGGCGAGCTGACGGGAGGGGGCGGCGACGTACTCGGCGTATCCGGTGGCGGCGCGCGGGAAGAACGGCATCCCGTACACCTCGTCCCCGACCTTGAACCGGGCACCGGGCCCCGCCTCCTCGACAACACCCGAGATGTCCCACCCGACCCCGAAGGGCGGCTCCCCGAGCAGCGGAAAGGCCCCGGCCCTGACGGCCACATCGGCAGGATTCACGGCACTGGCACGGACCCGCACAAGGACCTCACCGGACAACGGCTTCGGCCGCTCGGCCTCGACGACCTCGAGGACCTCGGGACCACCGAAGGACTTCTGAACGACTGCACGCACGGCAACTCTCCTTCTCATACGGCGGGTTGCCACTGCATCCAGTGGGCCGCCTCTGGCTGATGTGCTCCACCGTAGAGAGCCCGAACGAGCCGCTGAATAGCCTTCTGTCTCGCCCACATGTCCCAGCGTCTTGCACCCCCGTCGCCCTGGACAGCAGCCGCCCGCACCCCCGCCCCCACCCCGCCACTTCCCGCCATCGGCTACCCTGTCTGGGCTGGCCTTCGTAGCTCAGGGGATAGAGCACCGCTCTCCTAAAGCGGGTGTCGCAGGTTCGAATCCTGCCGGGGGCACCAGTCCAGAGGCCCCGGACCGATCACGGTCCGGGGCCTCTCGCGTGGGTGCTCACAGGCCCAGGTCCTCCGGGGACAGGCGGCGTGTGAGGACTGCGTGGACCAGGTCCGACAGGGGGCGGTCGTGGGTGGCTGCGTGGGTGCGGAGGCGGGTCAGGGCCTGGTCCAGGGGGATGCCGAGCCGGTGGGCCACGAAGCCGGTGGCCTGGTGGACCTCGGCGCGGTACAGGTGGATGCCGCCGCCGTTCCCGTCGCCGTGGTTGTTCGCCGTCACGTCGCCGTGGTTGTTCGCCGTCGCGGGCGCCGTCTGGTGCAGGAGCAGGAGCAGCAGGACGCGGCCCAGGCAGTGGAAGTCGTGGAGTTGTCCGGGGGCGAGCGGGGTGGGTGTGGTGGCGTAGCCGGTGAGCACGCCGACCGTGGCCGCGCCGAGTTCCAGGGGGGCGGCCATGACGCCGCGCACCGCGACGTCCGTGACGCCGTCGACGGCCGTCAGGAACGTGGGCCAGCGTGTGGGGTCCATCGATGTCAGGTCGGGCACCAGCACAGAGTGGCTCTGGTGCACCGCCTCCAGCGTGGGGCCCTCGCCCAGGACGTACTGGAGGTCGTCCAGGTCCGGGCCGAGGCCCCGGGGCGGGTCGCTCCACAGGAGTTCCAGGTGGCCGTCGTGGGCGACCGCGCTCACCGTGAGCGCGTCCAGGCTGATCAGGCGGGCGGCGCCGGCGAGCGGGGCGGCGCCCAGGCCCAGGCCCGTACGGGCGGCGCGGCGGGCACGGGTGAGAAGGTCCGCGAAGGGGGTGCCGGGCAGCGCGGCCTCGGACGGCTCGGGCCCCTCGTCCGGGGCGGGCACGTCACGTGGTCCGGTCGAGCTCGGCCGGGACGGCCCCGCGTGCGACCCGTGCGGCCAAGTCGCCCAGCTTCTCCTGCCGGGCGCGCGCGTACGAACGAAGCCGGGCGAAGGCTTCCTCCATGTCGACGTCCAGGCGGGCCGACAGCACTCCCTTGGCCTGCTCGATCGTGACCCGGCTGTCGAGTGCGGACTGGAGTTGGTGGATGGTCTCGTCCTTGGTGAGCAGGACGTGCCGTTGCTGCAGGCAGTGCGCGGCACCGGCCGCGAGGGCGAGGGCCAGGCGCAGGTCCCCCAGGGTCGGCAGCGGGCGGCGGTCGATCATGAGGTTGAGCGCGCCGACGCTGTGCGTGGACGTGCGCACCGGGACGGCGGCGACGCCGATGATGCCGGCGCTCAGAGCCCGGGGCGCAAAGCGCGGCCAGCGCTGAGAAGTTGGCCCCGGGGAGCCCCGCGTACCCGGCCCCGGGGAGCCCCGCGTACCCGGGGGCCCGGCCGAGGAGCTCCGCGTGCCCGGGGGCCCAGGGTTCCCCGGAGGCCCCAGGAGCACCGGGGGCAGGACGGCATGGGACCGGGTGCTGTCCACGCACGGGCCCTCGTCCAAGTCGATCTGGATCTCCTGGAGTCGGCGGCAGACCTCGTCCGAGGCGGTGAGGTAGTCCACCTGCCCGGCCTCGTCCAGGACGGTGACGCCGGCCGAGCGCACCGCCAGCAGATCGACGGTGCGCGAGGTCAGGTCGTGCAGCAGCTCCAGCGCGTCGAAGCCGTCCGCGCGTGCGGCCAGGTCGAGTACGACCTCGGCGATGAACACCTCGCGCTCTGACGTAGGCATCAGGAGTCAGCCCGTCTTCCCTCTTCCATCGGCTCCCGAATCCGCTGTGCCGGGCGAGGACTTGGCTTGAGGGCGAACCGCGGTGGGAGCCATGAGGAGCCATGAGGTCGACCCCTTGGGGGGCCCGTCGTGCCCGCTGACAGGAACTCGCTGATCCGCCCCGGTTCCGTATCGGCCCGTCCGAAGCGCCGCTGCGGCCGCTTCCGGACGGCCTGGGCGCATTCACGGTGCGTCATCCACGATAGTCCGGCCGGGCCCGGAGGGGACCGCTCAGTGGCGGATCCGCACCCCGTGCCGCGTCCGCATCCGGTGGAGTTCCCACAGGGCCACCGCCGTTACGGACAGCGGGCCGCCGAGGACCGCCGACCACTGGGCCGCCGGGGGGCCATGGGGCAGGCCGCCGTCCAGGGCGAGGCTGCAGAGCATGAGTTCCCAGACGAGTACGACGGTCAGGACGGCCGGGAGCGCGGCGTGCACGTTGGCCGTGTTGAAGGCGTAGCGGGCGGCGTAGGCGGAGGCGAAGGCCATGAACGGCAGCAGCCAGAGGAGGCCGATGAGGAGGGTGAGCGCCACCAGGCCCATCACCAGCGTGCCGTAGTTCTGCTTCATGATCCAGGCGCTGCCCGCCAGCGCCAGGACGACGCCCACCAGGATCCCGACCCACCAGGCCACGGCCTTGAGCGGGGCGCCCAACCGGGAGCGGAGCAGGCGCCGTTGGTCGGCGGGCGCGCAGCGGATGAAGACGAGAATGGCCACCGGGCCGGTGAGGATGAGCAGCAGCGGGGCCAGGATCAGCTTCGCCACACCGTCGTTCGCGACGCCGCTCCAGCCGTCGTCCGCCCCGTAGGTGTAGATGAGATAGAGGGTCGCGGCCGCTCCGGCGAGCGCGCGCCACAGCTGCACCTTCGTGACGAGCGAGTCCACGACGCGGCCGCCGCCCGGCTGGTTGAAGATCGCCTCGGCGCGGTTGCGGGCGGAGCGGATCAGCGGGATGAGCGGCGAGACGAAGAGGAAGCCGCAGCCCGAGCGGCGCCTGCGCAGCGGCTGCGGCTGGGGCCGCGGGTACGGGTGGGGCTGGGGGTAGGGCGGCGCGAGGTGCGGGGACGGGTAGGGGGGCGGGGTCGGGGCGCCGCCCTGCGGCGGGACCTGGGGCGGGGGGCCGTACGGGTCCGGGCCGCCTCCGTGGGGTGGGTTGTTGCGTGGCCCCCAGCCCTGGTTTCCCCCGTGTGCCACTGCTACCCCTTTGTTCCTTGGTGTCCCGCGACTGTTCCTTGGTGTCCCGCGACTGTTCCTTGGTGTCCCGCGACAGTTCCTTGGTGTCCCGCGACGTGTGCGAGCGCCGCAGTTTACTCAGCGGAATGCGGTACGGGAGCCAACTTCCGTGTGGAGAAAGTGAGCTGGTCCTGGTCCGTCAGGCCCTTCGTGATCCACCACTGGACCGGGACCGTGCCGTAGGTGCCGTCCAGCGTCCTCGTCGCCCACGCCACGACGGTCTCGTCCGCGCCGTCGCCGTCGAAGTCCCCGGTCGCCGTCACGCTCGTACGGCGGTCGTCGGCGGGGATGCGGGCGCCGTCCAGGGTGGCGGGGCCGGAGCGGGTGAGGCGGGCCGACTCCTTGTCGCCGTCGAGCAGTACGGCGGTGGGGACCTGTTCGGGACCGGCCACCAGGAGTCCGTCCTTGCCGTCGCCGTCCGGGTCGGCGGCGAAGAAGGCGCGGGTGGAGGTGGTGGACAGCCCCGTCTCCCCCGACGTCTTCGGGAGCCGGTGGGCGGCCGGTGCGCCGCCCTCGCCGGAGTAGACGGCGTACGCCCCGTCGACCTCGGGCGGCTCCGTCTCGTAGCCGGGCTCGTCGTTGCGGCTGCCGCTGTCGCCGACCGCCAGGTCCCGCGCCCCGTCGCCGTCGAAGTCCCCGAAGGCGAAGGCGTTTCCGGCCCGGACCGGGCGCCCGGTCGCCGCGATCCCCCGGGCGCCGTCGCCGCTGCCGCCGCCCGCCGCCGCGAACAGCAGCCCGCCCGCCTGCTCGCCGTCGTCGCCGTAGTGCACGAGCAGGCCCGTGGCCCGCGGCCGCCCCGACGCCGCGATGTCGTCCACGCACAGCGTCCCGTACGCGACGTTCTGGTCCTGTGGCAGGGACCGGGTGTCCGTCCGTGCCGGGGCGCCCGACCGCGTGAACGGGCCGTACAGCAGGTCGAGTTCCTTGCCGTCCTGCCGGACGCCCGCCAGGTCGTGGTGGCCGTCGCCGTCGAAGTCGCCGCGCCGGACGAGGGCGAGGCCCTGCGCGGCGGCGGGCGCGGGCAGCCGCAGCCGCACCGCCCCGGTGCCGCGCCGTGGACCGGAGGGGCCGCCCCAGGTGACGTAGGTGTCCGAGCGGGAATCCATCGGCGCACCCGTGCGGCGGGCCTCCTCGTCCGACAGGCGGACGGACACCTGGGCCACGACGTCGGGGAAGCCGTCCCCGTCCAGGTCGGCCGTGGTCACCGGGCCCACCGAGCGGGCACGGGCGGGCGCGTCCCCCTGCTCCGCCCCCTTGTCGGCGGGCAGGCCGAGGTCCGGGCGGCCGTAGAGGGTGCGGCGCGTCGGGTCGAGGCCGCCCGCCGAGCCGAAGACGACGGCGAGCCGGGTCTCGGCGCCCTGGCTGCCGGGCTTCGCCACGGGCACGGTGAGGACGAGGTCCCGGTGCCCGTCGCCGTTCAGGTCGTCGGGGTCCTTCGTCCCCTTGCCCGGCTCGGGCGGGCGGCTCGCGGTCGGTACCGGGGCCGGGGAGCCCGACCCGGTCGCCGCGCCCTTGCGCCCGCCGCCGTCGCCTCCGTCGCCTCCGCCGCCCTCGCCCCCGCACCCGGCGAGCGGCACGAGCAGCGCGAGCAGGACGGCGGCGGTGGCCCCTCGGGCGGCCGGGGTACGAGCGATCATCCGCTCAGCACACACCGCTCCCCGTGCCGCGACAAGGCCCGCGGCGCCGGTGCAACGGGAACGAGACGTACCGCGGCGCGGCCCGGCGGCCGGCGACACGCCCCGTCACCGTCTCCTCACGCAACTCAGGCGTCATACCCCCGCCCCGCACCTATTCTGAGGAAGCATGAGGAACTCGCCGGTGGACCACCGGAGTTGGCGGGTCAGGCTGCGGGAGTGGGGGCCCTCAGGGGGCGGTGAGGTGCTCGGCGCCGGGGTGCTGCTGGGCAGCGACCGGGTGCTCACCTGTGCGCACGTCGTCCTCGACCCCGGCACCGGCCGCGCGCCCGAGCGGGTGCAGGTCGACTTCCCGCTCCTGCAGGGGCTGCCCCGCACCCCGCAGCGCACCGCGACCGTGGTGCCCGGACACTGGCTGCCCCCGTTCGGCCGGGCGCAGGGCGACCTGGCGCTGCTCGCCCTCGACACCGCCGCGCCCGTCGCCTCGCCCGTCACCCTGCACCGCACCCTCGACTACCGCGACACCTCCGTACTCATCGACGGATTCCCGGAGTTCGAGTCCGGCGGGCAGTGGCTGACCGGGGCCTGCCGCGGGCCGGGCGGGGCGGGCGACGAGCGGGTGCAGATCGACCTGACCGGGCCGCACACGGCGCAGCGGGGGCTGCGCGAAGGGTTCAGCGGGGCCGGGGTCCTGGAGGACGGCACGGACCGGGTCCTCGGCATCGTCGTCCAGGCCGACGAGAGCGGCGAACGCGGGTACATGATCCCGGCGGCGACCGTCTCGAAGTACTTCAGCCGGTTCGCGGAGCGGTACGTGACCGGGCCGCACGCCATCCCGGGGCCGCGCGTCGTCTCGGCGGACGCCGCCCGCGCCGCCCGGCCGCACGGGCTCCAGCGCACCGTCAACCGCTGGCTGGAGGGCCCGGACGCGGCCCCCGCCGAGCAGGCGTGCGCCTGGGACACCGAGGTGCTGTTCATCGCCGAGGACGACGCCCGCGCCCGCCAGGCCCTGGACGTCGTCCTGAACCTGGCCGCGTACGAGCAGTCGCCCCAGCTCCCCGCCCAGCTCCCCGCCCAACTGCCCGCAGGCAACGGGACGGCGGCACACGGCGAGGGCGGCGGCTCCGGTGCGCCGCTCCTCTCCCGCGCGGGACTCACCCCCCGCGTCGGCAGCATCAACCTCGTCCTCGACGTGGAGGGCGTCGCCCTCGACCGGCCCGAGCAGGGCGAGACCCGCGAGGCCCTCGCCGTGCTGCGGCACATGCTGCGGCACGCGGGCTCGCGGCGGCCCGCCGTCGCCGTGCTCGGCGCCGACCGGTCCGCCACCGACCCGGCCGCCGCCGTGCACGTCCTGCGCGAACTGGCCGACGCGGGCGCCCGGTTGCTGCTCGTCGTGCGCGACAGCAAGCACGGATTCCCGTACGCGATGGCGGAGCACCTGCTGCCCGCGGACCGCGCCGACGCCTGGCTGGAGCGGATCGGGGACCGGGTCGCCGTACTCGCGGCCACCGAGCGGCGGGCCCGCGGGCTGTTCCGGCGCGTGGAGCGGCGCGTCGTCGACCCGCCCCGGGCCACCGACTACGCGGCCCGCGGCGCCGTGTGGACGGTGCAGCTCACCGAGGAGCTGCGGGAGCAGCGCGGCCAGGGCAGGGAGCAGAGCGGGCCGATATTCCTGGAGAAGCTGTCGTACGCCGAACAGGCCGTGGAGACCTACCTGTTGCGCGCCGAGCGGGCCGAGCGCGCGCTCCAGGGCGTCCTCGACGAACACCTGCGGCTGCGCGCCCTGCTCGCCGACCACCAGGCCCGCCTCGCCGCGCACGGGCTCGCCGAACACCCCGGCGCCGTCGACGCGTTCGCGGAGGCCCAGCACCTGCTGATGGCGGGGCCGTGTCCGCTGCCCGACGCGGAGCGGGCCGTGGCGGCGTACGCGCGGGTCGTACGGAGGGTCGTGGGCGAGGTCGCGGACGAGGGGGCGGGCGAGGTCGCGGACGAGGTCGTGGGTGAGCACGAGAATCCCGAACAGCCGCACCAGGAAGGGGAGTCGTGAAGCCCTGTCCGCACCCCGGCTGCCGGGGCACCCTCAGCCCCACCGGCTACTGCCGCCTCACCGGCGAGCCCGTGGACGCCGCGACGCAGCGGCACTCCTCCGTCGTCGCCCCGCGCACCCCGCCCCCCGCCGCGCCGCCCGCCTCCTCGCCGCCGCCCGAGCACGGGGGCGCCGCCACGGCCCCCCGGGCCGCGCCCCGGGACCCGTACACCCGGACCCGTCTCCCTCGGACCCGCCTGTCCGGCATCGGGCCCCCACCACGCGTGTCCGCACCGAAGTTCACCACCGCCCTGGTCCGCACCCCGCCCGAGAACCCCGAGCCCACCACCCTGCCCGAGATCACCCTGCCGCGCCGCACGGACGCCGGCGGCACAGACCCGGGCACCGCCGAACCGGGCACCGCCGAACCGGGGCTCGCCGCGCGGCTCCCGCTGCCGCCCGGGGAACTGCTCGCGGGCCAGTACCGGCTGGTGAAGCCGCTCGGCTACGGCGGGCTCGGGGAGGTCTTCCTCGCGCTCGACACCAAGGTCGGCGGGCGCGAGGTCGCCATCAAGATCCTGCTGCGACGCGACGACGACATCGCCGGTGCCGCCGCCCGCCACACACTGGAACGGGAGCGCAAGGCCCTCGTCGAGCTCAACCACGACGCGTTCATCCGGGTCCACAACTACGGCCACCACCCGGACGTCGGGGACTTCCTCGTCCTCCAGTACGCGGACGGGCTCAACCTGGAGGAGGTGCGGGCCCGGGCGGCGCGGCACCCGGAGGAGTTCGATGGGGCGCGCTACCACGAGTTCGTCCTCGGCTACGGCATCCGCGTCCTCGCCGGACTCCGTCATCTGCACGCCCCCGGGCGCGGCAAGGTGTACGGGGACCTCAAGCCGACGAACGTGATGCACGACGGCGCGAGCACCAAGCTCATCGACGTGGCGAGCGTCCGCGAGTCCGGCGCGCCCGGCGAGATCACCCCCGGCTACCACGCCCCGACGGTCGGCGCACACGGCGAATCCACCAGCAGGGACGACCTGTTCAGCCTCGGCATGACGCTGCGCAGCCTGAGCGGCATCGGCATCGACAACGAACCGGAGGACCGCGCCCGGCTGCGCCGCCTCGGCACCCTCGGCCCGGACGGCACGCCCTCCGTGGCCGCGCCCCGCGCCATGTCCGAGCCCCCGGGCGGGCTCGGCCTTGTCTCCCTCGCCCGGGCGCTGTACCGGGCCACGGAGCCGAAGCCCGCCGACCGGTTCGCCACGGCCCAGGAGATGGAGGAGCAACTGCGGGGGGTCTTCCGGGAGTTGCGGTCGCTGCGGACCGGCGAGGAGACCTTCGAGCCGTCACCGCTGTTCCTGCTCTCCGCGCACGCCCTGGACGGCGGCCTCGGGGACGCGCCGCACCCACGGCACTGGGCGGTCCCGCCCACGCCCGGGGGCGGGACGCAGCAGCCGCAGACCCAGCCACAGACACTGCCGCAGACCCAGCCGCTGCCGCAGACGCAGGTCCGGCCGCAGGCCCAGCCGCTGCCGCAGCCACAGGCCCGGCCTCAGCCTCAGGACCAGCCGCAGCCACAGACCCAGCCTCAGCCACAGAAGCAGGCCCAGCCACAGACCCAGCGCCAGCCCGAGCCCCAGCCGCAGACCCAGCGCCAGCTCCAGACCCAGCCCCAGCCCCAGCCCCAGCCCCCCGAAACACCACAAGAAACCCCCCGCTCCACCTACCCACCCCCCGCCCCCCTCCGCATCGCCCAGCAGCTCCCCGTCCCCCGTCCCTCCCCCGACGACCCGCACCACGGCGAGCTCAGCCGGCTCAAGGACGATGCGCCCGAGGCGCTGCTCCAGCACGTCAGCGAGTGGCGGGACTCCACCGAGATCCATCTGCTCCGCTGCCGCCTGCGGCTGCGGACGATCGGCCGGCCGGACGGGGACGACGCCGCACGGCTGGAGAGCGCCGCGCGGGAGCTCACCCGCGCCGCGGCCGCCATCGGCCCCCGCGACGCCCCGCACGACTGGCGCCTCGACTGGCACCACGGCCTGCTCGCTCTCGCGGGCGGGCAGATCGGCGCGGCCCGCAACCGCTTCGACCGGGTCTACAGCGCGATCCCCGGCGAGTACGCGCCCAAGCTGGCCCTCGGCTACTGCGCCGAGCACGGCGGGCGCGGGCGCCAGGCGCTGACGTTCTACGAGGCGGTGCGGCTGCGCAACCCCTCCCTGGGCAGCGCCGCGTTCGGCGCCGTGCGGGCCCGGCTCGCCCTCGGCGGGCCCGAGGCGCTCGCGTACGCGATGGAGGCGCTCGACGCCGTCCCGCAGCACTCCCCGCACCGCACCCCGGCGCGCACCGCCGCGCTGCGGGTGTGGACCGACCACGCGCGCACCGCCGACGACCTGGCCGAGGCGCTGCGCCGGCTGTCCCGGCTCTGCTACGCGCACGGCCTCACCGACGAACCGGCCAGGGTGCGCATGAAGGCGGAGGTCTGGGGCGCCGCGCACCGGCTCGTCGGCGCGGAGGCGATGCCCCCGCGGGAGCTGGAGCGGGTCGCCCATGAGGCGGACCCGCGCATCCAATTCCCGTACGGGCCGCGCGACTTGCGCAAGGATCTGGCACAGCTCTACCAGCGGCTCGCCCACCAGGCGGCGCGCATGGACGCGCCGGACGGCGGTCCGGTCGCCGCGCTCATCCTGGACCGCGCCTATGTGACCAGGCCGTACGCGCTCCGGCACCACCGATACCACGGGGGCACTCGATGGACCGAGAGAATCAGCACGTGGTGGACCCGGACGACGGCGCCCGCGCGCCCGGAGCCGCCATCACCCTCGAAGTGAGCCAGGTCCACGAACTGCCGCGCCCGCAGGCGCCGTTCGTGGCCGACCCGCCACGCATGTACGCGGTGATCACGGTGACGGTACGCAAGAACGCGCGGGCCGCGGCGCCCGCCCGGCAGGCGGACCCGGACCCCGTGGAGCCGCCGGGCGGCGCCGAACGCCCGCCGCTCGCCGAGGTCCTCCTCATCGACCACTCCTCGTCGATGGTGATCCCGCCGAGCCGCCTCGCCGCCGCCCGCGAGGCCGCGGTGGGCGCGCTCGCCCGGCTCCCGGACGGCGCCCAGTTCGCGCTCGTCGCCGGGCGCAAGGACTCCGACATGATCTACCCGAGGCGCCCGGCGCTCGCCGTCGCGGACGCCGTGACCCGCGCGGAGGCGGAGGCCGCGCTGCACGGCTGCACGCCGGGCGGGGGCACGGCGATGGGCACGTGGCTGGAGCGGGCCCGCCGCCTCTTCCAGGGGGCCGAGGGGGACACGGCGGGGCCCGGCACCGCCCGCGCCCGGCACGCGCTGCTCCTCACCGACGGCAAGAACCTGCCCGCGTACGAGTCCCGGGAGGAGCTCACGGCCCGCGTCGAGCGGTGCGCGGGCCGCTTCACGTGTGACGCCGTCGGCATCGGCGACGACTGGGAGACCGAGGAACTCCTCCTGATCACCGGCCGGTTGGGCGGCCGCGCCCGCGCCGTCGCGGACCTCGCCCAGCTCCCCGCCGAGCTGGCCGCACTCGCCCAGCGCGCCGCCGAGCGCGATCTGACCGGGCTGCGCCTGCGCCTCTACCACCGCAAGGGCGTCCGCCTGCACTACTTCGAGCAGGTGCACCCGACGCGCACCCGGCTCCGCCCCGCCCACGTCGACCGCTCCGACGAGGAGTCGGGCAGGGGCGGCCCCGTCGAGGAGTACGACACGGCACCCTGGGGCGACGAGACCCGCGACTACCTGCTGTGCGTCAGCGCCCCGTACGAGAAGGAGCAGCGCGACAAGGAGCTGCTCCTCACGGAGGTGGAGGTCGACGTGGATCCTCCGTCCCCCGCCGTTCAACTCCCCCTGGGCAAGGCCGTGTTGATGCGCTGGTCCGACGAGGCGGACCTCTACAGCAGGCTGGACCCGAGGGTCGCCCACTACCAGCACGAGGAAGAGCTCCACGACACGTACGAACGGGCCTGCGCCGAGCTGAAGAGCGGCCGCCGCGAAGAGGCCCGCACCCTCCTCGCCACCGCCTGGAAGCTGGCCGCCACGACCGGCGACACGACGATGCAGGACCATCTGCGCAAGCTGGTCCGGGTCGTCGACCCCGACCGCGGCGAGGTCGAACTCCTCGACCGGATCGCCCGGTTCGACGTGGAGGCGGCGCGCATCCACGCGAGCACGACGGTGTTGCCGGGCGGGGCGGAGCGGTGAGCGAGCGGGGCCGCACGCTGCGCCGCCACGCCCACATGGCCGTCCTCGTCGCCCGCGACGTGGGGCGGCGGGTGCTGCGCTACGCCTGGCCGCCGCCCGCAGGCGGCCGCCCCGGACAGCCCCCGCCGCGCAGCAGCTCCTACCTCCGCGACCGCCTCGTCGCGCTGCCCCTGCTCACCGTGGTCGCGTTCAGCACCTTCGGCTTCGCGTACGCGGACGTGCGCGGGGACTCCGCGTACATCCGGGACGAGTACAAGCCCGCCCTCGTCGCACTCGCCGACGCCCGGGTGTCCCTGCGGATGGCCGACCAGGAGGCGGAGAAGAGCCTCGCCATCGAGGAGGCGGTGAAGCTCAGCGGGATGAGCGACGGGTACCGGACCCGCATCACGCGGACCACGCAGAAGCTCAACCAGGCGGCCCGCAGCGACGCCCTCACCGCCTCGGAGCGCCAGGAGCTCGACGTCGTCTCGGGGCTCGTCGTCGACTACGCGAACTGGATCAGCTACGCGCAGCTGAACGCCGACGTGGACGCCCTGCGGCAGGCCGGTCTCGGGTACGCGCGCAGCATCCTGTGCACGAAGGAGCCCCCCAGGAACGGCAAGGGCAAGGCCGTCGAAGCCGCCAGGTCCAGGGATTCCCTGCTGACGTGCTATCCGCCGGACGCCGCCTCCGAGAACACCACCGTGGTCGACCGGATCACCGCCCTGGAGACGTCCCTGCGCGCCCGCCTCGGGGACCGCGCGGGGCCGGGCGCCCTGGTGCTCGCCGCCCTGGCCGTCTCCGCCGTCGCCTTCGTGCTGCTCGCCGTCGGTCTGTGGCGCGCCCAGACCTTCGTGCGCCACCGGCTGCACCTCATCAGCTGGCCGCTGTGGGTGAGCCTGCTGCTGCTCCTGGCCGTGCCGGTGCTCGCCGTCGACGCGGTGTACGTGCAGCGGGCGCAGGGGCGGGTCACGGACGTGGCCGCCGCCCTCGCCGAGGACGCCGGGCCGGAGCGGGAGACCCTCGCCGAGAAGCACCCGTTCAAGAAGCCCGAGGCGCCGGTGATCTCCGCCCTCGACGCCACCGCGACCCATGACCTGGCCGACGGCCGCCTCTCCGCGCTCGACGGGGTCGCGCCCTGGGTGGCCCCGGCGGGGCTGCTGAGCGCGGCCCTCGCCGGCGCCGCGCTGTACGTCTACCGCCGCGAGTACGTCCTCATCTCCCGCCCAGGAGCCGCCACATGAGCCGTCTGCTGCGCGCGGCCCTCGTCTGCTGTCTGCTCGCGGTCACCGCCCTCGGCGCGGGCGGCTGCGGTGCGCCCGCGCCGCGGAAGGTCGTCGTCCTCGGGCCGTGGACGGACGCCGAGGGCAAGGCGTTCCGCGCGGTCCTCGCGCGCCTCGACGCAAAGGACGACAGCGTCACGTACGAGTACGAGGGCACGCGCTCCCTGCGCGAGACCCTCGTCGCGAAGCTGGAGGCGGGCGACCCGCCGGACGTCGCGGTCCTCAACAGCATCGGCGAGCTCTCCGAGTACGCGGCCGACAACCGGCTGAAGCCCCTGGACGGCACGGCCGCGTCCCGGGCCTTCGCGCCCTGGGTGCCGAAGCTGGTGGTGAACCACGCGCGCTCCACGTACTGGGTGCCCCTCAAGGTCGATGTGAAGAGCCTGGTGTGGAGCAAGAAGGGCACGTCGGATGCGGCCCCGCGCTGGTGCGTGGGCATGGCGTCCGAGGCCACCTCGGGCTGGCCCGGCACCGACTGGATCGAGGACATCGTGCTGCACCTGTACGGCCAGGACGTCTACAAGCGGTGGGCCGCGGGCGAGCTGCCGTGGACCGGTATCCGGGGCGCCTGGGAGAAGTGGGGCCGGATGCTCGACGACCACCAGACGTATGCCCCCGCGGGCCCGCTGGGCATGCCGTACAAGGGCCGCGACGAACGCGGACTGCTGAACTCGCTGAAGGGCTGCACGCACGAGCACCAGAGCGCCTTCATCCGCCACGTGTACGTGGGCGACCAGGTGCGGGTCCAGCCGTCGGCCGCCTTCATCGGGGGCGGCGCCGGGGCCGACACCTTCGAGGTGTCCGGGGACATGGCCGCGGTCTTCACCGGCCGGCGGGAGGCCAGGGAACTCGTCGACCGGCTGTCCTCGCCCGCGGCCCGCAAGGAGTGGCAGGGGGCGGCCGAGCCCGGTCTCGCGCCGTTCTTCCCGGCCCGCTCCGACCCGCAGCCGGAGGACCGGGAGGGCGCCGCGATCACCAGGATCTTCACGCGGCGGGCGAAGACGCTCTGCTTCGACGCCTCGGACGTGATGCCGCCCCGGGTCAGGGACGCCTTCCACCGGGCGGTGCTCAGCTACTTCGGCGACCCCACGGCCAAGAACCTGAAGCCGCTCCTGAAGCAGCTGGACCGGGTGCGCGAGGAAGTGCGCGGGGAGGCGCGCAAGAACGCCTCGGTCCGCATCCTGGCGAAGGACATCTGCGACTCCCCGGCCGACTGACCGGGGAGCCGACGAGACGGCGAGACGGCGCGGCGGCGCGGCGGCGGGCTACTTCGCCAGCTCCTCCGGACACGGCGTGCCCCGCGGCAGCTGGTACGGCGCCCCCAGCTGGTAGACCCCCGGCTTCGGGGCGACCAGCTCGGTCCACTTGTCGCCGTCGGAGTCCTCGGCCGCCTCCACCAGGCAGCCGTTGGGGTTGTCGAACTCCTTCTCGTAGACGTCGTGGTCCCGCTTCTTGGACTCGTCGGTCTCCTTGGGACGCGCGACGCCCTTGCCGTGCTCGTCAACGATGCTCAGCCACGGCGAGTACGGGACACGCAGCAGGACCTTGCCCGGCTTGTCGACCTTGATCCGCATGCGGTCCTGGTCGGTGCGCTCCATGGTGGCGGGCGGGTCGGCGAGCGGGGTGGGGTCCTTGACCTTGTAGAGCTGCCAGTTGTCGTCGACCCAGACCTGCTCCAGGTACGGCAGGCCGTCGCTGATCAGCTTCGCCTCGCGCTTGCCGCCGTCGCCGTCGGGCTCGCCCTTGGGCAGGACCACGTAGTGGATGGCCCAGCGCTGCAGCCACGCGTGGTAGTTCGCGGTGTTGAGGGTGTCGTCGTAGAAGAGCGGGTTGCGCTCCATGTCGGCCTGGCGGTTCCAGCCGCGGGCCAGCATCACGTACGGGGCGAGGGCGGACGCCTCGCGGTGGCTGCGCGCGGGCACGACCTCGACCCGGCCCCTGTCGGTGCCGACCTCCTGCAACTCGTTCACCAGCGGCGCCAGCTCGCGGGTCCAGGCGGCGTCGGGCCGGGCGTGCACGATGTCGTCGCCGGTCTTGATGCCGAGCCACACGGTGAAGCCGACGAAGGCGATCACCGCCGCGTACCACTTGCGGGACTTCGGCACCAGGAACGGCAGCGCGGCGAGCATCGCGACGCCCCCGAAGGACATCGCGAGCCGCGTGATGTTGGAGCCGATCTGCGAGTTGATCACCCAGACGCCGACGACGAAGACGCCGTACACGGCCGCGGTGATCCGCACGGTCTTCCAGTGCTTCGGCACCAGGACGACGGTCAGGATCGCGTACGTCAGCGGCAGCAGCGTCGACCAGAACATCATCGGCTGGGTGCCGGAGAACGGGAACAGCCAGGCGGACAGGCCCACCACGATCGCGGGCGCGATGCCGAGGGCGTACGCGCCGGGGTAGCGCTTGCTGAGGAACAGGGCGACGGCGACGAGGCCGACGAAGAGCCCGGCGACGGGCGAGCCCATCGTGGCGAGCGCCGCGAACGGCGCGGCGACCAGGGCCTTGGCCCACCGCTTGTAGCGCCAGCGGTAGGGCCAGCAGAAGACGGCGGCGACCGCCATGAGCGCGAACATCTGGCCGAGGCCGAAGGTGACGCGGCCCGAGATGGCGTTGCAGATCAGCGCGAAGACGCCCGCGAGCGAGCAGGCGAGGGGGTTCTTCACGGCCCGGCTGCGGATCAGGATCATCGCGAGCAGGCCCGCCGAGACGGTCCCGGCGATCATCATCGTGGTGCGCACGCCGAGCACCGACATCAGATACGGCGAGACCACGCTGTACGAGACCGGGTGCATCCCGCCGTACCAGGCGAGGTTGTACGCGGAGTCGGGGTGGCGGCCCACGAACTCGGCCCAGGCGTCCTGCGCGGCGAGGTCACCGCCGCTGCTGGCGAACGTGAAGGACCAGATCAGGTGCAGTGCGGCGGCCGTGAGGACCGAGATGGTGACGGGGTGGCGCAGCAGGGCGCGGAAGCGGGAGTCGGGGTCGCCGGGGCGGGTGGCCGGGCCGGTACGGCGCTGGGCGGGCAGCCGTATTCGCGATCCGGTGCTCGTGGTCCCGGCATCGTCTGCGCGCGTCGGCTCCGCGGTGGCCACTGCAGGCTCTCTTTCCCCGTGTTGTTCTGTGCTGGTCCTGCGGGTCGCGTGGTCCCTGGTCCCGGTCCCTGATCCCGGTACCTGATCCCGGTACCTGATCCCGGTACCTGATCGCGTCCCCAGCCGCGTGGTGCTGTCCCGCAGCCGCGTGGTGCTGTCCCGCTCGTGCTGTTCCCCGAACTTGTGACGCTAGCACGCACGCCGCAGGGGGAGGCCCGGACCGGCCTCCCCCTGCGGCGTCACGGGCCCGCTCAGCTGATCCGGGTCAGCTTCGCCCCGAAGCCGGGTTCGCTGAGGTCCTGCTGGAGCGCGACGGGAACCTCGACGGCGCCCGCCTTGCTGCCGTCGCCGACGCGGAGGACGCCGACCTTGGTGCCCGCCTTCGCCGAGTGCGGGATGGTCTTGCCCTTGTCCGTGTCGAGCTGCAGTTTCACGGTGAGCCCGGCCCAGCCGACGGCGGAGACGTCCTTGGTGGCGACGACCGGGGTGGTCCCCCCGAGCCCGTCGTCGACATGCCCCACGACGTCGCCCTTCTTCACGACCTTCTTGGCGGTGAGCGCGGCCTCGCCCGCCTCCATCAGCGCGCGGCTGACGTTGGTGACCTCGTCGATGTTGGCCACGCCGGGCTTGCCGTACTGGCCGAGGGCGGCGCCGATGATCAGCTGCTCCTTGCCGCCGACGGTCTTCTTGGAGGCGAAGAGCAGGTTGCCGCCGGCCGCGGTGGTCGTACCGGTCTTGATGCCGACCGCGACGGTCGGGACGAGGCTGTTGAAGTTGCCCCACTTGCCGTCGCTGCGGTTCGGGTCACCGCGGTGGTTGCTCGGGGTGTAGAAGGGCTGCGCGGCGATCTCCTTGAACACCGGGACGTCCATGGCGGCACGGCCCAGCTTCACCAGGTCCTCGGCGGTCGACACGGTGGTCTTGTCGAGCCCGCTGGGGTCGGTGTAGGTCGTGTTCTTCATGCCGAGTTCCTTGGCGGTGTCGTTCATCTTCTTGACGAACGCCTTCTCGTCACCGCCCGAGTCCCAGCGGGCCAGCATGCGCGCGACGTTGTTCGCGGACGGCAACATCACCGCCTGGATCGCCTCGTACTCGCTCATCTTCTCGCCCGCCTTCACATCGACGACGGACTCCTTGTCGGCCTTGCCGGACTTGTAGTGCGCCTCGGCCTTGTCGTCGACGGTGAGCATGGAGCCCTTGCCCCCGGGCTTGATGGGGTGGTCGCGCAGTATCACGTACACGGTCATGACCTTGGCGATACTGGCGATCGGCACGGGCTTCTGCTTGCCCGCGGTGCCGAAGGACCCGATCCCGTTCACGTCCATCGCGGCCTGGCCCTGGGTGGGCCACGGGATGGAGGGCTTGCTCCCGTCGAACGACACGGACTCCTGCGCGGTCAGCGAGAGCGAGGGGTCGGGCAGCGGCCGCACCGCCTGTACGACTGCAAACACGATCGCCAGGAGCAGCACGAGCGGCGTCCAGATCTTGACCCGCCGCACGGCGGTGCGGACCCGTGTCTCGGGCGGCGGCGGCGTGTTGGTCAGCTCGGCGAGCAGGTCGATCGGGGGCTTGGGCGGGAGGGGCTGCTGGCGGGTGCGCTCGGGGGTGTCGGGGACGCCGTTGTCGGGCGTGGGCGCCTTGGACCCGGCCTGCGCCCCGGCTTCGGCTCCAGCCCCGGACTTCGGCTGCCCCGGTGCCGCCGCCGGCTCCGACGGGGCCTTGGACCGGCTCTCGGAGGGGCTGCTCTGCGGCTGCCCCGCGGGCTGCCCCTGGGGCTGACCCTGGGGCTGACGCTTGGGCTCGTCGAGCGGCTTCAGCGCGACGAACTTGCTGGTCCGCTCGGCCTCGCTCTCGGCCGCCTTCCCGGCGCCCGCCTCGGGCTTCTGGTCCCCGAGCTTGAGCATGGTCGTCGGCTGATCGACCTCGGTCCGCCGCATGGTCTTGAAGACGGCGGTGGCCTGGTCGACGGGGGGCTTGGCGTCGGGCTCGGCGTCCGACTCGGGCTTCTTCTCGGGCTCGGGCTTCGCCTCGGAGTCGGACTTGGCGTCCGGGCCGGGGGCGTCCTCGGGCTCGGCGTCGGCCTTGGCTCGGGAGTCGGCGCCGGTGTCGGTGTCGGCGTCGGCGTCGGCGTCGGTCTTCGAGGCGGGCTCGGCCTCGGCACGGGCGCTGTCGTCCTCGCCGGACGAGGACGCGGAGACACCCCCGTCGCCCGCCTCGGGCGCCGCCTCGGGCTCGGAGTCGGAGTCGGCTTCCGGGGAAGGCTCGGCGGCGTCGGCTTCGGCCGAGGAGTCGGCGGCGGGCTTCGCGTCGGACCCGCTCTCGTCGCGGTCACCGGCTTCGGCCTCCGGCCCGGAACCGGACTCAGGCGCGGCCCCGGGCTCCGCGTCGGAGTCGGAGTTCGAGTCCGAGTCGGAGTCCGACGCGGCAGCGGCGCCAAGTCCCGCCCCCGAAGCGCTCCTCGAGACGTCCTCCGAGTCGCCCTCCGAGTGCGACTCGTCGGCGTCCGGCTCGGCGTCGGCGTCGTCCGCCGGGGACGCCGGGGACGCCGGGGACGCCGGGGACGCCGAAGAAGGCTCAGGCCGCGCGTCGGCGGGCGGGGCGTCCTCCGGGGACGTCTCGTCGTCCGCCGTGGCGACCCACGCCGCCACCGCCGCCCGCAGGCGCGCGTCGCCGCTCTCCCCGGCCGACCCCGCCTCCGGCTCAGGCTCCGTCTGCGGCTTCGGCTCCGGTGCGGAACCGTTTCCTGTTCGCGCCACGTCCTTCGTCGAGAACACCGCAGTCGCCTGGTCCTCGCGGGTCACCGCGAGCCTCGGGTCACGCGGGGCCTGGCTCGCGCCTTCGTCCGCAGCCGGGGTCCCCGACGACTTCCGCTGCTCCGACCTGTCGGGGGACTCGCCCGCCACCGATGCCTCCTCGATATGCCGTAACGCCGTTTTTTTTGGACGGACGCGCTGTCCGAACCATGTACCAGTGTCCTGTGTGAGGGCTTAACCCCCGTGGTAGACGAGAACGACATACCTACTGGTTCCCGTACTTACCGGTCACGCACTCTCGACAGACCAATGTGAGAGGGGTCACCCTGTCATTCATCCACGCGGGGAGGCATGGATGGGCAGGAGCCGCAGAACAATTCCGGAGGAGCTTCTGCTGCTCGCTTTGGACCCGGCCACGGGCACCACAGCGCAGCCGCAGTCGCTCGACCTGGGTCTGGCCGGAGCACAGCTAGTAGAGCTGGCGCTGGCCGGACGGATAGCCCCAGACGGGGATCGTATCGCCGTGGTGATGCCACGGCCGACCGGAGATCCGACTCTGGACTCCGCACTGGAACTGCTGCGCAGGCGCGGCAGCCCGGTTCGGGCCGTCCACTGGATCGGCGGGCCCCGACTGGGGCTGCGCCAGACGTATCTCTCGCACCTCGAGCGGTGCGGCATGGTTCATGCCGTCGCCGGTCAGATGTGCGGAGTGCTGCCGACGACTCGCTACCAAGCGACGGACACGGCCATCAGCCGGGAGATCAGGTCCCGGCTGGACAGCGCGATCCGCACCGGCGTACCACCGGACCCGCGGACCGCGGCGCTCGCCGCACTGGCCCACGCGGTCGGCCTCGGCAAGCACCTGTATCCCGGCAACGAGGGGCGTTCATCCCGCTCCCGCCTCCGGGATCTCATCAGGCACGACCCCATGGGCGGCCTCGTGGCGCACGCCGTGATGGACGTTCAGAACGGTGTGGCGGCCCAGCCGCGCCGCAGCCCGGCGCCGGCAGCCGCTGCCGGATCGGTCGGCCGCAAGGCGGACCGGACAGCTCCGGATCCCGGTCGCGTCGACCAGGTTCCGCTGCAGTCGCGCCGCGGAGCCATGGCTCGCGCCGTGGCCCACTGAGGCCGCACCGGCACCACCTCTTCACCCGCTGCAGCAACCGCCGCAGCAACCATCACCGCTCACGCACCACCTGCACCACACGCACCATCCGCACCACAACGCACGACCCGCAGCACCATGCACCAGCGCCGCACCGCAGTCCCCCAGACCCGGTTCGGGAGCCGCTGGGCCGCGCGGGGCCGGGGCCCACCGGGCCGCCGCCCCGCGCGGCCGCATCACTTGAGTCCGCACTGCTCACGCGCGCCTCACATCCGCTGTTTCCCAGCGGCACGAAGCCCCTTGGTGGCACTCTGCTGAACAGCAGATACGCAAAGTAGAGGCACGTAGCCGGAGGTGCACGTCCCGTGGCGTCCAATGTCAATCCCACTGTCAGGCGGCGCCGGTTGGGCCAGGAGCTGCGCCGGCTCCGAGAGCTCAAGGGCATGACGGCGGAAGAGGTGGCGGAGAAGCTCCTCGTCTCGCAGTCGAAGATCAGCCGCCTGGAGAACGGGCGTCGGTCGATCAGCCAGCGCGACGTCCGCGACCTGTGCGCGGTGTACGAGGTCGAGGACCACCGCATCGTCGACTCGCTCATGCAGATGGCCAAGGACTCGCGCCAGCAAGGCTGGTGGCACTCCTTCGGCGACATCCCTTACAGCGTCTACATCGGCCTGGAGACCGACGCGGCCTCGCTGCGCGTCTATGACCCGCAGGTCGTGCCGGGACTCCTGCAGACCCGGCCGTACGCGGAGGCGCTGATCACCGGCGCGCTCCCGGAGACCACCCCCACCGACATCGAGAAGCGCGTCCAGGTGCGCATGCGCCGCCAGGAGCGCATCGCGGCGCCGGAGAATCCGCTGCGCCTGTGGACCGTCCTCGACGAGGCCGCGCTGCGCCGTGTCGTGGGGACACCGCAGCTGATGGCCGAGCAGCTGGAGTACCTCGTCGAGCAGTCCCAACTCCCGCATGTGACCGTGCAGGTGATCCCCTTCCACATGGGGGCTCATCCCGGCCTCAATGGCCAGTACGCGATCCTCGAGTTCCCCGACGCGTCCGATTCGAGCGTCGTCTACATCGAGGGCGTGACCAGTGACCTGTATCTGGAGAAGGCCAACGACGTCCAGAAATACAGCGTCATGTACGAGCATTTGCGGGCACAAGCCCTGAATGTGGACCAGTCGCGCGAGTTCATCGCCGACATCGCCAAGGATTACACGCGCTGAGTCCGTTTTGTGAGCATGGGGCAGCCCCGGGCGGGAAGGCGCCGCACGGTACACCTTCGCCGCGTCGGGGCGGAAGGCCCCCCTGGAATATGCCATCCGGTTGAGTGAACGACCCCTTCACGCGCCGATGTTGGCGAGTAGCGTCATTCACGCCAACAGGACAGAACGTTGGCGGATACCGCACTCA
Source organism: Streptomyces odontotermitis (assembly GCF_050510915.1). Lineage (NCBI taxonomy): Bacteria > Bacillati > Actinomycetota > Actinomycetes > Kitasatosporales > Streptomycetaceae > Streptomyces > Streptomyces odontotermitis. The sequence goes on along the minus strand of NZ_JBNJLS010000003.1, from coordinate 341,673 downwards.
TGCGGTTCCCACTGGTGACATCACTCATCAACAACTGGGCGAATCGGAGCAAACATGGCAATCAAGCAGGGCACTTCGCATGCATGGATCAAGTCCTCGTATTCCACGGGAAATGGCGCATGCGTCGAGGTCAAGTCCCCGATCGTGGAGGCGATTTCCGTCCGTGACTCCAAGGTCACCGAAGGGCCGGTCCTCGCCTTCCCCGCCGCATCATGGACCGCGTTCGTGACCGAGGTCAGCCGGGGTGCCTCCGACCTCCGGTGATGACCGAGATCCCGGCGATATCCCGAAGATCGATCAGCTCGGTTCAACAACTGCATACGCTCCACCGAAAGAGCCCTCTCGACTGGCCCGCCGTCCCGGCCGAGGGGGCTTTCCCCTGGCGTGGGCGCCCTGGACGGTTCTTGAGGCGCCCCACCTCGGGACTCGACCCCCGCCCCCGTATCGGCCTGGACGGCCTCGTCCTCAAACGCCGGACGGGCTAGTGCCGCAGCTCGTTCACGTACGCGTCCGTGCCAGGGATCGTCGGGATGAACGGCGCCACCAACTCCACCTTCCCCAGGCCCCCCTCGGCCACCGCCGCGTCCAAGCCCGTGAAATGCCGCTCCCAGCACTCCCGCGGATCCTCCTCCAGGAACCACAGCAGGGTCAGCCGCGTGTCGACGCCCTCGACCTGCTTCACGTACGTCATCCGGTCCCCCGGCAGCGGCGTCGGGCGGAACAGGACGACCATCGCCGCCGGTGACCCGGCGAGCCGCTTCGGCAGATACGAGGAGCGCAGCCACTCCAGCAACTCCGCGCGCTGCCCGTCCCCTTCGGCGTCGACGACCTGGACGACGAGCCCCCGGTAGGGGTGGTCGAGCGCGTGCAGGTCGCGCGGGCCCGCCGCGCCGTCCCGGTAGACCGTCGCCGCGTGGTCCTGGAAGGAGGTGAAGACATGGGTGCGGTCCTGGTAGACCCGGCCGTCCCGGTTGAGCCGCTTGTTGATGCCGACGGTCCACTTCATGTGGTCGTCGTAGCGCCCGTCCGTGATCCAGTACGTGGAGATGTAGCACCCGGCCGTCACCGGCTGGGCCACCGCCGACTGCTCGGGGTAGCGCAGGAGTTGGAGCTCCCGGGTCGCGACCCAGCGGCGCCCCGCGTACATCCAGGGCATCGCCATCGCGCCCGCGTAGTAGTGGTCGTCCTCGTACCAGCGGTTGTACGCGTACTCATGGCCCGGGTGCGGCTCAACCATGGTGATCAGCGCATGGCCCGGGTGCGTCCCGTACGGGCCGACGGCGGCCAGCTCGGCGTACACCTCGCTGCGCGTGTCCTCACTCATGCCTCCACCCTTCCTTCTTCCGGCAGTGGCCCATACTCTGACGCCCCGTCAGACAATCCGCCAGACGTCGCCACCGACTTCGGAGGGCCGCACATGCTCCTCGCAGACAAGACCGTGATCGTCTCCGGAGTCGGCACCGGGCTCGGCCACGAGGTGGCCGCCGCCGTCGTGCGCGACGGGGGCAACGCCGTGCTCGGGGCGCGCACCGAGGCCAACCTCGCCAAGTCGGCGGCCGAGATCGACCCCGACGGCAGCCGCACCGCGTACAAGAGCACGGACATCACCGACGAGAACCAGTGCGAGGCGCTGGCGGCGCTGGCCCTGGAGCGGTTCGGGCGGATCGACGCGGTGGTCCATGTGGCCGCCTGGGACAGCTACTTCGGCGGGCTCGCGGACGCGGACTTCGCGACCTGGCAGGGCGTGCTCGACGTCAATCTGCTCGGCACGCTGCGGATGACGCGCGCCTGCCTACCCGCCCTCAAGGAGCGCGGCGGCTCGGTCGTCATCGTGGGCACGCAGTCGTCGGTGGCCGCGCCGAGCGAGGTGCACCAGGCGGCGTACGCGGCGTCCAAGGGCGCACTGACCTCGGCCATGTACTCCCTGGCGCGCGAGCTCGGGCCCGCGCGCATCCGGGTCAACACCGTGCTGCCCGGCTGGATGTGGGGTCCGCCGGTGGAAGCCTTCGTCCAGTTCCAGGCGCACACCGAGGGAATCCCGGAGGACCAGGTCCTGGCCCGGCTCACGGACCGGATGGCGCTGCCGGAGCTGGCCACGGACGGGGACGTGGCGGACGCGTGCGCGTTCCTCGCCTCGGACCGGGCGCGGGCGATCACGGGTCAGTCGCTGCTGGTGAACGCGGGCGAATTGATGAGGTAGGCACGTCGCGCACCCTCAAGGGCCGTACGGGACACGCCCCGTACGGCCCCTTTTGTGACCCGAGAACGGTCATGTATCTGAACCGAGGTCACCAAGCAGAACGATTTTACTTCCCCTTGACTCGTCGGGCGGTTGTCCGTGCCCTGTGACCCAACCCACGATGAGCGGGCGATTCGCGACCGACACCGGGCTGCGCGGCGAACTGGCAGCCAGTTCACGGGAGTTCAGCTGGGAGCAGCTGGGTTCACAAGACGGACCCCAAGGAGGGCGCATGAACGGTCTCGACTGGGCCGTGCTCGTCGGCTACTTCGGCGTGATGGTCGCCATCGGCGTCTGGTCCCACAAGCGCGTCGACAACGTCAGCGACTTCTTCACCGCGGGCGGCAAGATGCCCTGGTGGCTCTCGGGCATCTCGCACCACATGTCCGGCTACAGCGCGGTGATGTTCACGGGCTACGCGGGCATCGCCTACACCTACGGCGTCACCTCCTTCGTCACCTGGTCGTTCCCGATCGCGCTCGGCATCGCCATCGGCGCGCGGCTGTTCGCCCCACGGATCAACCGGCTGCGCTCACGCCTCCACGTCGCCTCTCCGCTGGAGTACCTGAAGAACCGCTACAACCTCGCGACGCAGCAGGCGCTCGCCTGGTCCGGGATGCTCCTGAAGATCGTGGACGTGGGCGCCAAGTGGGCCGCGATCTCGACGCTCCTGTCCGTCTTCACGGGCGTCTCCCTGAATCAGGGCATCCTCATCACGGGCGTGATCACCGCGATCTACTGCACGATCGGCGGCCTGTGGGCGGACGCACTGACGGAGCTGGGCCAGTTCATCATCCAACTCCTCGCGGGCATCGCGATGTTCATCGCGGTCGTCGCCAAGCTCGGCGACTTCGGCGGCTTCTTCGGCGTCTGGGACCGCCCCGAACTGGACGGCCACGCCAAGCCGCTGGTGGGCCCCTACGGCACGGTCTTCCTGCTCGCCTTCCTCTTCATCAAGCTCTTCGAGTACAACGGCGGCATGCTCAACCAGGCCCAGCGCTACATGGCGACGGCCGGCCCGCAGGAGGCGGCGCGCTCGGCGAAGCTGTCCGCGGCGCTGTGGCTGGTCTGGCCGGTGGTCCTCTTCTTCCCCATGTGGATGTCACCGCTGCTGGTCGACGCGAAGAAGCCGGACGGCTCGGACGCGTACGCCCTGATGACCGAGAACCTGCTGCCACACGGCCTGTTGGGCCTGGTCATCGTCGGCTTCTTCTCCCACACGATGGCGATGTGCTCCTCGGACGCGAACGCGATCGCCGCGGTGTTCACCCGGGACGTGGCGCCGGTCCTCGCCAAGTCGGCGCGGTCCTGGACGGAGCGGGCCGGCCTCCTCGCGGCACGGCTCACCACGGTGATCTTCCTGGGCCTGTCGATGGCGGTGGCCACCCAGGTCAACTCGCCCACGTTCAAGGACATCATCTCGGTCGTCATCCGCTGGGTGGCGGGCCTGATGGGACCGATCGCGATCCCGATGATGCTGGGCCTGCTGCGCCCGTTCCGCCGCTGCGGCCCGACCGCGGCGCTCACCAGCTGGGCCATGGGCCTGCTGGCCTTCTGGCTGGTCAACTACCCGATCAGCTGGAACGTGGAGGGCGGAGTGCCGCTGCAGTACCAGGTGTCGGTGCCGCTGGCGGTGTCGCTGGTCCTGTACGTGGTCATCGGATACGTGAAGCCGGAGGACACTCCGGAGCGGGACGCGCTCATCGAGCGGATCAACGCAGACGGGGACAGGGACGGGGACGGGATGCCGGGTGGGGCGGCGTCGGCCGCCGTGCCCGCGCAGGGTGCGCGGGACGGCGTGGCTGACAAGGGGTGAGCCTCAGAGGATCGACGTGCTCGACGTGATGTCGGAGTCGACGAGGGAGTCGCTGTCGCCGCTGGAGCCGTTGCCGGTCGCCGGCGGCGGGCAGTGGGGGGCGGCGGCCGGGGCGGCAGCCGGGATGGTGCGGTCCTGGTGGGCCTTGGCCCTGCTGAAGAAGCCCTCGTAGAAGGGGTCGGCGCTGAAGGGGGCGCCGAAGGGGACGGAGGACGCGGCGGGGCCCTGGCCGGAGTTGGGCCACGGGTCGTGGGCGGGGGCCGCGGTGGCGGTGGCGGCGGCTGCGGTGCCGAGGAGGGTGAGGGCGAGGAGGGGGGCGGTGAGGAAGCGGGGTGCGTTCATGGGGGCGACGCTAAATCACCCGGTACAGGTGATTGGTTCCTCAATCGCCGGTTGAGCCTGTTTTCCCCCGGTACGGTCAACGGAGTTGGGTCGGGCGCCGTAATGCCTCCGTCGGTTCTTGCCCCCCCCGATCGGCCTGGAGATAGCCCGTCCGGCGATTGAGGACGAGCCCTTGAGGCGATACAAGCCCACCCAGGGGCGACGGAGTCGCCGGATCGGGAAGGGGCGGGGTTGGGGAAAAGGCCCCCGGCAGGGGTGGCGGTCAGGCTCGGGGGTAGCGGGAGAGCCAGCCCGGGGCCGAGGAGGCCGGGCCGTGGAGGGCCGGGCCCTGGGTCATCTCCATGGCGAAGTCGTCCGCCAGCTCAAGGATCGTCGCCCGGCCCTCCAATTCGCTGAGCCAGGCAGGGGGAAGCGCCGTCTCGCCGTGCAGGGCGCCCAAGAGGGAGCCGCACAGCGCACCCGTCGCGGACGAGGCACCGCCGTGGTTCACCGCGAGGCGCAGACCGTGCCGGATGTCCTCCCCCACCAGCGCGCAGTACACCGCCACAGCGAGCGCCCCCGGCGCCGACCTGTCCTCCCCCGCCAGCTCCTCCACCCGCGCGGCCGTCGGCATCCCCTGCCGCACCGCGCCCAGCGCATGCTGCAACGCGTCCGTCACCTCCTGGTGGCCCGGCCGCGCCGCGAGGAGCGCGAGGGTGCGCTGGACCGCGCCGTCCAGGGACTCGCCCCGGGCGAGGCCGTGGACCAGGACCGTGTGCGCCCCGGCGGTGAGGTACGCGCCCGCGTGGCCGTGCGTCTGCACCGCGCACTCGACCGCGAGCTGCAGCACCAACTGCGGCTCCCAGCCGACCAGAAGGCCGAAGGGGGCGGAGCGGGTCGCCGCTCCCGGGCCCCGTTCCTCGGGGTTCCTCGGAGCGTCGAGGGAGCCCATCGCCTCGTCCGCCAGCGCCAGCAGGCAGGCCCGCTCAGGAGCCCTGCGCGAGTACAGCCACTCCTCCCGCGCCAGCCACCCGTCCTCCTTGCGCCGTTCGTCGGGGCCCCAGTCGCTCTGGGTCGCGGCCCAGCGGCGGTACGCCCGGTGGATGTCGGTCGGGGGGTGCCAGGCGCCGGTGTCGCGGCGGACCTGCGCCCGTATCAGGCCGTCCACCGTGAACAGGCTCAGCTGCGTCGCCGCCGTCACCGCACCCCTGCGGCCCTGCGCGGCCGCCGGTTCCGTCAGGCCCTCCGTGCCGTGCGCCGACGTGATCTCCGCGAGGGAGAGGGCGTCGACCGCCGCCCCGAAGGCGTCGCCGATCGCCGCGCCGAGGAGGGTGCCGCGGACCCGGCTGCGGAAGTCCTGCTGCTCTGCGCGCCCCCAGACGCCGGTCGTCGCTGCGGTCACCGAGCCCTCCCTCCCCGCGCTGCGCCACCTGCAACACCTGCGATGCCTGCAACACCTGCTCCACGCCGTTCTCCGGCGTCTCTGGCTCAGCACTGTAATCGACCAGGAACGTTCGGTTCAGGCACCAAGTGTTATGAGCGAAGTCGCCCTTCAGGCCGGTTTTGAGCGGCGTTCACCGGAGATTTCCCAGGCCCTCGCCTCACCCTCAAACCATCCCCCCATGCATCCCATCCAGCCCCGCCCCCTCGGCCGCTCCGGCTCCTTGACTCGTGTCACGCGCTCCTCGGGCGTCCTCGCCGCCGCCACCCTCACCGCGCTCGCCGCCACCGCCACCGCGACCGCCGCGCCCGCCCACTCCGACGCCCACTCCCACGCCCACTCCCACGGGGCCGGGCACCACACCTCCCGCATCCCCTTCACCGAGGCCACCGTCACCGCCGAGCAGGGCGAGCCGGGCACGTACACCGTCGCCTGGTCCGCGCCCGGGGTGCGGCGCGTGGCCGTCCGTACCGACGACGGGCGCACCGTCGCGTCCGGCGGGGCGCACGGGCGGGTCACCGTGCGGGGGCTGCCCGCCGGGGCCGACCGGCAGTGGTTCGACCTGGTGCCCTCGCGCGGTGGCTCGCTCCGGCTCGCGGACCGGCTCATCAAGCTCGACGGGACCGTCAACTTCCGTGACGCGGGCGGCTATCGGACCGCCGACGGGCACTGGGTGACGATGGGCGCCGTCTACCGCTCCGACGCCCTCGACAAGCTCACCGCCGCCGACCTCGCCAAGCTGCGGCGGCTCGGCATCGGCACCGACATCGACCTGCGCATGGAGTCGGAGCGCGGCAAGGACCCGGACCGGGTGCCCCAGGGCACCTCGTACGTCGTCGCGGACGTCCTCGCGGGCTCGGGTGCCTTCACCTCGATGCCCAGGACGGCGGCCGAGGCCGTCGCCATGATGACCGAGGGCGAGAAGTTCATGGTCAGCGGTGACAGCGCCAAGTCCGCCTACACGGACGTCTTTTCGCGGATCGGAGCGGCACACGGCCGGCGCGGGGTGCTGTTCCACTGCACCGCAGGGAAGGACCGGACCGGGTGGGCGAACGCCGCCCTGCTCACCGCCCTCGGCGTGCCGCGCGCCACCGTCATGGACGACTACCTCGCCTCCAACGACTACCGCGCCGAGGCCAACGCCGCCGCCCTCGCCGCGCTGCCGCCGGAGCAGGCCGCCGTGTACAAGCCGATGCTCGACGTGCGGCCCGAGTACCTCAACTCCGGGTTCGCCGAGGTGGAGGAGAAGTTCGGCTCCTTCCGTACGTACGAGAAGCGGGCCCTCGGGCTCGACGCGCGCGAGCTGCGCGAGCTGAAGCGTGAACTGCTGGTGGGTTAGGGGGTGCCGGGGGGTGTCGGGGGCCTGCCGGTCCAGCCCGGCGCGTCCGTCTCGCCCCTGAGGCGGGCCAGTTGCTGCCGGGCCCACTCGTAGTCCGGCTTCGCCTCCAGCGCGCGCTCCAGGTCCGCGACCGCCGCCGCCGTCCGGCCGAGGCCCTCGTTCGCGAGGGCGCGGCTGCCCCAGGCCCAGGCGTACCCGGCGTCCATCCCGATGGCCCGGTCGTACGCGGCGATTGCCTCCTCGTACCGTCCGGCGAAGCGGTGCACGTCGCCCCGCTCCCCCACCGTGTACTGCGCGGTCGGGTCGAGCTCCTCCGCGCGGTCCAGGTCCGCGAGGGCCCCGTCGACGTCGCCGAGCGCCGAGCGGACGTGGGCCCTGCGGACCAGGGCCCACCTGTACTCGGGCCACAGGGAGATCGCCCGGTCGAAGTCGTCCAGGGCTTCGTGGGCGCGGCCCAGCAGGAAGTACGTCTGGGCCCTGCTGGCCAGGGTCTTGGCCTCGCGCGGGGCGAGTGCGTGGGCGCGGCCGAGTTCGCGCAGGGCCTCGTCGTAGCGGCCCATTCTGCGGTACGTGTCGCCGCGCTCCCTGGGCACCCATTCCACGTCGGGCCCCGTCAGCTCCTCCGCCCTGTCGAAGTGGTGGAGCGCCTCCTCGAAGTCGCCCGCCGCGCGCCGCAGGATTGCCAGGCCGTGGTGGCCCCAGGGGTCCTGCGGGTCCACGGCGAGCGCCCGCTCGTGGTCGGCGAAGGCCAGCTCGGGCTGCCGGGTGATGAAGTAGTGGTAGCCGCGGGCGTTGTAGGCCGCCACACGGCCCTCCTGGTCGAGTTCCGAACGGGAGAGGAGGAGCGTCAACGCCTCTATGGGGCCCTGCCGTTCGTCTTCGAGGAGGGTGAGGAACTCCTCCCCCAGCTGTCTGAGGTCTGCTGCTTCCGGGGCGTGGGCCGCGCCGTCCTCCCCCGCGTCGGCCACCGCCCGCGCCCACTCGCGGGCCGCCGCCACCTCGGCGCGGCACGCGTCCACCCCGTCCCGCAGCGCCTCCGCGAGCGCGGCCCGCGGTGCGGCGCACAGCCGGTGGTAGAGCTCCTCGACGCGCAGGGCCGACCAGTCGGGCCACAGCCAGGGGCGCCCGTACACGTCGTCGCTCAGCTCCCGGGCCCGCGCCTCCCGCCACTCACCGAAGGCCGCCGCGAGCCGCGTGTGCGCCGAACTCGCCTCCTGTGGTGCGGAGTTGAGCTGCTGCCTCAGCATCGGGGCGCGCACCACGTCGTGGTAGCGGGTGACACCGCGCCGCTCGGTGACGAAGGGCAGGGTGCGCAGCCATGCGTACAGCACGCCGTGACCCTCCTCGGAGACCTCCGCCAGCGCCACGCGCGCCACCTCCCCGTCGAGCCGGCGCGGCAGCGCGCAGGCGAGGGCGGCGGCCCGGCGGACCGGGTCCCGCTCCCACTTCAGGAAGCGGTCGACCGCCGTCGCGCTGGGGTCGTCGATGCCCTCAAGTCCCCTTCTCTCCGCGCCACTTCGGGCCAGGGTCGACACCAGGACGGGCAGGCCGCCGGAGAGCCGCAGCATCTCGCGCACGACGGGTTCGTCGGTGACCCCGCGCGCGGTGAGCAGCTCGCGCGCCTCGGCCTCCGTGAACTCCCGCAGGGGCAGGTCGGCCACATAGGCGAGGGCGCCCTCCCAGCGGACCGGGTCGAGGGGGCGCTGGCCCGCGAGGGTGACGACGACGTTCCCGGGCAGGGGGCCGTGGCGGTCCGTCGTCATGACGTCGTGCAGCCAGGCGTCGAGGAAGGGCGCCGTGCGCTCGTACGTGTCGAAGAAGAGGGCGATCCAGGGGGCGTCGTCCGCGGCGTCGGCCAGCTCGGACAGGAGCACCGGGGTGAGCGCGCGCTCCGGCTCCAGGACCAGGCGCACGTCCTCGTGGTTGCGGAAGCGGGCCGCTATCAGGTCCCTGAACCGCTCGGCGCCCTGGGCGAGTTGGGCGGGGTCGAGGGCGCCCGTCACGGCCCCGGCGCCGGGCACGACGGCACCGATCCCGGCGAGCCCGATGCGCGCGACGGCCACGCTCCCCGCGGAGGGGCCGCCCTCCGACGGACCGCCCCCGGAAGGGTCGCCCACCGCCACCACCGCCTCATGGCTGCGCTCCCGGTACGCCGCGAGCGCCCGCTCCAGCGACTTCAGCGTCCGGCCCTGCCGGGCGAACTGCTCGGCGATGTCCGCCATGACCTCCGGCACGGAGCCCGCCGACTCGTCGGCGTACGCGGTCAGCGCGCCCCGGTCGCGGGCGATGCGGATCAGCTCGTGGACGAGGGAGGACTTGCCGACCCCGGCGTCGCCGTGGACGTGGAAGAGGAAGCGGTGCCGGTCGTCGTCCGGCGACGTGTCCAAATTGTCCCGGTAGAGGCGGAGTTCATGGCGGCGGGCGATGAATCCGGCGGCCGTGCGGCGGCGGATCAGCTCCTGCATGGACGGGCGCCGGTTTCCTCGCATGACTGAACCTCTACCCCACCCCTGCCGCCGCGTCGACCGGCTGCCCGGCGCTGCCCTGCGCTGCCCGGCCGTCCGGCGACATATGAATGAACTGCCGGTGTACAACCCTGCGTTCGAGTCACTCGTCTTCTCCTACGTCACAGTCTTACCCCACAGGAGAAACAGTGCGTCGTTCAGTCATTGCCGCCGTCGCCGCCGCCGCGCTCGCGACGCCCCTCGCCCTGGTCGCCACCGCGGGCAGTGCCGCGGCCGCCCCGGTCCCGCCGCGCAAGCCCGTCGTGGACTTCAACCACGACGGGTACGCGGACGTCGTGGTGTCCGCGCCCTTCGGCACCGTCGACGGCAAGGAGTCCGCCGGGTACGTGTCCGTCCTGTACGGGTCCGCCTCCGGGCTCGACAAGGCCCACGCCAAGACCGTCAGGCGAGGGGCCGACGGAGTGCCCGCCGGGAACAGCAGCGACTACGAGTTCGGGTGGCGCACGAGCGCCGCCGACCTCGACGGGGACTCGTACACGGACCTCGTCGTCAACGGCATCGGGCCGTCCCCGGACGTCGTCCTGTGGGGGTCCAAGGACGGTCTCGGCGCGGGCGGCAGCAACGCGCTGCCCGACCTGGTCGGCGGCTCCGCCGGGGACTTCGACGGCGACGGGCACGTGGACCTCGCGGTCTCCGGGCTCCCCGAGGACGACGACCCGAACAACGACGACGCGGGCATGACCATCTCGTACGGGCCGTTCGAGCGGTCCGGGAAGCCCGCGCGGCAGGACTCCATCGTGACCGGGCAGACCTTCGGGCCCGGCGACCTCATCGCGGGCGACATGACCGGGGACGGCGTCGACGACCTGGTCACCAGCCACGGCTTCGAGGAGATGGCGTACAAGAGCCAGTTCTGGAAGGGCGGGGAGACCGGCCTCGCCCACACCTCCAAGCCGATCGCCTCCACCCTGGGCGGCGCCATCGCGGACCTCAACGGCGACGGCTACGGCGACCTGGTCGCCCGCGACAACGGCACCAGCAACGACGACAACGAGAGCGACAAGGGCACCATCCGCATCGAGTACGGCAGCGCGTCCGGGCCCGACTCCGCGCACGCCAAGAAGATCACGCAGGACACGGCCGGGGTGCCCGGCGTCGGCGAGGAGGGCGACCAGTTCGGCGCCTCGGTGAGCGCGGGCGACGTGAACGGCGACGGGTACGCCGACATCGCGGTCGGGATCCCGGGCGAGGACCTCAAGGAAGGCACCAGGAACGTCTCGAACGCGGGCAGCGTCGTCCTCCTCAAGGGCGCGAAGACCGGTGTGACGGGCACGGGTTCACAGGCGTTCACGCAGACCACGGAGGGGGTGCCGGGCTCGTCCGAGAAGGACGACCAGTTCGGCCGCACGACCCTGCTGCGCGACGTCAACGGCGACAAGAAGGCGGACCTGACCGTCGGCGTGCCCTCGGAGGACGGGACGTTCGCGGACTCGGGCGCGGCCTGGGTGCTGCGCGGCGCGAGCGGCGGGCTCTCCACGACGGGCATCGACTCGTTCGGCCCGAAGGCTCTCGGGGCGCCGGAGAAGGACGCGCAGTTCGGCTACTTCCTGGGCAACTGAGGCAGCCGGTTCCCCGGGGCGGCTGAGCCCCCCGCCGCGAAGGGTCCGTGTGCGGAAGCTAACGTGTCGACTCGGCACGTCAGCTTCCGCTTCCGACCCATCGACCGTACGGGGACCTCCATGCTCACGCGGCACAGCAAGCGCATAGCCCTCTTCCTCTCGGCGGGAACGGCGCTCTCCCTCGCCCTCACCGGCTGCTCGTCGGACTCCGGCGACGGCGGCACGTCCGGCGCCGACGGCAAGCCCGCCGCCGACAAGGCGCCCAAGGGCGTCGTCACCGAGGCCGAGGCGAAGAAGATCGTCGACAACTATGTGAAGGTCAACAACCAGGCGAACGCGAAGGCCGACGCCGGGCTGCTCTCCACCGTGGAGGGCGACGGGCTCTTCGAGCAGAGCAAGGCCGTCTACAAGACGGACAAGAAGTCCTCCGCCAAGCGGAAGGCCGAGGCCAAGAAGCCCTTCTTCTACGTGGACCGCGACTACCTCATCCCCTCCCGCGCCTCCGGCGCCACCTGGTTCGCCCTCCACATGCGGCAAGCGAACGCCAAGGGGAAGGTCACCAGCGACGCCGGCGCGCAGGGCACCCTCGTCTTCGACCGGGAGAACGGCGGCCCGTGGAAGGCCGTGTGGAGCGGCTGGACCTACAAGAAGGACCCGAAGACACCCGCGTTCACCAAGGACGCGGGCGGCTTCGTCGAGCCGGTGACCGACACCGCCAAGAAGACGGGTGTGCTCGCCCCGGACCAGATGGACGACGCGCTGGTCTCCATGTACGACTCCAACAGCAAGCTGGGCGACAAGGTCGGGGCCTCGCAGACCACGAAGTGGATGACGAAGTTCCCGCTGGACCAGAACAAGATGCTCAACCCGGGCGGCTCCGCCGAGTACAAGGCGGGCAAGAACAAGAACACGAAGGTCTACGCGCTGAAGACGAAGGACGGCGGCACCGTCACGTTCTTCAACGCGGTCGTGCACGAGTACATGCACGCCACCGACCCGAACGCCCGGATCACGCCGTCCGAGCAGATGGCCGTCTTCATCGGCAGCAAGAAGGACGAGCTGACCTTCGTCAACAACTACCTGCACCAGGCGGAGGCGTTCATCCCCGCCAAGGGCACCGTGGACATGGTCACCTCCGGCTACGCGATGACCAACTCCGAGGGCCCTCAGCGGGGATTCTGACCCCGCCCCGTCAGTCCAGTACGGGCAGCAGCTCCGGCAGGTGCCCGTCCGACGCCGCCGCGGCCCGCACCCGCTCCTCGGGGACCTCCCCGTACAGCGTGGTGCGCGGCCGGGCCGGGCGGCCCGCCGCGTCCGCGATCGCCACGAGGTCCTTGATCGAGCGGTAGGAGCCGTAACTGGAGCCCGCCATGCGGGAGATGGTCTCCTCCATCAGCGTGCCGCCCAGGTCGTTCGCGCCCGAGCGGAGCATCTCGGCGGCGCCCTCGGTGCCCAGCTTCACCCAGCTGGTCTGGATGTTGGGGATGTAGGGGTGCAGCAGCAGCCGCGCCATCGCGGTGACCGCCCGGTTGTCGCGGGTCGTGGGGCCGGGACGGGCGATGCCCGCCAGGTAGACCGGCGCGTTGGTGTGGATGAACGGGAGCGTCACGAACTCCGTGAACCCCTCGACGCCCTTGTCGAGCGCCGCCTGCTGGACCGAGGCCAGCGTGCGGAAGTGGCCCAGCCAGTGGCGGGGCTGGTCCACGTGCCCGTACATCATCGTCGAGGACGAGCGGATGCCGAGCTCGTGCGCGGTCTGCACCACCTCGATCCAGGTGGCCGTCGGCAGCTTGCCCTTGGTGAGGATCCAGCGGACCTCGTCGTCGAGGATCTCGGCGGCCGTGCCGGGGATGGAGTCCAGGCCCGCCTCCTTGGCGGCGCTGAGCCATTCCCGTATCGAAAGCCCGGTCCTGGTCGCGCCGTTGACGACCTCCATCGGGGAGAAGGCGTGCACGTGCATGCCCGGCACGCGCTCCTTGACGGCGCGCGCGATGTCGAAGTAGGCGCTGCCCGGCAGGTCCGGGTGGATGCCGCCCTGCATGCACACCTCACTCGCGCCGACCTCCCACGCCTGCTGGGCGCGGTCGGCGACCTGGTCCAGGGAGAGGGTGTAGGCGTCGGCGTCGGTGCGGCGCTGGGCGAAGGCGCAGAAGCGGCAGCCGGTGTAGCAGACGTTGGTGAAGTTGATGTTGCGCGTGACGATGTAGGTGACCTCGTCGCCGACCACGGTCTTGCGCAGGTCGTCCGCGACGGAGCACAGCGCGTCCAGGGCCGGGCCGTCCGCGTGCAGCAGGGCCAGCGCCTCGTCGTCGGTGAGCTTCGTCGGGTCGTCGGCCGCGGTGGCCAGGGCCGCGCGGACGTCGCCGTCGATGCGCGAGGGCACCATGCCGGGGGCGGCCTGCTCGCGCAGGGCCTCCCAGTCGCCGTACACCTCGTCGAAGTCGTCGCGCCGGTCGGAGGTGCGGCCCTCGGTGTCGATGGTGCGGTGCAGATCGGTGCGGCCGGAGGAGGCGACGTAGCCCTCGTCGGGCTCCTGCCAGGGGTGGCCCTCGACCACCGCGTCCGGCACCGCCAGGCCCGTGTCCGGGTCGGCCAGCGCCCGCACGTGCGGCAGCAGGCGCGGATCCAGCCACGGCTCGCCCCGGGTCACGAACTCCGGGTACACGCACAGCCGTTCACGCAGCTCGAACCCGGCGGCCGCCGACTTCTCGGTCAGCTCCGCCAGCTTGGGCCAGGGCTTTTCGGGGTTGACGTGGTCGATGGTGACCGGCGAGACGCCGCCCCAGTCGTCGATGCCCGCGCCGATGAGGCGGGCGTACTCGCCGTCGACCAGGTTCGGCGGGGCCTGGAGGTTGCCGGCCGGGCCCATGATGTGGCGGGCGACGGCGACCGTGGCGACCAGGTCGTCCAGCTCGGCGTCCGGCATGCCGCGCATCGCCGTGTCCGGCTTGGCGCGGAAGTTCTGGATGATCAGCTCCTGGATGCCGTGGTAGGAGCGGGCCACCCGGCGCAGCGCGAACAGCGACTCCGCGCGCTCCTCGAAGGTCTCACCGATGCCGATCAGCAGCCCGCTGGTGAAGGGCACCGACGAGCGGCCCGCGTCCTCCAACACCCGCAGCCGGACGGCCGGTTCCTTGTCCGGGGAGCCGTAGTGCGGCTGCCCCGGCTCCGACCACAGCCGCTCGGCCGTCGTCTCCAGCATCATGCCCATGGACGGGGCGACCGGCTTGAGGCGCTGGAAGTCCGTCCACGTCATGACGCCCGGGTTCAGGTGCGGAAGCAGCCCCGTCTCCTCAAGGATCCGGATGGAGATGGCCCGGACATAGGCGATGGTGTCGTCGTAGCCCTCGGCCTCCAGCCACTCGCGCGCCTCCGGCCAGCGCTCCTCCGGCTTGTCGCCGAGGGTGATCAGGGCTTCCTTGCAGCCCAGTTCGGCCCCGCGCCGGGCGATGTCCAGGACCTCGTCGGGGGACATGAACATCCCGTGCCCGGCCCGGCGCAGCTTGCCAGGGACTGTCGCGAAGGTGCAGTAGTGGCACTTGTCGCGGCACAGCCGGGTCAGCGGGATGAAGACACTCTTCGAATACGTGATGACGCCGGGCCGGCCCGCGGCCTCCAGGCCCGCGTCCCGCACCCGCGCCGCCGACGCGGTCAGGTCGTCCAGATCGGCCCCGCGCGCCTGCAGCAGCACGGCGGCCTCGGTGACGTCGAGCGCGACCCCGTCCCTGGCGCGCCTGAGCGCCCGCCGCATGGCATTGGCGGTCGGTCGTTCCTGCTGGCCGGGGCGCGGGGTCGGCTCGCTGTTGGTCATGTCATTGAGCATACGAGCGACAACGTTTGAGTCGTACAGGTACTTCCGCTGCCCATGCATGGCCCTTTCACGGGTACGTGGCGAACGCGTCTCACAGGTACGTGGCGAACGCGTCTCACAGGTATGTGTCGAACGCGTCGAGCGTGGCGAGGACCTCGCGCTCCCCGGCCGCGGGCAGCTGCACGATCACCTCGTCCACGCCGAGCTCCGCGTAGTGCGCGAGCTTGCCGTGGTCAGGGGTGACGGCGGTCAGGGCCACATACAGGTCGGCCGGGTCGCGGCCCGCCGCGGCCCAGGCGGTGCGCAGGGCGGGCAGGGTCTCGCCGAGTCCGGCGCCGCCGATGGGCATCCAGCCGTCCGCGTACTCCGCGATGTGCGCGAACAGCTTCGGCCCGGCCGCCCCGCCGATGAGGGTGCGCGGACCGAACAGCGGTCCCTCGCGGCGGGTCCGGGGCTTCCGCAGCGGCTTCGGATGCACCTCACTCGCCCGTACGCTCGCGAACTCCCCTTCGTACGCGGTGGGCCGGTCCGCCCACAGCGCCCGCATCACGGCCATCCGGTCCCGCACCAGGGCGCGCCGCCGCGGCCAGTGCACGCCGTGGTCGGCGGCCTCCTCGCGGTTCCAGCCGTAGCCGATGCCGAGGGTGACGCGGCCGCCGGAGAGGTGGTCGAGGGTCGCGAGCTGCTTGGCGAGGTCGACGGGGTCGTGCTGGGCGATCAGCGCGATGTTGGTGCCGAGCGCGATCCGCCCGGTGACGGCGGCGGCCTGGGCGAGCGCGACGAAGGGGCTCAGCATCCGGGCGCACTCGGGCGGCAGCTCGCCGCCGGGATAGGGGGTCTCGCGCGGGACGGGGATGTGGGTGTGCTCGGGCAGATAGAGCCCCGCGTAGCCGCGCCGCTCCAGCTCGCGGGCGAGCGGGGCAGGGGCGACGGTCTCATCCGTGAGGTAGAGCGTGGCGGAGATGAGCATCGCCAACTCCTATACGAGCGGAGCGTGTTAGTCCATGGTGGTGAGCTGTGAGCCTGAGCGTGCGGGCCGGAGGGAGCTTTCCCATGCGGATGCGGTGGATGGCGGTGGGGGTGCTGGTCGGTGCGCTGCTGTGCGGCGCGGCACCGGCCACGGCGGGCGCGGCGCCTTCGAGGGCGGCTGCCGCGTCGACGGCGACACCGGCGCCGCTCGACAGCCAGGTGCAGGTCACCACGGTCAAGGTGACGCTGAAGGAAGAGCCTGCCAGGTCCAAGCCGTACAAGCCGAAGAAAAAGAAGAAGCCCAAGGGCGGCTTCGTGGGCGGGCTCATCACGGCCCTGTTCGTGCTTGCCGTGATCGTGCTCATCGTCTACATGGTGCGCAGGATGCGGCGCCGCAACTGACCACGGGCGACGGAAAGCTCCTGGCCCCCTTCCCTTACAGGGGAGTTCACGGCTGAATACCAGGGTTGCCCGCACCACCCATGTCACTCAGCGACCCTGGGGAGCCGCAGCATGTGCGAAGACGGACACCACGACATCGGAAGACGCACTCTGTTCGTGACGGGCGCCGCCGCCGCGCTTACGTTGGGCAGTGTGAGCTTCGCGAGCGGCGCCGAACGGCGCGCCCCGGCGTCGGGGCAGCAGGAGACGAAGACGGTGCGCGGCACCCTCCCGCCGGGGTCCCCGGACTTCGTGTACCTCCCGGTGGAGGTCCCCGCGGGCGTGCGTGAGCTGCACGTCGCGTACACGTACGAGAAGCCGACGGTCCCCGCCGGGACGCCCGGGAACGCCCTGGACATCGGCGTCTTCGACGAGCGCGGCACGGCGCTCGGCGGCAAGGGCTTCCGCGGCTGGTCGGGCGGGGCGCGCACGGAGTTCTTCCTCCGCGCCGACGAGGCGACGCCCGGCTACCTCCCGGGCCGCATCCGCCCCGGCACCTGGAACATCGCGCTCGGCCCGTACACGGTCGCGCCCCAGGGCCTGCCGTACACGGTGACCATCACCCTCACGTACGGGGAGCCCGGCTCCACCCCCGAGCCGTCGTACCCGCCGGAGCGGGCGAAGGGCCGGGGACGGGCCTGGTACCGGGGCGACTGCCATCTGCACTCCTGGTACTCGGACGGCCGCCGCACCCCCGCCGAGATCGCCGCCCTGGCGCGCGCGGCGGGCCTCGACTTCATCAACACGTCGGAGCACAACACGCACTCGGCGCACGCCCATTGGGCCGACCAGGCGGGCGACGACCTGCTGATCATGCTCGGCGAGGAGATCACCACGCGCAACGGCCACGTGGTGGCGCTCGGCATCGAGCCCGGCACCTTCATCGACTGGCGCTACCGGGCCCGCGACAACCGCTTCGGCCACTACGCCCGGGAGATCCGCCGCGCGGGCGGCCTCGTCGTGCCCGCGCACCCGCACGCCACCTGCGTCGGCTGCAACTGGAAGTTCGGCTTCAACGAGGCGGACGCGGTGGAGATCTGGAACGGCGTCTACACCCCCGACGACGAGATCACCCTCGCGGACTGGGACAACACCCTGGTGGCGGGCGTGCGCGCGGGCCGCCGCGAGTGGCTCCCCGGGATGGGCAACAGCGACGCGCACCGCGACCCGGACCGCGTCGGCGGCCCCCAAACGGTGGTCCTCGCCGACGACTTGACCCGTGAGGCGATCCAGGAGGGCATCAAGGCGGGCCGCTCGTACGTCGCGGAGTCCAAGTCGGTGGAGCTGACGTTCACCGCGTCCGGCGGCAAGGGCAGGCAGGCGGGCATCGGCGGCCGCCTCGACGTCGGCCGCGACGACCCGGTCACGGTGCGCCTGGACGTGCAGGGCGCCCCCGGCTGCACGCTGCACATCGTGACGGACCAGGGCACGCTCTTCACGAGCCCCGCGCTCCCGGAGTCCGGCACGGGCACCGCCGAGTGGCGGACGACGGCTTCGTACGCGGCGTACGTACGGGCGGAGGTGCGCCACGCGCCCGTGGTGACGGGACTTCCGGGGCCCTTCGCGGCGCTCACGAACCCGATCTTCCTGGGGAGTTGACGGTCCGGCGGGCCCGCACCGGCGGGCCCGCACCGCCGGGCCGCTGCCACAGGCCGGGTCCCGCCGCGGTGGTGGCGGCGGGGGGTCACCAGACGATCGCCTGCGTCTCGCTGTACGCGTGCAGCGCGTACGAGCCCACGTCCCGGCCCACCCCGCTCTTCTTGAAGCCGCCGAACGGCGCCTCCATGTTCCGGCCGATCGTGTTGACCCCGACGCCGCCCGCCCGCAGCCGCCGCGCCACCCGGAACGCCCGCGCCACGTCGCCCGACCACACGTAGTCGATGAGCCCGTACTCCGAGTCGTTGGCGAGCGCGACGCCCTCCTCCTCGTCGTCGAAGGGCACCACCACGACCACGGGACCGAAGATCTCCTCGCGCACCACCCGCATGTCGTTGGTGCAGTCGGCGAGGAGCGTCGGCGCGACGTAGAAGCCCTTGTCGAGGCCGGGCCCGGCGGGACGCTCGCCGCCCGCGACGACCCGCGCGCCCTCCTTCCTGCCCAGTTCCACGTACGACTCGACGCGGTCCCGGTGCGCCGCCGAGATCACCGGACCGACGACGGTGCCCTTCACCGCCGGGTCCCCCACCTTCATGAAGCCCAGATAGCCCGTGAGCTTCTCGATCAGCTGGTCGTACACGGACCGGTGGGCGATGACGCGGGTGGGCGCGGTGCAGATCTGGCCGCTGTAGAAGGCGAAGGTCGTGCCGATCCCCGAGACCGCCGAGTCCAGGTCCGCGTCCTCGAAGACGAGGGCGGCGCCCTTGCCGCCCAGCTCCATCAGCTGCCGCTTCATGTGGCGCCCGCACACCTCGCCGATGCGCTGCCCCACCGACGTCGACCCGGTGAAGCTGACCATGTCGACGTCCGGGGAGTCGACGGCGGCCTCCCCGACCTCGACCCCCGTGCCCGAGACCACGTTCACCACGCCGCGGGGCACCCCCGCCTCCTCCAGGGCGGCCGCCATCCGGAACACCGACAGCGGGTCCTGCGGCGCGGGCTTCACCACGACGGTGTTGCCCATGGCGAGGGCGGGCGCGACCTTGCCGGCCGGGTTGGCCCACGGGTTGTTGTAGGAAGTGATGCAGGTGACGACGCCCACCGGCTGGCGCACGGCCAGGGCACCGACGACGCCCGCCCTGCCCATCGGCCCGGCCTCGCTGATCTGCGGCGGAAGCCCCTCCTCCACCGGCTCAAGCGCACCCTTGGCGTACCGCTTGAAGCGGGCCACGGCCACCGCGACCTGCATGCCGCGCGCCGTGCCCGTGGTCGCACCGGTCTCGGCCCGCGCCAGCTCCGCGTGCGCCGCCACGTCCCGGCGCATGATCTCGGCGGCCCGGTCGAGCACCCCGGCCCGCTCCTCGGGAGAGGTGCCCGACCACGCGTCGAAGGCGTCGCGCGCCGCCCCGGCCGCCGCGTGCACCTGCGCGCGGCTGGCCTCCGGGGCGAGCCCCACGACGCCCTCGGTCGCGGGGTTGATCACCTCGTAGTGGCCGCCGTCGGGCTCGACCCACTCGCCTCCGATGAACAGCCTTTCCGTCACAGGCTTCTGACCGTTCGTCACTTGGTGCTCACCGTCCTGGTGTCGCGTCCGGAGCGCAGGATCGTCCCGGGCGTCGCCCCGGTCACGACGTCCTCGCGTATCGCCTCGACCCCGTTGACCCACACGGCGTTCACGCCGATCGCCTTGGAGTCCAGGCGCGGGCTGTCGCCCGGCAGGTCGTGGACGAGGGTGGCCTTCCCTGCGTCGATCTTCTCCGGGTCGAAGAGCACCAGGTCCGCGTGGTAGCCCTCGGCGATCCGTCCGCGCTCGCGCAGTCCGAAGAGCTGCGCGGGGTCGTCGGTCAGCATCTTCACGGCCTCCTCCAGCGAGGCCAGCTTGCGGCCGCGCAGACAGTCGCCGATGAACCGGGTCGTGTACGGGGCCCCGCACATCCGGTCCAGGTGCGCGCCCGCGTCCGAGCCGCCGAGCATGACGTCCTCGTGCCGCCAGGTCTCGGCCCGCAGCGCCCACGAGTCCGGGTCGTTGTCGGTCGGCATGGGCCACAGGACGGTCCGCAGTTCGTCGTTGGCACAGATCTCCACGAGGCACTCGAAGGGCTCCTGCCCCCGCTCCTCGGCGATGTCGCGCACGACCCGCCCCGTGAGCCCTTCGTTCGCCTCCGAGTACGTGTCCCCGATGACGTACCGGCCGAAGTGCGTGAGCCGCCGGAAGACCCCCGCCTCCTTGCTCGTGGCGCGCCGCAGCATCTCCGAACGCACCTCGGGGTCACGCAACTTGGCGATCCGCTCCGGCACGGGAAGGCCGAGGATCTCCCCCCACCCGGGGATGAGGTTGAGCGCGCAGAAGGTCCCGAGGGACATGTTCATCGGAGTGAGGATCGGCATGGTGAGCGCGACGATCCGCCCGCCCGCCTTCCGGGCCCGCTCGCTCGCCACCAGCTGCCGGGGCACCCGCTCCGGTACGGCGGCGTCGATCGTCAGCACGTTCCAGTTGAGCGGCCGCCCGGCGGCGGCGCTCATCTCGACGAACAGCTCGATCTCTTCGTCGCTGAACTGGTCGAGGCACCCGGCGACGATGGCCTCCAGCTGGGTCCCCTCGTGCTCGGCGACGGCCTTGGACAGCGCGATCAGCTCCGCGGGCCCCGCGTGCCGCGAGGCGACGGGCTGCCCGTCCCCGTCCGAGTGCGACGACGACTGCGTGGTGGAGAGCCCCCAGGCGCCCGCCTCCATCGCCTGGTGGAAGAGCGCGAGCATCTCCGCCAGCTGCGCCTCGCTGGGCTGCCCGCCCACGGCGTCGGCGCCCATCACGTACCGCCGCAGCGCGCAATGCCCCACCATGAACCCGGCGTTGACGGCGACGCGCCCCTCCAGGGCGTCCAGGTACTCCCCGAAGGAGTTCCAGTTCCAGGGCGCCCCCTCCTCCAGGGCCACCAGCGACATGCCTTCGACCTTGGACATCATGCGCCGCGTGTAGTCGGCGTCGCCGGGCCGCTCCGGGTTCAGCGGCGCCAGCGTGAACCCGCAGTTGCCGCCCGCGACGGTGGTCACCCCGTGGTTGAGGGAGGGCGTCGCGTACGGGTCCCAGAAGAGCTGGGCGTCGTAGTGCGTGTGCGGATCGACGAACCCGGGCGCGAGAACCTTGCCGGAGGCGTCCTCGCCGGACCTGAACTCCTCGGCCACGGTGCCGGGTTCGGCGATCACGGCGATGCGGCCGTCGCGTATGCCGACATCGGCGACGACGGCGGGGGCACCGGTCCCGTCGACGACGGTCGCGCCTTGGATGAGGTGGTCGAGCATGACGAGGTCCTTTCCCACTGTCCCTGTCTGATCCCGCTGTGCCTGTCTGGTCCCGCTGTGCCTGCTCCCGGTCCGACTGCCTGACCTCATGGCGGAACCCCGGCCTCCGTCCGGGAGGGGAGGCCGGGGTGGCTGGGGGTTACGAACCCGACGCCTGCCGCATCCGGGTCGTCCGGTGAACCGGGTCCGTGTCGATCTTGGGAATCACGTGCTCACCGATCAGCTTGATCGTGTTCTTGGTGTCCTCGGGCGAGATCCCGATCGGCAGCCCGAACGACAGCTGGTCCGCCCCCGCCTGCTCCCACCGCTTGCACTGCCGCAGCACCTCGTCCGGGTCACCGCAGATCATCAGCTCCTCGGCGATGAGCAGCTCGATGATCTCCTCGGTGTACTCGGGCAGCACCTCCGGCCACTCGGGGATGCCCTCGGGGCGCGGGAAGGTGTCGTGGTAGCGGAAGACCAGCGACTGGAGGTAGTTGAGGCCGCCGTTCACGGCGATCTGCACGGCCTTCTCGTGCGTCTCCGCGCAGATGGCCGTCGACGTCACCATGACGTTGTCGTTGACGAAGTCCCCGACCGGCTCCGCATCCGGGATGGCGGACTTGTACTGCTCCAGGACCCACTCCATGTCGGAGACCTTCTGCACGCTGAAGCCGAGGACGCCGAGCCCCTTCTTGGCGGCCATCGCGTACGAGGAGGGGGACCCGGCCGCGTACCACATGGCGGGGTGCGACTTCCCGTACGGCTTGGGGAAGACCTTGCGCGGCGGCAGCTGCCAGTGCTTGCCCTGGAACCCGACGTACTCCTCCTGGAGCCACATCTTCGGGAACTCGGCGATGGTCTCTTCCCAGATCTCCTTGGTGTAGTTCATGTCGGTCACACCAGGGATGAAGCCGAGGATCTCGTGCGAACCCGCCCCGCGCCCGCTGCCGAACTCGAACCGCCCCTCGCTGAGGTGGTCGAGCATGGCGACCTTCTCGGCGACCTTCACCGGGTGGTTGACCTGGGCGAGCGGGTTGAAGATGCCGGAGCCCAGGTGGATGCGCTCGGTGGCGTGGGCGAGGTAGCCGAGGAAGACGTCATTGGCGGAGAGGTGCGAGTACTCCTCCAGGAAGTGGTGCTCGGAGGCCCACGCGTACTTGAAGCCCGCCTTGTCGGCCTCGATGACGTACTCGGTCTCCTCCATCAGCGCCTTGTGCTCGGCGAGCGGGTCGGTCTCGGCCCGCTTGCCCACGTATCCCTGTACAAAGAGCCCGAATTCCAAGGCGGTTCACCGTCCTCGTGAGTTCCTGACAAGTTTCTGACGAACCGTCAGATTCGATGTGCCGACTGTTTCACCGCACGGGTGGAGCGTCAATAGTTGATGCACCGTCAGATACGGTCACCGGGGCGACGGGCCTCACAGGATGCTGACCCCCGCCAGCCACCCGCCGTCGATCACGAACGGCTGCCCCGTGATGTACGAGGAGTCCTCCTCGCACGTCAGGAACAGCGCGAGCCGCGCCACCTCCTCGGGCCGTCCGACCCGCCCGATCGGCACGAGCTTGCCGTAGAGCGCGGCGAGGGCCTCGGCCGACTCCTCGGTGTTCGCGTTCGGGTCGAGCTGGGCGGGGTTGCTCATGGCGGTGTCGATGGCGCCCGGACAGACCGCGTTGACCCGGATCTTCTTCGGGGCGAGCTCCAGGGCGGCGGTGCGCGTGAGGCCGACGATGGCGTGCTTGGTGGCGCCGTAGGCCCCGACGTAGGCCATGCCGGTCACGCCCGCGTACGAGGCGGTGTTCACGATCGAGCCGCCGCCGGCCGCCTCGATCTCGGGCGCCACGGTCTTGATCCCGAGGAACACCCCGACCTGGTTGACCTGGACGATCTGCTGGAACTCGTCGAGGGGGGTGGCCGTGAGCTCGTTGAAGCGCAGGATGCCCGCGTTGTTGACCAGCCCGTCGATCTTCCCGTACGCGTTCTTGGCGACCTCGACGGCGGCGCGCCAGTCCTCCTCGCGGCCCACGTCGAGATGGACGTACGTGGCGTTCCCGATCTCCTTGGCGAGGGCCTCGCCCTGGTCGTCGAGGACGTCCGCGATGACGACCCTGGCCCCCTCCTTCACGAAGAGCCGCGCCTCCTGCTCGCCCTGCCCGCGCGCCGCACCGGTGATGACGACGACGCGCCCGTCCAGCTTGCCCATCTCGGATCTCCTCAGTACTGGATTGGTTGAGGTGCGGTACTGGATCAGTTGTCGGGGTGCGGTACCGGGTCAGTTGAGGTGCGGAGCGACATCGGCGGCGAACGCCGCCATCTGGTCGGTCAGTTCGGCCCGGCTCCGGCTGCGGAACCGCACCTGGATCTGGTCCACGCCCATCGCGCCGTACGCGCGCAGCGACTCGGCGAGCGCGTCCGGCTTCCCGCTGAGCGTGCGCCGCCCCACGTGCCAGTCGGGCTCGCCCAGGTACAGGGGCTCGGTGATGGCGCCCACGGTGATCGGCTCCGCGATCCCCGCCTCCTCCCGCAGCCGCTTCACCTCGGCGATCTGCGCGGGGAGCTTGTCCCGCGGGTCGCCCTGCGGCAGCCAGCCGTCGGCGCGGGTGGCGGCGCGCCGCACGGCGGCGGGCGAGGAGCCGCCGACCCAGATCGGCACCTGGTCCTGCACGGGCCGGGGCTGCTGCCCGAGCCCTTCGAAGTCGAAGAACTCCCCATGATGGACCGGGAATTCATCGGCGCCGAGGGCGGCCTTCAGCGCGTCGATCGTCTCGTTCAGGACCGGCCCGCGCCGCGCGAAGTCGGCCCCGACCGCGTCGAACTCCTCCCGTACGTGCCCCGCGCCCACCCCGAGGATCAGCCGCCCGCCGCTGAGCCGGTCCACGGTCGCGTACGCCTTGGCGCTGACCAGCGGGTGGCGGAGCCCGACGACGGCGACGTGGCTCATGAGCCGCACGTTCTCGGTGATCCCGGCGAGGAAGGAGAGGGTGGCCACGGGGTCGTACCAGATGGTGCTCATGGCGTCGGCGAGACGGCGCGGGATGGCGACGTGATCACAGCCGGCGATGTAGGCGAAGCCGCTCCGGTCGGCGGTGCGGGCGATCTCGGCGAGGTCCTCGACACTCGCCTCCTTCTCCCACTTCTCCGCGTACATGGCGCTCTGCGACTGGATCGGCAGCTGCATGCCGTAGACCAGCCGGCCCGCGGGCCATATCCGTGCCATGGGCCACTCAACCCCTCACCTGGATCAGGAATCTGACGATGCGTCATATCCGACGACGGGGTTCATCGTCGTAGCTGACGCACCGTCAGGCAAGGGGTGTGAGGCGACTACTGCCCGGCTACCGCTTGCCGGCCCCCGGCCAGAGACCGTTGTCGTCGAGCCCGAGCAGCTCGATGGCGTTGCGCCGCACGATGCGGTCGACGACGTCCGGGGAGAGGTGTCCCATCTGCGCCTCGCCGACCTCGCGCGACTTCGGCCAGGTGGAGTCGGAGTGCGGGTAGTCGGTCTCGTACAGGACGTTCCCGACCCCGATGGCGTCCAGGTTCTTCAGCCCGAAGGCGTCATCGAAGAAGCAGCCGTACACATGCTCCGTGAAGAGCTCCGACGGCGGCCGGTGCACCTTGTCGGCGACGCCGCCCCAGCCCCGGTTCTCCTCCCACACCACGTCCGCGCGCTCCAGGATGTACGGGATCCACCCGATCTGCCCCTCGGCGTACATGATCTTGAGGCGGGGGAAGCGCTCGAACTTCCCGCTCATCAGCCAGTCCACCATCGAGAAGCAGCAGTTGGCGAAGGTGATGGTGGACCCGACGGCGGGCGGCGCGTCGGGGGACGTGCTCGGCATCTTGCTGCTGGAGCCGATGTGCATGGCGACGACGGTGCCGGTCTCGTCGCAGGCGGCGAGGAACGGGTCCCAGTAGTCGGTGTGGATGGACGGCAGCCCCAGGTGCGGCGGAATCTCCGAGAAGGCGACGGCCCGCACACCGCGCGCGGCGTTCCTGCGCACTTCCCTGGCGGCCAGCTCCGCGTCCCACAGCGGGATGAGGGTGAGCGGTATGAGGCGGCCGTGGGCGTCGGGCCCACACCATTCCTCCACCATCCAGTCGTTGTACGCCTGCACGCTGAGCAGCGCGAGCTCGCGGTCCTTGGCCTCGGTGAAGGTCTGCCCGCAGAAGCGGGGGAAGGTGGGGAAGCAGAGCGCGGACTGGACGTGGTTGACATCCATGTCGGCGAGGCGCGAGGGCACGTCGAAGGACCCCTCCCGCATCTGCTCGTACGTGATCACTTCGAGCTTGATCTCGTCGCGGTCGTAGCCGACGGCCGTGTCGAGCCGGGTGAGCGGCCGGTGCAGATCTTCATAGATCCACCAGTCCCCTATGGGCCCGTCGTCCCCTTTCGCCCCCATGACGGGGGCGAACCTCCCGCCCAAGAAGGACATTTCCTTCAGGGGGGCGCGCACGATGCGCGGCCCGATGTCCTGGTACTTCGCCGGGAGGCGGTCCCGCCAGACGTTGCGGGGCTCCACGGTGTGGTCGTCGACGGAAATGATGAGGGGGAAGGTCTGCTGGTCCGCCTGCCGGGCCCCCTGCCGGCTCTCCTGAGTCTCCATACGGCCCACCGTAGCGCCGATCTGACGCCCCGTCAGCTATCCGTCAGCTCCTCCTCGCCGTCCGGCCGGCCGCGCCCCGGCCGACCGACCACTCCCCGCCAGTCCCTTGAATTCCCGCCTTTCTCGTGCGAGGACCCTGTGAGAGCCGTCTCGCACGGCTGACGTATCCGCCATGAACAAGGCAAACTGGCGGGTGCACGAAGAGCGGGCAGGGCAGGCCCGCGACCCACGTGGGTTACCCGGCAGGGGGAGCGATGGACGGAGTACCGCGAGTACCGGAGCAGCGGCGTCCGGCCCCTGGGGAGGCGCACGGCGCCCCCGAGGAGCAGGCACCGCGCTTCAGCGTGCTCGGACCGGTGCGCGCCTGGCACGGCGAGGAGCCGCTCTCCACGGGCTCCCCCCAGCAGCGCGCCCTGCTCGCGGCGCTCCTCCTGCGCGAGGGCCGCACGGCGACGGCGGCGGAGCTGATCGACGCCCTGTGGGGCGACGAACCCCCGTCCCAGGCCCTGGCGGCGGTCCGGACGTACGCGTCCCGGCTGCGCAAGGTGCTCCCCCGCGACGTCCTGGTGAGCGAGTCGGGCGGCTACGCGATCCGCGTCCCCGACGGCGCCCTCGACCTCGCGGAGGCCGAGGAGCTCTGGACCTCGGCGGAGAAGGCCCGCGGCATCGGCGACCTGTGCAAGGCCCGCAGCCTGGTGAACGAGGCGCTCGACCTGTGGGACGGCGAACCCCTCGCGAGCGTCCCAGGACCCTACGCGGAGACCCAGCGCACGCGCCTGGAGGAGTGGCGCCTCCAACTCATCGAGTCCCGCCTGGACATGGACCTGGAACAGGGCTGCCACGCGGAGGCGGTCTCGGAACTCACCGCCCTCACGGCGGCCCACCCCCTCCGCGAGCGCCTGCGCGAACTGCTCATGCTGGCGCTGTACCGCAGCGGCCGCCAGGCGGAGGCACTGGCGGTCTACGCGGACACGCGCCGCCTGCTCGCGGACGAGCTCGGCGTGGACCCGCGCCCCGGCCTGTCCGAGCTCCAGCAGCGGATCCTCCAGGCGGACCCGGGCCTGTCGGAGCCCGCAGCAGGCGCGTCGGAACCCTCCGCGGTCCTGGTCCGCCCCGCCCAACTCCCCGCCACGGTCCCGGACTTCACGGGCCGCGCCTCCTTCGTGGAGGAACTGAGCGAGATCCTGTCCACCGCCGAGGGCCGGGTGATGGCGGTCTCCGCCCTCGCGGGCATCGGCGGCGTGGGCAAGACGACGCTCGCGGTGCACGTGGCCCACGTGGCGCGCACGCACTTCCCCGACGGCCAGCTGTACGTGGACCTGCAGGGCGCGGGCCCGCGCGCCGCGGAACCGGAAACGGTGCTCGGGGCTTTCCTGCGGGCCCTGGGCACGGCCGACTCCGCGATCCCGGACACGCTGGAGGAGCGGGCGGCGCTGTACCGCTCGGTCCTGGACGGCCGCAGGGTCCTGGTCCTCCTGGACAACGCCCGCGACGCGGCACAGGTCCGCCCGCTGCTGCCCGGCATGGAGGGCTGCGCGGCCCTGGTGACGTCCCGGGTCCGGATGGTGGACCTGGCAGGGGCGCACCTGGTGGACCTGGACGTGATGTCCCCGGAGGAGGCGCTCCAGCTCTTCACCCGGATCGTCGGGGAGGAGCGGGTGGCCTCGGAGCGGGAGGCGGCCCTCGACGTGGTGGCGGCCTGCGGCTTCCTCCCCCTCGCGATCCGCATCGCGGCCTCACGCCTCGCGGCCCGCCGCACGTGGACGGTCTCGACGCTCGCCGCCAAGCTGGCCGACGAGCGCCGCCGCCTGGACGAGCTCCAGGCGGGCGACCTCGCGGTGAAGGCGACGTTCGAGCTGGGCTACGGCCAGCTGGAGCCGGCGCAGGCGCGGGCGTTCCGCCTCCTTGGCCTGGCGGACGGCCCGGACCTCTCCCTGGCCGCCGCCGCGGCGGTCCTCGACCTCCCGCTCGACGAGACGGAGGACCTCCTGGAGGCCCTGGTCGACACGTCCCTGATCGAGTCGGCGGCACCGGGCAGGTACCGCTACCACGACTTGGTCCGGCTCTACGCGCGTGCGTGCGCGGAGCGGGACGAGCAGCCGCCCAGTGAGAGGGAGGCGGCGATGTCGAGGCTGCTGGACTTCTACCTGGCCTCGGCGGCGCGGGTCTATGCGATCGAGCGGCCGGGGGATCGGACGGTGGATCACCTGGAGGTGACCGAGCGGGTCGGCCTGGACTTCAGCGACGGCACCACCGCCTTCGACTGGCTGCACTCGGAGGCCGCCAGCATCCTGGCGTGTGTCCAGCAGTCCCTGGAGCCGGGGATGTTGCGGCGGGCGGTGGACCTGCTGCTGGCGGCGAAGGATCTGGCCGAGTCGGGGGCCAGTTCGCACCGGTACGAGGTGGCCACCCGAGCGGTACGGGACGCGGCTGCCGCCGCGGGGGACGCCCTTGCTGAAGGGCGGGCACGGGTCAGCCTGGCCCAAGTGCTCAACAAGGTCGGCAGCTTTGACGACGCCGCCACCGAACTGGAGCACGCCACGGAGCTCGCCGTGCGCTCCGGTGATCCATGGACCGCAGGAAATGCCCTCAACGAGCAGGGCATCATCAACAACTGCATCAACCAGCCCGACGTGAGCGAGACCCATCTCCTCAAGGCGATCAGCGTCTTCCGCGCCGACGGCAACCGTCACAGTGAGGCGAGTGCCCTCTGCAACCTCTCGCGGGCGCTCCTCGCGATGGGCCGCACGGCCAAGTCGATCGACCTGGCCCACCAGGGCATGGACATCTACAGCGACCTGGGCGTCACCTTCCGCCTGGCCAATGCGAAGTACGCCCTCGGCCTCGCGCTCAGCAGCGCCGGACGGCACACCGAGGCCCTGGACCAACTGACCGACGCATTGCGGATATTCGACGAGAACCGGCAGCGGCTGTGGCAGGGCACGACGCACTACCGCATCGCCCAGGTCTACCTCTCGGACCACCGCCCGGCACAGGCGGCCAAGCACGCCGAGCAGGCGCTCGCCACGGGATTCGTCGGCGGTGAATGGATGCGGGCGAACGTGCTGACGCTCCTGGGGAAGTCGCTCGACGCCCTCGGGCAACTCGACCGCGCCCAGGCGTGCTGGCGTGAGGCCCTCGCGATCCATGACGAATCGGGCGCCCCGGAAGCAGCCCAGATTCGGGCTCTCCTCAAGCCGGTGGCCGCGGCCTGACCTCGTGCGGAGCGGCGTTCATCGAACGTTTATGAGTGGCTGCCACTCTCATGGGGTCGATCCGTCGCGTCGGGGGGCAGACGGGTCGCGTGGGCCCTACGGATACAGTGAGCGGCCCAAACGCCCGTTCGGCAGCCCCCGGGGGAGTTGCCGAGCGGGCGTATTCGATACCGGCCCCGTCAATTCCACAGGAGTTGTCACATGAGCGAGACCGAGAAGAAGAACACCGGCATTTCCATCAAGGGCGAGGGCCACACGCCCGCCCCGCCGAAGGACGCCGCGGCTCCCAAGGAGGGCCACACGCCTGCTCCGCCCGCCAAGGACGGCGGCGTGACCACGCAGGGCGAGGGCCACACGCCCGCCCCGCCGAAGGACTGACCCGGACGTCACATCCCGACGGGGGATCGATCGGCCGCGGCGGCGCGGAGGGGAAGCCGCCGCGGCCGACGCATGCCCATGGCAGGTTCCGGCCATTCACTGACCGGAATCACTAGCCCCAGCGAACAATGGGCACCACACAACTACTGTCAAAGCAACGGTAGTTCGAATCCATGGGGGTTGGCATGACGCGCGCCAAGAAGGTTCTCATCACCCTGGCCCTGGCGGCCGCCGCAGCGGGAGCCGCAGCGAGCCCCGCCCTCGCCGAGAGCCACATCCCGGTCACGACCCAGGACAGCCACACCCCGCTCCCGCCGGGCGACAGCCACACGCCCAACCCTCCGCGAGGCTGACCCGGCCCCTCACAACCCCCGGACGAGGACCCCCACGCCGCACAGCTTGGCCATGTCGTCCACGTCCGAGGTGTACAGGACCACGTTCCCGCCCTGCCGCCCCGCGATCACCGCCAGCGCCGCGTCGATCGCGTACTTGTGGCCGTGCGGGCCCGTGCCCGCCAGCAGCGTCACCGCCGCGTCCGCCACGTCCCGCGTCACCGGTTCCACGACGATGCGGGACATCGCCCATTCCCAGGCCGGGCGCCGGATCTTGTCGTGGTACGCCTCGATGAGCGTCATGGAGCTGGTCACCACACGGATGCCCGTCCGATGCGCGTCCTTCAGCCGGGCCGTCATGACACGCTCTCCCAGCGCCGCCCGCGAGAGCCCTTCACAATCCAGCACGTAGGAAAGCGCCGCGGCCGTCACGCCGCCACCGTGTGGTCCGAGCCGGCCGCCGTGGAGCCCGCGCCCTTCTGCTCGGCCCGCTCCTGCTCGGCGAACCACCGCTCGTTCTCGCGCCGCTCGGCCTCCGCTTGGGCCAGCTCGGCCTCGGTCACCTCGCCGTGCTCGGCCTCATGGTGCGCGACCAGCTCCCCCAGCCGATCCCGCTCCCGCTGCCGCTCTATGGCCCGCGTGACATACGCGCTGAAAGCACCGGGGCCCACCTCCTCGCGGATCTCCTCCGCGAGTTCCTCGGGCAGCGTGACCGTGTACTTCTTGGTTGCCATACCAGTCATCATACCCTCAGCTGACGCCGCAGCGACTCCTTCACCGCCCCCACGAACGCCTCCCGCACCCCGTCCTCCAGCACCTCGAGCGACAGATACGGATTCAGGTCCTCCAGCTCCACCAGCAGCAGCTCCCCCTCCCGCGTGCGGCACGCGTCGACGCGCTGGATGCCGTGGTCGATGGTGTTCCAGTCGACGAAGCGCTGGGCGAAGGCCAGGTCGGCGGGGGTGGGGGCGTAGGGCTCCAGGTCCCAGCGGCGGCCGGTGTCGGGGGCGTGGAGCGCGTACTGGAAGGTGCGGTCCACGAAGTAGAAGGAGACCTCGTACGTGAAGTCGACGCGCGGCTGGATCAGGAGCCCCGTCGCGTACGAGAGCTTCGCCAGGCGCTCCCGCGTCATGAACTCAAGACCTATCGAGTCCGCCCCCAGCTTCGGCTTCACCACATAGGAGTCCACGACCGGGAGCCGGTCGACGTCCCGGAGCGCGTCCACCGTGGGTATCACCGGGTACCCGGCCGCCGTCAGCTCCAGCAGATACCGCTTGCCCACCATGTCGGCCCGCCCGGTGAGTTCGTTGTGGACCCGCGCCCCGACGCGCCCGGCCCGCTCCCTGAAGTCGTCCCACTGCTCCTGGTAGTTGAGGACCGGGCCGCTGTTGCGGACCATCACCGTGTCGAAGGCGCCCGTCTCCATGAGGGCCGCCGCGTCCAGCGGGTGGCACAGCGCCACGTCGAAGTCCTCGCGGAGGCGGGCGGTCAGATAGATGTCCTCGTCGCAGTACCGGCGGCCTCTGGCCTGGTAGGAGAGGTCCGTGACGAAGAGGACGCGGGGCTGGGCGGTGCGCTGGTGCATCCGCTCATCCTGACACCCGCCCCTCCCCCGCTTCGCACACCCGTGCCCACCCGGCCGCGATCGGGCCCCGGGCCCCCGGGCCCACCGGCCCCGAAACCCCGTGGACAGCACCGGCCGCCCTGCCAGATAGTGCCGCCCATGACCTCTCTCGTGCGCCACCTCACCTTCGACTCCCACGACCCCTACCGCCAGGCCACCTTCTGGGCCGAAGTACTCGGCGGCAAGCTCGCCGACGACGACTTCCCCGGGGACCCCGAGGCCCTGGTCGAGTCCGACAACGTGACGCTGCTCTTCGTCACCGTGCCGGAGTCCAAGACCCTCAAGAACCGGCTGCACGTCGACCTCCAGCCGCAGGACCGCACCCGTGACGAGGAGGCCGAGCGGATCGTCGCCCTCGGCGCCACGCTCGTCGCCGACCACCGCAAGCCCAACGGGCGTGGCTGGGTCCTCCTCGCCGACCCGGAGGGCAACGAGTTCTGCGTGGAGTGCGGCGAGGCCGAGCGCGCCGCCATCATCGCCGCCGAGGCGAAGGCCGAGGCCGGGGCCGGGGCCGGGGCCGAGAGCTGAGGTCAGCGCAAGGGTGCTCTACCGTGCAGCGGCTCGCAGCTCCCCCTTCACCACCTTCCCGCTCGCGTTCCGCGGCAGCTCCGCCACGAACTCCACCTCCCGCGGCACCTTGTAGTTCGCCATCTCCCGCCGCGACCACGCGATCAGGTCGTCCGCGGTCAGCGTCGACCCACCGGCCCCCGACCGCCGCACCACGTACGCCTTGCCGACCTCCCCGAGGCGGCCGTCCGGGACGCCGATCACCGCGACGTCCGCCACCTCCGGGTGCAGGCCGAGGAGTTGCTCTATCTCCGCGGGGTACGCGTTGAAGCCGCCGACGATGAACATGTCCTTGATGCGGTCGGTGATCCTCAAGTTGCCCTCGGTGTCGAGGACTCCGACGTCCCCCGTCCGCAGCCAGCCCTCCCCCGTGATCACCTTCGCCGTCTCCTGGGGGTCCTCGAAGTAGCCGCTCATGACGTTGTAGCCGCGGACCAGGACCTCGCCCGGCTCCCCGGGCGCCAGTTCCTCGTTCTCCGGGCCGACCACCCGGACCTCCGTGTCGGGGATCGCCCGGCCCGACGTCGCCGAGATGACCTCCGCCGCATCGCCCCGGCGGCACATCGTGACGATGCCGCTCGTCTCGGAGAGGCCGTACGCGGTCAGGACCGTGCCCACGCCCAGCTCGCCCCGCAGCCGTTCCACCAGGCGCAGCGGGACCACCGCCGCGCCCGTCACCACGAGGCGGAGCGCCGACAGGTCGTAGTTTCCGCGCGCCGGGTGGTCCAGGAGTGACTGGTGGAGCGTCGGGGGGCCCGGGAGCACCGAGATGCGCTCCTTCGCCACGTTCGCGAGGACCGTCTCCACGTTGAACACCGGCTGCGGGATCATCGTCGCGCCCCGCGTCAGGCACGCGATCACGCCCGCCTTGTAGCCGAAGGTGTGGAAGAACGGGTTCACGATCAGATAGCGGTCGCCCTCGCGCAGGCCCGCGAGCTCGCTCCACACGTCGTAGCAGCGCAGCGTCTGCGCGTGCGTGATGACCGCACCCTTGGGGCGGCCCGTCGTGCCCGAGGTGAAGATGATGTCGGAGGGGGAGTCCGCGGCCACCGCGTCCGCCCGTGCGCGGACCGACTCCGCGCTCACGCCGTCGCCGCTCGCCAGGAAGTCCTTCCACGTACGGAAGTTCTCCGGGGCGTCGTCGGAGAGGACCACCACCTGGTCCAGGTGCGGGAGGCCGGGGAGCGGTCCGGCCCCGGAACCCTCCGCCGCCGCCCGGCGCAGGGACGCCACGTACGACGTCCCCAGGAACGTGCCGGTCACGAACAGCAGCTTGGCCCGGCTGCGTTCGAGGACGTACGCCGCCTCGGCGCCCTTGAAGCGGGTGTTCAGGGGGACGAGGACCGCGCCCGCCGTCACCGCGCCGAGCGCCGAGACGATCCAGTCGAGGGTGTTGGGGGCCCAGACCGCCACCCGGTCGCCCGCCTCCACGCCGTTCGCGAGACAGGCGGCCGCCGCCCGGTCCACGCGCTCGCCCAACTCCGCGTACGTGATCCGGGTCCGGCCCTCGACGACCGCCTCCCGCTCGCCGTACCGTTCGGCCGCAGCCCGGACCAGTCCCGGGATGCTGCCCCACTCCAGGTCGCCGCGCATCGCAAGCCCCCTCCACCCAGTAGCTGACTATCCGTCAGATTAGCTGTAGCCTGACGCGCTGTCAGCAGTCGGTACGCTCCCGCGGAGGTGCCCGTGGCTTCACTCAAGGACGCTACAGCGATAGTCGGAATCGGGCAGACCGCCTTCGCGAAGCAACTGCCCGAGAATGAGAAGACGTTGGCCTGCCGCGCCATCACCGCCGCGCTCGACGACGCCGGCATCGCGGCCTCCGAGATCGACGCCTTCGCCTCGTACACCATGGAGGAGACCGACGAGGTCGAGGTCGCCAAGGCCATCGGCGCCGGGGACGTCACCTTCTTCAGCAAGGTGGGGTACGGGGGCGGCGGGTCGTGCGCGACCGTCGGACACCTCGCCGCCGCCATCGCCACCGGACAGGCGAGCGTCGGCGTCGCCTGGCGCTCGCGGAAGCGGGGCAGCGGGCCAAGGCCCTGGAAGAACACGGCAGTTCAGCTGCCCACCCCCGGGCAGTGGACCCGCCCCTTCGGCCTCCTGCGGCCCGCCGACGAGATCGGGATGCTCACGCGGCGCTACATGCACGAGTACGGGGCCACCCGCGACCACCTCTTCAACGTCGCCCTGGCCTGCCGCAACCGGGCCAACCAGAATCCGGCCGCCATGATGTACGAAAGGCCGCTGACCCGCGACATGTATATGACCTCGCGGATGATCAGCGAGCCGCTCTGCCTCTTCGACAACTGCCTGGAGACGGACGGGGCGTTGGCCTGCGTCATCGTCTCGGCCGAGCGCGCCCGCGACTGCCGCCAGAAGCCCGCGTACATCCACTCCGTCGCCCAGGGCCTGCCCGCACAGCACCACGGCATGGTCAACTACTGGAACGACGACCCGCTGTCCGGACCCGCCTGGACCGCCGCCCGACACCTGTGGAAACAGGCCGACTTCGGCCCGCAGGACGTCGACGTCGCCCAGATCTACGACGCCTTCACCCCCCTCATCCCGCTCTCCCTGGAGGGCTACGGCTTCTGCGGGCGCGGCGAGGGCGGCGCCTTCACGGAAGGAGGCGCCCTGGAGAGCGGCGGGCGGCTGCCGATCAACACCGGGGGCGGCGGCCTCAGCGAGGCGTACGTGCACGGCTTCAACCTCATCAACGAGGGCGTGAAGCAGCTGCGCGGCAGCTCCACCGCCCAGGTCCCGGACGCCTCCACCTGCCTGGTCACGGCGGGCGAGGGAGTGCCCACCTCCGCCATTCTCCTGAGGAGTTGAGGGTTACAGATGACAACATCTGAAAGCGGATACCTGTCACCTGTCATCGACGACGACGGCGCCCCCTTCTGGGAGTACGCGGCCCGGGGCGAGCTCCGCGTCCAGGCGTGCGCGAACTCCGGCTGCGGCGAGCTGCGCTTCCCGCCGCGGCCCTGCTGCCCGCACTGCCAGTCCTTCGACAGCGAGTGGCGGAAGATGAGCGGCCGCGGCCGCATCTGGTCGTACGTGCGCCCGCACCCGCCCCTCCTGCCCGCCTACGCCGAGCAGGCCCCCTACAACGCGATCGTCGTCGAACTCGCCGAGGCCCCCCGCATCCGCCTCGTCGGCAACCTCGTGACCTCGGCCGACGCCCCGCTCAACTCCGTCGACCCCGAACGGCTGCGGATCGGCGCGCGCGTCCAGGTCGTCTTCACCGAGGTCGACGGGGTCACGCTGCCGCGCTGGGTCCTGGAGCGCACATGAGCCTGCGCGTCCGCACCGACAAGGAGACCGGCGTCGCGGTCCTCACCCTCGACCGCCCCGACCGCCACAACGCGATCGACCTGGACACGGCAGACCAACTGGCCACCGCCTGGCGGGAGTTCCGACACGACGACACGGTACGGGCGGCTGTCATCACCGGCGCCGGCGACCGGGCCTTCTGCACGGGCATCGACCGCTCCGCCGAAGTCCCCCAGCCCCCCTCCCCGTACACGATCGACGACCCCCTCCTCACCATCGGCCCCAAGGCCAACGACCTGTGGAAGCCGGTCGTCGCCGCCGTGGGCGGCATGGCATGCGGCGGCGCCTTCTACCTGCTCGGCGAGGCGGAGTTCATCGTCGCCGACTCCGAGCGCGCCTCCTTCTTCGACCCGCACACCACCTACGGCATGGTCAGCGCGTACGAGGCGATCAACATGGCGCAGCGCATGCCGTTCGGCGAGGTCGCGCGGATGTCCCTGATGGGGACGGCCGAGCGGCTCGGCGCGCGCCGGGCGTACGAGATCGGTCTCGTCTCCGAGCTCACGGAGGCGGGCGGGGCGCTCGCGGCGGCGGTGCGCTGCGCCGAGACGATCGCCTCGTACCCGACGGAGGCGGTGCAGGGCACGGTGCGGGCGGTCTGGTCGGCGAAGGAGGCGGCCCGCGCGCAGGCCCTGGCGCACGCGCCGCACCTGATCACGCTCGGCAACCTCCCGCCGGAGCGGCAGGCGGAGCTGTTCACGGGGCGGCGCCCGGACTTCCGTATCCGCTGACCGGGGGCCGTGGGGTGCGTGCGGCGGCCGATGCCGTCACATGGCGGGGGCCGGGCTCCCGGCGTAGCGTCGATCACTGAGAGGTCCGAGAGGAGGCCGGACATGGTGCGCAATGTCATCGGGTCGGCCCTCGCTCTCCTCGGAGCGACGGCCGCCGTCTGGAGCCCCTTCCGTGCCTGGTACGACGGCCGTCACGGACGCTACTTCCGCCTCGACGAGCTGTTCTCCGGCGGCGGCATCACGGACGCGAGAGCCGAGCTGTTCGGCTCCCTGTTCCTCCCCTTCGCGTTCGCGGCGCTGGTGACGCTGGTGGGGGTGGTGCTGCGGTCGCGTGTGGTGGTGGCGGTGGCGGGTGTGATCGTTCTCGGCTTCACGGTGCTGTGGATGGTGCGTGAGGGGCAGGCGGAGGGGAGCATCGCTGTCGCGGGGGACGGGTCGGGGCTGGGGCAGGGGGTGGCGAACGCGTTTGGTGGGGGCGTGGTGATTCTGGTGGCGGCGGTGGTGATGCGGGGCCGGTCGAGGGGCTGGCGCCCCGCGGCGACGGCTCCTCCGGAGCCGGGTGCCCCGGACTGGACGGGGCCGGACTCGAACGGTCCGGCACCCACGGCGACGATGCCGACCCTCGACGACCCGGAGCGCCCGGCCTGGCAGCGGCCCCCAACGGCATGAGCCCCGGTCCCGCCCCTTCCCGAAACTGGGGGCTACGCCCCTAGACCCCGCTCTGCGGCGCCCTTCCTGGGGCTTCGCCCCTAGACCCCCGATCGGCCTGAACGGCCTCGTCCTCAATCGCCGGACGGGCTGTCTCGGGCGCCCCAGGGCCGCGGAGCAACGGCTACGCCCGGCCCGCCGTCCCCGTCCCCCGCTCCGCGTCCAGCGCGTACACGCACCGGTCCTTGCTACAGGCGTACACCACACCGTCCCGCACCACCGGGGCCCCCGTGATCTCGCCCCCCGTGGCCAGCTTCCACCGCAGCCGCCCGTCGTCCGCCTTCAGCGTGTACAGCAGGTGGTCCGTCGCCCCGAAGTGGATCCGGCGGTCGGCCACGACCGGCGCCCCGACCACCTCGCCGCCCGCCTGGAAGCGCCACTTCGGCGTCCCGGTGACCGCGTCGAGGGTGTAGAGGCCCTTGCCGCTGCCCACGTGGACGTGGCCGTCGGCGACCAGCACCGGCTCGATGGAGGCCCGCGACTCCGTGGCGATCCGCCAGCGGTCGCGGCCGTCCGTCGCGTCCAGCGCGTACACCGTGCCGAGGTAGTCGGCGAGGTAGACCCCGCCGCCCGTCACCGCGGGCCCGGGGGCGAACGCGGGCGGGCACAGGAAGACCGCCGGGGCCTCGAAGTGCCAGCGGACGTGACCGCTCGCGACGTCGATGCCGAGGACGCGCGTGCCCGCGGCCACGTACACGTATCCGTCCTGCGCCTGCGTGAGCCGCACCGGCACCCCGCCGCAGGAGGCCGCGTCCCCTATCGGGTACGACCAGCGCTCCTCGCCGGTACGGGCCTCAAGCGCGCGCAGCCGGGCGTCCTTCCAGACGTAGACCGTGCCGTCGTGGATGACGGGGCCGGACTCGGGGGTCTCGAAGTCGGTCTGGGCTCCGGTGATCTCCCAGAGCTTCTCGCCGTTCGCGGCCTCCCACGCCTGGACGCCGCCGCCGCGCGTCCCGGTGACGACGGTGCCGCGGTCGGTCTGGAGGGAGTACACCCACGCGTCCGTGTTGAGGCGCCACAGGTCGGAGCCGTCGGAGCCGTCGAGCGCGTACAGGGTGGGTCCGTCGGAGGCGTGGATACGGCCGTCGGCGACCGACATCGACCAGGCGACGTCGCGGGTCTTGAAGCTGCGCCGGCCCGTGGCCACGTCCAGGGCGTGGACCTCGAAGGACGTGACGTAGACGAGGTTCCCGGCGACCGCGGGGGTGCCCCAGACGTCGTTGGACATCCGGAACCGCCAGGGCCGCCAGCCCGCGCCCTGCCCCTGGTCGGGGGCGGCGGCGGGGGCGGGCACCCCGGTGGCGGGGGCGCCGTTCACGGGGGCGCCCGCCTTCGCGCGGGACCAGGACGCCGCGAGCCCCGGGTCGGCGGGGGCGGCCCCCGCCGCGACGGCGCGGGCGTCGGCGACGCGCGGCCCCGGGCCGATCGGCACCTTCGCGCCCGCGAGCCGCACCGGACCGCTGTCGGGCGCCGGAGCGCCCACGGGCGGTGCGACGGGCTGCGGCGGCGGGGCGGCCGTGGCAGGCAGCCGCCCATGGGCCCCCAGCGGGGGGACGGACGACGGAGGAGAGGACGCAGAGGCGGAGGACGGGGCGGCGGACGGGGGTGCCGACACCGCCGACGCCACCGCCCCGCGGCCGCCGCCGCTGCCCCGGCCGCCGGCCCCCGCGTTCACGCGCGCGGGCGGGCGTCCGCCCCTGCGCGCCTCGATCAGCGCGACCGC
This sequence comes from Streptomyces odontotermitis, assembly GCF_050510915.1. Taxonomy (NCBI): domain Bacteria; kingdom Bacillati; phylum Actinomycetota; class Actinomycetes; order Kitasatosporales; family Streptomycetaceae; genus Streptomyces; species Streptomyces odontotermitis. The sequence continues at coordinate 303,116 of NZ_JBNJLS010000003.1, read as the reverse complement.
CCGCTCCGGCAGCCACGCGGACGCGGTCCCGCTGTCGTCGCTGTCGGAGGCGAAGAGGTGCGGGGCGAGCTGGGCCTGGAGGTCGGCGGGGCTGGGGCGGAGCGCGGCCTCCATCTGCATGCAGGACTCGATGAGGGGGCGCAGCTCGTCCGGGAGCCCTTCGAGATCGGGGCCCTCGCGCAGCAGCATGAAGACGGTCTCGACGGGGTTGGCGCCGTGGAAGGGGGCGTGTCCGGTGGCGGCGAAGACGAGGGTCGAGCCGAGGGAGAAGACGTCGGAGGCGCCCGTGACGCTGCGGGAGTCCTTGGCCTGCTCGGGCGACATGTACGCGGGCGTGCCCACGGCCACGTTCGTCATGGTCAGGCGGGTGTTGGAGACGCCGGACGCGATGCCGAAGTCGATGACGCGCGGCCCGTCCTCCACCACCAGGACGTTCGACGGCTTCAGGTCGCGGTGGACCAGGCCCGCGCCGTGGATGGACTCCAGGGCCTCGGCCACGCCCGCCGCCAGCCAGCGCACCGCCTGGGTGGGCAGCGGACCGTGTTCATTCACTATCTCTTCGAGGGAGGGCGCGGGCACGTACGCGGTGGCGAGCCACGGCACGGCGGCGCGCGGGTCGGCGTCCACGACCGCGGCCGTGTAGAAGCCGGACACGGCCCGTGCGGCCTCCACCTCGCGCGTGAAGCGCACGCGGAACAGCTGGTCCTCGGCGAGCTCGGTCCGGACCGTCTTGATCGCCACCCGGCGCCCGGACGCGGAACGCGCGAGGTAGACGAGCCCCATGCCGCCGGCGCCGAGCCGGCCGAGCACCTCGAACGGGCCGATCCGCCTCGGATCGTGCTGCGTCAGCTGATCCACCACTTGCCTTGCCACCTCCCCGTACGCGGCCGCCGAAGAATGCAGCCCCGTGCAGCGTCTCACCACCGAGCCGCTAGGGCGGCACGCACCCTGATTCTTCCTGTCCCGGGCCATGGTTGCGAACCGGGGCCAGTATCGGTAGGTCTCGGCACAAAGTGGGACTTATGGCCTCTCCTGCGTCCGACGAACGCCCAGGACCGCCCGTCCCGGCCCCACCCACCCCATTTGCACCGGCCAGATCGCGCTCCGATCACCCCTCGGTAAGCTGACGGCATGACAGGACAGGTACGTACCGTCGACGGCCGCGTGGCCGGTCGGCGTGGTCAGGCGACGCGTCAGAAGCTGCTCGACTGCCTCAGTGAGATGCTCAGCTCCTCGCCCTACCGGGACGTGAAAGTCATCGACGTCGCCCGGAAGGCGGGGACTTCACCCGCGACCTTCTATCAGTACTTCCCGGACGTGGAGGGCGCCGTCCTGGAGATCGCGGAGCAAATGGCCACGGAGGGCGCCGAGTTGACGCAGCTCCTTGACGGCCGCCCCTGGGTCGGCAAGGCGGGCTGGCAGACCTCGCAGGAGCTGGTGGACGGCTTCCTCGACTTCTGGCGGAAGAACGACGCGATCCTCCGGGTCGTGGACCTCGGCGCCGCCGAGGGCGACAAGCGCTTCTACAAAATCCGGATGAAGATCCTCAACTCGGTCAACAACTCCCTTGCGGAAGCGGTCAAGGAGCTTCAGTCCAAGGGCAAGGTCGACAAGGACGTGAGCCCGGCGGCGATGGCCGGCTCCCTCGTCGCGATGCTCGCGGCGGTCGCCTCGCACCAGCGGGGCTTCCAGTCCTGGGGCGTCAAGCAGGCCGAACTCAAGCCGAATCTGGCGCTGTTGGTGCACCTGGGCGTGACGGGCAAGAAGCCCACGAAGTAGGGCGCCCCTTCAAGTCCTGTCACCGCGGCGGCGGGTCACTGCTCGGGCAGTGGCCCGCCGCTGCGGCATCCGGCCCCGGTCCCGGCGGCCCTTACCGCCGCTCCAGCCTGAACAGCCGTATTTCCCGCTCCACCCTGGCCTGATACGTCGCGTACGGCGGCCAGAACTTCAGCGCGCGCCCCCACGTCTCCGCGCGCTCCTCTCCCTTCAGCAGCCGCGCCCGTACGGGGATGTCCTCCCCCTTCCAGTTGACCGTGACCTCCGGGTGGGCAAGCAGGTTGGCGGTCCAGGCCGGGTGGCCGGGCCGCCCGAAGTTGGAGCCGATCAGCACCCAACTCCCCTTCTCCTCCTCGGGCATGCAGGCCAGCGGCGTACGGCGTTCCAGGCCGCTCTTCGCGCCGCGCGCCGTGAGGATCACCCCGGGCAGCATCTGTGCGCTGAGTAGCACCTTGCCGCGGGTGAGGCGGTGGACGGCGCGGTCCATCGCGGGGACGAAGTGCGGGGCGATGTGTGCGAAGGCGCGCGTGGACGACACCTTCTGCATCAGGCGGACGCCGGGCGGCATCAGACCGCCACCTCCCCCACGGAGGTGGCCGCCTTTCCCGCGGAGGTGGCCGCCTTCCCCACAGAAGCGGCCGCCTCCGCCCCCGCGAACAGCCCCGCCCGCTCCGCACCCCGCCCCCGCAGCCGGTGCACCGGCCCGAACAGGAGCTCGTCGCTCGACGCCCGCTTGAAGTACAGGTGCGCCTCGTGCTCCCAGGTGAAGCCGATGCCGCCGTGCAGCTGGACCGCCTCCGACGCCGCCGTGCGCAGCGACTCCAGGGCCTGGGCGAGGGCGAGCCCGCCGACCCGCTCCGCGCCGTCGCCGCCGAAGCCCGCGGCCTCCGCCCCGGCCGCCCACGCCGCGTAGTACGCCGCCGAGCGGGCCGCCTGGACCTGCACATACACATCCGCGAGGCGGTGCTTGACCGCCTGGAAGGAGCCGATCGCCCGGCCGAACTGCTCGCGCTGGCGCACGTATTCGACCGTCCGCTCCAGCACTCGGTCGGCCGCGCCGAGGGCCTCCGCCGCGACGACCGTCGCCGCCACGTCACCGACGGCCGTGAGCGCACCCAGCGCATCGGCGCCCTCGTCGCCGAGCAACTCGGCTTCCACGTCCCGGAGTTCGACGCGCGCCTGGGCCCGTGTCTCGTCCAGGGACGTCTGCCGGGTGCGGGACATCCCGCCCGCTTCCGCCCGTACGAGGAACAGCAGCGTCCGCGAGCGCGCGAAGCCGCCCGCGTGGGCCGCCACGACCAGCAGGTCCGCGCTGTGCCCGTCGAGGACCTGATCGGCCTCCCCGTACAGCCGCCACCCGCCGTCCACGAGCCGCGCCTGCACCCCGCCCGCGCGCCCGCCGCCCGCCCAGTCCCCCGCGTTGTCGCCGACGAGCCCGAGGGCCGTGGCGAGCCCCGCGCCGGGGACGGCGAGCGCGGCGGTCAGCGCGCCGGAGGCGATGCGGGGCAGCTGCGCGGCCTTCTGCTCCTCCGTGCCGAGGGAGAGGACGAGCGGCGCCGCGAGGACGGCGGTGGCGAAGAGCGGGGAAGGAGCGAGCTCACGCCCCAGTTCCTCGGCGGCCAGGGCCAGTTCGGCGGCGGTGCAGCCCACGCCCTCGTACGCCTCGGGGACCGCGAGTCCGGGCAGCCCGAGCTGCTCCGCGAGGGCGGACCAGAGGGCGCTGTCGTACCCCCTGGGCGTGCGCACCGCGGCCTTGACCTCGTCGGGGCCGCTGCGCTTGGTGATGAGTTCGCGAAGGGTGCGGCGGATCTCGTCCTGCTCCGCACTGAAGGCGGCGTCCATCGGCGGGCTCCCTCCCGGGGTCCGACGAGCCGGACCCAGAATCTGACGGGCCGTCATGCTAGATCCGCGGCGGCCATATGCACAGAGCCGCGACGCGACCTTCCCCTCCCTGGCGGAGGAGTATCTGATGTACCGTCAGATTCATGCCAACTGCTGCCACCCGCCCTGGAACTGGAATCGGCGCCGGAGTCGGAAGCGGAGGCCGCAAGATCGCCGTCGCCGGCATCGCCCTCTCCGACTGCGGCCGCGTCGACGAGGCCACCCCCTACGCCCTGCACGCCCAGGCCGCCCGCCGCGCCCTCGCGGACTCCGGGCTCGGCCGCGAGGTCATCGACGGCATCGCCTCCGCCGGTCTCGGCACCCTCGCACCGGTCGAGGTCGCCGAGTACCTGGGCCTCAAACCCCGCTGGGTGGACTCCACTTCGGTGGGCGGCTCCACGTGGGAGGTGATGGCGGCGCACGCGGCGGACGCGATCGCGGCGGGCCGCGCCAATGCCGTCCTCCTCGTCTACGGGTCGACGGCCCGCGCCGACATCAAGGCGAAGCGCCGCACCTCGAACCTGTCGTTCGGCGCACGCGGCCCCTTGCAGTTCGAGGTCCCCTACGGGCACTCGCTGATCTCCAAGTACGCCATGGCGGCCCGCCGCCACATGCACGAGTACGGCACGACGCTGGAGCAGCTGGCCTCGGTGGCCGTACAGGCGCGGGCCAACGCGGCGACGAACCCGGAGGCGATGTTCCGGGACCCCATCACGGTGGAGGAGGTGCTGAGCGGCCCGATGATCGCGGACCCCTTCACGAAACTCCACTGCTGCATACGGTCGGACGGGGGCTGCGCGGTGCTGCTGGTGGCGGAGGAACTGGTGGCCGACTGCGCCTCCACTCCCGTATGGGTCCTGGGCAGCGGCGAGCACGTCTCGCACACGACGATGTCCGAGTGGGACGACTTCACGGTGTCCCCGGCGGCGGTCAGCGGCCGCCTCGCGTTCGAGCGGGCGGGGGTGCGGCCGGCCGACGTGGATGTGGCGGAGATCTACGACGCGTTCACGTACATGACGCTGGTGACGCTGGAGGATCTCGGGTTCTGCGAGAAGGGAGAGGGGGGCGCTTTCGTGGAGAAGGGACGGCTGTTGAGGGACGGGGAGCTGCCCACCAATACGGACGGGGGCGGGCTGTCCGCCCAACACCCCGGAATGCGCGGGCTGTTCCTAATCGTGGAGGCGGTGCGGCAGCTGCGCGGGGAAGCGGGCGAGGGGCAGGTGCGGCGGGGGGACGGGAGCCTGCCGGAGGTGGCGGTGGCCTCGGGGACGGGTGGGTGGTTCTGTTCTTCGGGGACGGTGGTGCTGGGGCGGTGAACGCCCGCCTCCCCAGGTGACGTTGCGCGGATGCCATCGGACGCTACGGTCGATGTCCTGACCGGCCCGAGGCCCGTTTCTGTGCGGCATCGACGACTGGACGACACTCACCCTCACACCACGGGTCCTCGGCCCCGACAGCACCCCCGCGATCACCGACCCGAAAGAGGCGGCCCGCCAACGGATACCGCCGCCTACTACTGGCAGCTATTGGAAGTCGGGCTCCCCGAGGGCCGGGCCCGGAATGACTGGAGAGAGCTGATGGCGATCGGAACGATGTTCCCCGGAAGCGGCACCCGTCAGCGGATCGAGGGCTGTGCGGACCCCGCCGTACTGGACCGATGGTTCCGGCAAGCGCTGACAGCGTCACACGCGACGCAGATCTTCGAAGGGGACGCCTCCGAGGGGGAAGACGGCGCGGCATAGCGCCAACTACACCTGGCGGGCGCGCACTTCGACGTGACCCTGGTACGGGGTACGGGATACGAGGTACGAGGCACGGGTCCAAGCGGTCCTCCACCGCCTGGACCCGTCTGGTGCTGGGCGGGATCTGACTGGCCGCCGGGGCCACCTGCGTCGGGTCAGCCGTGCGCGACCAGTACGCGGGGATCCCGGCGAACCAGGTGAGCGGGGTGGGCGGGGTGAGCAGGGTGACCGGGGTGTCTGCTGATCGGTCGGTCGCGGACCCGGCAACGGGGTGATTCCAAGGGGGCGCGGCCCGCCGTATCCCCTCGGGTCCGCCTCCGGGTGACTTCCTGGACCTCGGATCGACCGCCGGTCCGACCACCCCCTCCCCCAAGGAGCCACCTCGTGCGCCACCTCAGACGCACCGCCCTGACCGCCGCCACCGTCCTCGCGGCGACGGTCCTGCCGGTGCTGACCACGTCCGCCGCCGCCACCGGCACCGCCGCGGACAAGCCCCTCCCGCCCGGCCTGATGGGCGCCGGATACGCCCACCTCAACGCGCGGGACTTCGCGAGCTTCTGCGACCTGGAGCCGGACGGGGACCCCAGGGCCGACGCCCGCACGCTCGTCATGGACTTCAAGAAGCTCCCGGAGCTGACGGAGACGTACCAGGCCAAGGTCCCGGTCCGGGGCGAGGTCCAGTTGAGCGTGGACGACGAGGGCGTGGACAGCCTGTACTGGCTGGGCGAGCGGGCCGGGGACCCGACGTCGTTCGTGTTCATCGCGGTCGACGGAGCCTGCACGGACTCGACCGCCGACGACGACCTGACCGGCACGGTGGAGTCGGAGGACCGCGAGTACCTCTTCGGCTCCGCCCCGGACAACAACCAGCGCACCGAGGCCATCGACTTCGACCCGTCGAAGCTTCCGGCCCCCGCCGTGCCGCCCCTCCAGCTGCCGCCGAACATCGCGGAGGCCGCGAAGAAGAAGGCGAAGGAGGAGGCGCGGGAGAAGGCCGGGGAGAAGCAGGACCCTTCGGAGCGGGCGCAGGCCGAGAAGGGTGACAAGGACGGCAAGAAGGCCGTCATCGACGTCGTCGTCGGCTACACACCGCTGGCGAAGAAGGGCCTCCTGGACGGCACCAACTCCGAGGAGCTCGCGAACTGGGGCACCGCCTTCCGCTGGACCCCCCAGAAGATCGAGGACCGGATCAAGGCCGCCGAGCTCCAGATGAACCGTGCGTTCAAGAAGGCGGACGTGAACGCCGAGGTCCGCATCGTCCACTCCTTCGAGATCAAGGGCTACAAGGGCAGCGAGGACCCGAGCGCCGGGCAGCGGGCCATGGAGGACGGAACCGGCGAGCTCGGCAAGCTGGCGCACAAGGTCCGCGACCAGTACAACGCCGACCTGGTCTCCTTCTGGACCAACGTGCCGAAGTCGAGCGGGGAGTACACGGCCGGGCAGGGCAGCCTCCCGAATACCAAGGTGTCGAGCACGACGGACAAGTGGGCCTACAGCACCATCGACGTCTTCACCGCCACCGGCCGCGACCCGGGCTTCGCACACGAGCTGGGCCACAACCTGGCGCTGTACCACGACCCGATCACGTTCGAGAAGCAGCTCCAGCAGGCGGCCCGGGCCAACAACGTGCCCGTCGACGTCGTACGCCAGGCGCTCAAGCCGCCGTACAAGGGCTCGCAGGGCTGGATCACGCCGGACGGCAAGTGGTTCACGACCATGGCGTACCGCATCACGTGCGAGGAGAAGTTCGGGTCGGCGGACGGCCTGTGCAAGTACGCGGGCACGTACTCGAACCCGAAGGTGTCCGCCGCCGAGTTGCAGAAGCTGCAGCTCGGCACCGGCTCCGACTCGAACGCGGCGGGGGTGCTGCGGCAGACCGCGCCCGTCGTCGCCGCCTACCGCACGTCCTCCGTCGCGCCGCTGGCCACGCGCATCGTGCCCTCCGCCAAGGCGGGCAAGGTGTCGGCCAGGCCCGCGCCCCCGTACACGAGGGGCACGCGCGTGACGCTCACGGCCGCGCCCTCCAAGTACTGGAAGCTGCGCTCCTGGCTCGTCGGCCGGGCCAAGCAGGCGGCGAAGGGCAACGGGGTCGCGGTGACACTGCCGGACGGCGGGCAGACGGTCACGGCCGACTTCACCTGCAAGCTCAAGGCGGCGGGCGGCTCGCTGGGCAAGGCGTGGGCGCGGGCCAAGGCCGAGAAGGGGAAGCTGGGCTGTCCGACCGGGGCGCCGGTCCGCGCGAAGAACAAGGACTTCTCGCAGCGGTTCGAGGGCGGGACGGTCACGTGGGTGGCGAGGACGGGGAAGGTCGTCGTGCGCTGACGTGGGCTGACGCGCGCTGACGCGGGCTGATGTGGGCTGACGTGGGCTGACGCGCGCTCGACTCTGCGGGAGGGCCGCACCCGGGTCTCTGGGTGCGGCCCTCCCGCACAATCGGTGCATGACCACCGACCACGCCGCGTTCCTCGAACTGCTCCGCACCCAGAAGGTCTGGGACATCGAACTCCCCGCCTTCGACCCGGAAGCCGCGCCGCAAGAACCGCTCCCCCTCTTCCACTCATGGTTCGCGGAGGCGGTCGCAGCGGGCCAGCCCGAGCCGCACACGATGGCCCTGGCGACCGTCGGCGAGAACGGCCGCCCCGACGTCCGTACGGTGATGCTCCACGACGCCGACGCCGACGGCTGGCACTTCGCGACGCACACGACCAGCGCGAAGGGGCGGCAGCTGGCCGCCCTCCCGCAGGCCGCCCTCCACTTCTACTGGCCCGCACAGGGCCGCCAGATCCGGATCCGGGGCCGGGTGACGACGGCCCCGCACGCCGATGCCCTGGCCGACCTGCACGCGCGCTCGACGGGGGCGCTGGCGGGGGCGCTGGTCGGCCGCCAGAGCGAGGTCATCGCGGGCGGGCTCCAGGAGTTGGCCGACGCGTCGACGCGCTCCTGGGAACGCGCCCAGGCGGAGCCGGACGCGGACGCCCCCACGTGGACGCTGTACGCCCTGATCCCCGAGGAGGCCGAGTTCTTCCAGGGGGACGAGCGGCGGCGGCACGTACGCCTCAAGTACCGCTCCCAGTCGGGTTCTTGGCTCACTGAGCTGCTGTGGCCGTGACTCACGCCGCTGACGAGAACGAGTACACCGCGAAGTCCCGCACGGGGCGGTAGCCGATGCGCTGGTAGAGCCCGTTGCTGGTGGGGTTGTCGAGGTCCGTGAAGAGCAGCACCTCTTCGGCTCCGTCGGCGCGGGCGGCCCGGCTCACCTCGGCGACGACGGCCCCCGCGTAGCCGCGTCCGCGGAGTTCGGCGGGGGTGTAGACGGGGGCGACGCGCACCTGCCCGGCGGTGCGGCGGGTGTTCCCCGCCATGGCGAGGGGGGTCCCGTCCTGGCTCTCCCAGAGGGTGACACCGCCGTACGCGATACGCGCGTCCGCCCACTCGCCGGCCTCCATGTGGGCGCGCTCACCGATGGCCGCGCCGAATTCCCGGTGCCAGCGGATGAGCAGCTCCCGGTCCCTCTCGCCCGCGACGCGGGGGTGGCCGGGTGGAGTGGGCTCGGGTGGGGTGAGCTCGCCGAGGCGGTACAGCCGCTGCCGTACGTCGAGGCTGACGTGGGCCCCGGGCCCGGCGTACCGCTGCCAGGCTTCGGCGAAGGCGTCGGCGGTGTCGCGGTCGCCCATGACTCCGGGGAGGGTGTGGCCCGCGGCGTGGAGCCGGGCGGCGAGGGCGTCGGCGGCGGGTGCGTCGAGAGGGCTGAGGGCGATGTGGTGGGGCGGCGTCCGCAGAAAGGCCCCGCGAACGGAAGAGTCAGCGGCGTCGGCGTCGGCGTCGGCGTCGGCGTCGGCGTCGGCGTCGGCGTCGGCGTCGGCGTCGGCGTCGGCGTCGGCGTCGGCGTCGGCCCAGAATCCGAAGAGGGGGTCTCCGTCCCCGTACACGTGGAGGCCGCGGACGCGGAGGGTGTCGGTGACGCTCAACAGGGCGGTGTGGAGGGCGGGTTCGGCGTGGAGGAAGAGGCGGGCGCGGCGGAGGAAGTGGTCCAGGTCGTGGGTGAGGAACCAGGTGGGGGCGGGTGCATCGGCCATGCCCCATCCTCCTCGCGCGCGGACGGCGACGTCACCCGATTTTGCCTGCTTCGACGGGACCCGCTCATGATGATTCCATCATGTAAGGTGGGGGCATGACCAGACTCCCCCGCACGGATCAAGAGGTCTACCGGCATCTTCGCGAGTACCGCGACCAGCTCGGACACACACCCGGCATCGGCTGGGGCGAGATCACAGACGGCCGACTCGTGATGATGATGAGCCCCAAGGCCCAGCACCAGCTCATCGGGGCCAAGATCCGTCGGGGACTGGAGCCACAGCTCGCGGACGACCTGATGCTGATGGTCGCAACCGACATGGAGGACGCCGGACTCGGCGTGCTGCGCGTGCCTGACCTCGCCGTGTTCAACGCTGACGCGCGCCCCACCGACGCGGACGCCCTCGCCGCCGTCGACTGCCACCTGGTCGTCGAGATCGTCTCGCGCTCCAACGCGTCCAACGACTACGAGGGCAAACTCGCCGACTACCCGGCCATGGGCATCCCCCACTATGTGATCGTCGATCCCCGCGACGGCACGGCCGTGCACTACTGGGCACCCTCCCAGCGCACGGGAAGGCCCGCGTACGACAACCGGCAGCGCTACCAGTTCGGGGACACGATCACCGTCAACGAGTGGAAGATCGACACGTCCACCTTGCCGCTCTACAGGAAGGGCGAGCAGTGACCGGGATCGGCGCCCTCGTACGGGCACGGCGCCGCGCGGCCTCCCTGTCACAGGCCGAACTCGCGGCGCGGTCGGGAACCGGGCAGGCCGCCATCTCGCGCATCGAGTCGGGCCGCGACACACCGACCCTTCAGGTACTCGACCGCATCGCTACCGCGCTCGGCTGCACGCTGACGGTCTCCCTGGACCCGGAGCAGCCCTCGCCGCCCCCGCCCCCGCCCTCGCCCTAGCGGGCGCGCACCGGCAGAGCGGTATCCCCAGAGGCCCCTCGCCCTCCCTGCGCGGGAGCGAACACCGGTACCGCAACCCCCTCCGCCAGCTCCCTGAACCGCACCACCAGCCCCATCCCGACCCTCAACTCCCCCTCCCCGCACTCCACAACCTCCGTCATCATCCGCGGCCCCTCCTCAAGGTCGACAACGGCCGCCACATACGGCGTACGCCCCCCGAAGGGCGGCAGGTCGTTCCGGTGCACCACGGACCACGTGTACAGCGACGCCCGCCCACTCGCCCGCTCCCAACTCCCCTCCCCGCTCCAGCAGTAGGGGCAGAACTCCCGGGGATAGTGATGAGCCCGGCCGCAGCCCTCAGCACCGCACCGCCGCACCAGCAATTGCCCCTCGGCGGCGGCATCCCAGTAAGGCTGCGTGAAGGCATCGGGCTCAGGCAGGTCGAAACGCGACGCCGCAGAGGTCGCAGGGGTTGCAGAGGTCGCAGGGGCCACAGCAAGTCCGATCATGAAGGAGGGGCAGGCATCTGACGGAACGTCAGTTCAACGCACCCACCCCAGGAACGCAAGAGCCGCCCCGAGCCGACCAGCCCCCGCAAGAACCAAGCCACTCGTGATCAATTCGCAACCGGTTCGGGTCTTGACCGTCCCCCATCAACCCCCAGGGTGGCTACTCTCCCGTCCATGGCCGACTCCGCTCCCCCACGACCGCTCCAAGAGGACCGCCCCGTCTACGTGATCGGCGGAGGTCCCGGCGGCCTCTCCGTCGCGGCCGCGCTCCGCGCGCGGGGCGTGCGGGCCGTCGTCCTGGAGAAGTCGGACCGCGTCGCCGCCTCCTGGCACGGCCACTACGACCGGCTCCGGCTGCACACCACGCGCCGCCTCTCCGCCCTCCCCGGCCTCGCGATACCCCGCTCCTTCGGACGCTGGGTCGCCCGGGACAACGTCATCCGCTACCTGGAGAAGTACGCCGAGTTCCACGAACTGGAGATCGTGACGGGCGTAGAGGTCACACGACTTGAGCGGACCTCAGAGAGCAGCGGAGGCGGCAGCCGAAGCGACAGCGGAAGCGGCTGGCTGCTCCACGCCACCGGCGGTCGCGAACTCACCGGACGCGCCGTCGTGGTCGCCACCGGCTACAACCACACCCCCCATCTCCCGTCCTGGCCCGGCCGCGACACCTACACCGGCGAGCTGCTCCACGCCGCCGGCTACCGCAACCCCGCCCCGTACGCGGGCAAGGACGTCCTCGTCGTCGGCGTCGGCAACACCGGCGCCGAGATCGCCGTCGACCTCATCGAGGGCGGCGCCGCCCGCGTGCGGCTCGCGGTGCGCACGGTGCCGCACATCGTGCGCCGCTCCACCCTCGGCTGGCCCGCGCAGCTCTCCGGCATCCTGTGCCGCAGGCTGCCCGTCTCGCTGGTCGACCGGCTCTCGGTCCCGCTCGCCAAGATGAGCGTGCCCGACCTGTCCGCGCAGGGACTGCCGCGCCCCGACACCGGGCTGTACTCGCGGGCCAACGACGGCGCCATCCCCGTGCAGGACGTCGGCCTCCTCGACGCCGTGCGCACGGGCCGCGTCGAACCCGTCGCCGCCGTCGACTCCTTCGAGGACGGCAAGGTGGTCCTCGCGGACGGCTCGCGCATCGAACCGGACGCCGTCATCGCCGCGACCGGGTACCGCCGGGGCCTGGAGGGCCTGGTCGGCGGGCTCGGCGTCCTGGACGGACGCGGGCTGCCCGTCGCCCACGGGGCCCGCACCCCCGCTTCCACCCCGGGTCTCCACTTCACCGGCTTCTCCAATCCCATCAGTGGCATGCTCCGCGAACTCGCCCTGGACGCGGCGAAGATCGCCCAGGCCCTGTCGAAGGGCTGATGTCGCAAACGCGGTCTTGGCGGGCCCCTGATCCTGCTGTTCCCTGGTGTGGCGGGTGCGCTTCGGCGCGCCCGCCACACGTCGTCACCGCGTCCGCCCCGACTCTTTGCATGCAGCCCCATTCCTGACGCAGCGTCAGTTCAGTAATCTGACTATGCGTCAGTTAAGTTGCTGTCACACAGGAGCGGGCGGACCGATGCTTGGATCGACTCACGGCACCTTCACCACCGACCCCCGCCGCGCGCGTGTTGTGGCCTGCGGCGAGACCCCTGCACCCACCGTCCACGGGCGCGCCTCGGGCCCGGACGAACTCGACGTCAGCGGGCGGCCGCTGTACACCGATGTGCCCGATCTGGACCGCTTCTTCCGGCCCGGGTCCGTCGCCGTCGTCGGCGCGTCGGACGCCGAGGGGCGGCCCAACACCGGGATCACCCGGCAGCTCATCGCCTGGGCCGAACGCGTCGGCGCCCGGCTGCACCCCGTGCACCCCACCCGTCAGTCCGTCTTCGGTCTGCCCTGCTTCCCCTCCGTCGGTGACCTGCCCGAGCAGGTCGATCTGGCCGTTCTGCTGGTGGGCGACCCGCTTCCCGTCATCGAGGAACTCGCCGAGGAGAAGGTGAAGTTCGCCGTCGCCTTCGCCTCCGGCTTCGCCGAGACCGGGGCCGAGGGCGCCGTCGCCCAGGCCCGGCTCGCCGCCGCCGTCGAGCGCTCCGGGCTGCGGCTGCTCGGGCCCAACACCAACCTCAACGCCTTCGAGCGGTTCCGTGACGACCTGGAAGGGCCCGCCATCGCCCTCATCACACAGTCCGGACATCAGGGGCGCCCCGTCTTCACCATGCAGGAACTCGGCGTGCGCCTCTCCCACTGGGCGCCCACCGGCAACGAGGCCGACCTGGAGACCTCCGACTTCATCTCCTACTTCGCCGAGCAGCCCGAGGTCGGTGCCATCGCCTGTTACGTGGAGGGGCTGAAGGACGGGCGGTCCTTCCTGCTCGCCGCCGACCGGGCCGCCCGGCGCGGCGTGCCCGTCGTCGCCGTGAAGGTGGGGCGCACCGAGACCGGGGCCCGCATGGCCGCCTCACACACCGGCAAGCTGACCGGCGCCGACGCGGTGGTGGACGCGGCGATGCGGCAGTTCGGTGTGATCCGTGTCGACGGGCTCGATGAACTCCAGGACACCTCCGCCCTGTTGGCGCGGGCGCGCAAGCCGCAGGCCGACGGCGTCGTCGTGTATTCGATCTCCGGCGGGACCGGTGCGCACTTCTCCGACCTGGCGAGCGAGGCGGGTCTGTCGCTGCCCACGCTCTCCGACGCCAAGCAGGCCGAGCTGCACCAGTGGATACCGGAGTATCTGAACGTCGCCAACCCCGTCGACAACGGTGGGCACCCCGTGGGCGACTGGCGCGGGCGGAAGATCATCGACGCGATCCTGGACGACCCTGAGGTGGGCGTGCTCATCTGTCCCATCACGGGGCCCTTTCCGCCCATGAGCGACAAGCTCGCGCAGGACCTGGTGGACGCGGCGGAGCAGACGGACAAGCTGGTGTGCGTGGTGTGGGGCTCGCCGGTCGGCACCGAGGACGCCTACCGCTCCACGCTGCTCGGCTCCTCGCGCGTCGCGACCTTCCGCACCTTCGCCAACTGCATCACGGCGGTGCGCGCCTATCTCGACCACCACCGCTTCACGAGCGGCTACCGCTCCCCCTTCGACGAGGCGCCCCGCTCCCCCTCGCCGTCCTTCCGCAAGGCGCAGGCGCTGCTGCGCCCGGGCCGCCAGCTGAGCGAGCACGCGGCGAAACAGCTCCTGCGCGCGTACGGAATCAGGGTGCCGCGGGAGCAGTTGGTGACCAGCGCCGCGGCGGCCGTGCGGGCGGCGGGCCTGGTGGGCTACCCCGTGGTGATGAAGGCGTCCGGGCCGCAGCTCGCGCACAAGACCGAGCTGGGGCTCGTCAAGGTCGGGCTCACCTCGGCGAGCCAGGTGCGGGACGCCTACCGCGACCTCACCGACATCGCGCGCTACGAAGGGATTCCGCTCGACGGCGTCCTCGTCTGCCAGATGGTGGAGCAGGGCGTCGAGATGGTCGTCGGTGTCACCCAGGACGAGCTGTTCGGGCCGACCGTGACGGTGGGGCTCGGCGGTGTCCTCGTCGAGGTCCTGCGGGACGCGGCCGTGCGGGTGCCGCCCTTCGGGGAGGACCAGGCGAAGGCGATGCTGCGCGAGCTGCGCGGCCGGGCCCTGCTGGACGGGGTGCGCGGGGCGCCGCCGGCCGACGTCGAGGCGCTCGTCGAGGTCGTGCTGCGGGTGCAGCGGATGGCCCTCGAACTCGGTGACGAGATCAGCGAGTTGGACATCAATCCGCTGATGGTGCTGCCGCGCGGCCAGGGCGCCGTGGCGCTCGACGCGCTCGCCATCTGCCGGTAGCCCTGCCGGTGGCCGACGCCTCACCCGGCCTCGTACACACCGGTCCGCCCGGCCTCGAATCTCCAGCCGCACCCGCTCTCGCACGAAACGGAGCCACTCCCCCATGACGACCTCCCCCGAAGCACCAAAGGATCGCGCGAACCCCCCTGAGGATTCCGCTGAATCATTGGTACAGCACGCCACTGACAACGGCGTCTCATGGATCACCCTGAACCGGCCCGAGGCCATGAACGCCCTCACCTGGGACCAGCGGGAACGCATCATGGCGCTGCTCGCCGACGCCTCCGCCGACCCCGGCGTGCGCGCCGTCGTGATCACCGCGACCGGCAAGGGCTTCTGCGCGGGGGCCGATCTGCGCGGAACCCCCAGCCAAGGGGCCACCGGCGGTGAGCGTGTGCCCGGGGACGTCGCCCGCACCATCAAGCGCGGCGCCCAGCGCTTCATCGCGTCGATCCTGGACTGCGAGAAGCCGGTGATCGCCGCCGTCAACGGCACGGCCGCCGGGATCGGCGCGCACCTCGCGTTCGCCTGCGATCTCGTCATCGCCGCCGAACAGGCCAAGTTCATCGAGGTGTTCGTGCGCCGCGGGCTGGTGCCGGACGGGGGCGGGGCCTATCTGCTGCCCCGGCTCGTCGGGCCGCAGCGCGCCAAGGAGCTGATGTTCTTCGGGGACTCCCTGCCCGCGGTGGACGCCGAGCGGCTCGGGCTCGTCAACCGCGTCGTACCGGCGGAGGAGCTGGAGAAGACCGCGCGGGAGTGGGCGGAGCGGCTCGCGGCCGGGCCGACGCGGGCCATCGCGATGACCAAGCAGCTGGTCAACGCCTCGCTCGACGGGGACCGGGCCGCGGCCTTCGCGGCGGAGGCCGCGGCCCAGGAGATCAACATGACGACGGCGGACGCGCAGGAGGGCGTGGCGAGCTTCGTGGAGCGCAGGTCGCCCTCGTACAAGGGGCGTTGACGCCCAGGACCAGGTCGGGCAAAGGGGTTCTCAAGGCTTGGCCGAAGGGCCGTCCGGCCCTTCCAATCTGACGCACCGTCAGCTTCAATGGCTCCTGTGATGGGACACGCAGGGATGGCGGCCACCGTCGTCCGATACCTCAGGTCGGTCGGGGCCCCCACAGCGGCCGCTCCGGTGGAAGCTCTGCCGCGCCCGGAGCTGCGCGCGGTCCGCGACGACGAGCGGGCGCCGCTCGACCCGGGCGAATTCCGGCGCGTGCTCGGCAACTTCGCGACCGGCGTCACCGTCATCACGGCGCCCGCGACGGACGGCGCGCAGGGGCCCGCGGGCTTCGCCTGCCAGTCCTTCGCCTCGCTCTCGCTCGACCCGCCGCTGGTCTCCTTCATGGTCGCGCGCACGTCGACGACCTGGCCGCGGATCGCCCGCGCCGGCGTCTTCTGCGTGAACGTCCTCGGGGCCGACCAGGGCGAGCTGTGCCGGGGCTTCGCGGTCAGCGGCGCGGACAAGTTCGCCGGGGTCGAGCACGGCCCGTCCCCGGTCTCCGGCTCGCCCCGGCTCACCGGCGCCCCGGCGTGGATCGACTGCACCATCCACGCCGTGCACACCGGCGGCGACCATCTGATCGTGGTCGGCCGGGTGGACGCGCTCGGCGCCGAGGAGAGCGGCTCGCCGCTGCTCTTCCACAAGGGCACGTTCGGGCGGTTCACGCAGGGTTGAGGGTGCCCTCCGGCGTGCGGCGCCGGATGACGAGCGCCATCAGCGCCGCCGCCGCGCACAGCGCCCCGGAGGCCCACCAGACCACGTCGTACGAGCCGAGGGCGTCGCGCGCGACACCGCCGAGGAAGGCCACGAGGGCCGCGCCCAGCTGGTGCGAGGCGAGCACCCAGCCGAAGACGATGGCGCTGTCGTCGCCGTACTGCTCGCGGCACAGGGCGAGGGTCGGCGGGACGGTGGCCACCCAGTCGAGGCCGTAGAAGACGATGAAGAAGACCATCGGCGGGTGGACGGTGGCCTGCAGCAGCAGCGGCAGGAAGATCAGCGACACCCCGCGCAGCGCGTAGTAGACGGCGAGCAGCCTGCGTGCGTCGAAGCGGTCGGTGAACCAGCCGGAGGCGATCGTGCCGATGACGTCGAAGACGCCGATGACGGCAAGGAGGGACGCGGCCGCGGTGACCGGCATGTGGTGGTCGTGGGCGGCGGGCACGAAGTGGGTCTGCACCAGGCCGTTGGTGGAGGCGCCACAGATCGCGAAGGTCCCGGCGAGGAGCCAGAAGGGGCCGGTGCGGGCGGCCTGGAAGAGGACCGTGACGGCGCGGCGCGCGGCGCCGGTGACGGGCGGCGGCTTCGGTACGAACTCCTTCGCGCCGTAGGGCTTCAGGTCCACGTCCGCGGGGTGGTCGCGCAGCAGCAGCCATACGAAGGGGACGACCGCGAACGCGGCGAGGGCGACGGTCACGGCGGCGGGCCGCCATTCGTACCTGTCGACGATCCAGGAGAGCAGCGGCAGGAAGATCAGCTGGCCGGAGGCGGACGCGGCGGTGAGGATGCCGGTGACGAGGCCGCGCCGCTCGGTGAACCAGCGGTTGGTGACGGTCGCGGCGAAGGCGAGCGCCATCGAGCCGGAGCCGAGGCCGACCAGCAGGCCCCAGTAGAGCAGCAGTTGCCAGACGGCCGTCATCCATACGGTCAGGAGCGAGCCGAGGCCGATCACCATGAGGGCGATCGCGACGACCCTGCGGATGCCGAACCGGTCCATGAGCGCGGCGGCGAACGGCGCGGTGAGCCCGTACAGCGCGAGGTTGATGGAGACCGCGAGCCCGACCGTGCCGCGTGACCAGTGGAACTCCTGGTGCAGCGGGTCGATGAGCAGACCCGGGAGCGAGCGGAAGGCGGCGGCGCCGATGATCGTCACGAAGGTGACGGCGGCGACGAACCAGGCGCGGTGCACACGCCGGGAAGGGCGCCCCGCGCGCGGGAGGCCGCTCGGGGAGTTCTCGGCCTCCGGGGGCCCACCTGCTGTCTCGGTCCTTGTTGTCTGGGTCACGACATACAGGATCCGGCCGGGGACCGCGCCCATCGAGTGGCCCGAGGGCCAGCATTCGCTAGGATCGGGCCATGCCCTCGACCGTGACACCGCCGCGCCGACACCGTGTCGTCGTCCTCGCCCTGGACGGCGTCATCCCCTTTGAACTGGGCATTCCCCAAAGGATCTTCGGCCGCGCCCGGGACGCCGCGGGGCGGCGCCTCTACGAAGTGGTGACGTGCTCGATCCGGCCACCCGGCCCGGTCCGCACCGACGCCGACTTCGCGATCGTCGTCGAGCACGGACCACAGGCCCTGGCCACCGCGGACACGGTGATCGTCCCCGCCTCGTACGAACTGGGACCGGTCTACGAAGAGGGCCGCCTGACACCCGAACTGGCCGCCGCCCTGGCCCTGATCAGGCCGGGCACCCGGCTGCTCTCCATCTGCACCGGCGGCTACGTCCTGGCCGCCGCGGGCTATCTGGACGGCCGCCCCGCGACCACGCACTGGCACTCCGCCGAGCACTTCCAGCGGCTCTTCCCGAGCGTCCGGGTCGACGCGGACGTCCTGTTCATCGACGACGGCGACGTGCTGACCTCGGCCGGCGTGGCCTCCGGAGTCGACCTGTGCCTGCATGTCGTACGCCGGGACCACGGCACCGCCGTCGCCAACGAGGTGGCCCGGGTGACCGTCGTGCCGCCGCACCGCGACGGCGGCCAGGCCCAGTACGTCCAGCGGCCGGTCCCGGAGCCGCAGCTGGCCACCACGACGACCGCGCGCGCGTGGGCGCTCGGCCGCCTCCACGAGCCGCTCCAGCTGCGGGACATGGCCGAGCAGGAGTCCATGTCGGTGCGCACCTTCACGCGGCGCTTCCGCGAGGAGGTCGGCATCAGCCCCGGCCAGTGGCTCACCCAGCAGCGCGTGGAGCGGGCCCGGCACCTGCTGGAGTCCAGCGACCTGTCGGTCGACCAGGTGGCGCGGGACGCGGGCTTCGGGACGGCCCAGTCGATGCGGCAGCACTTGCAGGCGGCGCTGGGGGTCACGCCGACCGCGTACCGGAGGACGTTCCGCTCCGTCGGCGCCTGAGGAAAGCCATGAGGAATGCCATAAGGCCATAAGGCCATAAGGCAGGCTCTCCCCATGGTGGAGAACCTGCCTCATTCGAAAGACATTTACCGGGCCGTGTACCACTTCACGGCCTGCGTACGCTTCGGCCAGAAGTAGTCGCCCTCGTCAGGAATTCCGATCGAGGCGGTACCGGCATTCAGCGCCCTGTACTTGTATCCCTTGTGGACTTTCAGCTTGACCTTCGGGGACTTGCAGACCTTCTTGTTGTGGCAGCCGCCCAGGCCCTTGTCCGGCGAGACGTCCTTGAACTTGCCGTTCTTATAGGCGGAAAGACCCGCCTCCGGGCGCTGCACACTCCGCCTCTTGCTGCACTTCTGCCACCCCTGGGCATACACCTTGCCGTGGCTGCGCCAGACTTTCACGTAGTTCCGGCAGCCGTGGTACGACTTCCCGTGCCCCGTGGCCGCCTGGGCCCCGCCGCTGCCCGCGAACAGGCAGGCGAGCGCGACCGATCCGACGCCGATGCCCCGCAGAATTGTCTTCACTTATTCCTCCCGTGATGTGGTGCCGACGGAGACATTAGGGCAACTCGGCCCAGGCAAGGGAGAGTTCACGGGAGTTGACGAAGATTTGAAGTTTCAACTTGCACTTTTGTGCAATACGCGATCCCCATATGGGGCGCATTTGGGGACCGGTCGCACCTCCGCCACCGCCCCCACCACCGTCAGAACCAGGCTGAGACCGACCCCCGCGAGAATCGCCGTGGAAGGTGCGACCGCATTCAGCAGGGCGCCCGCGAGGGAGCCGCTCGCGGCGTAACCCGCGCCCACTGCCGCGTACATCACCGAGTAGCCCGCGGCGAGGGCGCTGGGCGGGAGGATCTCGCGGAGCATCAGGTTGCGCGTGAGCATCGCCCCGGCCTGGAAGAAGCCGGCGACGGCGAGCACGGCCGCCATCAGGACCGCCGAGGGGAGCACCGACACCAGGGCCACGCAGCCGGAGACCGTGAGCATCATGACCAGGCTCTGCGTGCGCAGACGGCCCGGCCAGCCGCGCAGCCCGTACACGAACGAGCCCACCCCGGAGCCGATCGCGAGCCCGGCGAGCAGCGGGCCCGCCCAGCCCACCTCGATGCCGCGCTGCTCCAGGAGCGCGGGCAGGACCAGCTCGGCGAGGGCCAGCATGGAGAGGCTGGCCGCGCCCGTCACGAACACCGGCCAGGCGCGCAGCAGCAGCCGCACCATGGACTCGCCGCCCCGGTCCGCCGCGTCGGCCGTCCACCCCGCGGGCAGCAGCCACAGGCCCGCCACCGAGGCGGCCATCAGGGCGGCGGCGAGCAGCAGCGGGAGGTTCGGCGCGGCACCGAGCGCGAGCCCCGTCGCGGCGGCCGGTGCGACGGCCCAGATCGCGAAGGTCAGCATCGACTCCGTGGACAGCGCCTGGGCGACCGCCCGGTCCGGCACGACGCTGGTCAGCAGGGCCCGCAGGGCGCCCGGCGCGGCGGCGGGAGCGGCGCCCGCGCCGAAGGCGAGCGCCGCGAGGGCCACCGGGTGCGCGTGCGGCAGGGCGCCGAGCGCCCCGAAGCAGAGCGCCCCGAGGGCGAGGCCCACGGCGAGCGGCCGCCGGGCCCGCTCGGCGCGCATGCGCAGGCCGAGCAGCGGGGCGCCGACGATCTCGCCGATCACATACGCCGCGGCGAGCATCGCGCCCAGGCTGTAGCCGCCGGGGCGCTCGCGGACGAGGAAGACGAGGGCGAGCGGCGCCATCGCGACCGGCATCCGCGCGCCCACGGACACGGCGGCCCAGACGAACACGGGCTTGGAGGCGACGTCGCGGTAGCTCATGGGGCGACGTTAGGCGAGCCCACTGACAAGCCCCACCGGTTTTCCACAGGCCCCGCCTCCCGAGAAGAGCCGGGCCTCAGAACGTCAGCACGCCCCGCGCCACCTTCCCCGCGTGCAGGTCGTCGACGGCCGCCCCGAACTCCTCCACCGCGTACGTCTTGGTGACCAGCTCGTCCAGGAGCAGCCGCCCCTCCTGGTAGAGCCGCGCGTACAGCGCGAAGTCGTGCTGGGGGCGCGAACTCCCGTACCGGCAGCCGAGGATGGACTTGTCGAGGAACATCTCGGCGGGCACGAAGCTCGCCTCCGCCTTCGGGGGCGTCATGCCGAGCAGGACCGCCTGGCCGTGCCGGTCGAGGAGGTCGACGGCCTGCCGGATCAGCTCGGTGCGGCCCACGCACTCGAAGGCGTGGTCGGCGCCGGTCGGCAGGATCTCCCGTACGCCCTCCGTGGAGGTGAGGAAGTGCGTGGCGCCGAACTGGCGGGCGGCCGCCTCCTTGTCGGGGTTGGCGTCGACCGCGACGATCGTCGAGGCGCCCGCGATCCGGGCGCCCTGAAGGACGTTGAGGCCGATGCCGCCGGTGCCGATGACGACCACGGAGTCGCCGCGGCCCACCCGCGCGCGGTTGAGCGCGGCGCCCACGCCCGTGACGACGCCGCAGCCGATGAGCGCGGCGGACGTCAGCGGGATGTCCGGGGAGATCTTCACCGCCTGCACGGCCTTCACCACCGTCCGCTCCGCGAACGCCGAGTTCGCCGCGAACTGGTAGACCGGCTTCCCGCCCCGTGTGAACGGCTGGTCGGGCATGCCGATGGCCTTGCGGCACATGGTGGGGCGGCCCTTGCTGCACTCCGCGCACGCCCCGCAGTTGGCGATCGTGGACAGTGCCACATGGTCCCCGGCCGCCACATGCGTCACCCCGGAGCCGACCGCCTCCACGACCCCGGCGCCCTCGTGCCCGAGCACCACGGGCGGCGGGAACGGAATCGTCCCGTCGATCACCGAGAGGTCGCTGTGGCAGAGCCCGGCCGCCGCGATGGCGACGAGGACCTCGCCGGGACCCGGGTCGCGTATCTCCAGGTCGTCGACGACCTCCGCCTGCTTCCCGTCGAACACCACGCCCCTCATGCGCAGCCACCCCTCATCTCGGCTCCCTCGGTAGGCCGAGCACCCGCTCGGCGATGATGTTCCGCTGAATCTCGTCCGAGCCGCCGTAGATCGTGTCGGCCCGGGTGAACAGGAAGAGCCGTTGCAGGGCGTCGAGTTCGTACGGGGTCTCGGCGGACCAGTCCGCGGGGCCGACCGTCGCGCCCGCCCCCCGTACCGCCATCGCCAGCTCGCCCAGGCGCTGGTGCCAGCCGCCCCACAGCAGCTTGGCGACGCTCGGCGCGCCGCCGTCACCGGCGCCCGAACCACCCAGCGTGCGCAGGGCGTTCCAGCGCATCACGCGCAGCTCGGCCCACTGCCGCACCAGCCGGTCGCGCAGCACCGGGTCCTCCGCCGCGCCCGAGCCGACCGCCTCCCGCACGACGCCCGCCAGCTCCTCGGCGAAGCCGATCTGCTGCACGAGCGTGGACACGCCCCGCTCGAAGCCGAGCAGGCCCATCGCGACGCGCCAGCCGTTGCCGTCGCCCCCCACGACATGAGCGGCACGCGCGCGTGCACCGTCGAAGAAGACCTCGTTGAACTCGCTCGTGCCCGTCAACTGCCGGATGGGGCGCACCTCGATGCGGCCCGGCTGGTCCATCGGCACCAGCAGGAAGGACAGCCCCTTGTGGCCGCGCGAGCCCGCCTCGGTGCGGGCGAGCACGAAGCACCAGTCCGCCTCGTGCGCGAGCGACGTCCACACCTTCTGGCCGCTGATCCGGTACGTGTCTCCGTCCCGCACCGCCGCCGTGCGCAGCCCCGCGAGGTCGGAGCCGGCGCCCGGCTCGCTGTAGCCCTGGCACCACAGGGCGTCCCCGCGCGCGATGGGCGGCAGGAACTCGGCCTTCTGCTCCTCGCTGCCGTGGGCGAGCAGGGTGGGGGCCAGGAGGTTCTCGCCGATGTGACCGTAGCGGCCGGGTGCCCGCACGCGCGCGTACTCCTCGGCCCAGACGACCTGCTGGGTGAGCGTGGCCCGCCGGTTGCCGTAGGCGCCCTCGGGGGCGTCCCAGCCGATGCCGATCCAGCCGCCGCGCCCCAACTCCCGCTCCCAGGCGCGCCGTCCGGCCCCGCCCTCGTGCTCGCTGCCGGGACCGCCGCGCCCGCGCACGGCGGCGAACTCGTCCGTCAGATGCTCTTCGAGCCAGGCACGCGCGCGCGTACGGAACGCCTCGTCGTCGGCTCCGAAGCTGAACTCCACGGCCGGGCCTACGCGTTCGGTCGTTCTTTGTTGGCCGCCGCCTTCGCCATGGCCTCCAGCTGGGCCAGCATCGGCATCGGGTCGGTGCCCACCGTCCCGGGCAGGAAGTCGGCGATCTTCTCGGGCGTCCAGGAGCCGTCCGCGTATCCGGCGCGCAGCTCGCGCGGCTGCGCCCACACCGCGATCTTGGGTCCGGCGATCGTGTAGACCTGCCCGGTGATCTTCTCCTCGCGGGCGCGGTCGCTGAGCAGATAGGTGACGAGCGCCGCGACGTCCTCCGGCTCCCCGATCTCCTTGAGCTCCATCGGGACGTTGGCGGACATGCGGGTGCGGGCGACGGGCGCGACGGCGTTGGCGGTCACCCCGTACTTGTGGAGGCCGAGCGCGGCGCTGCGCACCAGGGAGATGATCCCGCCCTTGGCGGCGCTGTAGTTGGCCTGCGCGACGGAGCCCTGGTGGTTGCCGCTGGTGAAGCCGATGAGGGTGCCCGAGCCCTGCTTGCGCATGACGGCGGAGGCGGCCCTGAAGAGGGTGAAGGTGCCCTTCAGGTGCGTCGCGAGGACCGGGTCCCACTCCGCCTCGGACATGTTGAACAGCATCCGCTCGCGCAGGATCCCGGCCACGCAGACGACGCCGTCGATGCGCCCGAACTGCGCGAGCGCGGTGTCGACGACCCGCTGGCCGCCCGCCATCGTGGAGATGTCGTCGGCGACCGCGACGGCCTCTCCACCGGCCGCCTCGATCTCCTTGACGACGGCCTCGGCGACCTCGCTGGTGGGCTCGGCACCCTCCATCGAGACCCCGTAGTCGTTCACGACGACCTTCGCCCCCTCGGCGGCGGCGGCGAGTGCCACCGCCCTTCCGATGCCACGACCGGCACCGGTCACGGCGACGACCTTGCCTGCCAAGAAGTTCCCCACGTCCGGCCCCTTCCCGCGGTTTCTGACGGACCGTTAGATTCTATGACCCGTCAGATACTCGAAGACAAGCCCTCGGGGAGGACTCATATGCCACTACCGCCCGAGTTCCACGACATCGCCAAACGCGTGAACAACTGGGGGCGTTGGGGGGCGGACGACGAGATCGGCACCCTGAACCTGATCACCGACGAGGTCGTACGGGAGGCCGCGGCCACCGTGCGCACCGGGCGCCGCGTCCCGCTCGCGCTGCCCCTCAAGGAGGACGGCGTGCAGTCCGGGCTGATCCCCGGCCGGATCAACCCCCTGCACACCATGGTCCAGATCAACCAGGAGATCTTCGGCCCCGGCACGGTCGCCACCAGCGACGACGCCGTGACCATGGGCCTCCAGGCGGCCACCCACTGGGACGCGCTCACCCATGTCTCGCACTCGGGCAAGCTCTACAACGGCCGCCCCGCCGACACCATCACGGCCCACCGGGGCGCCGAGTTCAGCGGCATCGACAAGGCCCCGCACATCGTCTCGCGCGGCGTCCTGCTGGACGTGGCCCGCGCGAAGGGCCTCGACCGGCTGCCCGGCGACCACGCGGTCACGCCCGAAGACCTGGACGAGGCGGCGGAGTTCGGCCGAGTGAGCGTGCGCGCGGGCGACATCGTGCTGGTCCGCACGGGGCAGGTGCAGGTCTATCTGGCGGGCGACAAGCACGGGTACGGCTTCCCGTCACCCGGCCTGTCCGTGCGGACGCCCGAGTGGTTCCACGCGCGCGACGTCGCCGCCGTCGCCAACGACACCCTGACCTTCGAGATCTTCCCGCCGGAGATCGAGAACCTGTGGCTGCCGGTGCACGCGCTCGACCTGGTCGAGATGGGGATGCTGCAGGGCCAGAACTGGGATCTGGAAAAGTTGTCCACAGCCTGTGGGGAAATCGGCCGCCACGACTTCCTGCTCTCCGCGATGCCCGAGCCGTTCGTCGGCGGGACGGGGACGATGGTGGCTCCGGTGGCGGTGTTCTAGCGGCTCCGCACGTCCTGGAGGCCCTGCCTGGAAGGGAGTTCGGGTGGCGGCACACCGGCGTCCGCCCCGAGCACGCTGCCGCGCACGCCGCCATCCGACTCCGGCGACAGGCCCTGCCCCTCTGTCCGACCCCGGAGAGAGAGGCTGACGCCGAATGGCGATCCACACTCGCCAAGGACCTCCGTCACCGAGCACCCTCGACATCCCCTCGCGGCGAATCGCTGCACACAAGCGTGATCAATCGGACACGGTACGTCAACACCCGTCCGGGGGTTCGCCCTTGTTTGTCCGATTCAGCGGGGCTCGCACATGGCCGCGCATCGAGGCACAGACAGGGCGCATGCGCGGCGCGGGGACGGCAAAACGGGAAGAACTCCCGTACGGGGCCGACAACGCCGCCGGAACCGTCAGACGGTCTCGTACGCGACGTCCTCGTACGTCACGCCGCCGAACGCCATCGCGGCGGCGCCCGGCTCGCACCGGTCCACCTCGCACCAGATGCTCTTGCCGGTGCCCTCGGGCTGCCAGCCCCAGCGGTCCGCCAGGCCGTCGACCAGCTCCAGGCCGCGGCCGTTGGTCTCCTCGTCGTCCGCGTGCCGGGGGCTGGGCGGCCGGGCGCTGGTGTCGGCGACCTCGACCCGCACGGTGCCCGTGGAGTCCTCCGGGACGCCCGGCAGCCGCATGCGCAGCACCGCCGGACAGCCCGTGTGCACAACGGCGTTGGTGACCAGCTCGGAGATCAGGAGGATCAGCGTCTCCGCCAGTGGCTCGTCGGCCTCTATTCCCGAGACGGCCAGCCGCGAACGGGCCCATCTACGGGCCCGACCCACCTCCGCGGGGTCGGGCCTGACCTCCAGCTGAACTTGAAGCACCTGCACCGCTCACACCATCCGAACCGGCGGACACATCGCCTCGCGACTCCACGGGGTCACGGAACGTGATCCCCTTGGGAGACAGCATGGTTGACGTTCAGTCACCCCAACAAGCGCTTCGGGCATATTCCAGCGCGAAGGAGTACGCGTGCGGCATACTGTGCGACGCGCGCCGCAGGGGGTCGAACAGGCGGGCGCGAGGCCCTGTCCTGCGCTGCGAATGACGCGCACTGCCGGGTCCGGAGCCGCCTCAGGGGCAACACCGGCATGGCTCGGCCTCAGAACCACTCGCATCCCACACAAGGTACCCGAGCGGGGCGCCGACTCCATGCCGTGACGAGTCACGCGTAGGACACAACCCGATATCGACGCTCAGTAGCCTTCACCGAATTCACCGACTCCACAAGTCGGCCACGGTCCGCACATCCCGCGCCACCGACCGTCACTCAGAACAGCCAGGCAAGGTAGCCGAAAACCGCCATTCCGGCCACCGAGGTCAGCGCGGTCCACTTCACGACCCGGGCCGCCCAGGTGCCGCTCAGCGCGGCGCGGATCGCCTCCGCGCCGTGTGCGGCCGGGCGCGGGCTGATGCCGCTCACCGCGACGGCGAACGCGGGCGCCGCGAGCAGCAGCCCGAGGAAGGCCATGACCAGGAAGCCCCAGCTGTGCCCGTGGCCGACCTCGACGTACTCGCTGCCGCTGCGGCTGACGTCGACGGAGTCCTCGGGCCGCGCGTCACGGGACTTCACCTGCGCGTCCACGTCACGCGCGCCGCTGTCGGCTGCGTGGAAGGTGCCGCGGCACCAGCGGGTGTCCGAGTGGCCCCGGCCGCCCGAGGACTGCCGGCACTCCTCGACCTCGATGGTGCCGCGCGTGCCCACGTACCCGGCGGCGGTCGCGGCCTTGGCCACGCCGAGGCCGCAGACGGTCAGCGTCACCAGGAGCATGACGACGCCGAGTGCACGCCCGCCCACGGTGGGCCCCGTCGAGGGCGCGAGGTCGGGGCCGAGTGACATGGACAGGGACCCTACGACACGGCGTTCACAGGGCCGCGGCCAGCTCCTCCTCCGCGTCCCGGGCCGTGCGTCCCAGCTCGGCGCGGACCCAGGCCCGCTTCAGGTGGAGGTGGACGTCCGCCTCCCATGTGAAGCCCATGCCGCCGTGCACCTGGAGGCAGTCGCGGGCATTGCGGACCGCGGCCTCGTCGGCGAGCAGCTTCGCGGCCGACGCCTCCAGGGCGTCCCCGGTCACGGCCGCCGCGTACACGGCCGCGCGGGCCACCTCGGCGCGCACCAGCATCTGCGCGCACAGGTGCTTGACCGCCTGGAAACCGCCGATGGGCTGCCCGAACTGCGCCCGCTCCTTGGCGTATTGGACCGCGAGCTCCTGGGTGCGGCTCGCGCTGCCGAGCTGTTCGGCGGCGGTGAGCAGGGCGGCTTCGGGCGACGGCCGCTCCTGCTGCTCCGGCACCCGGTGCAGGGGGGTCAGCGGGTCGAGGGAGCGGATGGCGGTGGCGGCGCCTGCGTCCCCCCGTACGACATCGGCGGCCTCCAGCCACGGCACCAGCGTGCCCTCGACGGCGGTCACCACCGTGTCGCCGGTGGCCGCTCCCTCGACGGCGCCCGCCGCGAGGTGCGTGGCCACCAGAGGTCCCGGCAGCAGGACCCGGCCCGCCTCCTCGAAGGCGAGCACCGCCTCCGGGAGCCCGAGCCCCACGCCCCCCTCGGCCTCCGGGAGCCGCAGCGCGAAGAACCCGGCGTCCGCGAGCTCCCGCCACAGCTCCCGGTCCAGGGCGGGGGCCTCGGTGGTGTCCACGGCGGCCCGCAGCGCCTCGCGGCCGAACCGGCCCTCCAGGAGGTTGCGCACACCCGCCTTCAAGTCCCGCTGGTCCTGCGTGAGTTGGAAGTCCACGCGGCTCCTCACCGCCCCTTCGGCAGGCCGAGGATGCGCTCGGCCACGATGTTCTGCTGGATCTGCGAGGTCCCTGCGGCGATGGTGTACGAGAGCGAGGAGAGCCGGTCGAGGACCCACTCGTGGTCCAGGTCGAGCCCGGCCGCGCCGAGGACCTCGCCCGCCGCCTCGTACAGCTCCTGGCGGGCGTGCGAGTAGCGCAGCTTGAAGACCGAGCCGCCGATGCCGGGGACGCCTCCGGTGCGCTGCGCCTCGCTCACGTTCCACTGCGTGAGCCGCCACAGGGCGGCGAACTCGGCGCTGAGGCGGCCGAGGCGGCGGCGCAGCACCGGGTCGTCCCAGCGGCCGTTGCGCCGTGCCTCGCGGGCGAGTTCACCGAGGACGCGGCGGCAGGCCACGACCTCGCCGACGAAGGCCGTGCCGCGCTCGTACGACAGCGTCACCATCGTCACGCGCCAGCCGTCGTTCTCGGCGCCGACGCGGTTCGCGACGGGCACGCGCACCTCGTCGAGGAAGACCTCCGCGAACTCGGTGGAGCCCGCGAGCGTGCGCAGCGGGCGGACCGTGATGCCGGGGGCGTCCATGGGCATGCCGAGCCAGGTGATGCCCTTGTGCTTGGGCGTGGTCTCGCTCACCGGTGTCGTGCGCACCAACAGCTCGCACCAGTCGGCCACTTCGGCGTGCGAGGTCCAGATCTTGGACCCGCTCACCACGTAGTCGTCGCCGTCCCGCCACGCGCGCGTGCGCAGCGACGCGAGGTCGCTGCCGGCGTCCGGTTCGCTGAAGCCCTGGCACCACACCTCGTCGCCGCGCAGCACGGGCGGCAGCCAGCGCGCCCGCTGTTCGGCGGTGCCTTCGGAGGCGATGGTCGGGCCGGCGTGCAGCAGTCCGACGAAGTTGGCGCCTACGTAGGGGGCGCCCGCGCGTTCGGTCTCCTCCAGGTAGATGAGGTGCTGCGTCGGTGTCGCGCCCCGGCCGCCCGCGTCGACGGGCCAGTGCAGGCCCGCGTATCCGGCGTCGTACAGCATGCGCTGCCAGCCCAGGTCGTAGGCGCGGCGGCCAGGCCAGTCGGCGGGGGACGGCTTGGGCGGGAGCCCGGGGAGCGCCTTGCCGAGCCACTCGCGCAGGCGCGCCCTGAACTCCTCTTCCTCTTCCGTGTATGTGAGGTCCATGCGCACCCTTCTGACGACCCGTCAGAACGCAGGCTAGCCCCGCACCCCTGGACCGACAAGGCGCGGAGCTCTACTCTCTCGGCACGACCTGACAGACCGTCAGCTAACGCGGATGCTTACGCGAAGGGGGCGCAGTGAACGACACCGCACACGCGCTGGGTGCGTCGCGCACCCTCTGGGAGCTCATCGAGCGCCGGGCCGCACTCACCCCCGACGCCCCCGTCCTGATCCAGGCCGCCGCGGACCCCGCGGACGACCGCACGCTCACCTTCGGCGGCCTGCGCGACCGCTGCGAGCGGGTCGCCGCAGGGCTCCACGACAGGGGCGTGCGCCCCGGCACGGTGGTCGCCTGGCAGCTGCCCACACGCATCGAGACGGCCGTCCTGTCCTTCGCGCTCGCCCGCATCGGCGCGGTCCAGTCGCCGGTCATCCCCTTCTACCGGGACCGCGAAGTCGGCTTCGCGCTACGGGAGTCGAAGGCGGAGTTCTTCGCGACGCCGGGCACCTGGCGCGGCTTCG
Source organism: Streptomyces odontotermitis (assembly GCF_050510915.1). Lineage (NCBI taxonomy): Bacteria > Bacillati > Actinomycetota > Actinomycetes > Kitasatosporales > Streptomycetaceae > Streptomyces > Streptomyces odontotermitis. Next base: position 273,784 of record NZ_JBNJLS010000003.1, on the reverse strand, counting down.
ACCATACGGAGATGGCGCACCGCCTCGGCGCGCGCGGCGTCTTCGAGGCGTACGACTCGCTGCCGGAGGGCGACCCGGCCGTCCTGCCGCCCCCGCCCGCCGACGGCACGGCGGTGCGCTGGATCTACTGGACCTCGGGGACGACGTCCGACCCCAAGGGCGTGCTGCACACGGACCGTTCGCTGATCGCGGGCGGCTCCTGCCTCGCCCACGCGCTGCACCTGGAACCGTCCGACGTCGGCTCGATGGCCTTCCCCTTCGCCCACATAGCGGGCCCCGACTACACCGTGATGCTCCTCCTGTACGGGTTCCCCGCCGTCATGTTCGAGCAGTTCGCGCTGCCCGCGGCGCTCGACGGCTACCGGCGCCACGGGGTCACGGTCGCGGGCGGCTCGACGGCGTTCTACTCCATGTTCCTCGCGGAGCAGCGCAAGCTCCCGGAGGGCGAGAAGGTCATCCCCTCCCTCCGCCTCCTCGCGGGCGGCGGCGCCCCGAAGCCGCCCGAGGTCTACCACGCCGTCGTACGCGAGATGGGCGTCCAACTCACCCACGGCTACGGCATGTCCGAGGTCCCCATGATCACGATGGGCGCCCCCGACGACACCCCGGAGAACCTGGCGACGACCGAGGGCAGGCCCCCGGCAGCCATGGAGATCCGCATCACGGACGCGGACGGCAAGCAGCTCCCCTTCGACGTGGACGGCGAGGTGCGGCTGCGCGGGGAGGCGGTCTGCCAGGGCTATCTCGACCCCGTGCAGAGCGCCGAAGTGTTCGACGCGGACGGCTTCCTGATCACCGGCGACCTCGGGCACCTCAAGGAGACGGGCCATCTGGTCCTGACCGGCCGGGCCAAGGACATCATCATCCGCAAGGGCGAGAACATCTCCGCCAAGGAGATCGAGGACCTGCTGCACCAGCACCCCGCGGTGGGCGACGCGGCGGTCATCGGCCTGCCCGACCCGGAGCGCGGCGAACGCGTCTGCGCCGTCGTCGAACTGCGTGACGGCGCGGGGGAGTTGACCCTCGGCGCCGTCACGGACTACCTGCGCGGGCAGGGCCTGTCCACGTACAAGCTGCCGGAGCAGCTGGAGGTGGCGGACGCGCTGCCGCGCAACGAGACGCTGCGCAAGGTGCTCAAGTACAAGCTGCGCGAGCGGTATTCGGCGTAGGGGGCGCGGGGCCTGTCCGGCGGACAGGCCCCGGCGCGGGCGGGCGGGTCTACTCGGGGACCGTGAAGTACGCGGCGAACGCGGCCACGAACTCCGGCTCCAGGATCCGGCCGTCCCCGTCCGAGTCCAGGCCCGCGGCGACGGCGTCGGCCACCTCGGCCTGCACGCCGAGGGCCTTGAGGGCGCGGGCGGCCTCCTGCGGGCTGGCCGCGCCGTCCGCGTCCGCGTCGGCGACCGCGATCACGGCGTCGAGGAAGGGGCGCGCGATCTCGGCGAACCGCTCGGGGTTGTCGCGCAGCCGCTTCACGGCGCCGCCGACGAACTCCTCGCGGGTGATGCGCTGGTCCCCGTCGCGGTCGGCGATGCCCGCCATGCCCTGCCAGAAGGCCTCGGCACCGATGTAGAGGGCCTGCCCTTGCTCGGAGCGCGCCTTGGTGCCGAACTCGGCGAGTACCGCTTTGGCCGCCGCGCTGAAGTCCTCACGGTCGATGTAGCCGTTGCCGTCCTGGTCGAAGGTGGCGAAACGGGCTGCGATCTTTCGCTCGTACTCGGCACTGTCCATGGTGTTCGGGCCGCCTCACTTCCGCGGTTGGGTCCGTGCGAGCCGACCTGTCTCAGCTGGCACTTTGTCTGCAAGGAGCGTACGTCGCCGCAGGCGGCCGCAGCCGCGAAAACGGGGATTGTGTCAGGGCTGGGACACGGTGTGCGCCAAGTCGTCGAGGAGGACGCCCGGTTATGCCGGAGAAGACACCCCGTCACGCCGACAGCGGGGCCGCGCCCTCGTCCAGCGCCGCCGCCACGTCCGGGTAGACCTCGAAGAGGCGGCGCACGCCCAGGGCCGCGAGGACGCGGTTGACGTGGGAGCCGTCGACGGCGCCCTGCGCGGGCAGGATCAGGCGCAGCCGGCCCCGGCAGGAGCGGATGAGGCGACGGGTCGCGATGAGGACGCCGACGCCGCTGGAGTCGCAGAAGAGCACTTCGGACAGGTCGAGGACGAGGCTGCGGCGGCCGTCGGCGACGGCGTCGTGGACGCGCTGACGCACCCGGGGGGAGGTCACCAGGTCCATCTCGCCCGACACCCGCAGGACGGACCATCCGTCCTGCTCGCCCACCGTCACCTTGAGCGTCACGCCATGCCTCCCGCTCGCTGATCCGGAAGCCGTCCTTACGCTTCCACTGCGCGGCTGCCCCGCCGCCGACCCGCGAAACGCCGCGCCGTTCGACGCCCCGCGATGCTCACATCTGTGAAGTTCTATGAAACACCAGTGTGCTGTGTACCGTGCGCCCCCTATCATCCCGGGCCCACGAGCCGCCTCCAGAACGCGTGCATTGCCGTAAACCAGGGCCCGTTGTCAGTGATGGCGACTACATTCGAGAGAACGGTGAGGGCACGGCGAGCGCAGAGAGGGGGGCCGCATGCCGAAGGACGCGCCGCGTCGCTGGGACCGCCGGATGCAGCAGCGCCTCGCACACGGAGAGGCCGCGGCGCTCGGGGAGCTCTACGACAAGTTCGCCTCGCTCGTCCACGGCCTGGCCCACCGGGTGCTCGGCGAGGAGCAGGGCGCCGACCGCATCACCCGCGAGGTCTTCACCCACGTCTGGGAGAACCCGGAGGCGTACGACCCCAAGCAGGGCCCCCTCCGCTCCTGGATCGCCACGCTCGCCCACCAGCTCGCCGTGAAGCGGCTGCGCCAGACCGAGTCCGCGGCGCTCGCCCGCGGCGGCGGGGGCAGCACGGAGGAGCTGGAGCGCAAGGTCCGCCGCGCCTCCGCGGCCGCCCGCGCCGACTACATCGTCACCGCGATGCCCGCCCCCTTGCGGGCCGCCCTGGAGCTCGCCTACTTCCAGCGGCGCGACTACCGCCAGGCCGCCCTCGACCTCGGCGTCACCGAGGACGAGGCCCGGCGCAGGCTCCGCCTCGGCCTCCAGCTCCTGTCCACGGCCCACGACACCGGCCAGGCCGAGAGCCCCGACACCACCCCGGGGTACGGGAGGGCGCTGTGAGCCGGGCCGACGGGGCCGACCGGCCGGATCCGTACGAGGAGCCGGGCGGCACCGGAGCCGGCGGGCGCGGTGACGACGGTCACGGTGACGCCGGTCACGGCGACGGGGACGGCCACGGCGGTGGCGGCGACGGCGGCTTCGGGGCGGCCGGCGACGACGAGTCCGCCCCGCGCATACCGGCTCCCCGCACCTCCATAGAGGACACCGGCCGGCCCCTGCCGCCCACCCCGCTCGTCCTCGACCACCCGGTCCTCAAATCCCTGCTCGGCGCCTGGGCGCTGTCCGCCTGCTCCGCGGAGGAGGCCGCCGCCGTGGAGGAGCACCTGGGCGGGTGCGGGCCCTGCGCGGAGGAGGCGCTGCGGCTGCGGGACGCCGTGGGCCTGCTGCACCCCGAGGAGAGCCTCGACCTCGACCCGGGTCTTCGGGGCCGCGTCCTGGAGAGCTGCCTCGGGCGCCGCCCGCCCCGCATCCCGGTGCCCGAGTGGGCCGCCCCGTACGACGCGGAGACGGCCCGGCTCGACGCCCTGCTCCAGGACATCGGAGACGCGGAGTGGCACGCGCCGGTCCGGCTGAGATGGTTCGAGGGGGAAGGCCCGGTCTCCCGGAAGACGACGGTCGCCGGGGTCATCGCGCACCTCCTCGCCGTCGACGGCCTGGTCGGCCTCGCCCTCGGCCTGACCGACCCGCTGGCCCACGCCTCGGGCGGCGGCGGCCCCGCGGAGCGCACGGAGGCTTACTGGCGGGCCGCGTCCTCGTCCGGCTACCCGCCCACGCGCGCGGTGCGCGGGCCCTGGCGGGAGCAGACCCACGAGCTGATCCGCACGGTGTCGTTCGCGGGCGGGGGCTCGGGCCGCCTGACCGTGCCGTACGGGACGCACGGCGCCGAACTGCCGCTGCGGGACTCGATGGTGGACCGCGCCTTCGAGTGCTGGATCCACGCGGGCGACATCGCGGACGCCGTCGACTACCCGTACGAGCCGCCCTCCCCGCGCCACCTCCACGTGATGATCGACCTGGCCGCGCGGCTGCTCCCCGACACCCTCGCGGGCCGGCGCCGCGCGGGGCTCGCGGCACCCTCGCGCGAGCTGGTCGCGGCGGGGGCGCCCGGGCGCAGCCTGCGCCTGGAGGTCGAGGGGGCGGGCGGGGGCGAGTGGCTCATCCCCCTCGACTCCCCCGGGGCGGTGCCGTCACCGGAGGAGGAGGTGGCCCATGTCGCCCTGGACGGCGTGGAGTTCTGCAAGCTGGCCGCGGGCCACGTATCGCCTCAGGAGGCGGCGACCGGGCAGGTGGGTGACCGGGAGGCCATCCGGGACGTGCTGTTCGCTGCCGCGTCGTTGAGCCGGATGTAGGCGCGGCATCCGGGCTGCCGCGCCTTGCCTCGTCGCCGGGTGCGGATGCGTCGTGGTCGCTCGCGCAGTCCCCCGCGCCCCTGGCGGGGCGCCCCCCTCGGGCCCGGCAGCCCCTAGCCGAACACCACCGTCCGGGTGCCGTTCAGCAGAATCCGGTGCTCCGCGTGCCACTTCACCGCGCGCGCCAGCGCCCGGCACTCGACGTCGCGGCCGATCGCCACCAGCTGGTCCGGCGTGACGTCGTGGCCGACTCGCTCGACCTCCTGCTCGATGATCGGGCCCTCGTCGAGGTCGGCGGTCACATAGTGCGCCGTGGCACCGATCAGCTTCACGCCGCGCGCGTGCGCCTGGTGGTACGGCTTCGCGCCCTTGAAGCTCGGCAGGAACGAGTGGTGGATGTTGATGATGCGGCCGCTGAGCTGCTTGCACAGGTCGTCCGAGAGGACCTGCATGTAGCGGGCGAGGACGACCAGTTCCACGTTCTGCTCGCGGACCAGCTCCAGGAGCTGGGCCTCGGCCATCGCCTTGGTGTCCTTGGTGACCGGGATGTGGTGGAACGGGACGTCGTACGACGCGGCCAGCTCGGCGAAGTCCGTGTGGTTCGAGACGACCGCCGCGATCTCCACCGGCAGCGCGCCGATGCGCGAGCGGAACAGCAGGTCGTTCAGGCAGTGGCCGAACTTCGAGACGAGCAGCGCGATGCGCATCTTCCCGTCGGCCCGGTGCAGCTGCCAGTCCATGTGGAAGGAGTCGCCGACGGCGGCGAAGCTCGCACGCAGCTTCTCCACGGTCACCGGGGCCTCGGCCGAGAAGTGCACCCGCATGAAGAAGAGACCGGTGTCGTGGTCGCCGAACTGCTGGCTGTCCTCGATGTTGCAGCCGGTCATGAAGAGGTAACTCGACACGGCGTGCACGATGCCCTGCTTGTCGGGGCAGGAGAGGGTGAGGACGTACTGGTCAGCGTCGGACGGGGACACGGGCTTCTCGCTCATGGAAATAAGGGTCGCACAGCCCGCGGGGCCCGTTGTCCCCGTCTCGCCCTGCGGTCAGGGGACCGACCGCCTCAGGAAGCCGAACCCCGTAAGCAAGCCGAACCCGTCAGGAAGCCGAGCGCGTCAGGATGCGCAGCACCTCCAGCGTCCGCGGCGGCTGGTCCGGGTCCTCCCCGTCGCTCACCGCCAGGTGCACGTGCGCGTCCCGCGCCGCGTGCACGGCCTCCGGCCAGCCCGGGTGGTCCAGATACGCGGAGACGGCCGCGTCCGGGCCCACCTCGTGCATGATCCGCAGCACCCGGAGCACCGCGGCGTCGACGAGCGCCGCCTCCTGCGGGTCGCGGAAGATCGTCCCCACGTACTTGTCCGCCGACCAGTTGTCCAGCCAGGTGTCCTCGACGAGGCGGTACACGGCGTCGGTCACATCCCCGTACTCCTCGCGGCCCGCGAGCCAGCACTCCTGCTGGAAGCGCGGGTCGGAGAGCATGTGCAGCGCCGAGCGCACATTGGTGCGCCAGCGCCACCACGGCATGTCGTTCGTTGGCATGCCGCCCATGGTGGTGGAGCGACGGCCGCGACGGGAAGACTTCTCCGAACCTTGTTGCACGGTCATCGATCGTACGTTCCCCCGAGCCGCAGCCGAATCGGCCCCTTCCCTTCACCTTCTTGTCACTGCCCGTTGAACACGAGTCACTCAAAGATTGGGCCCCGTCCGGAATCGTGCGTGCACATGCCCGTCTCGCGACGCACAGCCCTCCCCCGTCACCCCTTCAAGACCGCGGCTCTCTCGGCCTGTGCAGCGGCGGTGTGCGCGTCCCTGATATCCGGCTGCGGCGTGATCCCCGGAACCGGCGGCGCCAAGAGCCCCATCACGGTCATGACCTGGGCGCCGGACAAGACGAAGGCCACCAACAAGCCGGGCGTCCCCGCGATGGCGCAGGCGTTCGCGCGCTGGGCCAACGCCCACGGCGGCCTCGACGGCCATGAACTCAAGGTCATCACCTGCAACGACGAGAACGACTCGGTGGCCGCGGCGGACTGCGCCCGCAGGGCCGTCGACGAGAAGGTCGCCGCGGTCGTCGGCTCCTACAGCCAGTACGCGGGCTCGGCGCTCTCCCCGCTGGAGGTCGCGGGCATCCCGTACATCGGCGGCTACGGCATCACGGACGAGGAGTTCACCAGCGCCCTGTCCTACCCCGTCAACGGCGGCCAGGCGGCGCTGCTCGCGGGCAACGGCCGCCAGCTGGCCCGCAGTTGTGCACGCGTCTCACTGGTCCGCCCCGACACCATCGCGGGCGACGACCTGCCCAAGCTCCTCGACTCCGGCCTCGCCGAGGGCCGCCGGGGCAAGGCCCGGGACATCAGGGCGCCCGAGGACGGCACCGACTTCACGTTCCAGGCCGAGCAGGCGCTGAAGCACGCGGGCTCCGGCGGCTGTGTCACCGCGGCGCTCGGCGACCGCACCGACACCTTCTACGACTCGTTCCGGCGCACCGAGGACCTGTACGCGAAGCCGCGCATCTCCTCCGTGCTCGGCAGCCTCGACCAGTCCCTCATCGACCGCACGGGCGGCAGCGACAGCCCGTACGAAGGCGCCTACGTCACCGGCTGGTACCCGGCGGCGAGCGATCCGCGCTGGGACCAGATGCGCTCGGCCGTCCGCGAGCAGGCGTTCGGCGACAACCGCATCGACCCGACGGACGCGGGCGTGCAGACGACATGGATCGCCTACACCGTCCTGAAGCAGGCCGTGGAGTCGCTCGACGGCGGCGAGGTGTCGGCGCGCACGCTGCGCCGCGCCTTCGACCACGGTCTGCGCGTCAGCACGGGCGGCCTCACGCCCACCCTGAGCTGGCGCTTCGAGGACACGATCGCCGTCGGCGGCTATCCGCGCCTGATCAACCCCGACGTCACCTTCCAAGTGGTGCGGGAGGGACGCCTGGTGCCGGTGCGGCGCGGCTTCGTGAACATGGCGAAGACCCTGGAGCGGGTGTAGCTCGGTGTAGCTCGGTGTAGCTCGGTGTAGCTCGGTGTAGCTCGGTGTAGCTCGGTATAGCTCCAGGGCGCGCCGCCCCGCAGGCCGACCCGCCCGCTACAGCTGCGACTTGTCGCGGACCGTCAGGCCGTACTTCTTGGCGAGCGGGTTCCAGCGGTCGGCGGCGGCCTGCTTCTGCGCGGTCGCCCGGCCCGAGGCCGCCGTGCCCGCGTTGTACTGCGGGGTGTGGCGAGCGACGCCCTTCTTGCAGAGCGCCTTCTTCTTGCCGGCGACCTGGTCGGCCCACGCGGCGTAGTGGTTGTCGGCCGAAGCGGACGCCTTCCAGGCGTTGTTGAGGGACGCCTTCAACTGCGCGTTGTTCGGCAGCTTGTCGATGGTGAGCCCGGAGAGGCGGGTCACCAGGTCGCCGCGCTGCTTGGCGGCGCCGCGCAGGTCGCTCGCCGCCTGGCCGAGGTTCTTGCACTGGCCCACGTCGCGCACGGCGCCGATCACCGCGTCCCGGCTGTTGTTGCTGTCCGCGAGGAGCTTGTCGAGCGCGACGGCCTGCGCCTTGGCCGGGTCGGGGGCCTTGGACGGCTCCCCGCTCTCGGGGGCCGTGGCCGACACGGGCTCGCCGTCGTCGCCCTTGTCGTCGTCGCCCCCGCCGCTGCTGAGCAGGGCGCCCGCGCCGATGCCGAGCACGGCGATGCCGACGCCGAGGGCCGCGAACAGGGGGAGTTTGGAGCCGGTTCGGCGGCGGGGCCCGCCGGACCCGGCCCCGTGCCCGCCCGGCTCGGGCTGCGGCGCCACGGAGGGCGCGGCCGCCATCGCCGGGTCGAAGCGCGGCATCTGCTGCGTGGAGGCCGCGCCGCCCTCGTCGCCGGGGCCCGGCTCCGTACGGAAGAGGCTGTCGAACTCGGCCGGCGGCTTGCGGTCGCCGGGGGCGCCGGGCCTGATCCCGTACGGGGCGGAGGTGGGCTCCGCGGGCACGGGGGCGATGTACTGGGTGGCCTCGCTGTCCGGCCCGCCGGGGACGGGCGGCGCGGGCTGCTGCGCGTGCGGCATGGCGCGGCCGAGGAACTGGGTGGCGTCGGCGGCGGGTCCGGAGGCGGACGGGGACGCGGGTGCCTCGGGGGGCAGGGCGCCGGGTGCGACCGGCGGTATGTACTGGGTGGCGCCCTCGTCGGCGCCGGGAGCGGGCGCGGCTCCCGCGGCGGGCGTGGGGGGTATGAGCTGGGTGGCTTCCGCGGCGGAGTCCGGGGCGGCGGGCGCGGCGGGCGCCCGGTGCGCGCCGCGCGCGGGAGCGGCCGGGGGAAGCTGCTGCGGCTGTACGGCGGGCGGGAGCTGCCCCGCGTCCTGGGCCGGGTGCGCGGCGGGCGGGAACTGCTGCGGGAGCTGCTGGCCATGGCCGTGCTCGGCGGGCTGCGGGAGCGGCTGGCCCTGCGTCCCGTACTGCCCCTGGCTCTGGCCCAGACCCTGACTCTGACCCTGGTACTGCCCGTGGTCCTGGTACTGCCCCTGGCCGGGGACCTGGCCCTGGCCCTGGCCCGGGAACTGGCCCTGGCCCGGGAACTGGCCCGGCGCACCCTCCGGCGGCAGCGCCTGCCCCTGCCCGTAACTCTGGCCCTCCGGCGGCAGCGGCTGCCCCTGCCCTTGCTCGGGGGACTGGTACTGGTACTGGTGCTGCCCCTGGTACGGGTCCGGCTGGTGCGCGTCCGGCGCGGGCGGCGCTCCCCACGCCTGCCCGGCCCCCGGCAGGTCCTGCGGCGGAAGTCCCCCGGCCTGTGCCGACTGCGGGCCCCACGGCTCGCCCCAGGGGCTGCCGCCCGCCGGGGCGGCCTGGCCCGCGGTGCCGGGCAGCAGCGGTTCGCCGCCGTCCGCGGGCAGGATCACGCCCTCGTGCGCTGGCCGAGCCGCGGGCTGCTGCGGATCGGAGGAAGCAGCGCCCTGTCCGCTCTGCTGCGTCACCGGGACTCCTACGTATGGGGGACCTTCGGAATCGTCGGGTCACGCTACCGGGTCCCCGTGGCGCTCGGCCACGCAGCTCGAGCCGGTGACCGGACGGCGAAGAAGGCAGTAACAATTGCGCGCGCGGGAACGCTGATTACGTCCGTTCGCTCCATCACGTGGGCGCACACGTCCTGTTCAACGCGCGGTCCGGCTCCGGTCACCCCTCGTACACGCACCTCCCGGGCGCGGCCCCCGAGGCCGCGCCCACGAGACGTACATCACGCCGCCTGGACCTCCAGGCGCGCTCCGAACTCCCGCACCACCGGCTCGTCCCGATAGGGCTCCAGGCGGTCCCGGAAGTCCTCCAGGTACTCCGCGCCCCGGTTCGAGCGGAGCGTGCCGAGGAGCTCGACGGCCTTGAGGCCCGTGTGGCACGCCTGCTCCACCTCGCGCCGCTGCACCTGCGCGGTGGCCAGCAGGACCATGCCGATCGCCCGCCGCCGCGCCCGGGTCTCCGGGTGCCCGTCCAGGGACTCCTGCGCGGTGCGCGCCGCCGCGTCGGCCTGGCCCAAGTCGCGGTGGCAGTGCGCCAGTTCGTCCGCGAGGTAGGCGTGGTCGAAGTGGCGGATCCAGACCGGGTCGTCGCCGGAGCGGGTCTGCCCGGCCGCCCGGTCCATCGCCTCGATGGCCCGTCCTGACACGGCGTGCGCCGACCGCGCGTCCCCGAGCAGGGCGTGGCCGCGCGCCTCCGCCGCGTAGAACATGGACTCCGCGCGCGGGGTGACGCGCCCCCGCGCCCCCTCCTGCGCGGCCCGGGCAAGCTGTGCGATCTCCCGGGGGTTGCCGAGCTGCGCGGCGAGGTGGCTCATGGACGCGGCCAGCACATACCCGCCGTATCCCCGGTCCCCGGCGGCCTGCGCGAGCCGCAGCGCCTGGATGTAGTAGCGCTGGGCGAGGCCCGGCTGCCCGGTGTCGACGGCCATGTAGCCGGCGAGCTCCGTCAACCGCGCGACCGCCGCGAACAGTTCACGCCCCACCGCCTCCCGGTACGAGCCGGAGAGCAGCCCCGACACCACCGAGTTCAGGTAGTGCACGACCACCGGGCGGACGTGCCCGCTGCCGTACTGGTGGTCCAGCTGCGTCAGGGCCTCCGTCATGGCGCGCACCGCCGACACGTCCGAGAGCCCGACGCGCGGGCCCGCCATCCGGCCGACCTGCGAGTCCGGCGAGGAGATCAGCCAGTCGCGGCTCGGCTCGACGAGCGCGGACGCCGCCACGGAGGAGCCGGAGAGGAAGTCCCTGCGGCCCACGTCGCTGCGCCACAGCTCGCAGACCTGCTCGATGGCGCCGAGGACCGTCGGCGAGAACTGGAGGCCGACACCGGAGGCGAGGTTCTTGCCGTTCGCCATGCCGATCTCGTCGATGGTGACGGTGCGGCCCAGCTTGCGGCCGAGCGCCTCCGCGATGATGCCGGGCGCCCGCCCGCGCGGCTGCTGTCCGCGCAGCCAGCGGGCCACCGATGTCTTGTCGTACCGCAGATCGAGTCCGTGCTCCGCGCCGCACATGTTGACCCTGCGGGCGAGGCCCGCGTTCGAGCAGCCCGCTTCCTGGATCAGTGCCTGCAGTCGTTCGTTGGGCTGTCGAGCTACGAGTGGCCTGGCGGCCATGGCGTACCCCCTGTGTGCACCGTGGACCATCGTGAGCGGTCCGGGCCGAGGAGCCCGTCCCTCGATGATCAATGCCCTGGGGACAAACGGAAGATGCGGGCGAATTACCCCTAAGTGAACTTAAGCGAGTCATCCGTTCGCCCTGAACGTGGCTACCCGCCCCCGGCAGCCGATCCCCGTCTGCGCCCCCACCCATGCACCCATGCGCCCCAGGTGGGTAAACGATGCTCCTCCCCCGCGCGCGCGTGAGCCCGTAACCCTCTGTGGTGAGGGGAGTTGAGAACTTCGTGGAAGAGACCATCGGAGTCACGTCAGCCGCGCAGATCCCGAAGCAGCGCGGAGAATCCTTGCTGGACACGGCCGTGCGATACGCGGAAGAGCGCCACTGGGACGTGTTCCCCGGCACCTGGCTCGACTCCGTCGAAGGCGCCGAACGGTGCTCGTGCGGTGACACCGCGTGCGCGCGTCCCGGCGCCCACCCCGCGCGCGAGGACTGGGCGACCCAGGCGACCGGCAGCGCGACCGTCGCACGGCGGCTGTGGTCGAAGCAGCCCAAGGCGTCGATCCTGCTGCCCACGGGGCGCACCTTCGACGCCATTGACGTGCCCGAGACCGCGGGATTCCTGGCTCTCGCCCGCATGGAGCGGATGGAGCTGACGCTCGGTCCGGTCACCTGCACCCCGGACCGGCGCATGCAGTTCTTCGTGCTCCCCGGGGCGACGGTGAAGGTCCCCGACCTCGTCCGCAAGCTCGGCTGGCCGCCCGCCGCGCTGGACCTGATCGCTCTCGGCGAGGGCGCGTACGTCGCGGCGCCGCCCACCCGCTTCGGCGCCTCCGGCGCCGTCCAGTGGGCCTGCCGGCCGACGGCCGCCAACCGCTGGCTGCCCGACGCGGAGGAGATCATCTCGCCGCTGTCGTACGCCTGCGGGCGCGAGGGCCGCCGCCGCTAGCGCCGGTCGGGGCGGGGCGGCGGTTAGCCTCGCCTTGTGAGCGAGACAACAACAGCGGACCAGGGCGCCGTCGTGCCCGCCGTCCGCGTGCAGGGACTCTGGAAGCGGTTCGGGCAGCAGATCGCCGTCGCCGGGATCGATCTGGCCCTGCCCGCGGGCAAGTTCATCGGGCTCGTCGGCCCCAACGGCGCGGGCAAGACCACCACCCTGTCCATGGTCACGGGCCTGCTCCGGCCCGACCAGGGCACGGTCGAGGTCGTCGGGCGCGACGTCTGGCGGGCCCCCGAGGAGACCGTCGACGTCAAGTCGCGCATCGGGGTGCTGCCGGAGGGGCTGCGGCTCTTCGAGCGGCTCTCCGGGCGTGAACTCCTCGCCTATACGGGCAGGCTGCGCGGCCTGCCCGGCGACGAGGTCGACAAGCGCGCCACCCAGCTCCTGGACGTCCTTGACCTCGCGGGCGCGCAGCACAAGCTCGTCGTCGACTACTCGACGGGCATGCGCAAGAAGATCGGGCTCGCCGCCGCCCTGCTGCACAACCCCGAAGTCCTCTTCCTGGACGAGCCGTTCGAGGGCGTCGACCCGGTCTCCGCACAGACCATCCGCGGCGTCCTCGAACGGTTCACGGGCTCCGGCGCCACCGTCGTCTTCTCCTCGCACGTGATGGAGCTCGTGGAGTCGCTGTGCGACTGGGTCGCCGTGATGGCGGCGGGCCGCATCCGCGCGCACGGCACGCTGGCGGAGGTCCGCGGGGACGCGCCCTCGCTGCAGGAGGCGTTCCTCGAACTCGTGGGCGCGGGCGGCCGGGACGCGGGCTCGGACCTGGACTGGCTGGGCGGGGGCCCGCGTTGAGCACCGCACCCGTCACCCCCGCGGCCTCCGCCCCCTCCCCTTCCGCCGCTCCGGGGGTGACCGGCGTCTTCGTACGGCTGAAGCTGTCGCTCCTGCGCAACGGCCTGCGGCAGTCGTCGGGGCGGCGGGCCGCCTACATCGCCTCCGTCGTGCTCGTGCTGCTCTTCGCGGCGGCGCAGCTCCTCGGGCTCATCGCGCTGCGCGGCAGCGCGCACGCGGGCACCGTCGCCGTCTTCCTCGTCGCGGTCCTCGCGCTCGGCTGGGCGGTCATGCCGCTGTTCTTCCCCGGCGGCGACGAGACCCTCGACCCGACGCGCCTGGTGATGCTCCCGCTGCGCCCCCGCTCCCTGGTGCGGGCGCTGCTCGCCGCGTCGCTCGTCGGGATCGGGCCGCTGTTCACGCTCTGCATGGCGCTCGGCGGGGTGATCTCGGTGGCGCACGGGTCCGCGGCCGCCGTGGTCTCCGTGGTGGCGGTGCCGCTGGCCGTCCTCATCTGCGTGGCGCTCGCCCGCGCCGTCGCGACCGCCAACATCCGGCTGCTCACCAGCCGCAAGGGCCGCGACCTCGCGGTGCTCAGCGGCCTCGTCATCGCCGTCGGCGCGCAGGTCGTGAACTTCGGGGCGCAGAAGCTCGGTTCGACCGACGGCGGCCTGGCCAAGCTCGATCCGGCGGCCGACGTCCTCGGCTGGATCCCGCCCGCGTCGGCGCTCGGGGCGGTGCGGGCGGTGAGCGAGGGCGCGTACGCCGCCGGGCTCGCCCGGCTCGCCCTCGCGGTGGCCGCGCTGTTCGCCCTGCTCACGGTCTGGCGGCGCAGCCTCGACCGCCTGATGACGTCCCCCGACAGCTCCACGCTCGCCGCCGCCGAACCCGCCAAGGAGAAGGCGCGGCGCACCGGGCGCGGCCGCGGTCTGCTGCCCTCCGGGCGCACCGGCACCGTGATGGAGCGCACCCTGCGCTATGTGTGGCGGGACCCCAAGACCAAGGCCGCCTGGGTCACTTCGCTCGCCATCGGCCTCATCGTGCCGCTCTTCAACGCCCTCCAGGACACCGGCTCGATCTACTTCGCCTGCTTCGCGGCGGGGATGCTCGGCATCCAGATGTACAACCAGTTCGGGCAGGACACCTCGGCGTTCTGGATGGTCGCGATGACGATCGGGTCGACGCGCGACGCATACGTCGAACTGCGCGGCCGCGCCCTCGCGCTGCTGGTGATCACCCTGCCGTACGCGACTCTGGTCACCGTCCTCACCACGGCGCTGCTCGGCGACTGGGCGGCGCTGCCCGAGGTCCTCGGGCTCTCCTTCGCGCTGCTCGGCGCGATGCTGGCGACGGGCGCCTGGTCCTCGGCGCGGTTCCCGTACTCGATCCCGCAGGACGGCTACAAGAACGTGGCGCCGGGGCAGGCAGGGCTCGCCTGGATGTCCATCTTCGGCGGCATGGTCGCGGCGTCCGTGCTGTGCGCGCCCGTCCTCGCCTTCACGATCTGGCTGCACGCGTCGGGGGCGCAGTCGTGGACGTGGGTGCTGCTGCCGCTGGGCGCGGCCTATGGGGCGGCGGTGACGGCGGGCGGGCTGCGGCTCGCGGCGCCGCGGGTGGCGGGGCGGCTGCCGGAGATCCTGGCGGCGGTCAGCAAGGGCTGAGGCCCGTACCCGTAAAGGGTCGGGGAACGCAGGCGACCCGCGAGCCGTGGTTCCCGCCGGAGTCGCGAGGACTCTGCGGGAAGCCGGCCGGACGTACCGGCGGCTCGCGGGTCGGGTGACTGCTGGGAATAGGGCCGGCTGCACGCACAACACACGTGCTGGTCCGGCGCCGAATTCGAGATGCGACGTCGGGCCGCTAGCCCGCAGTCACCTCACGCGTCCGGTTTCCATACATCTGCCGAACCACCTCCCTTCTCGTGTACGCAGCACCCTAAGAACCGCCCCAGGAGACGCACAACCTATTTTTGGAGACCTTGAGGACACGGTGGGCCGGGACCGGCCGGGCAATGAATTGCCCCAACTTCCGGGAACACCCTGTGGCCTTGCTCACGTTCGAGTTCAATGATCTGGAGTGCGGTCCAGGCGAGGGGGTGCCGGGTGAGTGCTTCCCGACAGAGCGGAACCACGGACGAGTTGGGGCCTGAAGAGCCGGAACCGGGTGGGGCCAAGCTGCTGGCGGCGCTGCTCGACGGGATGGACGCGGCGCTGTGCGCCTTCGACGCCGACGGTGTGGTGACCCACTGGAACCGCGAGGCGGAGCGGATACTCGGCTGGTCCGCCGCCGAGGCTGTCGGGCGCAGGGGCTTCGCCGGGTGGGCGGTGCGCAGCGCCGACGCGGCCGAGGTCGAGGAGCGGCTCCTGTCCGCGATGCACGCCCCGGGGCGGCAGGTCCACGAGTTCGCGCTGCTGACCAAGGACGGCGGCCGGGTCCTGGTGCGCACCCAGTCGGCGGCGGTGCGCGGCGACGACGACAAGCCCGCCGGGGTGTACTGCGCGTTCAGCGAGGTGCACGCCCAGATCGACCTGGAGCGGTCCATCGCGCTGAGCGAGGCCCTCTTCGAGACGGCGTCGTGGGGCGTGGTCCTCGTCGACGCGGACCTGCGCCCCGCGGTGGCCAACGAGTCGGCGGCCCGCGCCCTCGGCATGGGCCGGACGGCCTTGCTGGGCCGCCCGCTGGGCGAGCTCCTCGGGCAGGGCGTGGAGGAGCTGGAGAGCGTCCTCGCGCACGTCCTCGCGGAGGGTGCGCCGCCCGCGCCCGCGGAGATGTGGGTGTCGGTGCGCGCCTCCGGGGACACCGAGGGCGGCGCCCCCGAGTTCGAGCGCAAGTGCTGGCGCAGCGGCTTCGTGCGGCTCGCCTCGCCGCTCGCGGAGGAACCGGTGCCGCTGGGCGTCGGCTGGCTCTTCCAGGACATCACGGAGGCCAAGCAGACCGAGCAGGAGGCCGCCCAACTGCGGTTCCGCTCCCAGCAGTTGCATCGGGCCGCGCGGGCGGCCGCCGAGTGCGAGGACCCGGCGGAGGCGGCGACCGTCCAACTGGACTTCGCCCTGGCCGGGTTCGCCGACCACGCCCTGCTCGACGTGGTGGTCGGCGGGGCGGCCGGGGGGCCGGGGCCTCTGCGGCTGGCCCGCGCCGCCGAGACGCCCACCGGCGGTGCGTCCGGGCCCTGCCACTCCGTGGGCCGCACCGGCATACCGGTCCGCTATCTGGAGGGGCACCCGGCGCCGCAGGCCGCCGAGCGGGCCGGTTCGGTGCGGGCCGGTGCGGGGGCGGCGGCGCCGGAGCGGGCCCGGGAGTGGGCCCGCGCCCGGCACTGGCCGGACGACACGGCGCACGCGCTCTGTTCCGCCCTGCGGAGCCGGGGGCGGACCATCGGTGTCGTGACGTTCCTGCGCACGGCCAGCCGCTCGCCCTTCGACCGTGCGGACGCGGCGTACGCGGAGAGCGTGGGCGCGCGGGTCGCTGCCGCGCTGGACCTGGCCGAGTTGCTGAAGGGGCAGGAGGAACAAGGGGGTTGAGAGGCGGGGGCGACCGGTACACCCCCCACAGAGTGACCGGCGCACCCCCGCCCGTTCACGCCGCCTGCAGCGCCAGCGTCGGCGACAGGCGGGCCGCCCGGATCGCCGGGTACAGGCCCGCCACCGTCCCGATCACCAGCGTCGCCCCGAAGCCCCCGCTCACCGCCCACAGCGGCACCACCCACGGCAGGCCGCCCGAGCTCGCGTACGCCGCCGTCGCCGCCGCGCCGAGCGCGATGCCCGCCAGGCCGCCGAGGCCCGAGAGCAGCAGGGACTCCGTCACGAACTGGATGCGGATCTGGCCGCGCGTGGCGCCCAGCGAGCGGCGCAGGCCGATCTCGTGGCGGCGCTCCAACACCGAGATGATCATGGTGTTGGCCACGCCGACGCCGCCCACGAGCAGCGCGATCCCGCCGAGTCCGAGCAGCAGCGTGGAGAACGCGCCCTCCGTCGCCGCCTTCGCCTGGAGCGCCGCCGAAGGGTCGGTGACCTGGACGTTGCGCGGGTTCTCCGGGTCGATCGAGGGCGCGAGGAGCTTCCGTACGCCGGAGACGGTCGCGTCCGTGGAGCGCTCGTACACGGACGTGGGGTGGCCGTCGAAGCCCAGGGTGCTCCGCGCGGCGTCCCAGCCGACCAGGGCCGAGCGTTCGATCTCGGGGGCCAGGGGCAGCGGGTCGAGGATGCCGATGACCGTGAAGTAGCGGTCGCCGATCCACACCTGCTGTCCGGGCGAGGTGATGCCGAGTCGCTGGGCCGCGACATGGCCGAGGACCACGGACGGGTAGCGGCCCGTGGCCTTGTTGAGCCAGGTGCCCCGGTCCACCGAGCCGCGCAGGGTGGCGAGCAGGCCCTCCGTCGCGGCCTTGACGGCGAGGCCGCCCGTCTCCTCCTCGGGGATCTTCTCGCTGCGGCGCACGGCCTTGTCGATGTCCCCGGTGCTGCCCACGTGCTCCACGCCCTCGATGCGGGAGGCGCGGCCCGTCGCGTCCTTGGGCAGCTTCACCTTCTCGCCCGAGAACATCGGCTCACCGGGCTTGGCCACCAGCATGTTCGTCCCCAACTCGTCGAGCTCTTCGAGGAGTTGAGCCTTGGACGAGGACGAGATGCCGACCACCGCGATCATCGTCGCGATGCCGATGGCGATGCCGAGCGCCGACAGGGCCACCCGCAGGGGGCGGGTGCGCAGGCCCGACGAGCCCACGTGGAGGACGTCCCGGGGGGTCAGGCGCGGGGGGCGGAGCCTCATCGGGCGGCCACCTCCTCGGGCGTACGGGGGTCGGTGGGGGGCGGGGTCCGCGTGTCCGTGACGATCTCGCCGTCCCTGATGCGCACTTGGCGCGGCAGCCGGCCCGCGATCTCCGTGTCGTGGGTGATGACGGCGATGGTCGCGCCGTCCGCGTTGAGGTCGTGCAGGAGCTGCATGACCGCGTCGCCGGACGCCGAGTCGAGGGCGCCCGTGGGCTCGTCGGCGAGGAGCAGGTCGGGTTCGCCGACGACGGCGCGGGCGATCGCCACGCGCTGCTTCTGGCCGCCGGACAGCTCGTGCGGGCGGTGGTGCATGCGGTCGGCGAGGCCGACGCGGTCCAGGGCCTCGGCGGCGGCCTGGCGGCGCCGGGCCCGGGACAGGCCCGAGTAGAGCAGGCCCTCGGCGACGTTCTCCCGCGCGCTGACGCCAGGCACCAGGTGGAACGCCTGGAAGACGAAGCCGATGTGGCGCGAGCGCAGCGCGGACAGGCTGCGGTCGGACAGGGCCGCCACGTCGTGGCCCGCGATGGCCACGTGTCCCGCCGTGGGCCGGTCGAGGGTGCCCACGATGTGCAGGAGCGTCGACTTGCCGGAGCCGGACGGGCCGACGAGGGCGAGGAGTTCGCCCTCGTCGACGGTGAGGTCCACGCCGCGCAGCGCCGCGACCCCGCCCGGGTACTCCTTGGTGACGCCGGTCAGTTCCACTACGGCGCTCATATCAACTCCCGTACGGCGCTCATACCTTGGGCACCCCGACCTTCATGCCCGCGCGCAGGCCGCCCCCGCTCACCTCGACGCGCCCCTGCCCGAACATGCCGAGCCTCACCTCGACCTGGCGGGCCTTGCCGTGCTCGACGACCTGGACCCCGTAGCCGCCGCCGGGCAGCGCGAGGAGCGCGTTGACGGGGACGGACAGGACGTTCTCCTTCGTCTCGCCGGTGAGGTTGACGGTGACCGGGGACTGGTCGAAGCCGTCGACCTTGCCCGGGTCGTCGAAGGTGACC
Organism: Streptomyces odontotermitis; assembly: GCF_050510915.1. Taxonomy (NCBI): domain Bacteria; kingdom Bacillati; phylum Actinomycetota; class Actinomycetes; order Kitasatosporales; family Streptomycetaceae; genus Streptomyces; species Streptomyces odontotermitis. The sequence goes on along the minus strand of NZ_JBNJLS010000003.1, from coordinate 255,133 downwards.
GTCAGCGGGATCTTGGGCGTCTTGTCGGACGGGTCGTCGCCCCCGGGCTTCGCGGTCCTCCCCACGGAGGAGACGCGGCCCTCGGCGGTGGAGCCGTCCGGCAGATCCACCGTCACCTTCGTGCCGGCCTTCGCCAGCTTCGCGTCCGCGACCTCCAGCGAGAACCGCACGACGCGCTCGGAGCCCGTCGTGGACAGCACGGGCTTTCCCGGCGCCACCTGGTCGCCGACCGCCGAGTCGGCGGACTTCACGCGCACGGAGCCCGGCGAGAAGGCGATCTGCTCGGGCCCGACCCGGCCGGTCTGCTTGCGGTCGTGGGCCTTCTGCCACCGCTTCACGGCGGCCGCCGTCCCGTCCGTGTACGTGTCGTCGACGGCGAGCCCGGACCCGTATCCGAGCGCGCTCAGGTTCTCCTCCAGCTGCCGCACGTCCTTGCCCTTGTCGCCGGGCTTGAGGCTGCGGTACATGGGCTCGGTGCCGTACATCAGGCGCACCGGGACGCCGTTGACCTCGTAGAGGCGCCCGTCGCGGCTGATGGTGTCGCCGGACCCGGCGGACCAGGTGAGGATGCCCGCGCCGCCCGCGTTGACCTTGCGCTCCTTGTTGTAGCCGAGGGTGCCGTCGGCCTGCGAGGCGCTGCTGAGGTCGCCGCGCTCGACGTCGGCGGTGGCGGGCGGCAGGCCCGCGTCACGGCGGTCGGAGGAGCCCTTGCCGCCGCCCGCGTCGGCGAATCCGCTGACCGCGAGGCCGCCCCCGGCGATCGCCAGGAGCGCGACGACGGCCGAGCCGATGGCGGTACGGCGCTTCACGCGACGATGTCCTTGCACGCGGCGGCGGCCTTCTCCATCTTCTTCTGCTCGGCGCCCTTCGGGACGGGCATGGCCTTCATGCCGCCGCCCTCGAACTCCGGGTCGGGCATGTTGTAGCCGTTCTTGCGCATGCACTGCGCGTACTTGAGCATCTTGTCCTTCTCGGCCTGCGGGATCTCGCCGCCGGCCGCACCGCCGCTCTTGCCGGTGCACTTCTTCATCGCGGCCTGCATCTTCTCCTTGCTGAGATTGCCGCCGATGGCGATGCCCGCCATGGACTCGCCGGGCTTCGGCTCCTTGACGTCGAGGCCCTCCTTGCGCAGGCACTCGCGCTCCTTGAAGGCGGCGTCGGCGGCGTTCCCCTTGCCGCCGTCCTTGCCGCCCGCCGCCGAGTCGTCGGAGCCGGATCCGCCGCCCGAGCAGGCCGCGGTGAACAGGGCGAGGGCGGCGACCCCCGATGCGATGACCGACGAACGCGTACGAGTCCTCATGTGCTTCCCCTCGGAAGTGGGCGGTGCGTGGGCTGTGAGTCGGCATGAGTGGGCTCTGTGCCGCGCTCAGGCTCACGGGAAGCGGGGTTTCGTTTCCTTCAACGGAGGCGCTTACATCGGCGAAAGGTCCCCTTCGGGTACACCTGGCCGCATGCGCGTACTGCTGGTGGAGGACGAGGAGTTCCTGGCCGAGATGATCGCCGACGGGCTGCGCCGCGACGCGCTCGCCGTCGACGTCGCCGCCGACGGCCTCACCGCGCTGCGCAAACTCCAGCTCGGCGACTACGACGTCGTGGTCCTCGACCGGGACCTGCCGGGCGTGCACGGCGACGAGGTGTGCCGCCGCATCGTCCACATGCGGCTCCTCACCCGCGTCCTGATGCTGACGGCCTCCGGCACGGTCCGCGACCGCGTGGCCGGGCTCGGCCTCGGCGCCGACGACTACCTGACCAAGCCCTTCGCCTACGACGAGCTGCTCGCCCGCGTCCTCGCCCTCGGCCGCCGCGCCCGGCCCGCGCTGCCCCCGGTCATCGAGCGGGCCGGGCTCACCCTGGACACGGCCCGCCGCCAGGCCAGCCGCGACGGCCGCCACCTGTCGCTCTCCCGCAAGGAGTTCGCGGTCCTGGAGACGCTGCTCCGGGCCGACGGGGCCGTGGTCAGCGGCGAGGACCTGATCGAACAGGTCTGGGAGGAGGACACCAGCTACCGCACCAACGCGGTCCGGGTCACCCTCTCCAAGCTCCGCGCCAAGCTGGGCGAGCCCCCGGTGGTGGAGACCGTGCCGGGCGCGGGCTACCGGATCACCGGGACGTCCCTGTGAGGGCGGGGCTGCGGATGGGCCTGCCGGCCGGCTTCCGGGCGAGCAGCGAGCGGGCCCGGCTCACCACGCTGTACGGGGGGCTGCTGGTGCTCGCCGGGCTGCTGCTGACGGGCGTGGTGTACCTGCTGGTCAAGCAGGGCCTCTACTCCTCCATCAGCACGGCGGTGACGACGGCCGTGCCCGCCCGCAAGCTGGATCCGCCGTGGGTCGGCACCCCGATGCTCCCCATCCGGACGGCCGCGCCCGCCTCGCCCGCCCCGTCCGGGTCGGCCGGGCCCTACCGCGCGGACGACATCGGGGAGGGCCTCGCCATCGCCAGGGTCAGCGACCTCGCCGGGGAGGCCGCGCTGAGCCGGCTGCTGACCGTCTCCGTGATCGTCTTCACCGTGTACGCGGTGCTGTCCATCGCCCTCGCGTGGTGGATGGCGGGCCGGGTGCTCCGCCCCGTCGCCGTGATCACCGGCACCGCGCGCCGCCTCTCCGGCGAGAACCTGCACGAGCGGATCGACCTCGACGCCCCGCCCGGCGAGCTGAAGCGGCTCGCCGACACCTTCGACGAGATGCTCGACCGGATAGAGCAACTCGTGGGCGCCCAGCAGCGGTTCGCGGCCAACGCGGCGCACGAGCTGCGCACCCCGCTGGCGGTGCAGCGGGCGGCGGCGGAGATCGGCCTCGCCGGGGCGCTGGACGCGAGTGGGTTCTCCCCTGCACGAGCGGATTCGAGTGCTTGGGGAAGGGTCGACCGCATCCGCACGAAGCTCATCTCCGTCGCCGACGAGAGCGAGCGGCTCATCGAGGGGCTGCTGCTGCTCGCCACCTCGGAGCAGGGCGTGGAGCGGCGCGAGCCCATCGCCCTGGACGAGCTGGCGCACGCCGTCGCGGAGGGCCTCGCCGACGAGGCCGCCGAGCGCGACGTCACGGTCTCCGTGCGGGCCGAGCCCCTGACGGTGGCGGGCGACGGCGTGCTGCTCGACCGGCTCCTGCACAACCTGGTGGCGAACGGGGTCCGGCACAACGTGAAGGGCGGCACGGTCCGGGTGCACACGTCGGCGGCCGGTGTCGAGGTGAGCAACACGGGCCCCGACGTCCCCGCCGAGACGGTCCCGCACCTCTTCGAGCCCTTCCGCCGTCTCCACGAGCGCACGCACGCGCACGGGGAGGGCGCCGGACTCGGCCTGTCGATCGTGGCGGCGATCGCGCGGGCGCACGGGGCGACCGTCGCGGCGGAGCCGAACCGGGAGGGCGGCGGGCTCACCGTGCGGGTTCAGTGGCGGTAGAGGATCCGCCAGGGGCGGTGGCGGGCCCGTCAGTGGCGGTAGAAGATCCGGTCCGCGTACTCCTGGAAGACGCGGCCGTTCCACTCGTGGCCCCCGTCGACGTTCCCGGAGCGCAGCAGCGGGGGCTGGACGCCGTGCGCGGCGAGGCGCTCGACGGCGGCCGCCATCATGGCCTGCATCAGCGCGTTGGTGACGACGCTCGACGCGGGGCCGAAGGGCGCGTCCACCGTGTCCAGGGAGAGCTCGGCGTCGCCGACTGCGATCTTCGAGTCGATCACCACGTCGCAGTGGTCCCTCAGGAACGTCCCGGAGACGTGCCGCGACTTCGTCTCCGCCGCGTACGCCACCGACGTCACGCCGATGACCTTGAGGCCGAGGGCGCGGGCGTTCATCGCCATCTCCACCGGCAGCGAGTTCCGCCCCGAGAGCGAGATGATCACCAGGGCGTCGCCGGGGCGGGCCGGGCTGGAGTCCAGGACGGCGCCCGCGAGCCCGTCGACCCGCTCCAGGGCGGAGCCGAGCGTGGCGGGCATCACGTCGATGCCGACGACGCCGGGGACGGCCAGGAGGTTCATCAGGGCGAGGCCGCCCGCGCGGTAGACGACGTCCTGCGCGGCGAGCGAGGAGTGCCCGGCGCCGAAGGCGAAGAGCCGCCCGCCGGACTCCACGGCGTCGGCGAGCAGCTCGCCCGCCGCGGCGACGCTCTCGGACTCCTCGTCCCGGACCCGCCGGAGGAGACCGATCGCGGCGTCGAGGAACTGACCGGCCAGCTTGCTCTCGCTCGTCGAGCTCATGGGCGGCGAAACCTTCCCGGGTACGGACGTCGTGTGGCGCGGTGTGTGCCGCGGATCACGTTGCGGTCTGGACCAGTGCCCTGTCAATACGGCCCGGCCAGAGGCGCCCGCACCAGGGCGGAACCGGCTTTTGCCCCTGGCGCGACCCGGTTGTCAGCGGTATGCGTCAGAATTGAGGGCAGGGCCAGCGCACGAGCGAATTCTGAGGGGCACCCATGTCGGGGCTGATTGACACCACTGAGATGTATTTGCGCACCATCCTCGAGCTCGAGGAGGAAGGTGTGGTCCCCATGCGCGCCCGGATCGCCGAGCGGCTCGACCAGAGCGGGCCCACGGTGAGCCAGACGGTCGCGCGCATGGAGCGCGACGGTCTGGTGGCCGTGGCCAGCGACCGTCACCTGGAGCTCACCGAGGAGGGCCGCCGTCTCGCCACCCGCGTGATGCGCAAGCACCGCCTCGCCGAGTGCCTGCTGGTCGATGTGATCGGGCTCGAATGGGAGCAGGTGCACGCCGAGGCGTGCCGCTGGGAGCACGTGATGAGCGAGGCGGTCGAGCGCCGCGTCCTCGACCTGCTCCGCCACCCCACCGAGTCGCCGTACGGCAACCCGATCCCGGGCCTGGAGGAGCTGGGCGAGAAGGACGGCGCGGACCCGTTCCTGGACGAGGGCATGGTGTCCCTCGCCGATCTCGACCCGGGCGCGGAGGGCAAGACGGCCGTGGTGCGCCGCATCGGCGAGCCGATCCAGACGGACGCGCAGCTGATGTACACGCTGCGGCGCGCGGGCGTGCAGCCCGGGGCCGTGGTGAGCGTGACGGAGTCGCCGGGCGGCGTCCTCGTGGGCAGCAGCGGCGAGGCCGCCGAGCTCGCGTCGGACGTGGCGTCGCACGTCTTCGTCGCCAAGCGCTGACGGCGCCCCGGCGCGCGCTGCGCACACCGAGTCCCGCCCGCGGTCAACTGCCGTGACGGCAGGGGAAGTTGCGCGGATCCGGCGGCTTCATAACGGCCAAGATTCAGTGTGCGGAATCGCAGCGCCGGGACGCTTCGCGTGCGAGGCTGTCGCGAGAGGCATATGACCTGAGGGCTCTTGACCGAGTCGGCGCCGGGTCTGGCCGCAGGGCCGGAGAGGGGGCGGGAGATGTGCCCGTCTGGGGAGTGCGCGAGGTGTGCGGGACACGCGGCGCGCACGGCATACGCGGGGGCTCGTCCGCATGCGCCCGGGGAGCGCGTGCGCGGGGCCGGGACGCCGGTGCCGGGTGCCGGAGAAGCAGAGGGCCCCGGCGCCTTGCGGCGCCGGGGCCTGTCCTCCCCTTTGCTGACCCGGAGCCCCGAGCTCTCAGGGTCATTCCCCTCGGACCGTTTTCCCCGATCGGCCCGCCTCCCGTTGAAGATCTCCCCTCGGCCGCGCCGGTCAATCCTTGAGCGGAGTCACACGAACGAGGGGTGTTGGCGCCGGGAAAGGCTGTTTCGAAAGAGAGTTCGATAGCGTGCGGGGGTGCGTGACCGGTCCGGCCGGGGAGCCGGGGCGGAATCAACCCGAGCGGATTCAAGGGGGGTGCCAGGACCCATGGTGCGGCGCATCGACGTGACCGGCACGGGCGGAGTACGCCTGGCTGCCTGGGAGTTCGCGGACCCTCCCAAGACCCGGGAGGCGGAGGGCCCGCCGGGCGGCGTGCTCTTATTGCACGGCCTGATGGGCCGCGCCTCGCACTGGGCGGGCACCGCCCGCTGGCTCTCCGAGCGGCACCGCGCGGTCGCCCTCGACCAGCGGGGCCACGGCCAGAGCGAGAAGCCCCCCGAGGGCCCGTACACCCGTGAGGCGTACGTGGACGACGCGGAGGCCGCCCTCGTCCAGCTCGGCCTCGCCCCCGCCGTCCTCATCGGCCACTCCATGGGCGCCCTCACCGCCTGGCAGCTCGCCGCCCGCCGCCCCGACCTCGTCCAGGGCGTGATCATCTGCGACATGCGCGCGTCGGCTCTCGGCGCCGCGTCCCAGCGGGAGTGGGAGGACTGGTTCAAAGCCTGGCCGGTGCCGTTCGCGACGCTCGCGGACGTCCGCAAGTGGTTCGGCGAGGACGACCCCTGGGTGGAGCGCCCCAACCCCTCGCGCGGCGCGTTCTACGCCGAGGTCATGGCCGAGGGCGCGGACGGCTGGCGCCCCGTCTTCGACCCCGACCACATGCTCAAGTCCCGCGAGACCTGGGTCTACGACGCCCACTGGGACGACCTCGTCCAGGTCCGCTGCCCCGCCCTCGTCGTCCGCGGCCTGGACGGTGAGCTGGGCCGGGCCGAGGCGCAGGAGATGGTGCGGGTGCTGCCCCGCGGCGAGTACGCGGAGGTGGCGGACGCCGGCCACCTCGTCCACTACGACCAGCCGGAGGGCTGGCGCGCGGCGATCGAACCTTTCCTGGACGGGGTCCTGACGGGGTAGTGGGGCGCCCTCTCCGTTCTCGCACCCTTGTGGGTGGGGCGCCCTCCCGGGGGCTCTGCCCCCGGACCCCCTTGTCGCGCTTCGCGCTCGTCCTCAAACGCCGGACGGGCTGAATATCCCCCCGGGCGCGGGCTGAACGTCCCCGAGTCACGGGCTCAGGCGCTCCACCCGCCAGCCCGTCCCCCCGGCCGCCCCCTCCTCCCGCACGTACCGCAAGCGGTCGTGCAGCCGGTTGCTCCTGCCCTGCCAGAACTCCACCGTCTCCGGCACCACCCGGAAGCCGCCCCAGTGCGGGGGCGCCGGGACCTGTTCGCCCTCGGGGTAGCGGGCCGCCAACTCGGCGTAGGAGGCGTCGAGTTCGGCGCGGGAGGCGATGACCGTCGACTGGGCGCTGGCCCAGGCACCCAGCTGGGAGCCGTGCGGGCGGCTGCGGAAGTAGCGCACCGTCTCGTCGCGGCCGATGCGGGCCGCCGTGCCCGTCACGATGACCTGGCGCTGCATCGGGTGCCACGGGAAGAGCAGTGCGACGTACGGATTCTCGGCGAGCTCGCGGGACTTGCGGGACTCGTAGTTGGTGTAGAAGACGAAACCGCCGGCGCCCTCGCGGTCGTACCCCTTCAGGAGCACCGTGCGCGAGCTCGGGCGGCCCTCGGCGTCGGCGGTGGAGACGACCATCGCGTTGGGCTCGCGCAGCGCCCCGGACGGGCCCGCCGCCTCGGCCGCGGCCTCCTCGAACCAGCGCGTGAACTGCGTCATCGGCTCGCCGGGGAGATCCTCCTCGGCGAGGCCCTCGGCGGCGTACTGCTCGCGCATGGCGGCGACGTCGGCAGCGGGCACGGTGAAGTCGGGTGCGCGATCGGTCACGCCGTCATCTTGCCGCATGCGCACGGGCAGTCGGCGGGGTGTGAAACACCTCGGAGAGGTGACATGTGGCACTGAGTGCCGCGAACCATCGCCAACGCGGGCGTCAGCAGATATCGTCCAGCTTCCGTTCCGGTTGGGTGACCACCAGCCGCGCGGGGCATCACCGGGGTGAGCGAACGGACCGCGAGTCGCCCGAGTCGAGAGTGACGAGACCGCGTAACCGCCCGCGAAGCACCCCCTGCTGACACATGGTCAAAGCTCAAGGGTCACAGCTGCCACAGCCGCCCCCGTCGCACACATCATGAGGAGCCGCCTGATGTCCGACTTCGTACCCGGACTTGAGGGAGTCATCGCGTTCGAGACGGAGATCGCCGAACCGGATAAGGAAGGCGGTGCGCTCCGATATCGCGGCGTCGACATCGAGGACCTGGTGGGCCACGTCTCCTTCGGGAACGTCTGGGGCCTGCTCGTCGACGGCGCCTTCAACCCCGGCCTGCCGCCCGCCGAACCGTTCCCGATCCCGGTCCACTCCGGCGACATCCGCGTCGACGTCCAGTCGGCCCTGGCCATGCTCGCCCCCGTGTGGGGCCTGCGCCCGCTCCTGGACATCGACGAGGCGCAGGCCCGCGACGACCTGGCCCGCGCAGCCGTCATGGCCCTGTCCTACGTCGCCCAGTCGGCGCGCGGCCAGGGCCTGCCGATGGTGCCGCAGCGCGAGATCGACAAGGCCGAGACCGTCGTCGAGCGGTTCATGAAGCGGTGGCGCGGGGAGCCCGACCCCAAACACGTCCAGGCCGTCGACGCGTACTGGACGTCGGCCGCCGAACACGGCATGAACGCCTCGACGTTCACGGCCCGCGTCATCGCCTCCACGGGGGCGGACGTGGCGGCGGCGCTGAGCGGGGCGGTGGGCGCGATGTCCGGCCCGCTGCACGGCGGCGCCCCGTCCCGGGTCCTCGGCATGATCGAGGAGATCGAGCGGTCCGGGGACGCGGTGGCGTACGTGAAGCGCGCCCTGGACAAGGGCGAGCGGCTCATGGGCTTCGGGCACCGGGTGTACCGGGCGGAGGACCCGCGGGCGCGGGTGCTGCGGCGGACGGCGCGGGAGCTGGGCGCGCCGCGCTTCGAGGTGGCGGAGGCGCTGGAGAAGGCCGCCCTCGACGAGCTGCACGCACGCCGCCCCGACCGGGTGCTCGCCACCAACGTGGAGTTCTGGGCGGCGATCGTCCTCGACTTCGCGGAGGTGCCTGCGCACATGTTCACGTCGATGTTCACGTGCGCGCGGACCGCGGGCTGGTCGGCGCACATCCTTGAGCAGAAGCGCACGGGGCGGCTGGTGCGGCCCTCGGCGCGGTACGTGGGCCCCGGCTCCCGGAACCCGCAGGACATCGAGGGGTTCGCGGACATCGCGGACCGCTGACCCACGCGGGTACGGCGCGACGCCCCCGGTCCTCCTCGCGGACCGGGGGCGTGAGCTTGCTAGCAGGGCCGTACGGTGAAGACGTGGTACCAGTCGCCCTGCCTGTCATAGCTGTAGGGCGGGGGCGTCGTGTACAGGAGGTTGCCGTTGCGGCCGTACATCCGTGCCCGGCGGCCGGGGGTCTGGTCGTTGATCCACGAGCCGCCCCTGCGGTAGTTCATGGGATAGCTCTGGCAGTAGTACATCTGCGTCTCGTCGCCCTGGTAGAAGTCCTTCTCGTAGGCGCAGAAATAGCCGGAGTAGACGGGTCCGTCGAGGCAGTGGTCGACCGCCGCGCCCTTCGTGCCCGCAGGCGCGAGGCTGCGCGGGCGGGGCTCCCCGGGCAGGGCGACGAGTATCTCCCCCTTGCCGTTGAGGTCGATCTTGTTGAGCGCGACCTGGGTCCCGCCCGTCTTCTTCAGGTAGCCGTCCACCTTCGCCTGCACCGCACGGGTCTGCGCACTGGTCAGGTGCGCGGACTCGGCCTGCCGGGCGAAGGTCGACGCGGCCGGGGCCGCGGGACCCGCCTGGGCCGAGGCCACGCCCGCGCCGAGCATCAGCAACGCGCCTGCCGTCGCGACGGCGACACGGCCCTTGGTGACTGCCATGTGTTTCCCCCTGGATCTTCGCGGTTCTCCGCTGAAGCCGCCGCCCTTCGCGGCGCCCTCAGAAAGTGCCAGCGGGGACAAGTCACTTCGTCCACCCAGGAGTTGAGCCGGGGTAAACCCTCGCCGTAAACGCTACGGATTACGGTGGTTTCGGCCAAGAACGCCGTCGAGGATCGACGTCCACTGCGCCACCACCCGCTCCCGCCGCGCCCCGTCGTCGGTGAGGAGGTTCGCGAGGCCGAGGCCCCGCGCCATGTCCAGGAAGCCCTGAATGGTCTCCCGGACCCCGGGGACCGACTCGTCCGCGCCGAGGAGCTCCACCGCCATGCGGTGCGTCTCGCGGCCCACCCGGGTCTCCAACTCCCGTACGCGCTCGCTGAGCTGCTGTTCGTTCGACGCCGCCACCCACAGGTGGAGGGCCGCCCGGAACAGGGGGCCCGTGAACAGGTCGACCAGGCCCGCGACCGCCGCGGCCCGGTCCTGGGCCGGGAGCGCCCGCAGCGCGCCCGACCGCTGTTCGGCCACGTACTCCACCGCCGCCGTGAACAGGTCCTCCCGCGTGGGGAAGTGGTGCTGGGCCGCGCCCCGCGAGACGCCCGCCCGCTCCGCCACCACCGTCACCGTCGACCCCGCCCAGCCGTGCTCGGCCAGGCACGCCACCGCGGCCTCCAGCAGGCGCTGGCGCGTGGCCCGGCTGCGGTCCTGCTTCGGGCCCCGGTCGGCGCCCCGGTCGGCGGCGGTCACAGCACCCATGGGGGCTCCCGTCGTTCGAGGAACGCCGTCATGCCCTCCTGGGCCTCCGCCGAGCCGAAGAGCCGGGCGGAGAGGGCGATGAGGTCGTCCGCATGGTGGTCGAATGCGTCCAGAACCTTAGCCGTGACCAGCTTCTTCGTCTCGGCCAGGGCCCGCGGGGCGGACCTGCGCAGACCGTCCAGCACGGGTTCAAGGGCCGCGTCGACGTCCTCGGACGCCGCCGTGACCAGGCCGGTCCGCGCCGCCTCCACCGCGTCGAACCGCTCCCCTGTGAGGGCGTACCGGTCCAGCGCGCGGGGCTCGACGCGGGGCAGCAGCGGCATGGAGATCACCGCGGGGGCCATCCCGATCCGCACCTCCGTGAGCGCGAACGACGCCCCGGGCCCCGCCACCGCGATGTCGCACGCCCCGACCAGGCCCAGGCCGCCCGCCCTGACGTGCCCCGACACCCGCGCCACCACCGGCTTCGCCGACGCCACGATGGCGCGCAGCAGCCCCACGAAGGCCGCCGGGTCCGGGGGTTCCCTCAGGTCCGCTCCCGCACAGAACGTGCCGCCCGTGTGGGTGAGCACCACCGCACGCACCGACTCGTCCTTCTCGCACTCCCCGAGGAGGTCCGCGAGCCTGCGCACCAGCGCCGCCGAGAGCGCGTTGCGGCGCTCCGGCGCGCACAGCGTCAGCGTCGCGATGCCCCGGTCGGGGCCCGAGAGCTCAACTGGCATGTCACACCCCTTCGTTGACCGTTCGCTCAGTACGACTTCGGCAGGCCCAGCGACTGGTGCGAGACATAGTTGAGGATCATCTCGCGGCTCACCGGCGCGATCCGCGCCACCCGCGAGGCCACGATCAGCGAGGCGAGCCCGAACTCCTTCGTCAGGCCGTTGCCGCCGAGCGTGTGCACCGCCTGGTCGACGGCCTTCACGCAGGCGTCGGCCGCCGCCAGCTTCGCCATGTTGGCCGCCTCCCCCGCGCCCATGTCGTCACCGGCGTCGTACAGGAGCGCCGCCTTGTGCATCATCAGGCGGGCCAGCTCCAGGTCGATGTGGGCCTGGGCGAGGGGGTGGGCGATCGCCTGGTGGGCGCCGATGGGGGCCTTCCAGACGGTGCGCTCCTTCGCGTACTCGACGGCGCGCTGCACCGCGTACCGGCCCATGCCCACCGAGAACGCCGCCGTCATGATGCGCTCGGGGTTCAGGCCCGCGAAGAGCTGGAGCAGGCCCGCGTCCTCGTCGCCGACCAGGGCCGAGGCCGGGAGACGCACCTCGTCGAGCACCAGCTCGAACTGCTTCTCCGGGGCCTGGAGTTCCATGGGGATCTGGTTGCGCTGGAAGCCCTCCGCGTCGCGCGGGACGATGAAGAGGCAGGGCTTGAGGCTGCCGGTGCGGGCGTCCTCGGTGCGGCCCACGATCAGGGTGGCGTCCGCGATGTCGACGCCCGACACGAAGACCTTGCGGCCGGTCAGCAGCCAGTCCGCGCCGTCGCGGCGGGCGGTGGTGGTGATGCGGTGCGAGTTGGAGCCGGCATCCGGCTCGGTGATCCCGAAGGCCATCGTGCGCGAGCCGTCGGCCAGCCCCGGCAGCCACTCCCGCTTCTGCTCGCCCGTGCCGAAGCGGGAGATCACCGTCCCGCAGATCGCGGGCGACACGACCATCATCAGCAGCGGGCTGCCCGCCGCCCCCAACTCCTCCAGGACGATGGAGAGTTCGGCTATGCCCGCGCCCCCGCCGCCGTACTCCTCCGGCAGGTTCACGCCCAGGTAGCCGAGCTTCGCCGCCTCCGCCCACAGCTCGTCGGGGTGAGCCCCGGCCTGGACGACCCTGGTCATGTAGTCGCGGCCGTAGCGCTTGCCGAGGGCGGCGACGGCGGCGCGCAGCGCCTGGTGCTCCTCGGTTTCGAGGACGGTGCTCAGGGCGGGGCTCATGCGGGCTTCTCCTCCGTGACAGCGTCTGCGACGTCGGCATCCGCGACATCTACGACGGCGAGCAGGGCGCCGACCTCGACCTGGCGGCCGGGGGCGGCGTGCAGGGCGGTGAGCGTGCCGGAGGCGGGAGCGGTGACGCGGTGCTCCATCTTCATGGCCTCCAGCCAGAGCAGCGGCTGCCCGGCGGTGACCGGGGAGCCTTCGGTGAGTCCCTCGGCGACGCGGACGACGGTGCCGGGCATGGGGGCGAGCAGGGAGCCGGGGGCGGTCTGCTCGCTGGGGTCGGTGAAGCGGGGCAGGGCGGTGAGGGTCACGCCCCCGGACGCGCCCCCGACGTACACCCGGTCGCCGTCGCCGTACGCGGAGACCGGGAACTTCCTTTGCACACCTGCCACTTCGAGCACGACGAGCTCGCGGGTCGCGCTGACCACGCGGACGCCGTCGGCCGCCAGGCCCTCGCGGGTGTGCCGGTAGCGGACCTCGTGCTCGGTGCCGTCGGGCTCGGTGCGGTAGCGCTTGACCTGGTCCTGCGAGGGCAGGTTGCGGAAGCCGCCGAAGCGGGAGCGCCCGTGGGCGTCGGCGAGGGCGGCGGCCAGCGGCGCGCAGGGGTCGCTCTCGCGGGCGGTGAGCTCGGGCAGGTTGCGGTCGTAGAAGCCGGTGTCGGTGCCGCCCGCCGTGAACTCGGGGTGCCGCAGCGAGCGTACGAGCAGGTCGCGGTTGGTGACGGGGCCGTGCACCACGGTCCGCTCCAGGGCGCCCGCGAGTCTGCGGACGGCCTCCGCGCGGGTCGGGGCGTGCGCGACGACCTTGGCGAGCATCGCGTCGTAGTGGACGCCGATGGTGTCGCCGGACGCGTAGCCGGTGTCGAGGCGCACGCCTTCCGGGACGGCGAGCCGGTGCAGCGTGCCGGTCTGCGGCGCCCACCCGGCGGCCGGGTCCTCCGCGTACAGGCGGGCCTCCACGGCGTGCCCCCGGGGCTCGGGCCGCTCGGCGGGCAGCGGCTCGCCCTCGGCGACCTGGAGCTGGAGCGCGACCAGGTCGACCCCGAACACGGCCTCCGTCACGGGGTGTTCGACCTGGAGCCGGGTGTTCATCTCCAGGAAGTGCGCGCGTCCGCCGGCGACGAGGAACTCCACGGTGCCCGCACCCCGGTAGCCGGTGGCGCGGGCCGCCCGTACGGCCGACTCGTCGAGCTCGGCGGCAAGCTCAGGAGCCAGACCCGGCGCAGGGGCCTCCTCGATCACCTTCTGGTGGCGGCGCTGCAGCGAGCAGTCCCGGGTGCCGAGCGCCCACACCGTCCCGTGCGCGTCGGCCATGATCTGCACCTCGACGTGGCGGCCGCCCTCGATGTACGGCTCGACGAAGACCTCCCCGTCCCCGAAGGCACTCGCGGCCTCGGCCCGCGCGGCCGCCAACTCCTCCTCCAGGAGCTTGAGTTCCCGTACGACGCGCATGCCGCGCCCGCCGCCACCCGCCGCCGCCTTCACGAGCACCGGCAGATCGGACTCGCCCACCTCCCCCAGGGGCGCGATGCCCATGAGCTCCTTGGCGCGCGTCTTGGACGCCATCGCCTCGATCGCCTCCGGCGGCGGACCCACCCAGGTCAGGCCCGCGTCGATGACGGACCGGGCGAAGTCGGCGTTCTCGGAGAGGAAGCCGTAGCCGGGGTGGACCGCGTCGGCGCCCGCGGCCTGGGCGGCCTTCACGATCAGCTCGCCGCGCAGATACGTGTCCGCGGGCGCCGCCCCGGGCAGCCGCACCGCCGTGTCGGCCTCGCGCACGTGCAGCGCGTCCGCGTCGGCGTCGGAGTGCACGGCGACGGTGGCGATGCCGAGCTCACGGCAGGTGCGGAAGACGCGGCAGGCGATCTCGCCCCGGTTGGCCACCAACAGTGAAGCAATCATGGGGAGTTCCTCAGCGAAGTGGTCATGGGAGGTCGGGCGGGGCTCACATGCGGAAGACGCCGAAGCCGCCGCGGGCGCCCTCGTACGGGGCCGTGTGGATCGCGGACAGGCACAGGCCGAGGACGGTGCGGGTGTCTCGGGGGTCGATGACCCCGTCGTCGTAGAGGCGCCCGGACAGGAACGTCGGCAGGGACTCGGCCTCGATCTGCTGCTCCACCATGGCGCGAAGGCCCGCGTCGGCCTCGTCGTCGTAGGGCTGCCCCTTGGCGGCGGCGGAGGCGCGGGCGACGATCGACAGGACGCCCGCGAGCTGCTGCGGCCCCATGACGGCGGACTTCGAACTCGGCCAGGAGAAGAGGAAGCGCGGGTCGTACGCCCGCCCGCACATCCCGTAGTGCCCGGCCCCGTAGGAGGCCCCCATGAGCACGGACAGGTGCGGCACCCGCGAGTTCGAGACCGCGTTGATCATCATGGCGCCGTGCTTGATGATGCCGCCCTGCTCGTACTCCTTGCCGACCATGTAGCCGGTGGTGTTGTGCAGGAAGAGCAGCGGAATGTCCCGCTGATTGGCGAGCTGGATGAACTGGGCGGCCTTCTGGGACTCCTCGCTGAACAGCACGCCCTGTGCGTTGGCGAGGATGCCGATCGGGTAGCCGTGCAGCTCGGCCCAGCCCGTGACGAGCGAACTCCCGTACAGCGGCTTGAACTCGTCGAAGTCGGAGCCGTCGACGATGCGCGCGACGACCTCGCGCGGGTCGAAGGGGATCTTCAGGTCGCCCGGGACGATGCCGAGGAGCTCGTCGGCGTCGTACTTGGGCGGGGCGACGACCGCCGGGTCCGGATCGGCGTACGCCTTGCGCCAGTTGAGGCGGGAGACGACGCGGCGGGCCTGCCGCAACGCATCGTGCTCGTCAACCGCCAGATGGTCGGCGAGCCCGGACGTGCGGGCGTGCATCTCGGCGCCGCCCAGCGACTCGTCGTCGCTCTCCTCGCCGGTGGCCATCTTCACCAGCGGCGGACCGCCGAGGAAGACCTTGGCGCGCTCCTTGACCATGATGACGTGGTCGCACATCCCCGGGACGTACGCGCCGCCTGCGGTGGAGTTGCCGAAGACCACGGCGACGGTCGGGATCCCGGCGGCCGAGGACTGCGTGAGGTGCTTGAAGAGCGCCCCGCCCGGGATGAAGATCTCCTTCTGCGAGGGCAGGTCGGCGCCCCCGGACTCCACGAGGTGGATCGACGGCAGCCGGTTGGCGTGCCCGATCTCGTGCGAGCGGAACGCCTTCTTCAGCGTCCACGGGTTGCTGGCCCCGCCGCGCACGGTCGGGTCGTTGGCGGTGATCAGGCACTCCACGCCCTCGACAACCCCGATGCCGGTGACCATGGAGGCACCCACCGGGTAGTCGCTGCCCCAGGCGGCCAGCGGCGACAGCTCCAGGAACGGCGTATCGGGGTCGAGCAGCAGCTCGATCCGCTCCCGGGCGAGCAACTTCCCGCGCTTGCGGTGCCGTTGGACGTACTTCTCGCCCCCGCCCGCCAGCGCCTTGTCCTGCTCGGCGGCCAGCTCGGCGAGCTTGGCGAGCATGGCCTCGCGGTGGGCGGTGTAGTCGGGGTCGGCGGGGTCGAGGGCGGACGCGAGCACGGTCACAGCAGTACCTCCGGTATGTCCAGGTGGCGGGAGCGCAGCCACTCCCCCACCCCCTTCGCCTGCGGATCGAACCGCGCCTGCGCCGCGACGCCCTCGCCCAGCAGGCCCGTCACGACGAAGTTGAGGGCGCGGAGGTTGGGCAGGACGTGCCGCTCGACGGGCAAGTCGGCGGTCTCCGGCAGGAGTTCACGGAACCGCTCGACGGTCAGCGCGTGCGCGAGCCAGCGCCACGCCTCGTCGGAGCCGACCCACACGCCGATGTTGGCGTCCCCGCCCTTGTCACCGCTGCGGGCTCCGGCGACGCGGCCGAGCGGGGCGCGGCGGGTGGGCCCTGGCGCCAACTCGCGGGGCAGCTCCACCGGTTCGGGTGCCTCATCCCGTACGAGGGTGTCTTCTTCATCCCGTACGAGGACGGGGGTGCCGTCCGGGATCACGACCCGCTCCCCGTCCGGCAGCACCGCCACGTGCTCCACGCCCTCCCGCTCCACATACGCGGCCTCGAAGACCCCGTACGGCGCGCCCTTCCCCGGCGGCGCCGTCACGTGGAAGCCCGGGTAGGAGGCGAGGGCCAGCTCGATGGCGGCGCCGCTGAGGGTGCGGCCCACCGCGTCCGGGTCGGGGTCGCGGACGACCAGGCGGAGCAGCGCGCTGGCGGTCTCCTCCGTGGGGGCGTCGGCCCGGTCGGTGCGTGCGAGCTCCCAACGCACCTCCCTCGGGCGGGACTTGGCCCGGTCGAGGGCGTCCTCGATCTGCTCGCGCACCAGCGCGGCCTTGGCGTCGATGTCGAGCCCGGTGAGGACGAACACGACCTCGTTGCGGTGGCCGCCGATGCGGTTGAGGCCGACCTTGAGGGTCGCGGGCGGGGCCTCGCCGCGCACTCCGGAGACCCGTACGCGGTCGGGGCCCTCCTGGGTGAGGACCACGGTGTCGAGGCGGGCGGTGACGTCCGGACCGGCGTAGCGGGGCCCCTGCGTCTCGTAGAGGAGCTGCGCGGTGACGGTGCCGATGTCGACGAGGCCGCCGGTGCCGTCGTGCTTGGTGACGACGCAGGAGCCGTCGTCCTGGATCTCGGCGAGGGGGAAGCCGGGGCGGCGCACGTCGTGGCCGGTGAAGTGGGCGTAGTTGCCGCCGGTGGCCTGGGTGCCGCACTCCAGGATGTGCCCGGCGACGACGGCGCCCGCGAGCCGGTCGAGGTCGTCGGGCGCCCAGCCGAAGTGCCAGGACGCGGGCCCGGTCACGAGCGCGGCGTCGGTGACGCGCCCGGTCACCACGACGTCCGCCCCGGCCCGCAGACAGGCGGCGATGCCCTCGCCCCCGAGGTAGGCGTGCGCGGTGAGCGCGCCGGGGAAGCGGGCGCCGAGGTCCCCGCCCTCGACGTGCGCGACCCGCACGTCGAGGCCGAGCCGCCCCGCCAACTCCCTTACGGCGTCGGCCAGTCCAGCGGGGTGGAGGCCGCCCGCGTTGGCGACGATGCGCACCCCGCGTTCCTGGGCGAGCCCGAGGCACTCCTCCAGCTGCCGCAGAAAGGTCTTGGCGTACCCGAGCGAGGGGTCGCGCAGCCGGTCCCGCCCGAGGATCAGCATGGTGAGCTCGGCGAGGTAGTCGCCGGTGAGGACGTCGAGGGGGCCGCCGGTCAGCATCTCGCGCATGGCGTCGAAGCGGTCGCCGTAGAAGCCGGAGGCGTTGCCGATGCGGAGGACCGCGCCGGTCGGGGAGCCGGTCACCGGGCGGCGCCCTCGCCCCGGGCGGGCCGCCCGGCCCCCGGGGGCCCCGCGAACGCCTGCGCGATGTCCAGCCACCGGTCGGCGTCGGGGCCTTCGGCCCGTACCGCCAGGTCGTCGCGGTGCGCCCGCTGAGTGGCGAGCAGACAGAAGTCGAGCGCGGGCCCGGTCACCCGCTGGGCCGCGTCGCCGGGCCCGAAGGTCCACAACTCACCGGAAGGGGCCGTGAGTTCGATGCGGAAGTCGGCGTCGGGAGCTTCGAGCCCCCGCAGCTCGAAGGCGAAGTTCCGGGCCCGTACGGCGATCCGCGCCACATGCCGGAGCCGGTCGGTGGGCCGGCGCTCGACCCCGAGCGCGTCCGCCACGTCCTGGCCGTGCGCCCAGGTCTCCATGAGCCGTCCGGTCGCCATGGACGCGGCGGACATGGGCGGCCCGAACCAGGGGAAGCGCGTCCCGGCGGGTGCCTCGCGCAGCGCCCGTCCCAGCTCCTCGCGCCCGGTCCGCCACTGCTCGAGCAGCGCGGCGGGCCCGAGTCGCGCGAACGCGTCGGCTCCGTCGTCGACGAAGGAATCGGGGTGGGCGAGCGCCTTCTCGACCTCGCCCTTGAAGGCGTCGGTGTCAGTGAGGGCGTACCGGGCGGCCCGGTCGGTCCACGCGAGGTGGGCGATCTGATGGGCGACCGTCCACCCCTCGGCGGGCGTCGCGCGCGCCCACCCTTCCTCGGCCAACTCCCCTACAAGCTGGTCGAGTTCCTCGCTCTCGTCGCACAGATCACCGAAGACGGGCAGGACGTCGGACACGGAGCGCTCCCCTCGGGGCACGGCGGTATGCCGGGGAGCATGGCAGCGCTCACAGAAACAATCAAGCGTGCTTGGATTATTTTTCGGACAGCGGCTAGGTCCTGTCCGGCGGATCAGGCCGCAGGATTTCGAGCTGGCCCTTGCGTCGCCGGTGAGCGGGCTGTGGTGCGTGCAGCTGCAAGGCGGAGAAGGGAGTCAACGCGGAGCGTTGGCGAGCGACGACAACGCCGCAGATGTGCGTGCCACAGCCCGCGACCGCGGCCAGATCCGCCGGACAGGACCTAGGGCGCCCCGCGCCCCACCTGCGTCCGCACCGCCCCCATGCTCGCCGCGATGACCAGCGCGATCGCGAGGGCCTCGACGAGGGAGAGGGACTGGCTGAGGACCAGGAAGCCGGCGAGTGCCGCGATGGCCGGTTCCAGACTCATCATGATCGCGAAGGTGGAGGCGGGAAGGCGTCGCAGCGCGAGGAGTTCGAGGGTGTACGGGAGGACGGAGGAGAGCACCGCGACCGCCGCACCGAGCCCGATGGTGGACGGCACGGCCAGCTTGGCGCCCGCCTCGGCGATACCGAGCGGCAGACAGAGGACGGCGGCCACGGCCATGGCGAGCGCGAGCCCGTCCGCCTGCGGGAACCGCCGTCCCGTACGGGCGCTGAAGACGATGTACGCGGCCCACAGCGCACCCGCTCCGAGCGCGCACGCGACCCCCACCATGTCGAGGTCGCCGAAGCCCCCGCCACCCCCGCCGAGCAGGAAGACTCCGCCGAGCGCGAGCCCGGCCCACAGCGCGTTGACCGCGCGGCGGGAGGCGATCACGGAGAGCGCGAGCGGGCCGAGGACCTCCAGGGTGACGGCGACGCCGAGCGGGATGCGGGCGGCGGCCTGGTAGAAGATCAGGTTCATCCCGCCCATGACGACGCCGAAGGCGACGACGGTGCCCCAGTCCGCGCGGGAGTGCCCGCGCAGCTTCGGCCGGCAGACCACGAGCAGCACGACCGCCGCGACCACCAGCCGCAGCGTGACCACGCCGACGGCCCCGGCGCGCGGCATCAGGCTCACCGCGAGGGCGCCGCCGAACTGGACGGAGACGCAGCCCGCGAGGACGAGGCCGACGGGGCCGAGGGAGCCCCGGCGGGCAGGACCCCCGCCCGCCGCGGCGACCGGCCCCGCGACGTCGGGCTGCACGACGGCAGGGGCCTCGACCGAGGCCGGTCCGGCCTGCTCCATACCCGAGACGTTCACTTCTGAGCCTTCCGCGCCGTCATGGTCTACGATCCTGTACTTACCGATCCAAGGTACTGGACCCCGACAGGATTGTTAACCCTTTTTGGAGCTTACGACTCGCCCCCGTCGAGCCGCTCGGCAATAACCTCCGCGAGGTGCCGCCCCCGCACCCCGCCGAGCTGTTCCAGCTGGGTCCGGCACGAGAACCCGTCCGCCAGGACGACGGCGTCACCGTCGGCGGCCGCCCGCACCGAGGGCAGCAGCTGCTCCTCCGCACAGGCCACCGAGACCTCGTAGTGCCCTTCCTCGAAGCCGAAGTTGCCCGCGAGCCCGCAGCACCCGCCGCTCAACTCCCCGTCGATCCCGGCCCGTTCACGCAGCCGCCGCTCGGCCCCGTCCCCCAGCACCGCGTGCTGGTGGCAGTGGGTCTGGCCGACGGCGGGCCGCCCCACCGCCGGGGGCCGCCAGTCGGGGGCGTACTCCTCCAGGGTCTGCGCGAACGTCCTTACCCGGGCCGCGAGTTGATGGGCGCGCGGGTCGTCGGCGCCGAGCAGCTCGACGAGATCGGACTTGAGGGCGGCCCCGCAGCTCGGCTCCAGGACGACGAGGGGCGCATCCGAGTCGAGGAGCGGGGCCAGCCGGTCGAGGGTGCGGCGCAGGACGGCGCGGGCCCGGTCGAGCTGGCCCGTGGAGACGTACGTCAGTCCGCAGCAGACGTCCCCCGGCGGCACGACGGGCCGCAGCCCCGCCGCCTCCAGGACCCGCACGGCGGCCTGCCCGACGGAGGGCGCGAGGTGGTCGGTGAAGGTGTCGGGCCAGACGACCACGGTGGTTCCCACCGCCGCACCCTGGTCCTGTTCCCGCCACTTGCGCGCCCTCTCCCGCTCCCGCCCCGCGAACCACTCCCGGAAGGTCTCGGGCGCGATCCACGGAATGTTGCGCTCCCGCGCGATCCCCCCGGCCCGCTTGGCGAGCCGCGCCAACACCCCCACCCGGGCGAGGGAGTTGGCGAGCCGGGCGGTGCGGGTCCGGGAGGCGAGACGCAGCCACAGCGGCAGCCAGCCCATCGCGTAGTGCGCGGCGGGCCTGCGCCGCCCCTCGTAGTGGTGGTGCAGGAACTCCGCCTTGTACGTGGCCATGTCGACGCCCACGGGACAGTCGGACTTGCACCCCTTGCAGGACAGGCACAGGTCGAGGGCGCCCCGGACCTCCTCCGACCGCCAGCCGTCCGTGATCACGTCCCCGGCCAGCATCTCGTGCAGCAGCCGGGCCCGCCCGCGCGTGGAGTGCTCCTCGGCGCCGGTGGCCCGGAAGGACGGACACATGACGGAGCCGCTCCCGGAACTGACGGCGTCGCTGCGGCACTTGGCGACCCCGACGCACCGCCGCACGGCCGCCCCGAAGTCCCCGCCGTCATGCGGATAGCCGAAGGCGACGGGAACGGGTTCGCGCGGCAGGACCGCGAAGCGCAGGTTCTCGTCGAGGCGCGCGGGCCGCACCAGCATCCCCGGGTTGAGCAGGTCACCCGGGTCCCACACCCCCTTGACCTGCTCGAAGAGCCGCACCATCTCCGCCCCGTACATCTTCGGCAGCAGCTCGGCCCGCGCCTGCCCGTCCCCGTGCTCACCGGAGAGGGAGCCGCCGTGCGCGACGACGACGTCGGCGAGCTCCTCGGAGAACCGCCGAAAGCGCGCGACGCCCTCCCGGCTCATCAGGTCGAAGTCGATCCGCACATGGATGCAGCCGTCCCCGAAGTGCCCGTACGGGGTGCCGCGCAGCCCGTGCTCCCGCAACAGCACCCGGAAGTCCCGCAGATACGCGCCGAGTTCGGCGGGCGGCACGGCGCAGTCCTCCCAGCCGGGCCACGCCTCGCTCCCGTCGGGCATGCGCGTCGCGGTCCCGCTCGCGTCCTCGCGCACCCGCCACAGGGCGCGCTGCCCCGCCGGGTCGGTGACGACGACGGTGTCCACGGCGTCGGCGGCCCGCACGATCGCCTCGGCCCGCGCCCGCGCCTCCCCCGGGTCCCCGCCCCCGACCTCCACGAAGAGCCAGGCCCCGCCCTCGGGCAGATCCCGCGCGCCCTTCACGAGATCGGCGGCCATGCCTTCGACCGTGAGCGGCCCGTGCGGAAGCAGCCCCGCGGCCGCCTGGGCCGCCGCGCTCTCGTCGGCGTACCCGAGGACGGCGAGGGCCCGCGCGCGGGGCGCCTCGACGAGCCCGACAACGGCTTCGGTGAGCACGCCGAGCGTCCCTTCCGAGCCGCAGAAGGCGCGAGCGAGATCAACACCGTTCTCCGGCAGCAAGGCGTCCAGCGCGTACCCGGAGATGCGCCGGGGCAGCTCGGGAAACCCGGTCCGCAGCAGCGCGAGCCGCTCGTCCACGAGGGCGCGCAGTCCGTCCCGCAACCGCCCGTCCGGCAGCCCGTCCCACCCCTGCCCGAGCCGCACCGCCTCACCGGCAGCGGTCCGGATCTCGATCTCCCGCACATTGTCGGCGGTGGTCCCCCAGGCCACGGAGTGCGAGCCGCAGGAGTTGTTGCCGATCATCCCGCCGAGGGTGCAGCGGCTGTGCGTGGACGGATCGGGCCCGAAGGTGAGCCCGAACTCCGCGGCGGCGCCCCGCAGTTGATCGAGAATGACGCCGGGCTGGACGGCGGCGGTACGGGATTCGGGGTCGATCCCGAGGATCCGGTTCATGTACCGGGTGAAGTCGAGGACCACGCCGGTCCCGGTGGCCTGCCCCGCGATGGAGGTCCCGGCCCCGCGCGCCACGACGGGCACTCCCTGCTCCCGGCACACCCCGAGCACGGCCTCCACGTCCCCGGCGTCCTTCGGGGCGACGATCCCCAGGGGCACTCTGCGGTAGTTGGACGCGTCCATGGTGTAGAGAGCCCGGTCTCCCACGCCGAACTCAACGTCTCCCCGAATACCGGCGCCCCGCAGGGCGCGCTCCAGCCCATGAGTCATGGGTCCAGGATGCGCTTTAGGTCTCGGTGCGTCGCAGGGGAACGGGTGGATGGGTGGGAAAAATCCGCCGCGAAGCGGCGGTCTGTAAAAGGGCGCCCAGGTGAGACCGTCTCGCCGAATGGAACCCCCACACAGAACCGCTCCGGCAGCAGCTACGCTGCGTCCCGTGGCTGAGATCCGTATTCCCGCTGACATCAAGCCCGCCGACGGCCGTTTCGGCGCGGGCCCCTCCAAGGTGCGGACCGAGGCGCTGGACGCCCTGGCCGCCACCGGCGCCTCCCTCCTGGGCACGTCCCACCGCCAGGCCCCGGTCAAGAACCTCGTGGGCAAGGTCCGTGACGGCGTACGCGACCTGTTCCAGCTCCCCGAGGGCTACGAGGTGATCCTCGGCAACGGCGGCTCGACCGCGTTCTGGGACATCGCGACGCACGGCCTGATCGAGAACAAGTCGCAGCACCTCACGTTCGGCGAGTTCTCCTCCAAGTTCGCGAAGGCCGCCAAGCTGGCGCCGTGGCTCGCGGAACCCACCGTCATCAGCTCGGACCCGGGCACGCACCCGGAGCCGCAGGCCGAGGCCGGCGTCGACGTCTACGCCTTCACGCACAACGAGACCTCGACGGGCGTCGCGGCGCCGATCAAGCGCGTCCAGGGCGCGGACGCCGGGTCCCTCGTCCTGGTGGACGCCACGTCCGGCGCGGGCGGCCTGCCGGTCGACGTCGCCGAAACGGACGTGTACTACTTCGCCCCGCAGAAGTCCTTCGCCTCCGACGGCGGCCTGTGGATCGGGATCTTCTCTCCGGCCGCGATCGAGCGCGCCGAGCGGATCCACGCGTCCGGCCGCCACGTCCCGGAGTTCTTCTCGCTGCCCACGGCGATCGACAACTCCCGCAAGAACCAGACGTACAACACCCCGGCCCTCGCCACGCTCTTCCTCCTCGGCGAGCAGCTGGAGTGGATGAACAGCCAGGGCGGCCTCGACTTCACGACGTCCCGCACGAAGGACTCCTCGACGCGCCTGTACACCTGGGCCGAGGACTCCAAGCACGCGTCGCCGTTCGTGTCCGACCCGGCCAAGCGCTCGCAGGTCATCGGCACCGTCGACTTCAGCGACGACATCGACGCGGCCGCGGTCGCCAAGGCGCTGCGCGCCAACGGCATCGTGGACACCGAGCCGTACCGCAAGCTGGGCCGCAACCAGCTGCGCGTGGCGATGTTCCCGGCGATCGACCCGGCGGACGTCGAGGCGCTCACGAAGTGCATCGACTACGTGATCGAGAACCTCTAGCAGTCAGCCGTACGGAGAGGGGGCGCCCACAGCGGCTTGTGGGCGCCCCCTCTCCGTCTCTCCGTACGGCCCTACTGCGTATGCCACCTCTCGTACAAGACGGAGGAGTCGCAGGAAATGGTCCGCACGAGGGTGCCGTTGCCCACGCTGGGCGTGGACAGGCAGTACCCGCTCGACGCGTTCTGCCAGACGTCGTACCAGCCCGACGGCGGCCCGTTGGGGTTGTCGGCGAAGTAGACGCGCCACTGCTGGGCGGGGTCGGCCGCGTTGCAGAACTGCACGGTGGCGGTCCCCGTCCCCGAGGCCGGAGCGGTGATGCACCGTCCGGTGCGCTGGTTGGTGAAGGTGAACAGGCCGGTCTGGGTGTTGAACCCTTCGAGCCACTTCTGCTCGGAACCGCTGCCGCACGACCACATCTGGAGCTTCGAGTAGTTCTCGGTGGCGTTGTCGAGGCAGTGGGTCGAGTTCCAGATGTTGATACGGGTAAAGCCGGCGGCGTGGGCGGGTGTGCTGGTCACGGTGAGGGCCAGCATCGCCGGCACCGCGGTGAAGAGCGCGAACAAGCTGCGTCGTAAGGACATGAAGCTTCTCCGGTTTCTCACGGAAGGCCGAGGAGGAGTCCTCCGGTCCGGAGGAGCCCTCCGGTCGGCAGCCGGGAGTCTCGCACCCGGCCCGATCGCCCCACAACGGGCCGAGCGGTCCGGCCCGTCCGCCCTACAACAAGGCCGGACGGCCCTACCAGGTCTACCTGCTCAGCCCCTGGAACCTGCGGACCGCCAGCGGCAGGAACACCGCCGTCACCACCACCGGCCACACCACCGCCATGAGCACGGCATGCTGCTCCACCCAACTCGCCCCGCCCGCACCGGGGTTGCCGAACAGCTCGCGGGTGGCCGTGCCCGTCGACGAGACCGGGTTCCAGGCGGCGATCGGGGCCAGCCAGTCCGGCATCAGGGACGGCGCCACGAAGACGCTGGAGATCATCGTGAGCGGGAAGGCGACCGCGTAGAGGCTGCCCGCGGCCTCCGGGTTCGGCACCAGCAGGCCGAGGAAGACCCCGACCCAGATCAGGCTGAACCGCAGGAGCAGCAGCAGTCCGAACGCGGCGAGCGTGTCGAGGACGCCCGCGCTGGAGCGCCAGCCGATGGCGAGCGCGGTGCCCACCAGGATGGTGAGTTCGGCGCAGGCCACGACGAGGTCGGCGAGCCCGCGCCCGGACGCGACGGCGGAGGGCGCCATGGGCATGGAGCGGAACCGGTCGATGACGCCCTTGTGGGCGTCGGTCGCGACGGCCACGGCGGTGTTCATGAAGCCGAAGGCCATGGTCATCACGAACATGCCCGGCATCAGGAACTGCTTGTAGTCACCGCCGCCGACTCCGTCACCCGGCACCTTCATGGCCTCGCCGAACACGAACCCGTACAGCAGCACGCTGATGATCGGGAAGCCCAGCTGCCAGGCGATGGCGACGGGCTGGCGCTGGTAGTGGGTGAGGTGGCGCCGGGTGACGTTGAGGGCGTCGGCGACGGCCCAGAAGAGCCGCCCGCGCACGGGACCCGCTGTGCCGACAGCGCTCATGCGGCAACCTCCGTGCGGTGCCCGGTGAGGCTCAGGAACACGTCATCGAGACTGGGCCTGCGCAGCCCGATGTCCTCGACGGCCACCCCCTCGTCCTGAAGCGTGCGGGCGACCTCCGTGAGCGCGCCGACCGGGTCGGTCACCGGGGCCTGCACGCGGCGCTCCCCGTCCAGGGTCCGCGGCTCCTCCTCGGTGACGCGTGCGACGGCCTTGACGGCGGCGGGCAGATCGCCCTGGGCACCCACGACGACCTCCAACTGACTGCTGCCCACCGTGGACTTGAGCCCGTCAGGGGTGTCGTCGGCGATGGCGCGCCCTCGGTCGATGACGGTGATCCGGGAGGCGAGCCGGTCGGCCTCCTCCAGGTACTGGGTGGTGAGCAGGACGGTCGTGCCGCCCGCCACCAACTCCCGCACGCTGTCCCAGACTTCGAGGCGGCTGCGGGGGTCGAGCCCGGTGGTCGGCTCGTCCAGGAAGAGGACGGCGGGCGCGAGGATCATGGAGGCGGCGAGGTCGAGCCTGCGCCGCATGCCCCCGCTGTACGTGCTCACGCCCCGGTCACCGGCGTCGACGAGCCCGAACTGCTCCAGCAGCTCCCCGGCCCGACGCGCGGCCCGCGCCCCGCCCAGATGGAAGAGGCGCCCGAACATCTCCAGGTTCTGCCGCCCGGTGAGCACCTCGTCGACGGCCGCGTACTGCCCGGTCAGGCCGATGCGGCGGCGCACCGCGCCCGGCTCGGCGGCCACGTCGGCGCCCGCGACGACGGCACGGCCGCCGTCGAGCCGCACGAGCGTGGCGAGGATGCGCACGGCGGTGGTCTTGCCCGCGCCGTTCGGCCCCAGCAGCCCGTGCACGGTGCCGGACCCGACGGCCAGGTCGAACCCGTCGAGGGCGGCCTTCTCCCCGTACCGCTTGCGCAGCCCCTCGGCCCACACGGCGTATCGCTCGTCGTTCATCCGCCTCGGTCACCCCTCGATCCGATAACTGGGTACGTCGTACTCAATTGAGAGTACACCGTACCCAGTTTTTGGCAATGGGCTTAGGCTGGCGTCCATGAGCACCACGGAGACCAGCGGGAGCGACAGCAGCGGCGACGTCACGCGCAGCATGGAACTGCTCTGGGGCGGCGGCGAGCGCCCCACCCGCGGCCCGAAGCCGGCCCTGACCCTGGACCGGATCACCACGGCGGCCGTGGCGCTCGCGGACGCCGAGGGCCTCGCCGCGGTCTCGATGCGCCGCCTCTCCCAGGAGCTCGGCACCGGCACGATGTCGCTGTACCGCTACGTCCCCGGCAAGGCCGAGCTGCTCGCCCTGATGCTCGACCGTGTGCAGCGCCCCACCGAGGACCCGGAACCCTTCACCGGCACCTGGCGCGACGCCGTCGAGGCGTACGCCCACGAGACCCTCGCCCAGTACCGCGCGCACCCCTGGCTGCTCCAGGTCAACCAGGCCCGCCCGGTGCTCGGGCCGAGCGCGGTCGGGAACCTGGAGAAGGTCGTCTCCCGCATCGAGCCGATGGGCCTGGACGGGCCCGAACTGATCGGCGTGATGGTGATGGTCGAGGCGTACGTGACCGGGGCGGCCCGCTCCCAGGCGCAGGAGATCGAGGCGCAGCGGACCACGGGCCTGACGGACGAGGCGTTCTGGACGGCCCAGCAGCCGTTCCTGGAGAAGGCGATGCAGAGCGGCGACTACCCCACGGTCGCCGGCCTCTCCGAGGACACGTTCAGCCCCGACTTCGACCACTTCGCGTTCGGCCTGCAGCGGATCCTGGACGGCCTGGACGCGCTGGTGGCGCAGCGCGCCAAGAGGTGACAGCCGGGCGGAAGAGTGCATCCATGGACATATGACTGGACGCAGGAAGACGAGCCCGAGCCCGAGCCCTGAGCTCGCCCCTCTCATGAAGCCGTACGCGGCGCTGCTCACGACGCACAAGAAGGACGGCACCGGCGTCGGCACCCCCGTGAACGTCGCGGTCGAGGGCGACCACGCGTACTTCCGCACCTACGGCACGGCCTGGAAGGCCAAGCGCCTGCGCAACAACCCGGAGGTCGAACTCGCCCCCTCCACGGTGCGCGGCGCCCCCACCGGCCCGACGATCAGGGCGCGCGCCCGCCTCCTCGACCAGGGCAGCGAGGAGGACAAACACGCGCGCGAGGTGATCGGCCACCAGTACCCGGTGACGCACCGCGTGCTGGTCCCGCTCGCACACAGGCTGAAGCGGGACAAGACACTGCACTACGAGGTACGGCTGCGGGACGAGTGACCGGACCACCCGCCCGGCATCAGCTGCTCTTGCGCCGCCGCGACCGCCGGAGCCCGTAGAGGACGGCGAGCACGGCGGCCAGGGCAAGGGCCCCCACCTTCACGTCTCCGCCGAACCCGCCCCCGCCATCACTGCCGAAGCCCGAACCCCCGCTCCCCGAGGGCGAGTCGGATCCGCTCCCGCCGGGCGCCTCCACGGGCTCGACCTCGCTCCCGGCCCCCTCGGACCCGTACATGAGGGTGGTCCCGTCCGGGGTGTAGGTCATCGACTCCCCCTGCCGCTGCAGGGGCACGCTGAGCCGCTGCTGCTCCTTGACGGACACCTTCCCTCCGCTGTCCTTCCAGGAGAACAGCTCGCCCCCGAAGTACCCGCGCAGGGCGAGGTGCTTGCCGTCGGGCGAGAAGGCCCCGTCGGTGACCCACTGGTCGATGTCGGCGACGCGCTTGAAGACATTCGTGTGCTTCGTGGACATCTGCTGGGGCTCGGGCCCTTCATAGAGCCCCCCGACCTCGTCCTCCTTCTTGTCGGCAATGTAAATACGCCCGGTCTTGGGATGAACCATCAACGCCTCGGCATCCCGGGCCCCGTCCGCGTACTTCACCACGTACTGCTGGGCACGGACGCTCTGGTCCTTGAGCTGCTTGGGCTCGGGCAGCTTGTAGACCCAGACGTACGACCACTTGCCGCCGAGGTTGTCCCCGATGTCCCCCACGTACAGGTTCCCGTCCGGCCCGATGGAGATGGCCTCGACATCCCGCGGCTTGCCGACCCCCGTCATGGTGACGGTGGCGACGGTCTCACCGCTCTTCGAGTCGACGGCGTACAGGCAGGCGCACTTGTCCTGGTCGTTGTGGGTCCAGTAGACGCCGGGGTGCGCGCGGGAGGCGGCGAGCCCACTGGACTCCACGATCCGGGGGTCCTTGATGGTGAACCCGTCATGACCGTCCCCGTCATCGGCGGCGGCGACGGGAGCGGTCAGAGCGACGACCAGGGCGGCACTGACGCCGACACCGGCAAACAGGGGCAGAGGCGAACGCATGAGCCCAAGGTTGCCATCCGCCGGGCGTGCGCAGCCTCACACCCCACCGGACGGCATGATCCGCCAAGATAAGCGGATGCTCAGGTTCATGTTCGTCGGCGACTCGATGACGATCGGAAGCGCCGGGGAACACACCTGGCGCTACTGGATGTGGCACCACCTGCACGCGACACTCGACGCCCCCTTCGAGATCGTGGGCCCACGGAAGACCCTGTACGACAAGGGCGCGGGCACGGCGACCTCACACGACTACGCGGACCCTCAACCCGACTTTCCCCGCCACCACTTGGCGGGCTGGGGAGAGGGCTGGCTGCACATGGCCCCGGCCGTCGGAAACGTGGTGCGCGACACCCGCGCGGACGTCCTCCTGATCTCCCTGGGCCTGATCGACCTCGGCTTCTACACGAACGCGGAGCAGACGGCGGCGAACGTCCGCGCCTTCGTGGAGTCGGCCCGGGCGGCGAACCCACAGGTGCGGATGGTGATCCTCCCGGTCATCCCCAACATCCGCGCGGAGTCGGACTCCCCCTTCGCGGCGGAGGTGACCCACTTCAACGTGCTCCTGGCGAAGGCGGTCGCGGACCTGGACGCGGGCCGCTCCCCCCTGCTGCTCGCCTCGCCGCCACCGTCGTACGACATCCACGCGGACACCTACGACGGCACGCACCCGAACGAGAGCGGCGAACGCAAGCTGGCCGGGGCGTTCGCGGGGGCGATGTGGGAGGCGTGGGCGCTGGGCGGCCTGTACGGCGCGTAGCCCACCCTTTCTGCTCGTCCCCCCTTACGGGGGATGGCAGTGACTCGACCTTCGAAGTACTTTCAAAGTCATGAGTGCTGAGAACGCGGCGACGGCCATGGACGCGAACGCCGCAGCCAACGCGGCCGCCGTGAACTTCTCCGAGCTGGTGAACAAGAACAAGCAGACCCTCGCCAGGCTGAAGGACTCCCCACGCCTGGTGCTGCACCGCAGAGACGGCGAGGACCTGGTCCTCACCACAGCGGCCCGGGCCGAACAGGACCAGACGGTGGTGTCGGCGGCGACGCGCATGCTGGTGGCGATGGCGCGCCGGGAGCCGGGCAGCATGGAGCTCCTCCTGGACATCCTCCCGGAGGCGTTCCCTTGGGTCCGCTTCCTGCCGGAGGCAGACGTCCACGCCTTCGCCGTCGAACTGGTCGACACGATGCGCGCAGCGGACTCCGTCGCCAACAGTGCGTCGGTGGCCCAACTCCTCATCGCCTGGCAGCACACGGCGGAGGTCCACTCCGACCCGGACCTGCTGGCGGCGCTAACGCGGGACCACGACGCGGACTACGGTCCGGCACCGGATCCGCGGAACGCCGGGTGACGCCGGGCCGCGGCGACCGAGCCGCACCGCCCGCGCCCGAGGGCCACTGGGACGGCGCACCCGCGTGCCACGGACCGTTGACAGGGATCGGCTCTCAATTCTCTTTCCTGTCGGGCTGGTTGAGTGATCCGACGGAGCGGAAGCCCTCTGCCGACCAGGCGCCCCTCCCCCTGGACGGAAATCCCGTGAGGCTACCGTGATCACGTCCGTCCGCCACCCGGCGGGCGCCTCCCCCACGAAGGGCTAAAGGGCTACACGTGAAGCGTTCTCGTACTCTCCGGTGCGCCACGGCCGGTCTGTTCGGCCTCGCCGTCCTCGGCACCGGGCTCGCCACGGCGGGCTCCGCGCAGGCGGTCGCGCCGAAGAAGGCCGCCGCCTGTACGACCATCAAGATCACGGGCAAGAAGGTCGCCGTGCGCATGCCGGACAACGGCGACACCGTGGCCGACTCCGACGACCCGGTCACCCGCTACGTCCGCAAGGGCGACAAGCTCAGGTCCTGCCTCATCGCCAACGGCTACTCCCAGTCGTACAACAAGTGCGGCAGGACCGGTCACGACTGGTTCATCGTGCGGGGTGGCCAGGTCCCGCTGACCTGCGCGAAGCGGGTCTGAGCCAGGGGCTCGGGGGGGCGGACCGTGGACGGTGACCCCGTCCACCTTCACCGAAGGGGTCCGCTCCTCACATCCCGGTACGGACTTCTGGTTGAGCGAGACCCACCGGAGCTGACCCACCCCGGCTTCTCACCCCACAGCCACCCCCGCAACCCGTTCCCGCCACGAAATCCCTCTCCCCGCAGCGGCAGATGCGGACGCCTCAGCCGCCCTCCCCACCCGGCACCGCCCACACACCCGCTCCTCCCCCACCCGTCGGAACACGTGCTCCTCCCCGGGCCCCTCACACGTCACCAGTGCCCCAACTGCCAATCCCGGAACAGCAGCTGGCCCCTCCCCCGGCAACTTCTGCACCAGCCGATGCCGCACGAACCCCACCGCCGACCGCACGCCGCCCACCGGCAGCCCAACCGTGAGCGCCCGCCGCAGCTCCCCCGCCGACACCCCGCGCCGCAGCCACTCCGCCGCGACGTCGGCGAGGGCCCGCACCTCTCGTACGCCGAGCAGCAAGTCCCGGCTCTCCTGCCGCAGCGACAGCAACACCCGTTCAGCTTCGGCGACTTCGACGTCGGCAGGCTCGTCGGGCTCGTCGGACTCGTCGGACTCCGCAGGTTCGCCGGCCTCTTCGGGTGGGGGGTGGGGAAGGTTCTTCTCCTGTTCTTCTTCTGGGTAAGAGCCACCGGCGTGCCGCCCACTCGGCCCACCGACCGCCGGAGGCCGCTCACTCGGAAGCCGCTCACCCGGAGGCGCCGCCTCGTCCCGGCCACCTCGGGCCCGCCCCGCCTCCTCCCCCGTCAGGGTGACGTTCGCGAGCAACTGCTCCGTGACCCAGCGCCCCCGCTCCCCCTGCGACCGCCACTCCCACAAGTAGCCGTTCTCGGCGAGGAGTTGCTTGGCCCGCTGGTAGGCACGCCCCTTGAGCCCGAGCCGCAGTGCGTGCTCGCTCAACGACCTGGCCGACGCGTCCGCGCCCGGGAGCCCCTGCACGTACAGGAGGAGGACCTTCGCGTCGCTGTTCAGGCGCTGATGCCGTACGACGTCGTGCGAAGCCTTCGTGAAGCGCCGCGTGGGCGCGATAGCATGCCGAAGCATCCCGATGGACTCCAGATCCACTCGGTGGTGAAGGTCCTCGGGCGGTGTTGTCAGCACCTCCGAGGACCGCGCCCCGCCGGAACCGGAACTCACAACCGGAACACGGAGCGTGATTGCGCGGTCACCGTACCGTAGTCAACACCCTCTCCACCATTTGATGCAGCAAATCCCCTTCCACGTAAGGGACTTCAGCGCTCGGCAGCGATCGCCAGTCGAGCGGCCACGTATTGCCCTCCAGGGCGGGTACGCCGACGAAGGCGACCCCGCACGCGTCCCGGCCCAGCGGTCGGGCCCCGCCCCGCCATACGTGATGGCCGGCCTCCCCCACCGCCAGGACGAAGTACATGTTCCGGCCGCCCGTCCCCTCACGAATGATCGGGCCTGCCTGGAAGTCCGTGAACTCCATCAGTTCGTAGGCGACTTGCTCGCCGAGTACGCCGCCGATGCGGACCACGTCGAAGTACACGCCGACGTGGCGGAGCGTGTGGCCAGTGGCCGGGATCCAGGGATGGACGGGGGCGGGTGGAGTTTTCCGGTTCATGAAGCAAATGGTTTCGGGCGCTCACATACTGTGACCAGGGCCACGCAAGAGCCGTGCAGGGCTGTGCACTTGGGGAGGCAGTTGTGCACTCCGGTGAACGAGGGTCGGAGTCGTTCGGAGCGCTGTTGCGGTTCTACCGCGAGCGGGCCGGGATGACACAGGAGGCGCTGGGCGCGCACGTCGGTTACTCCAAGTCGCAGGTGGCGATGGTGGAGCGGGGGGAACGTGCCCCCAAGGGGAAATTGGTCGAGATCGCTGACCAAGTTCTTGGTGCACAAGGTGCACTACTGCTGCTTGCAGAGAAGGAGTTCGAGAAGGGCGGGCTCCAACTGTGGACAGAGGACTATCTGGAGCACGAGAAGATGGCGCTGTCCATTCACTCCTACCAGGATCACGTAATGCCGGGGCTGCTACAGACCAAGGATTACGCACGAGCCGTGTTCAACGCCGTCTACCCGCCGTTGGACGACGACGAGATCGACAAGCGGGTAGTGGATCGGCTGGCACGGCAGCAGCTCTTTGCCCGCAAGCCCATCGCTGTTCTCAACTTCATCGTGGAGCAGAGCGCCCTGACCCGCCCGCTGGGCGGGAATCCGGTACTCAAGGGGCAATTGCGCAACATGATCGAGTTCGGGAAGCTTCGGAACGTCACGATCCAAGTCATGGCACACGACCGGCAGACCCACGCCAGCCTCATGGGACCCATGATCCTGCTTGAGACAGCCAAGCGGCGACAGATGGCCTACATCGAAGGGCACAAAGGTGGCTACTTCGTCACCGAACAGCCTGACTTGGGCAACCTGCAAGGCAAGTACGGGATTCTCCGCACCCAAGCGCTCAACCCTGAGGATTCCGCGCAACTCATCGAGAAGGTGGCATGCGAACTATGAACAACGGAATGACTTGGTTCAAGAGCAGCTACAGCGTCGGGGAGGGCGAGTGCATCGAGGTCGCCCTCGACTGGACCAAGTCCCACTACAGCGGCACCCAAGGCGAATGCCTGGAAGTAGCCCTCGCCTGGACCAGGTCCACCCCCGCCACCATCCACATCCGCGACTCCAAGCAGGCCCCCGAAACCGCCCCCACCCTCCAGGTAACCCCCACCACCTGGACCACCTTCCTCACGTCACTCACGTAGGTGAGGGCCCTCAGAACACCGAAAGCCCCGTCAACGTCGTAAACCGGTCCAGCGCCGCAACCCCCGCCACCGAGTTCCCCCGCTCGTCGAGCCCCGGACTCCACACACACAACGTGCACCGCCCCGGGACGACCACGACGATGCCGCCCCCGACACCACTCTTCCCGGGCAGTCCCACCCGGTACGCGAAGTTCCCCGCCGCGTCGTACGTGCCACAGGTCAGCATCACGGCGTTGACCTGCTTGGCCTGGCTGCGCGTGAGCAAGGTCGACCCGTCGGCCCTTATGCCGTGCCGGGCCAGGAACCCGGCCGCCCGCGCGAGGTCCGCGCAGGACGCCTCGACGGAGCACTGGCGGACGTACTGGTCCAGGAGCTCCGGCACCGGGTTGGAGATGTTGCCGTACGACGCCATGAAGTGCGCGAGGGCGGCGTTGCGGTCGCCGTGCTCGGCCTCCGAGGCGGCCACCTCGTCGTCGAAGGTGAGCTCCGGGTTGCCGGACTCCGCGCGCAGGAAGTCGCGCAGGGCCCCGGCCGCGTCGCCCGTCAGCGTCTGGAGGCGGTCCGTGACCACCAGCGCGCCCGCGTTGATGAACGGATTACGCGGGATCCCGTGCTCGTACTCCAGCTGCACAAGGGAGTTGAAGGGGTTGCCGGACGGCTCCCGGCCCACGTGCTCCCACAGCTCGTCGCCCTCCAGCGCCAGGCCCAGGGCGAGCGTGAACACCTTGGTGATGGACTGCGTGGAGAAGGGCCGCTGCCAGTCCCCGACCCCGTACACCGTCCCGTCGAGCTCCGCGACCGCCATCCCGAAGCGCCGCGGATCGACCGAGGCCAGCGCGGGGATGTAGTCGGCCGGACGGCCCCGGCCCGGCGTGGCCTCGATCTCGGCGGCGATGCGTTCCAGTACGGGCTGGAAGGAGGAGGGCGAGGAGGCCGAGAGGGTCGGGGGAGGCACGGACGGGGACACGCTTGCTGCTCCGGATTCGTACGGTGATGTGGTGGTTCGTCGGTCGCCACACCCTACGACAGGGACCCGGAGACGCAGCACGCCGCCGAGCCCCAGCCCTCTAGCCCACCCCCCACCGCACCACCGCGAACCCCTCCCCCTCCCGCCGCACCTCAAAGGCCCCCGCCCCACCGAAGTGCGCCGGGATCACCAACTCCCGCTCCTCGGCGGCCCGCCCGAACACCCGCACCCGGGTCTCCGCCGCCCCCACCGGGTCCGCGCAGAGGCAGGAGCTGCACCTCGGCATCTCGATCTGCACCGGCGAGTGCAGCATGTCGCCCACGAACACCGCCCGCTCCCCGCCGGAGGCGACCCGCAGCACCGACGAGCCGGGGGTGTGGCCCGGCGCCGCCTCCAAGGTCAGCCCATCGCCGATGCGATGGCTCCCCTCCCACAGCCGCACCAGCCCGGCCCGGTGCAGCGGCGCCACACTGTCCTCGTAGAGCAGCCGGTCGTCGGGGCGCTCCCCGCCCGCGTAGCCGCCCGCAGGGCCGAAGTGGAAGTCGTCGGCGGCGGGGACGAGGTAGCTGGCGTTGGGGAACGTCGGCTCCCAACTCCCGCCCGCGTCATACGTGTTCCAGCCCACGTGATCCCCGTGCAGATGCGTGTTGACCACGACGTCCACGTCCTCGGGGCGCACCCCGGCCGCCTTCAGCCGGTCCAGGAAGTCCGTCTCCAGGTGCTGGAACTCGGGGCGGGAGGGGCGCTCCCGGCCGTTGCCCACGCCCGTGTCGACGAGGATGGTCCGGCCCCCGGTCCGCACCACCCACGTCTGCACCGCCGCGACCGCCCAGCCGCTCCCGGCGTCCATGAAGTCCGGCGCCAGCCAGTCCGCGTCGCGCTTCCAGATCTCGGCACCCGCGTCCGGGACGAGGTCGGTGCCGGGCATGAACGCCCCGGCCAGCTCCACGACTTTGGTGATCTCCACGTCGCCCAGGACGATGGTCTCGTTGCTCTCGTTCGTCGTCATGCGAACGAACTTAGAAGCAGCCAGCGAGCCTCTCAATGCCTCATCGGCTCGCTCACATACGCGTTCAGCTCACTGGCCATCGCCATGGGTATACCCTGCCCGCATGGACGTGGTGAGCGACGCGATATCGACCGTCCGGGTCGGCGAGCCCTTCTCCAACCGGGCCCGGGTGACAGGCAGTTGGAGCGCGCGGTTCGCGCCGTACGAGGGGGCGGGGTTCCACGTCGTCCTCGCGGGCGGCTGCTGGCTGCTGCCGGACGGGGGCGGAGAGCCGATCACGCTCGGCCCCGGCGACGCCGTCCTGCTGCCGCACGGCACCGGGCACGTCATGGCCGACGCACCCCCCGCGAACCCGGCGGACCGGGCCACGACCGTGGAGCGCGCGATCCCCTTCGAGGACTGGATGACCGGGGACCTGCACCACGAGGGAAACGGATCCCCCGCCTCCCCCGCCTCCCCCGCCTCCCCCACCACTCCCACCGAACTCCTCTGCGGCAAATACCGCCTCAACCGCAGCCGCGCCCACCCCCTCATGGCCGAGCTCCCGGACGTCATCCACCTCCCCCACCGCCTCGGCCGCAACCCCGAACTCCGGGGCGCGGTCGACCTGTTGGGGATCGAGCTGGACGGTGCGGCGGCCCGCCCCGGCGCCTGCCTGGCGGTGCCCGGACTCCTGGACCTGCTCCTCGTCTACATGATCCGCACGTGGATCACGGAGCACACCGCCGAGAGCCCCGCCGACGGCTCCGGCCTGCGCTGGCCCGCCGCCCTCGGCGACCCCGTCGTCTCCACCGCCCTGCGCGCCCTGCACACCGACCCCGCCGCCCCGTGGACCAACGACCGCCTCGCGGCCGAGGCCGGGGTGTCCCGGCCGACCCTCACCCGGCGCTTCACGGCCCGCGTGGGCCGGGCCCCGATGACGTATCTGACCTGGTGGCGCATGACCCGCGCGGCCGCCCTCCTGCGCGACTCCGCCGACCCCCTCGACACGATCGCCCGCCGGGTCGGCTACAGCACCCCCTTCGCCCTCTCGCACGCCTTCAACAGGGAGTTCGGCACGACACCGGGCCGGTACCGGGCCCAGCCGTCGCACAGTGGCGCACCAGGCACTACACCCGCACCAGCCGGTTAGCGAACGTGGACATGGTGTAGGTCCCGATCCCCATGACGACCTCCAGGGCGTTGCGGTCGGTGAACCCGTGCGCGCGGAAGGCGGCCAGCTCGGCGTCCCCGACGCCACCTGCGGTCGCGAGCACGTCCAGCGTGAACTTCCGTACGGCTTCGAGCCGTTCATCGTCCAGGGCCCGCTGCTCCCGCAGGGCCGCGATGAGCTCCGTGCCCGCCCCCAGCGCCCGCAGCTTCCCCGTGTGCATCGCCACGCACAGCCGGCACTCGTTGCGCGCGGCGACGGTCATGATGACGACCTCGCGGGCCACCGGCTCCAGCGTGGTCTTCTCGAACCGGGCGCTCAACTCCAGGAAGGCGTCGAGCAGTTCGGGCGAGACGCCGAGCTTGTCCTTCGCGTTCTCGATGACCTGCTGACTGAGTGCCGTGTCTGCCATTCCGTACCCCACCCCTACGATGGACAACATGGTTGACGATTCATCGCCGAAGAAGAAGGTAAACCAGGTTGTCGAAACCGGCAAGGGGTACGAGCTCCCCCTCCTCCTCTTCGGGGGCTTCCGCACCCTCATCGACCGCCTGCACGCCGAGCTCGCCCGCCAGGGCCACCCCGACGTCCGCCCCGCGCACGGCTTCGCCATGCAGGCCATCGGGCTCGAAGGGGCGACGGCGAGCGAGATCGGCCGCCGCCTCGGCGTGACCAAGCAGGCGGCGGGCAAGACCGTCGACCGCCTCATCACCCTCGGCTACGCGGAGCGGTCGGCCGACTCGACCGACGCCCGCCGCAAGCTGGTCCGGCTCACCCCGCACGGCCTCGACGCGCTGGCGCGCTCGGCAGCGGTCTTCGACGAACTGCGGGCGGAGTGGGCGGGGGCGCTCGGCGCGGGCCGGCTGCGGGAACTGGAGGACGGCCTGCGCACCGTCGTCCCCCCGGAGGCGTTCCGCCTGGACGCGGCGGGCTGGCTGGGCGGGGCGTGACCTCCGCCCAGCGCTCGCCTCCCCCTCGATAGACCCAAGCCACCCCCGACCCCCTTGCCCAGAGAGCACTCCACGCCCTTGGCTGAGCCCCCATGAGGTACACACAGCTAGGCCGCACCGGACTCAACGTCAGCCGCCTCACCCTCGGCACCATGAACTTCGGGCCGCACACGGACGAGGCCGCCAGTCACACGATCATGGACGCCGCGCTCGGCGCGGGGATCAACTTCTTCGACACCGCCAACGTCTACGGGCAGAGCGCGGGCAAGGGCCGCACCGAGGAGATCATCGGCAACTGGTTCGCCAAGGGCGACGGGCGCCGCGACAAGGTCGTCCTCGCCACCAAGGTCTACGGGAACATGACGCCCGACGGCGAACAGCCCTGGCCCAACTACGACCGGCTCTCCGCCCTGAACATCCGCCGCGCCGTCGACGCCAGCCTCAAGCGGCTGCGGACCGATCACATCGACCTGTACCAGTTCCACCACATCGACCGGAACACCCCGTTCGAGGAGATCTGGCAGGCCGTCGACGCCCTGGTCCAGCAGGGGAAGATCCTCTACGCGGGGTCCTCGAACTTCCCCGGGTACAAGATCGCGCAGGCCAACGAGACCGCCCGCGCCCACGGCCGCGTGGGTCTCGTCAGCGAGCAGTGCCTCTACAACCTCAGCGAGCGCCGCGCCGAGATGGAGGTCATCCCGGCCGCGCAGGAGTACGGGCTCGGCGTCATCCCCTGGTCACCGCTGCACGGCGGGCTGCTCGGCGGCGTGCTGAAGAAGCAGGCGACGGAGGGGCGCAGGGCGGGTGCCGGGCGAGCCGCGAGCGCCCTGGAGAAGCCCGAGGTCCGCGCGCAGATCCAGGCGTACGAGGACCTGCTCGACAAGCACGGGCACGCGGAGCCCGGCGAGGTCGCGCTCGCCTGGCTGCTCACCCGGCCCGGCGTCACCGGTCCCATCGTCGGGCCCCGCACCGCCGACCAGCTGGCCTCGGCGGTCCGCGCCGTCGACCTGGAGCTGTCGGAGGAGCTGCTGGCGTCGCTGGAGGAGATCTTCCCGGGGACGGGGCCGTCACCGGAGGCGTTCGCCTGGTGAGGCGGGCCGGGCAGATGTGACGGGCGGGGCGGGTGTGACGGGTGGTTGCCGCTCCGGTGGCCGCTCCGGCGGGTGGCGGCCGCCCCGCGGCTACTTGCCGACCGCGGCCGCCACCGCCACCACGGCGAACATCAACACGAGCACACCGGCCATGATCCGGTTCCTGGTCTTCGGGTCCACACATGCGAGGTTACCCAGACCCCGCTGCTTGTCCGGCTGGGGGTCCGGGGGTCATCCCCCGGGAAATGCAGCACGCGGGGCGCCCAGCCCCCAGCGGCCGACCACCTCGTAACGGGGCCGCTCCCCCGCCACCCCGCTGTGCGGCAGGTTGCTGCGGACGAGGGCCAGGTCCGCCACCGTCCAGGGCGTGCCCGCGAAAGAGCCGAGCGCGGCGACGTACGGGCGCAGGTCGACATCGCCGCCACGGGCGCGGGCGAGCGTGAGGTGGGGGCGGTAGGCGCGGTGCTCCTCCATCGGCACCCCCGCCTTGCGCGCCGCCGCGTCCGCGCGGGCGGCGAGCAGCCGCAGGGCGGCCACGTCCCCCG
The DNA here is from genome assembly GCF_050510915.1 of Streptomyces odontotermitis. Lineage (NCBI taxonomy): Bacteria > Bacillati > Actinomycetota > Actinomycetes > Kitasatosporales > Streptomycetaceae > Streptomyces > Streptomyces odontotermitis. The sequence goes on along the minus strand of NZ_JBNJLS010000003.1, from coordinate 216,032 downwards.
CCGCCCCGGCCCACAGGGCACGCTCCCCGAAGCGCCCGCCGCCGTGCAGGGAGAGCGGGAAGGCGGGGGTGCGGCGGGCCGCCCGCTCCATCCGCTGCGACACCTCGGGCAGCGTCTCCTCCGCCACCTCCGCCAGGAACGCGAGCGTGAAGTGCCAGCCCTCGCGCGCCGTCCAGCGCAGCTCGTCCGCGCCCGGGAGTTCCCTCAACCGGTCCGCGTACGAGGCGAGTTCGGCGGCCGCGGGGGCCGGGGGCAGGACGGCCGCGAAGAGTCTCATGCCCGTAGTCTGCCGACTACGCTGCCGCCATGGACGAGATGAAGATCGACGAGATAAAGATCAGGGCGGGCGGCGCCGAGGACGTCCCCGCCATCCTCGGCCTCTTCGACCGTGCCATGGAGTGGCTGGTCGCGCAGGGCCGCACCGGGCAGTGGGGCACCGAGCCGTGGTCGACGCGGCCGAGGACCGTCGAGATGGTCGAGAAGTACGTGACGAAGGGCTCGCCCTGGATCGCGGAGATCGACGGGCGGCCCGTCGGCACGGTCACCCTCACGGACGGGCCCGGCCCCTACATCGCGCCCGTCGAGGAGCCCGAGCGCTACATCCACCTCCTCACCGCCGACCACGCGTTCGCGGGCCGGGGCGTGGGCGGGGCGCTGCTCGCGCACGCCGCGGAGGAGACCCGCAGGGCGGGCGTCTCCCTCCTCCGCGTCGACTGCTACGCGGGCGACGACGGCAAGCTCGTCGCGTACTACGAGAGCCAGGGCTTCACCCGCACCGAGTCCTTCCTGGAAAAGGACGGCACCTGGCCGGGCCAGGTCCTGGAGAGGCGAGTCTGAGCGAGCGCGGGGCAGGGGCGCGGGGCTGTGCCGATATGCGGCTCCGCCGCGTGGGCGCAAGAGCCCAGCCCCCACCACCCGCACCCCCGGGCGGAGCCCTACGCCGCGGTTGCCAGCTCCCGCTCCCGCGGCACGAACTGCAGATGACGCTCACCCTTGCGAAGGTCGAGCTTCAACCGCAGGTCCGCCGCACGGGCCAGCGCCAGGCCGACGGCCACCGCGGCGACCGCGCAGATCAGTCCGCCGAGCGTCATGCTGACCCGCACCCCGTAGGCGTCGGCGAGCCAGCCGAAGAGCGGGCCCCCGAGCGGGGTGCCGCCGGTGAACACCATCATGAAGAGGGACATCACGCGGCCGCGCATCTCGGGGTCCGTGGCCATCTGGACCGACGAGTTGGCCGTGACGTTCACCGTCAGGCCGAGGATGCCGAGCACCACGACCAGCGGCGCGAACATCCACACGCCGGGCGCCCAGGACGCCACCACCAGGAGCGCGCCGAAGCCGAGTGCCGCGCCCGTCAGGACCCGCAGGCGGGTCGAGCGGCGGCGGGCCGCGAGCAGTGCGCCCGCGAGCGAACCGGCCGCCATCAGGGTGTTGAACAGGCCGTACATCCCGACGCCGCCGTGGAACACGTCATCCGCGTACGCGGACATCCAGATCGGGAAGTTGAAGCCGAAGGTGCCGATGAACCCGACGAGCACGATCGGCCAGATCAGCTCGGGGTGCCGGCGGACGTACTGGAGTCCCTCCCGCAGCTGCCCCTTGCCGCGCGGGGTGCGGGGCGTGTGGTGCAGCTCCTTGGTGCGCATCAGCATGAGGCCGGTGAGCGGGGCGAGGAAGGACAGGCCGTTGGCGAGGAACGCCCAGCCGGGGCCGACGGCCGCGGTCAGGGCACTGGCGACCGCGGGGCCGATGAGCCGCGCCGACTGGAAGTTGGCGGAGTTCAACGAGACCGCGTTGCGCACCTGGTCGGGGCCGACCATCTCGGACACGAAGGACTGCCGGGTCGGGTTGTCGACGACCGTGACGAGGCCCGTGAAGAAGGCCGCGGCGTAGACGTGCCAGACCTGGACGTTGCCGGAGAGCGTGAGGGCCGCGAGGAAGAGGCCGGAGAGGCTCATCGCGCCCTGGGTGCAGAAGAGGAGCTTCCGCTTGCTGAAGCGGTCGGCGATGACGCCGCCGTACAGGCCGAAGAGCAGCATCGGCAGGAACTGCATCGCCGTCGTGATGCCGACGGCGGCGGAGGATCCGGTGAGGCTCAGGACCAGCCAGTCCTGGGTGATGCGGGCCATCCAGGTGCCAGTGTTGGACACCACGGCGCCGGTGGCGAAGAGCCGGTAGTTGCGGACCTTGAGGCTGGCGAACATCGAGGTCTTGCGGGGGCGGGCAGGGGTGTCGAGGGCGGTTGGTGCGGGGGCGGAGTCTGCTCCGGGTCCCGTACTCAAGGTGGCGTCGCCTCCTTGGCGATTGCGGTGGTCCCCACGTCCCGAATGGGGCTGTGCGGGCTGTGCGGTCTTACAGGTGTGCGAGCTTCTCCAGGACCGGGGCGGCGGCGCGGAGCTTGGCCCACTCGTCGTCGTCCAGGTCCGCGGCCAGGCTGGCCAGCCAGGCGTTCCGCTTGCGGCGGCTCTCTTCGAGCATCGCCTCGGCGGTCTCCGTCTGGGTCACCACCTTCTGGCGGCGGTCCTCGGGATGCGGCTCGAGCCGGACCAGGCCCTTGGCCTCGAGCAGCGCGACGATGCGGGTCATCGACGGCGGCTGCACGTGCTCCTTGCGGGCGAGCTCGCCCGGTGTCGCGCTGCCGCAGCGGGCGAGGGTGCCGAGCACCGACATCTCGGTGGGGCTCAGCGACTCGTCGACCCGCTGGTGCTTCAGGCGGCGGGAGAGCCGCATCACGGCGGAGCGCAGGGAGTTCACGGCGGCGGCGTTGTCGCCATGGGAGAGGTCCGGCATGTTCGTTAGCATAACTCATTACCCTGACTAAGGACCACGCGGTTGAACGGCGATGCCCGTCACAGCGGACAGAGAACCCTTTCGTCACCCATATGAGTGAGGTGACTTCGGAAAGTGAGGCATCCCCCGACGGCGTGCCGCGACCCTGGCGGGCATGGGATCGACAGTGCTCAGCCTGCGCATAGACGGGGAGCTGCTCGACCGGCTCCGCAAGCACGCGGCGAAAAGGGGAATGAGCGTCCAGGACTACGTGGTCCGGACGCTCATTCGCGATGACTTCGACGAGCGCTTCAAGACGTCCGTCGAGGAGACAGAGAGGTTCTACGGGGTGGCGTAGCCCTGACGTGCGCGGGCTCAGCCCTGCCGTGCGTTACGTGAGGTTCAGCGCCGGCATCAGGTAGTAGAAGGCGAAGACCGCCGACACCACGTACATGGCGACCGGGACCTCCTTGGCCCGGCCCGCCGCCACCCGGAGCACCGTGAAGGCGATGAAGCCCATCCCGATGCCGTTCGTGATCGAGTAGGTGAACGGCATCATCAGCATCGTCACGAACGCGGGGATCGCGATCGTGTAGTCGCTCCAGTCGATCTGCCGGATCGAGCCGGACAGGATCAGGAAGCCCACCGCGAGCAGCGCGGGCGTGGCTGCCTGGGACGGCACCATCGTGGCGAGCGGCGTGAGGAACAGCGCCACGGTGAAAAGGCCGCCGGTGACGAGGTTCGCGAAGCCCGTACGGGCTCCCTCGCCGACACCCGCCGTGGACTCCACGAAGCACGTGGTGGCCGAGGACGAGGACGCGCCGCCGGCGGCGACCGCGATGCCGTCCACGAACAGGACCTTGTTGATGCCGGGCATGTTGCCGTTGGCGTCGGTCAGCTTGGCCTCGTCGCCGATGCCCATGATCGTGCCCATGGCGTCGAAGAAGCAGGACAGCAGCACGGTGAAGACGAAGAGGATGCCGGTCAGGACGCCGACCTTGCCGAAGCCGCCGAAGAGGCTGATCTGGCCGACGAGCCCGAAGTCCGGGGTGGCGACCGGGTTGCCGGGCCACTCGGGGGTGGTCAGGCCCCAGGAGGGGATGTCCGCGACCGCGTTGATGATCATGGCCGCGACGGTCATGACGACGATGCTGATGAGGATCGCGCCCGGCACCTTGCGGACGATCAGCGCGAGGGTCAGCAGCACGCCGATCACGAAGACGAGCACGGGCCAGCCGTTGAGGTGCCCGTCGCCGCCGAGCTGGAGCGGGACCGTGGTGTGCGCGGCGTCCGGGATGCGCGAGACGAAGCCGGAGTCGACGAGGCCGATCAGCATGATGAAGAGGCCGATGCCGATCGCGATGCCCTTGCGCAGGCCGAGCGGCACGGCGCTCATCACGCGCTCCCGGAGCCCGGTCGCGACGAGCAGCATCACCACGAAGCCCGCGAGCACGACCATGCCCATCGCGTCCGGCCACGCCATGCGGGGCGCGAGCTGCAGGGCGACGACGGTGTTCACGCCGAGACCGGCGGCGAGCGCGATCGGGACGTTGCCGATGACGCCCATGAGGAGCGTGGTGAAGGCGGCGGTCAGGACCGTCGCCGTGACCAGCTGGCCGTGATCGAGCTGGTGCCCGTACATGTCCTTCGCGCTGCCGAGGATGATCGGATTCAGCACGATGATGTAGGCCATCGCGAAGAAGGTCGCGAAGCCGCCGCGGACCTCGCGGACGAGGCTCGAACCCCGCTCGGAGATCTTGAAGTAGCGGTCGAGGGCGCCCTGCGGGGGCGTCGGCTGCGGCTTTATGTCGACCGGGGCGCTGGCCGAGGGGGACATGCGTGACCTCTTGAGTTCAGAACGGGCTCGAATTGTTCTTTCGTACGAAAGCAATCGGCCATTAACAAGCTGTTTCAGTATGAATACATGAGGCGCAAATGGCTATCTCCGCGCGTAGAGCCTTGCCCCGCAAGGGGTGCGCGGGGCGATCACCGGCCCTCGTAAGCTGTCCCCATGGCGAAGTGGACACCGACACACGAGGCGCCGGAGCCCCTGGAGGGCCCCGTTGTCGCCACCATCACGGGCGGCACGATCCTCTGGTTCGTCCTCTTCCTGGTCCAGCTCCCCTTCTACGGCTGGTTCGACGACCACGGGCACACCTGGTGGGTGTGGACGTGTCTGGCGGGCGCGGGGCTCGGCTGCATCGGCATCTGGTACGTGCGCAAGCGGGACGCGGCGATCAAGCGGCACGCGGCGGGCCCGGCAGGGCAGGCGGGCGCGGCGGGGCAGGCGGGCCCGGAAGCCCAACCCACGCAGTAGCCCCGTACGACCACGGGACCGTCCTTCTCCTCCCGAGGTCGGATCTTTCCGGATCTCAAGGGGTGAACCGACCTTTCCCCCCGTACCGTCGAATGCATGACGCATATCGACGCGGGCGCCGAACTCGATCCGGTCCACCCCGTCGCGCCGCCCACCGGGCGGGCGACCGGACTGAGCGCCGCCGAGGTGGCCGAGCGTGTCGCGCGCGGCGAGGTCAACGACGTTCCGGTGCGCAGCAGTCGCTCGCTCGGCGAGATCGTCCGCGCCAACGTCTTCACGCGGTTCAACGCGATCATCGGCGTGCTCTGGGTGATCATGCTCTTCGTCGCGCCGATCCAGGACAGCCTGTTCGGCTTCGTGATCATCGCGAACACCGGCATCGGCATCATCCAGGAGTGGCGCGCCAAGAAGACCCTGGACGGGCTCGCGGTCATCGGCGAGGCCAAGCCCACGGTCCGGCGCGACGGGGTGGCGGCCGAGATCTCCACCTCCGACATCGTGCTCGGGGACCTGGTCGAGCTGGGGCCCGGCGACAAGATCGCGGTGGACGGCGAGACCGTCGAGGCCGAGGGCCTGGAGGTCGACGAGTCGCTGCTCACCGGTGAGGCCGACCCGGTCCTGAAGAAGCCCGGCGACAAGATGATGTCGGGCTCGTTCGTGGTCGCGGGCGGGGGCGCCTTCACCGCGACGAAGGTGGGGCGCGAGGCGTACGCGGCACAGCTGGCCGAGGAGGCGAGCCGCTTCACGCTCGTCCACTCCGAGCTGCGCTCCGGCATCTCCACGATCCTCAAGTACGTGACGTGGCTGATGATCCCGACCTCCATCGGCCTCGTCATCTCCCAACTCGTCGTCAAGGACGACAACTTCAAGGAGTCGATCGCGTACACGGTCGGCGGGATCGTGCCGATGATCCCCGAGGGGCTGGTGCTCCTCACCTCCGTCGCCTTCGCGATCGGCGTCATCCGGCTCGGCCGCAAGCAGTGCCTGGTGCAGGAGCTCCCGGCCATCGAGGGGCTCGCCCGCGTCGACACCGTCTGCCTCGACAAGACCGGCACCCTCACCGAGGGCGGCATGGACGTCACGGACCTGCGGCCGCTGAACGGCGCGGACGAGACGTACGTACGGAAGGTCCTCGGCGCCCTCGGCGAGTCCGACCCGCGGCCCAACGCCTCGCTCCAGGCGATCATCGACGCCTACCCGGACAGCGAGGAGTGGCGGTGCACGGAGTCGCTGCCCTTCTCCTCCGCCCGCAAGTACAGCGGCGCCTCCTTCAGCGAGGGCGACGGCGAGAACTCGACGTGGCTGCTCGGCGCCCCCGACGTCCTGCTGCCGGACGGCGATCCCTCGCTCACCGACATCGAGGAGCTGAACAAGCAGGGCCTGCGCGTGCTGCTGCTCGCCCGCGCCGCCGGGGAGTTGGACGACCCCCAGGTGGCGGCCGGAGCCACGGCCACCGCCCTCGTCGTCCTGGAGCAGCGGCTCCGCCCCGACGCCGCCGACACCCTGCGCTACTTCGCGGAGCAGGACGTCAGGGCGAAGGTCATCTCCGGTGACAACGCGGTCTCCGTGGGCGCCGTCGCCGGAAAGCTCGGCCTGCCGGGCGCCGAGCACACCGTGGACGCCCGCCATCTCCCCACGGACCAGGAGGAGATGGCGCGGCAGCTCGACGAGAACGCGGTGTTCGGCCGCGTCACCCCGCAGCAGAAGCGGGACATGGTCTCCGCCCTCCAGTCGCACGGCCACACGGTGGCGATGACGGGCGACGGCGTGAACGACGTACTGGCGCTGAAGGACGCCGACATCGGCGTGAGCATGGGCTCGGGCTCCGAGGCGACCCGTGCCGTCGCGCAGATCGTGCTCCTCAACAACAGCTTCGCGACGCTGCCTTCGGTGGTCGCGGAGGGCCGCCGCGTCATCGGCAACATCACGCGCGTGGCGACGCTGTTCCTGGTGAAGACCGTCTACTCGGTGGTCATCGCGCTGCTCGTGGTGTGCTCGCAGGTGGAGTACCTGTTCCTGCCGCGCCACCTGACGCTGCTGTCCACCCTGACGATCGGCGTCCCGGCCTTCTTCCTGGCGCTCGCGCCCAACAAGGAGCGCGCGAAACCGCACTTCGTGCGCAGGGTCATGCGGTACGCGCTGCCCGGCGGCATCATCGCGGCCGCCGCCACCTTCCTCACGTACATGCTGGCCCGCAGCTACTACACCGGGGACGGCGCCCGGGAGGCCGAGACCAGCGCGGCGACGCTCACGCTCTTCCTGGTCTCCATGTGGGTCCTGGCGATCATCGCCCGGCCGTACACGTGGTGGCGGATCTGCCTGGTGGCGGCGATGGGTCTGGCGTTCCTGGTGGTGCTCGCGGTGCCGTGGCTGCAGGACTTCTTCGCCCTGAAGCTGGCGGGCGCGACGATGCCGTGGGCCGCGGTGGGCATCGCGGCGGCCGCCGCGGCGGCCGTGGAGTTCACGTTCCGCTGGGTCGACCGCCGCTTCGCCGCATAGCTGCTGCTACTTGACGTCGACGAAGTCGCCCGTGGACTTCACGGACGGGGTCGTCGAGGTGCCCGCGAAGACATAGCGGAAGGTGCCGTCCACCGACGCCTTCACCGTGGTGCGCAGCTTGCCCTTGCCGTCCGTGCGGACCGTCTTGAGCGCCTTGTACGTGCTGGAGCCCTTCTTCTTGAACTCCAGCTTCACGGGCTGCTTGGCGTAGCCGGCGTACTTGCCCGAGTCCCAGTTGGCGCGGGTCAGGGCGCCGGTGACCGTGATGGTCTTCCCCTTCTTGACCGGCTCCGGGGCGGCGTTCACGGTGAGCTTCGCGGCACGCTTCACGCGGACGGTCTTGAACGCGTCCTTGGAGTAGAAGCCGCCCTGCTTGCCGCCCGCGGCGGCCCAGACCTTCCACTGACCGGCCAGGTTGTTGCCGTACACGTCGACGTAGGGGTCCGCGACGACCGTGACCGTGCAGGTCTTGGTGGTCTTGTTCACGGCCTTGCACTTGCCCTCGACGTTCCCGGGAACCAGCAGGCCGTCGGCCCTGTCCAGCTTCTTTCCGTGCCACAGGAAGGCGCTGGCTCCGTCGACGCCCTTCGGGTCGGTCGCGGTGACCGCGATGGTGAACTTCTTCTTCTTGACGGTGCCGACCACGATGTCCTTGCCGCCGTTGACGGTGACCTTCGTGATCTTGGTCTTGCCCGAGTTCTTCGCGAACGCCTTCTTCGCGGGTGCCTTCTCGGCCGCGTGCGCGGCGGGCACGGCGAGTGCGGACAGGGCCAGGGCGGTCGTCAGGGTCGCCGCGGTGGCACGGAAGCGCATGTGTTTCCCCAGGTGGTGCGGTCTGTTCTCGGGGTCGGGTCGACCCCGAGAACAGACCTGCGACCTGCGTGACTGGTTGTACGAGTTCGGGGATCTTCGCGCGTGATGTCCGTTACGCACGTGTCCCCGGACAGGACCTCAGGGCCTAGCGCACGTCGATCGCGTCACCGGCGGAGTTCACGGCCGGGGTCGTGGACGTACCGGCGAAGGAGTAGCGGAAGGTGCCGTCCGCCGACGCCTTGACCGTGGTCTTCAGGGCGCCCTTGGAGCCCGACTTGACCGTCTTCAGTGTGGAATAGGAGCTCGCGCCCTTCTTCTTGAACTGGAGCTTCACGGACTGGCCCGTGTAGCCCGCGTACTTACTCGTGTCCCAGTTGGCGCGGGTCAGGGCGCCGGTGACCGTGATGGTCTTGCCCTTCTTGACCGGCTCCGGGGAGGCGTTCACGGTGAGCTGGGACGCGCGCTGGAAGCGGACCGTGTTGTAGGCGTCCTTGACGAGCTTGTCGCCGTCCGAGCCGTGCGCGGCCGCGAGGACCTTCCAGCTGCCCGCGAGGGAGTTGTCGTAGAGGTTCTTCTTCGGGTCGACCGTGAGCGTGATCGTGCACGTCTTGGTGGTCGCGTTCACGGTGGTGCAGCTGGGCCGGTAGTCCGACGGGTGGACGACCGAGCCGTCGACGTTGTCGAAGTTGGAGCCGTGCCACAGGAATCCGTCGATCTTCACGATGCCGGACGGGTCGGTCGCCGTGATGGCGATCGTGACCTTCTTCTTCGCGGTGGTGCCGACCACGATGTCCTTGCCGCCGTTGACGGTGACCTTCGTAATCTTGGTGTCGCCTACGGCCGTGTCGGCCTGCGCGGCCGGGACGGCGAGGGCGGACAGGGCCAGGGCGCCGGACAGGGCGGCCACAGTGGCGCGAATGCGCATGCGTTTCCCCAGGTGGAGAAGGGGCTCCGCGGAGCGTCGCCGCTGTCACGCGGAGCCCGAGTGATCTAGGAGTCTGTTGACTCGGGTGATCAGACCCGCGACGGGGGCGGAGGGTTGTACAGGAAGTTGACTTCTGTACAACCCCACAACTCCACGTCCCCGCACTCAGTCGAACCAGCGGTCCCGCGCCAACTCCTCCGTCCGCGACGGGTCCTCCAGGAGGGCCGCCACCTCGAAGCGGCGCGGCCAGTGCCCGGTGGCCCACGCGAGCCCCGCCGCGACGCCCTCCAGGGTCGCGGCGTGCACGGCCCCGTCGCCCGCCCGGCGCCAGTCGAGGGGGGTCTCCCCCGCGAGCAGCTCCTCGTGCTCCACATACGTGCGCGGCGTCGAAGGACCGAGGAGCACCCGTACGGAATCGGGCACGTCACGCTCCACCCCGGCCGACGTCACCTCGGCGGGCACCGACCCGCTGAGCCTGCGCACCTGGAACAGCTCGGCAAGGTCCGCCGCCTTCCTCGGCTGTACGGGCAGCAGCGGCACCCCGGCGGTCAGCGGCAGCAGGTCCGGGGCGTCGGCGACCAGCGCGTCGGCCGCGTCCACCACCCGCACCTCCCCGTCCACGACGGCCCGCAGCTCGTCCGGGAGCGTCACCTGCTCGGGGTCGAGGTCCGCCAACGCGCTGTAGAGGGCGTGCAGTTGACCGGGGGAAACGGTCCTGTCCGGGTCCGCGAGCCGGTCCAGCAGCTCGGCGGCGCCCCCCGGCTCGCCGAGCAGCGCGGCCACCGACGTCCGCACCCCCAGCGCCCGCAGCACCTGCTCGTCGTCGAAGCCGGTGGCGTCCGCCTCGTCGTACAGCCCGGCGAGCAGCGGGTCGCTCCCCGCGGCGCGCAGACCCGCCGGACGACGGCCGCCGATGACCGGATGCCCGCGCAGCCACCAGGCCGTGTAGGAGCGGACGGACTCGGTGGTGCCGTCGGGCAGCAGCACCCGCAGCGGCTGGGTCAGGGCGTCCCGCAGCGGTGGCCGCGACAGCAGCGCGAGCGCCCGCGGCCACTGGTCGTCGTCGACCAGGTCCAGATCCCGTACGGCGATGAGCTCCGTCGCGACCGGCGGCACCGGGCTGTCGGGCAGCCGGTCGAGCACGTCCTCGCACCACACGTCCACGGCGTCGAGCAGCCCCGCGTCGTCGGGCTCGGCGAAGTCGCCCTCGCGGGGCTCCAGTTCGTCCGGGTCGAGGACGGTGTCGGCGGCGCGCACCAGCGCGAAGTTCGCGAGCACCCCACAGGCGGCGAGCGGCTGCTCCCCCCACCGCTCAGCCAACTCCTCGTCCACGGCGGCGAGTTCACCCTCCCGCATGACCTGCGCGAAGTCGCTCCCGGGCAGCACGAGTTCCCCGGCGGGCGCCGGCTCCCCGTCCTCGTCGGGCAGCGCGAGCGCACCGAGCCACGGCTCGTCACCCGGGGCGAGGTGCGCGTCCCGCACGAGGCCGAGCACCAGCTCCGCCAACTCCTCCCCGTCCAGGGAGGTTTCGGCCGTCTCGTCCTCGTACCAGGTGTCGTCGTCGAGGGAGGCGGCAACGGCGGCGCGCACCTGGGGGGTGGTGAGGACGGCGCGGGGGGTGGCGGGCAGCGCGCCGAGCTTCTCCAGGAGGGGGTGGGCGGCGTCGGGGTGGGCGACCTTGAGACCGAGGCGGGCAAGCGCGGCGGGATCGGCGCCCCCGGTGCCGCTCTCGCCGCCCGGCAGCAGGATCTGCCGGGGCCCGATCGTTGTCCGCCCTCCCCCAGTGCCGAAAGCCTGGGAGGTGCCCCCTGCGAGCGGAACGGGCAGCCCGGTCAGCCGGTCCGGGTCGACGCCCGCCAGGGTGTCGTAGAGCCGCCGCCACCAGGAGGGCTCCCGCTCCAGGCCCGCGAGCCGGTCGACGGCCTCGGTCAGCGGGACCCGGGCCACGCCCAGTGTCCGCAGCTCGGCGCGGCGTTCGAGCCCGGCGGGCAGCAGGCTCGGCAGCACCTCGGCGAGCACGCGTACGGTGTCGGCGCCCGCGCCCTCGACCACCTCGGCGTCGCGGGGGCGCAGCGCCTCGGGCAGCCCCTCGTCGGCGTCGTCGTCACCCGACCGGGGCACGGCGGGGGGCAGGAAGGCGGTGCGCGGCAGCCGTTCGAGCACGGCGTGCCGCAGCGCCCCGTCCAGCTCGCCCGAGCCGAGCGGCCCCGGCACGAGCCCGATGGCTCCCTCGGTCACCGGCCGCCAGCCGTCGAGGAGTTCGGCGTAGGCGTCGGCGGCGCGCTGCACCAGGAAGTCGGTGAGCGGCCCGGGGGCGGCGTGCCGGCGCGTGGTGTCCAGCGGGAACGAGGCGATGAGCAGGGCGGGCACGCCGAGCGGCTCGTCGCTCGGGGTCGGCGCGTGCACGACGGGCGCGGTGCGCGGCCGCTCGGGCCCGCCGTCGGCCGCGGTGGGCACGGCCCAGGTCACGGACCAGTGGGGGCGCAGCCGCTCCTCGACGGGCCGGTCCTTGAGGAGGGCCGGGTCGAGGGGGCCGTGGGCGCTGTGGGTGCGCCAGCGCGTCGTACCGGTACCGGTGTCGCCGCCCGTACCGGTGGTGCTGTCCTCGACGACGGTGTACGGGGGTTCGTCGCGGCGGCGGAGGGTGCGGACGGTGCCGTCGGGGGTCTCGACGCGGACCTCGGTGAGGCCCGGGAGGGCCAGCAGGAGGGCGTCGTCGATGCCGTCGAGGAGGCGGGCCACGAGGTCCTCGGCGGCGGCGTCGCGCAGCGGCAGGATGACGACGGAGTCATAGCCGTCGGGGGCGGTGCCCTCGGCGGGGAGCGGCAGCCGCAGCAGCGGCACGTGCCCGTCGCGCCGCCGGATCTCCTCGCCGAGCCCCGGGCTGAACCGGGCGGTCTCGGCGGCGAGTTCACGGGCCTCGGCGAGGGACCAGCGGATGCCGCCGGTGCGGCCGACGAGGGCGGGCTCGTCGGAGACGGCGAGGACGGCGGCGAAGCCGACGCCGAAGCGGCCGACGCTGCCGGTCCCCTCTCCCTGCCGGCTCTCCCTCTTGGCGGAGGCACGGAGGGTGGAGAGCGACTCGACGCCCGCCGCGTCCAGCGGGGCGCCGTTGTTGGCGGCGGCGAGGACGCCGTCCCGGAGGGTGAGGGCGAGGCGGCCCGGGACGCGGGCGCGGGCCGCGGCGTCGGCGGCGTTCTGGGCGAGCTCGACGACGAGGCGGTCGCGGTAGCCGCCGAGGGCGAGGTCTTCCTCGGCGTTGGCGTCCTCGCGGAAGCGGGCGGGGGCTGCGGCCCAGCCGTCCAGGACGGTGCGGCGGAGGCGGGTGGTGCCGAAGGGGTCGGTTCCCTCGGGGGCGGGCCGCACGGGCTTGCTCACGGTCACTCCTTGTTGCCGTCCGCGGATTCGGGCGGAACGCTACCGCGTGGCCGGGCGCGGTCTTTCCTCTCCCCACCCCCGCCCCTACCCGAATCCCCCGACTCCGTCGGCCTGGGCGGGCCTCGTCCTCAAACGCCGGACGGGCTGTGCCGTTCCCGCTCGGGCAAGCCACCCAGCCCGTCCGGCGTTTGAGGACGAGCCCTTAAGGCGATACAGGCCCACCCAGGGCCGACGGAGCCGGCGGTTTCGGGAAGGGGCGGGATGGGGGAAAAACCGCCGGAGGCGCGAGCCCCCACCTACGAGTGGCCCAGATCCTCGCTCGGCCCCTCCGCCGACACCGACACCGACCCCGAGTCGGAGTCAGGACGCAGCGGCAGGACGTCGACGCGGGTCTCGTCCAGGACCGGCGGAGCCGGCCGCGGGGGCTTCGGCATGACCGCGGCCTCCGAGTGGCCACCACACCCGTACGAGAGAGAGACGACCCTCCCGTCCGCAGGGCCGAACTCGTTCGCGCACACCCCGAACGCCTGCCCCAACGACCCCCCGATCGGCGCGAGGAAACCACAGCTGGCGCACGACGCGGGCGCCGCCTGCGCCATCGGGGTCTTCCCCCCGTACGACTCCTCCCAGCGGTCGGCCGCCGTGTGCAGGCCGTAGCGGGAGAGGACGCGGGCACGGCGCATGCCCAGTTCGTCGGCGACGGCGGCGATCGAGCCGCGCGCGGGCGCCACCGGCAGGGTCGCGGGCGTGCCCGAGGTGACCTCGGCGTCCTCCGCCTCCACCAGCTCCGCCATCTCCTCCGAGACCGCGGAGTTCGGCGGGGGCTCCTCCTCGCCGGAGAAGCCGGGCTCCAGGCGGAGGTCCTCGGCGTCCGTGGGGAGCAGGTCGCCGGGGCCCATGTCGCCGGGGCGGAGCCGCTCGCTCCACGGCACCCACTCGGGTGCGAGGAGGGCGTCCGGGCCGGGCAGCAGAACGGTCTCGTCGAGCGTGACGACCTTCGCGCGCGAGGCGCGGGCGACGGTCACCGCCCAGCGCCAGCCCCGGTAGCCGGGTTCCTTGCACTCGAAGAGGTGCGTGACGACGCGATCGCCCTCGACGACGACTTCGACGTGCTCCCCGACCACGCCGGGCGCCGCCGCCTCCTCGGCCGCCGCGCGGGCGAGGCCGACCGCCTCCGCGCAGAGCCGGTCGGGCGTACGCGGGGTGCGCGGGGTACGGCTTCGCGTTGTCGCTGCGCTCACAGGTATCGCTTCTCTCCTACGCCGTCTCACGAGTGCGCCACCCTTACGCGGAGGTGCGGACGGAGCGGACCGGAGGGCCGCGTCGACGTCCGCGCCCGACGTTCTCGGGCGCACCTACGTCATCCATTCTGCGGGATGACCGAGAGGCGCGCGGCCAAGAACAACCGCCGCAGGCGCGCTACGCACGCTACCTGTTCCCGGCGCCCGCGCCCACACCGACGTACGACTCCTCGTGCTCTCACCCTGCTCCCGGCGTGCTCCGGCGGTGCCCGCGGGGCCCCGGTGGCGGCGTTCCTGGCGGCCTCCCGGCGCGTTCCCGGCGCGTTCCCCGCGGGGATCTTCCTTCAGCCGCCCGTCCATAAATGCACTAGCCAGTCCCCTCAGAGGGCACTATGACGGGGTGGCTCCCACGAGGTCGTCCTACGGATCGGACCGGCCGGGCCTGGTGAGACGGGCCGGCCGTGCGGTCGGCCGCGCCCTGCACCTGCCGTTCACCGGCACGGCGCGCGGCATCCGCAAGGCCACCCACGCGCACGGCGCGGGCGAGTCGGGGCTCGGCAAGCTGATCGAGCTGCACGCGGTGAACGGCGCGGGCGACGTGATGGTCACCGTCGCGCTCGCCTCGACCGTCTTCTTCTCCGTGCCGACCGACGAGGCGCGCGGGCGCGTCGCCCTCTACCTCGCCATCACCATGGCTCCCTTCACCCTCCTCGCCCCCGTCATCGGCCCGCTCCTGGACCGTCTGCCGCACGGGCGCCGGGCCGCGATGGCGGGCGCGATGCTGGCGCGGGCGCTGCTCGCGCTGGTCCTGTCCGGGGCGGTCGTCACCGGCAGCATGGAGCTGTATCCGGCGGCGCTCGGCGTCCTGGTGTCGTCGAAGGCGTACGGGGTGGTGCGCAGCGCCGTCGTACCGCGCCTGCTGCCGCCGCGCTTCTCCCTGGTGAAGGCGAACTCGCGGGTCACGCTCGGCGGGCTGCTCGCCACGGGCATCGCCGCGCCGATCGGGGCGGGGCTGCAGTCGGTCGGGCCGCGCTGGCCGCTCTACGGGGCGTTCGTGATCTTCATGTGCGGGATGTTCCTGTCGCTCTCGCTGCCGCACAAGGTCGACTCGGCGAAGGGCGAGGACAAGGCGCTGCTCGCCGCCGACGAGGCGCATCTGCACGGCCCGGCGGCCCGGGAGACGGCGACCGCCGGGGGCCGCGAGCGGCGGCCGGGGCTGCGGACGGTGGGGCCCGCCGTGACGCATGCGCTCGGGGCCAACGCCACGCTGCGCTGTCTGTCCGGGTTCCTCATCTTCTTCCTGGCGTTCCTGCTGCGCGAGGAGCCCCTGGCGGGGCAGAGCGCCGCGGTGTCGCTGGGGATAGTGGGAGTGTCGGCGGGCGCGGGCAACGCCCTGGGCACGGCGGTCGGTGCGTGGCTGCAGTCGCGGGCCCCGGAGATCATCATCGTGACCGTCGTCGGCGTCGTCCTCGGTGTCGCGGTCACCGCGGCGGTCTTCTTCGGAGCGGTGGGCGTGGCGTGTCTCGGCGCGGTCGCCGGGTTCGCGCAGGCGCTCGCGAAGCTTTCGCTGGACGCGCTGATCCAGCGGGACGTGCCGGAACAGGTGCGCACCTCGGCGTTCGCGCGCTCCGAGACGCTGCTGCAGATGGCGTGGGTGGTGGGCGGTGCGATCGGCATCGCGCTGCCGCTGATCGGGCAGGTCGGCCTGTCGGTGGCGGCGTCGATCGTCGCGCTCGGCTGGGCGTCGACGGTGCGGGGGCTGCTCACCTCGGCCCGGCACGGCGGGGCACGGCGGGCCAGGGTCGCCTGACGGCGCGGGTGTCCGCGCGTGCCGGTGCGGGTCCGCGCGCCGCCGGGACCGGGTCCGCGGCACGCCGACCCCACGTGGCGGGCGGGCCCGAGGCGCCCGATAGCCTTCCCGCATGACCTCCCAGCCCCGCGGCCGTACCAGCGTGACGAGCCGCCGCCGCACCGTGGCCGCCATCGGCGCCGTCTCCGCCGGACTCCTCGTCCTGTCCGCCTGCGACAAGCCGACCCCGATGGCCACCGTGACGATCGGCAAGAACTCGGTGAACTCGCAGGCCACCTGCTACGACGACGGCAAGGACATCGGCCGCAAGAAGGCCATCGCGTGCGCCCTCAAGAAGGCGTCGAAGTCGATCTCGATGGGCCAGGGCGACACCCTGCGCATCGGCGTCGACCCGGAGGTCGCGGACACGGGCTGGTCGCTGTACATCAACGGCCAGCAGGTCACCAACCCCTCCAAGAAGACCTACTTCGCCTTCCAGGGCGTCGACCTCTTCGCCCCGCAGCAGGGCCAGCCGGCCCCGAAGCAGCTGTACATCAGCGTCGTCGAGCAGAACAAGGCGGGCGACGAGTACAAGGGCGTGTGGAACTTCAAGCTCAAGAACGCGGACGAGGACTGACCGAGCGAGCCCTCCCCTCTCCCGTATGCGTGTCCTGATCGCCACCGCCGTCCCGGCCGAACGGGACGCGGTGGCGCGCGCGTTCACGGCCGCCCCCGCCGGTGCCTTCGACGTCCTCGCCGTGGGAGTCGGTCCGGCCGCCGCCGCGGCGGGCACGGCCACCGCCCTGGCCCGTGCCGACGCCCCGTACGGCCTCGTCGTCTCCGCGGGCATCGGCGGCGGCTTCGCCCCGGACGCACCCGTCGGCTCGCTCGTCGTGGCCGACGCCATCACCGTCGCCGACCTGGGCGCCGAGTCCCCGGACTCCCCCGGCGGCTTCCTGCCGGTCACCGAACTCGGCTTCGGGGCCGTCACCCACGGTCCGCCGCTTTCCCTCGTACGAGATGTCGCCGCCGCCACCGGTGCGGCGACCGGAACGGTCCTGACCGTGTCGACGGTGACGGGCACGGCGGCGCGGGCCGAGGCGCTGCGCGCACGCCACCCTGGGGCCCTCGCCGAGGCGATGGAGGGCTTCGGGGTCGCCGAGGCCGCCGCCGTCCACGGGCTGCCCGTCCTGGAGATCCGCGCGGTCTCCAACCCCGTCGGCCCGCGCGACCGCGCCGCCTGGCGCATCGGGGACGCACTCGCCGCCCTCACCGACGCCTTCGGGAAGTTCCCACCGGTACTGGAGAGTTGGACCCAGCATGACGACTGACCCCACGGACGGCCCCACGGACGCCGCGCTGAAGATCGCGTACTCCCCCTGCCCCAACGACACCTTCGTCTTCGACGCCTGGGCCCACGGCCGCGTCCCCGGCGCGCCCGCCCTCGATGTCACCTTCGCGGACATCGACATCACCAACGGCATGGCGGAGCGCGGCGAGTTCGACGTGCTGAAGGTGTCGTACGCGGTGCTGCCGTACGTCCTCGACGAGTACGCCCTGCTGCCCTGCGGGGGTGCGCTGGGGCGCGGGTGCGGGCCGCTGGTGCTGACCCGGGAGCCGGGAGCCGGGGCGGATCTGGCGGGCAGGACCGTCGCCGTCCCGAGCGAGAGGTCCACCGCCTACCTGCTGTTCCGGCTGTGGGCCGCGGACGTCGTGCCGGGCGGGGTCGGCGAGATCGTGGTGCTGCCCTTCGACCAGATCATGCCGGCGGTGCGGGACGGGAAGGTGGACGCGGGCCTGGTCATCCACGAGGCGCGCTTCACGTACCAGAACTACGGGCTCAACTGCCTTGCCGACATGGGGGAGCACTGGGAGGCGACGACGGGCCTGCCCATCCCGCTGGGCGCGATCATCGCGAAGCGGTCGCTGGGGGAAGGGGTGCTGCGGGAGCTGGCCGCCGCGGCGCGCACCTCGGTCCGCATGGCCTGGGACGACCCCGAGGCGTCCCGGCCCTACGTCCTGGAGCACGCCCAGGAGATGGACCCGGCGGTCGCCGACCAGCACATCGGCCTGTACGTGAACGAATTCACCGCCGACCTCGGGGAGGACGGGTACGCGGCGGTGCGGGGCCTGCTGACGCGGGCGGCGGCGGAGGGCCTGGTCCCGGCCCTGGCGCCGGGTGCGCTGACGTTCCCGTGACGGACACGGACGCCGGACGGGCTGCACCAGCCCGTCCGGCGTCGTCCGAGAGCGGGGAGAGCTACACGTCCAGTTGGTCCGCCACCGCGCGCAGGAGGCCGGCGATCTTGGCGCCGGACGCCTTGTCCGGGTAGCGGCCCTTCTCCAGCATCGGCGTGATGTTCTCCAGAAGGGTGGTCAAGTCCTGGACGATGGAGGCGAGTTCGTCCGGCTTGCGGCGCTGCGCCGCCGCCACGGACGGCGTCGGGTCGAGGATCGTCACCGACAGGGCCTGGTCGCCCCGCTGCCCCGCGACCACGCCGAACTCGACGCGCTGTCCGGGCTTGAGTGTGTCGACGCCGGCGGGCAGGACGGAGGAGTGCACGAAGACGTCACCGCCGTCGTCACGGGAGAGGAAGCCGAAGCCCTTCTCGCTGTTGAACCACTTGACCTTGCCGGTAGGCACGTGAAGTCCTCGTCCTCGTACTTGTCGTCGTGAAAAACGGCTCTGGATAGCACTACAGCGGGTCGACCGACCCGCCAGCTCCAAGACTATTGGTCCGGGGGCCGCTGACAAGACGTCCCCGGATTCTTCCTACGCGCTGGGAACTACCCTGGTCCGGTGCGTGACAAAACCCAAGCCAATTCCGCCGGACCGGGCGACGGCCTCGTCCGCGTCGGAGCGATCGTCTTCTTCGTCGGAGCCGTGGCCACACTGGTCACAGTGGCCCCGCTCTTCCTCGGTTCGGACCCCTTCCCGTCGATCGCGTACGCGGTGTGCATGCTGATGGGCGTGGGGTTCCTGATCGCCGCCGCGGGCGTGCTGCGCGGGGTCGCCGTACAGCGCAGGCAGGCCAAGTCCTAGGCGGAGGCGTAGGAAGCGAGCCAGGACGGGAACTCGGTCAGGTCGGCCAGGACCACGTCCGCGCCCGCCGCGCGCAGTTCCGCTGCGTCGCACGGCCCCGTCGGCACCGCGACGGAGAGCGCGCCCGCCGTACGCGCACCGCGTACATCACCGGTGTGGTCCCCGACGTACACGGACGCACCATGCTCCCGCAGGGCCTCCGCCTTGCGCTCGGCCCACAGGTTGCCGATGAGCTCGTCCGCGTCGAGGCCCAGGTGCGCCAGGTGGAGCTTGGCACTGGGCTCGTACTTCGCGGTGACGACGATCGCGCGGCCGCCCGCCGCGTGCACCGCGTCGATCGCCTCGCGCGCGCCCGGCATCGCGAGCGTCCCGGTGATCGCGTGTGTGGGATACATCTCACGGTAGAGGTCGCTCATCTCCGCGACCTTGTCGGCCGGGAACCAGTTCGCGATCTCCTCCTCCAGCGGCGGGCCGAGCCGCGTGACGACGAGGTCCGCGTCGATGTACGTACCCGTGCGCTCGGAAAGCTCCAGGTAGACGGCGCGGATGCCGGGCCTGGAGTCGATCAGGGTCATGTCGAGGTCGAAGCCGACGGTCAACGCGCGTGAAGTCATGGGGTCATTGTGGCGCCCCTGGGCCAGGCCGGGGCATCCCTCCCCCGCCGTAGACTTAGCCAAGCCTTACCAAGCCTTACCAAGCCTCACCGAGCCCGACCGCGGCGTGCCGAGTCCCCACCGGCCTTGCCGCGACCGTCCCCTCCCCTCTGAAACGAGCCTCAGCCGATGCGTGTGCCAGCCAGACGCGCGGTCGCGATGACGGCGGCCGTCGTGGCCCTGCTGCTCGCGATTCTGCTCAGCCTCTCCGTCGGCGCCCGCGCCATCGCGCCCTCCGCCGTCCTCGACGCCCTGCTGCACGGCGGGCACAGCGACGCCGCCGAGGTGGTCCGCGGGATGCGGGTGCCGCGCACCGTGATCGGGGTGCTTGTCGGCGCCGCGCTCGCCGTCGCGGGCACCGCCCTGCAGGGCATCACCCGCAATCCCATCGCCGACCCCGGCATCCTCGGGGTGAGCCAGGGCGCCTCGGTGGGCGTCGTGCTCGCCATCGCGTTCGCGGGCGTGCACACGCTGACCGGGTACGTGTGGTGGGCGTTCGCGGGGGCCGGCCTCGCCTCCGTCGCCGTGTACGCGATCGCGGCGAGCGGGCGGGGCGGCGCGACGCCCGTGAAGCTCGCGCTCGGCGGCGCCGCGATCAACGCACTGCTCGTCTCGGTGACCACGGCGGTCCTCACCACGAAGGCGTCCGCGATCGACGAGTTCCGCTTCTGGCAGGTGGGTTCGCTCTCCGGGCGCGACGCCGAGATCGTCGGCCAGATCTGGCCGTTCCTCGTCGTCGGGCTGCTCCTCGTCGCCTCCGTGGCCCGGGGCCTTGACGCGCTCGCGCTCGGCGAGGACGTGGCGAAGGGGCTCGGGCAGAAGGTCGCGACGGTGCGCGTCGTGGGCGGGCTCGGGGCGACGGTCCTGACGGGCGCGGGCGTCGCGGCCGCCGGGCCCATCGCCTTCACCGGCCTCGCGGTCCCGCACATCGCCCGCGCCCTCGTGGGCGGCGGCCACCGCTGGGTGCTGCCGATGGCGGCGGTCCTCGGCCCGGTGATGCTGCTCGTGTCGGACACCGTGGGGCGCGTGATCTTCCCGCCGAGCGAGGTCCCGGCCGGGGTGATGACGGCGCTCATCGGGGTGCCGTTCCTGGTGGCGCTGGTGCGCAGGAAGGCGGTACCGGCGTGAGTACCCGCTGTGGGCAGGCGTTCCGCACGGCGGAGCCCGACCCAAAGACAGCCCCCGTCGCCGGGCGCCTCCGGCACCTACGTTCAGCGGGATACGAGGTGGTCCGCCTGGGCCCAGCCTCCTTCCTGGTGCACCGCAGGGCGACAGTGGTCGCGACGGCCTTGGCTCTGCTCCTCGGAGCGAGCTGTCTCGCGTACCTCTGCGTGGGAGAGTCCTTCGTCCAGCCCACGGAAGCCCTGAAGGTCGTCTTCGGGCAACCGTCCCAGGACGAGCTGGTCGTGGGAACGCTCCGCGAGCCCCGCATGGTCGTCGGCCTCCTCGTCGGTGCCGCCTTCGGCGTCGCGGGCGGACTCATCCAGACCGTCGCCCGCAACCCCCTCGCCAGCCCCGACATCATCGGCATCAGCCAGGGCGCGAGCGCGCTCACCGTCGGCGCGATGACCTTCGGCATCACCTCGTACGCGGTGCTGCCCTATCTCTCGGTGCTCGGCGGGGTCCTCGCCGCCGCCCTCGTGTACGTCTTCGCCTGGCGCGGCGGCCTGCACGCCACCCGCTTCGTGCTCATCGGCATCGGCTTCGCGATCGCGCTGCGGTCCGTCACCACGCTCTTCATGACCAAGGGCGACTACCTCGTCGCCCAGCAGGCGCAGATCTGGATGACGGGCTCCCTCAACGGGCGCGGCTGGGCCGAGGCGGACACGCTCGGTCCGGCCCTCCTCGTGCTGCTGCCCTTCGTCCTCTGGGCGGCCCGCGCGCAGCGCTCGGTCACCCTCGACGACGACACCGCGACGGCGCTCGGGGTGCGCCTGGGACGCGTACGCCTGGGGCTCGTCGCGCTCGGCGTGGTCCTTGCGTCCGTGGCGACCGGCGCCGCCGGGCCCGTCGACTTCGTGGCGCTGCTCGCCCCGCAGATCGCCCGGCGCCTGACCCGCACCGCGCAGATCCCGCTGCTGAGTTCGGCGCTGCTCGGCGCCCTCGTCGTCGTCCTCGCCGACCTGCTCGCCCGGCGGCTCCTCGCACCGACGGAGCTTCCGGTGGGCGTCCTCACGGCGGCTGTCGGGGCGCCCTATCTGATCTGGCTCATCATTCGGAGCCGTACCGTCCGCAATGGAGGCACCGCATGACGACAGCCCGTCTGTCGACCACGGAGCTGACCCTCGCCTACGAGGACCGCGCCGTCGTGCACGAGCTCGACCTGGCGATCCCCGACGGGCAGGTCACGGTCATCGTCGGCCCCAACGCCTGCGGGAAGTCGACCACCCTGCGCGCCCTCGGGCGGCTGCTGAAGCCGAAGAGCGGTGCCGTGCTGCTCGACGGCGAGGAGCTCGCCAAGCTGCCGACGAAGAAGATCGCCCAGCGGATCGGGCTGCTCCCGCAGTCCCCCGTCGCCCCCGAGGCCATCACCGTCGCCGACCTCGTCTCGCGCGGCCGCCAGCCGCACCAGCACTGGTGGCAGCAGTGGTCCGACGAGGACGAGCGCGCCGTCACCGAGGCCATGGCGCGCACCGACGTCACCGCCCTCGCCGAGCGGTCCGTGGACGAGCTCTCCGGCGGGCAAAGGCAGCGCGTGTGGATCGCGATGGTCATCGCGCAGGAGACGGACCTGCTGCTCCTCGACGAGCCCACGACCTACCTCGACATCTCCCACCAGGTCGAAGTCCTCGATCTCGTACGGCAGTTGGCCGCACCGACGCCCGAGGGCGCGCCCGGCCGCACCGTGGCCGTCGTGCTGCACGACCTCAACCAGGCCGCCCGCTACGCCGACCACCTCGTCGCCATGAAGGCAGGGCGGATCGTCGCCGAGGGCGCCCCCTCGAAGATCGTCACCGCGGAGCTCGTACGGGAGGTCTTCGGCCTGGAGTGCGTGGTCGTCCCGGACCCGGTGACGGGCTCGCCCCTGATCGTTCCCGGCGCGCCCTGGAGCGCCACCGCCCCCCGTCCCACCGACGAAAGGCTCTCCTCATGACCGGCCCGACCGTCCCGACCGGCTCCCCCGCCCGCCGCCGCGCCCTCGCCGTCGGCGCGCTCGCACTGACCGGCGGACTCGTCCTGTCCGCCTGCGGCTCCTCCGGCTCCGGCGACGGCGGCAAGGACGCGGGCGGCAGGACCCGTGCCGTCGACACCGCCATGGGCGAGGTCCAGGTGAAGGAGCACCCGCAGCGCGTCGTGGTGCTCGACACCGCCGAGCTGGACTCCGCGCTGACGCTCGGCGTGAAGCCGGTCGGGGCCACGCACGTCGAGGCCGCCGAGGGCTTCCCGAGCTATCTGCCGAAGGGCGAGCTCAAGGGCGTCAAGGACGTCGGCGTGATGGAGAGCCCCGACATGGAGGCCATCGCCGCGCTGAAGCCGGACCTCATCCTCACCAGCAAGATCCGGCACGGCGCCAAGTACGAGCAGCTGAAGAGCATCGCGCCGACCGTCATGACCGAGACCACCGGCTACCCCTGGCGGCAGAACTTCCAGGTGCACGCCGAGGCCCTCGGCAAGCAGGACGAGGCCAAGAAGGTCGCCGCGGCCTACATGGCGCACGCCAAGAAGGTGACGACGGCGCTCGGCGGCCCCGAGAAGGCCGGGGCGACCAAGGTCAACGTCCTCCGCTTCCTGGAGGGCGCCGACATCCGCCTCTACGGCGACCAGAGCTACATCGCGACGGTCCTCAAGGACGTCGGCCTCGGCCGCCCCGCGATCGTGAAGAAGGCGAAGGACGGGTTCTCCTACGACCTGAGCCCCGAGAAGATCGACCTCGCGGACACGGACGTCATCTTCCAGTCGACGTACGGCGACCCGAAGAAGGCGAAGGAGACGCAGACCGTCGGCAGCGGCCTGTGGAAGAACATGAAGGCCGTGAAGTCGGGCAACGTCCACAAGGTCGACGACGAGCTGTGGATCCAGGGCATCGGCTACACGGCGGCGAACAAGATCCTGGACGAGATGCAGCGGGACCTCACGAAGTAGCCTGCCCCGCGCGGTAGTTGGTCACGGCCGTGGCCGCTGCGACCTCCACAGCAGGAAGAGCGCGGAGGCGACGGCCGCCCCCCGCAGCACCCACGGCCAGGTCTCCACGATCGCGTCGTTCATGTGCCCGTCCGCGATCGGCTCGCCCCAGCGGCCCTGGGTGCGGCCCCACAGCCACGCGATGCCGCCCGCCGCGACCAGGCCCGGCATGCCGAGCACGGCCCACTTGGCCTCGGCCCGGCTGAGCTTGCGGGTGGTGTAGGCGATCACCCAGCCGACGCCGAGCGCGATGAGGTTGCCGACGATGGCGCCGACGGTGAGCAGCGCGGCGGCGATGAGAAGCAGCGGGTTCACGAAGGCGGGGCCCGAGCGGGGCTCCCTGGCGGGGGCGGAGCGGCGGCCGCCACCGAGGATGCGGCGGCGGGGAGCGGCTTCGACGGCGCCGCCGTCGTCGTCCCCGTCCTGCGCCTCGCCGTCCTCGGCCTCCTCCTCGTACTCCTCTTCCTCGTACTCGCCCTCTTCCCCCTCTGTCTCCTCCGCCTCCTCTTCCTCGCCCTGGGGCGGCGGGGGCTTGAGTATCTCGGGGATCTCCACGCCGCCGGTGAACCCGGGCAGGCTGTCGTCGAGCCCGAACGGGCTGGTGCGGCGGTCGACCCGCCACCAGTCCGGCTCCACGCCGCTGTGGTCGCCGAGCTCGTCCATGCCGGCGAGGTGCGGCGGGGAGGGGGCGTCGCGGCGGGCGTCGGGGGCGGGCCCGGCGGACTTGGCGGGCCCGGCGGGTTTGTCCAGGCGTGTCGTACGGGGGGTGCGGGGGCGGGGGACCTTGCGGCGCAGGCGTTCCGAGAGCGGGGCGTCGTCGGCCCCTGCCCCGCGCTGGGAGGGGAGTTCGACGCGGGTCTCCCGTGGCACGCGCGGGCCGTCGCCGCCCTCCCCCGCCGCGTCGACGAGCTCCTCCGGGGTGCCGAGGCTGCTGAGGAGGCGGCGGACGCCCGCCGGGGTGTCGGCGGCCGCTCCGCGGCGGCGTTCGATCTCGCCGCGGAGCTCCGAGACGAGGCGCATACGGGTGCCGGAGGGCAGTTGACGCTGCTGGGCCACGTCGCCGACGCGGCTCAGGTAGTCGAAGACGAGCTTGTCGCTCTCGATCCCCACGAAGTCCCCTCCGGGGCGGCTCTGTTGACGGTTCTCCCCGCAGGTGACGGTACCGCCTGCACCCGGTGACGTGGGCCCCCCGTGCCCACCCGACCCGCTACCGTGGGCCGGATGAGCACCCACGAGCAGGCGGCCGGGCAGGCCGCGGACTCCGCAGCGCGCCCCGCCGATGCCGTCCCGCGCTCCCTCGCCGAGTCCCTGCGCGCCAGCGGGGACGCCGAGCTCGCCGGGCTGCTCCGGGCCCGCCCCGACCTGCTCTCCCCGGTGCCGAACGACCTCACGCAGCTCGCCACCCGGGCCGGGACCCGGGCCTCCGTGGTGCGCGCCCTCGACCATCTCGACCGGTTCGCGCAGCAGACCGCCGAGGCCCTCGCGGTGGCGCCCGACCCCGCCTCGTACGCGGAGCTCCTGAGCCTCCTCGCCGGGGACGGGCAGGGCGGCGTGCGGGACCGGGGCGCCGTCGAGGCGGGACTGCGCCGGGCGCTCGGCACGCTGCGCGCACAGGCCCTGGTCTGGGGGCCCGACGACCGGCTCCGCCTGGTGCGCACCGTCCGCGAGCTGCTCGCGCCCGCCCCGCAGCACCCGTCCCCGACCGGTCTCGGGCCGACCGTCGCCGAGGCCACCTCCGGGATGTCGCCGGGCCGCATCCAGGAGATCGTCGCGGCGGTGGGCCTGCCCTCGACGCACGACGCGGTCTCCGCCGTGGGCTCCCTGACCGAGCTGTTCACCGACCGCGCCCGGATGTCGGCCCTCCTGGACGAGGCGCCCGCCGCCGCCGTCGAGGTCCTCTCGCGCCTCGTCTGGGGACCGCCGTACGGCCAGGTCACCGCCGAACCGGCCGCGCATCTGCGCTGGCTCCTGGACCGCGCCCTGCTCGTGCCGACCTCGCCCGGCACCGTCGTGCTGCCCCGCGAGGCCGCCCTCCACCTGCGTGGCGGCCGCGCCCACCGCGCCGCCGAACCGCAGCCGCCCGAGGTCACGGCCGCCCGCGAGCACCGTCCACAGGTTGTGGACGCGACGGCGGCGGGCCAGGCGTACACGGCGCTCGCCACCGTCGAGGAGCTCCTGAAGGACTGGGACGAGGGCGGGCCCGCGGTGCTGCGCGCGGGCGGGCTCAGCGTGCGCGACCTGAAGCGGACGGCGGTGGCCCTGGACGTGCCGGAGCCGCAGGCCGCCTTCTGGGTCGAACTCGCCTACGCCGCCGGGCTGCTGGCGGCCGACGGCGAGGCCGACGAGCGGTACGCGGCGACCCCCGCGTACGACGAGTGGCTCGAACTCCCCGCCGCCCAGCGCTGGTCGTCCCTCGCCTCCGCCTGGCTCGCCGCCACCCGCACCGCGGGCCTGGTCGGCGGCCGCGACGGCAAGGACCGCACCCTCTCCGCGCTCGGCCCGCACCTGGACCGCTCGGCCGCCCCCGAGGTGCGCCGCCGCGTCCTCGGCCTCATCGCGTCGCTGCCCGAGGGCGCGTCCCCGGACCCGGACTCGCTCCTGGGCCGCCTGCGCTGGCAGCGCCCGTCCCCGGCATCTCTTGAGCTGCGTACGAGGATGGCCCAATGGGCCGTCACCGAGGCCGAGTTGCTCGGGGTGACGGGGCGCGGGGCGCTGTCTGCGCACGGCCGCGCGCTCCTCGGCCCGGACGGCGACGCCGCACCGGCCGCCGCCTTCACCACGGGCCCCACCGCCGCCGAACTCTCCCTGGCCGCCGCCGCGTCGGCCCGCCTGCTCGCCCCGCTCCTGCCCGAGCCGCTCGACCACGTCCTGCTCCAGGCCGACCTCACCGCCGTCGCGCCCGGCCCGCTGGAGCGCCCGCTCGCCGACGCGCTCGCCGTCCTCGCGGACGTCGAGTCGAAGGGCGGCGCCACGGTCTACCGCTTCACGCCCGGCTCCGTGCGGCGCGCGCTCGACGCCGGGCGGTCCGCGTCCGACCTGCACGCCTTCCTCGCCGCCCACTCCCGTACGCCGGTCCCGCAGCCCCTCACGTATCTGATCGACGACGTGGCGCGGCGCCACGGCCACCTGCGCATCGGCGCGGCCTCCGCCTACGTCCGCTGCGACGACGAGGCGCTCCTGAACGAGATCCTCGCCGACAAGCGTTCGGCCGGGCTCCGCCTGCGCCGCCTCGCGCCCACCGTCCTGGCCGCCCAGGCCGACCCGGCGGGCCTCCTGGAAGGGCTGCGCTCCATGGGGTTCGCGCCCGCCGCCGAGGGCCCCGAGGGCGACGTCCTGATCGCCCGCGCACACGCCCACCGCACACCCCCGCGCACGGCGCCCGAGCCGGTGCCGGACGGGCCGCCGCTGCCCGACGACACCCTGATCGGCGCCGCCGTGCGCGCCATCCGCGCGGGCGACCTGGCCTCGACGGCGCCCCGCAAGGAGGGGGCAGGCGCCACGGCCGCGCACACGTCGGGCGGCGAACTCCCGCGCACCACGGCAGCCGAGACCCTCGCCACGATGCAGGCCGCCGTGCTGACCGGGGACGCCCTGTGGATCGGCTACGTCAACGCGGAGGGCGCGGCGAGCCAGCGCGTCATCGCCCCGATCCGGGTCGAGGGCGGCTTCGTGACGGGCTACGACCACACGGCGGACGAGGTGCGGACGTATCCGCTGCACCGGGTGACGGGGGTCGCGGAGCTCGCGGAGGAGTAGACCCTGAGGGGGACCTAGGGGTCGGGCTCAGCCTGCGGGTGGAGAGCTTTCGGCCACGGGTTACCCCCGCAGGCCGATGTGGATCAAACCGCCCCGATCCACCATGGATACATGAGCACCGCAGCCTTCAGCCCGTCGTCCGCGGCGGCCGCACCGGCCGCCTCCTTCTCAGCCCATGGGGCCACGGCATCGTCCGCCGCGGCCCACCGCCCGCACCGCCTCGGTGACGCCCTGCGCGCCGCGAAGGTCTTCGCCGGCGCGGCCTTCGGGGTCGTCGTCCTCGGGGAGTACGCGGAAGAGGCAGGCGTCCGCCGCGCCTGACCCGGGGGTGCGGGGCCAACTCCCCGCCCACCCACTACAGTCGACGGACTGTGACCCTTAGATCACAGTCCGCACTCGCCCTGCTCGCCGTCTCCCTCACCGCCCTCGTCACCCTCTGCGCCCTCCAGGGCCTGCCCATGGCCGACGCCCTGGTCTACCGGGCCGAAGGGGCGGCCGTGGCGAGCGGGAGCGACCTCTACGGCTTCACCGTCACCGAGTGGCAACTGCCCGCCACGTACCCGCCGTTCGCGGCGATCCTCTTCGTCCCGACGACGTGGCTGCCGGTCGCCGCCCTCAAGGCGGCCTTCCTCGCCGCCAACACCGCCCTGCTCGCCCTGCTCCTGCACCTCTCCGCGAAGTCGGCCGGGCTCCCCACGCGCGCCGCGCCCCTGTGCGCCGCGACGGCACTGGCCCTCTGGCTCGAACCCGTCTTCCAGACCGTCCTGTTCGGGCAGATCAACCTCGCCCTGGCCTGCCTGGTGCTGTGGGACCTGACCCGCCCGCCCGTCTCCCGCCACCGCCCTTCCAAGGAAGGCGCTTCGCGCCCCACTGATCCTCCGGGCACCCTCGCGCGCGGCTTCGGCATCGGCGTCGCGGCCGGGATCAAACTGACCCCGGCCGTCTTCATCGCCCACCTCTTCCTGACCCGCCGCACCCGCGAGGGCATGACGGCGCTCGCGGCCTTCGGCGGCACCGTGCTCCTCGGCGCGCTCGTCCTGCCGTACGCCACCGTCGAGTTCTTCACCCGGCGGGTCTTCGAGACGGGCCGGGTCGGCAAGGCGTGGATCGTCGACAACCAGTCGCTGCAGGGGCTCGTCGCCCGCGTCCTGCACACCGCGGAGCCGGGCCTCGCGTGGGCCGTTCCGGCGGGGCTGATCGGCGTCGCGGGGCTGTGGCTGGCCCGCCGGAGCGGGGACGGGCCGTGGGGGATCCTTGCGGCCGCCTGCACCGCGCTCCTGGTCTCCCCCATCAGCTGGTCCCACCACTGGGTGTGGTGCGTGCCGCTGCTCGTGCTGCTGTGGGCGCGGGGGCACCGGCGCACGGCGGTGGCGGTGGCGGTGGTCTTCACGGCCCGCACGATGTGGCTGCTGCCCCATGCGGGCGACCTGGACCTGCGACTGCCGTGGTGGCAGCAGGCGTTGGCGTCGCCGTATCCGCTGCTCGCGCTCGGCCTGCTGCTGTCAGCCCTCCGGCAGGAGGATGTCCGCGTCGTCGAAGATCCGCAGCACCACGAGCAGCAGCCGGCCCCGCGACACCATGTACTCGGCCACGATCTGTGACGTGAGCCGGATCTCGCGGTCCTGCTCGCCCGCCCCTATCGGACGGGAGAGCTCGGTGTACGGATCGCGGGCGAGGATCTCGACCGCCTTGTCGAACGAGGCGCGCCGCGCGGGGTCGAGGCGGTCGCGGTCGCGGGCCGCGTCCTCCGTGTACAGCACCTCGTAGCTCTCCTGGGGTGCCATGTCGTACTCCTTGCCCTGGCGTTCCTGGTGCCTCCAGGGTAGCCAGGGCCCGGCGGCGACGGCACCGCTCCGGCGAAGTCAGCCCCCCGCGAGCAGCTCGTCCGCGTCCATGATCCGGTACGCGTACCCCTGCTCGGCCAGGAACCGCTGCCGGTGGGCGGCGAAGTCCTGGTCGATGGTGTCGCGGGCGACGACCGAGTAGAAGCGGGCCTCGTGCCCGTCCGCCTTCGGGCGGAGCACCCGTCCGAGCCGCTGCGCCTCCTCCTGGCGCGAGCCGAACGTGCCCGACACCTGGATGGCGACGGTCGCCTCCGGCAGGTCGATGGAGAAGTTCGCGACCTTCGACACCACGAGCACGGAGATCTCGCCCTGCCGGAACGCGTCGAAGAGCTTCTCGCGCACCGCGTTCGTCGTCTCGCCCTTGATGACGGGCGCGTCCAAGTGCTCGCCCAGCTCGTCGAGTTGGTCGATGTACTGGCCGATGACGAGAGTCTGCTGGCCCGCGTGCTTCCTGACCAGCGCCTCGGTCACCTTCCGCTTCGTCGCCGTCGTCGCACAGAAGCGGTACTTCTCCTCCGCCTCGGCGGTGGCGTACGCGAGCCGCTCGGAGTCGGTGAGGTTGACCCGGACCTCGACGCAGTCCGCCGGGGCGATGTACCCCTGCGCCTCGATCTCCTTCCACGGGGCGTCGAACCGCTTGGGCCCGATGAGCGAGAAGACGTCGGACTCCCGCCCGTCCTCGCGTACGAGCGTCGCGGTGAGCCCGAGCCGCCGCCGCGCCTGCAGGTCGGCGGTGAACTTGAAGACGGGCGCGGGCAGCAGGTGCACCTCGTCGTAGACGATGAGCCCCCAGTCCCGGGAGTCGAAGAGCTCCAGGTGCGGATAGATGCCCTTCCGCTTCGTCGTGAGGACCTGATAGGTGGCGATGGTGACGGGGCGGATCTCCTTCTTCGTCCCGCTGTACTCGCCGATCTCGTCCTCGGTCAGGGACGTCCGCTTCACCAGCTCGTGCTTCCACTGCCGCGCGGAGACGGTGTTCGTCACCAGGATGAGCGTGGTCGCCTTGGCCTGCGCCATGGCCCCCGCGCCCACCAGGGTCTTCCCGGCCCCGCAGGGCAGCACGACCACGCCGCTCCCGCCGTGCCAGAAGCCCTCGACGGCCTGCTGCTGGTAGGGCCGCAGCGCCCAGCCGCTCTCGTCGAGGTCGATCGTGTGCGCCTCGCCGTCCACGTACCCGGCGAGGTCCTCGGCGGGCCAGCCCAGCTTGAGCAGCGTCTGCTTGATCTGACCGCGCTCGGAGGGGTGCACGACGACGGTGTCCGCGTCGACGCGGGCCCCGACCAGCGGCTGGACCTTCTTCGACCGCAGGATCTCTTCGAGGACGGGCCGGTCGGTGGTGGTGAGCACGAGCCCGTGGACGGGGTGCTTGGAGAGGGTCAGCCGTCCGTAGCGGGCCATCGTCTCGGCGACGTCCACGAGCAGCGCGTGCGGCACGGGGTAGCGCGAGAACTCCACGAGGGCGTCCACGACCTGCTCGGCGTCGTGCCCGGCCGCGCGCGCGTTCCACAGGCCGAGCGGCGTGACCCGGTAGGTGTGGATGTGCTCGGGGGCGCGCTCCAGCTCCGCGAAGGGCGCGATGGCGCGACGGCAGGCGTCGGCCTGCTCGTGGTCGACCTCCAGCAGGAGAGTCTTGTCCGACTGGACGATCAGGGGTCCGTTCACCGCGCGCTCGGCCCTTTCTGCTCGGAATCGGCCGGGAGGCCAAACGTCCAGTGTGCCGCATCGGGCGGACGATCACGGAGGGTCGGGCGGGGGCGGCTCTGCCCGGGCGGTGGGAGAAATTCATTGGCACCCCCACCCACCCCTCGCTTAGGATCCTCCTTTCCCCCGCCTCCCTCTGAGTGGAGAGCTGCCGCCCGGACGGAAACCGGTCGGCCCGACGCCGCAAGGCTCCAGGCCAGCCACACCCCGTCGCCGCCGGAGGAACCCCTTGTCAGCCCCGTCCGCCCCCTCGGGCCCGCCCGCCCACGACCCCTCGGACCCGCTCTCCCGCGAGCGCGCCCACCTCGCCGCGTCCCGTGCCGCCCTGCGCGCCATGCGGGAGGACGCCGAGGCCCTGGACATCAGAGACGTCACCGCGAACTGGGTGAACGCCGCCGTCCTGCAGAGCCAGATCGACGACCGCATCAAGGCGCTCGCCGACCTCTCCCACACCCCGCTGTTCTTCGGACGCCTCGACTACCTGCACGCGCCGGGGGCGGAGCAGGCCGAGGGTGCGGAGGGCGAGCAGTTCTACATCGGGCGGCGGCACGTGCACGACGCCGACGGGGACCCGATGGTGATCGACTGGCGCGCGCCGGTCTCGCACGCCTACTACCGGGCCTCGAAGAAGGACCCGATGGACGTCGCCCTGCGGCGCCGGTTCGGGTACACGGGCGGCGACCTCACCGCGTACGAGGACGAGAACCTCGGGGACGACACCGCCCCGGACGCGTACGCGAGCAAGCTCCTCCAGGAGGAGATCGAGCGGCCGCGCGTCGGGCCGATGCGGGACATCGTCGCCACCATCCAGCCCGAGCAGGACGAGATCGTGCGCGGCGACCTGAGCGGGAGCGTGTGCGTGCAAGGGGGGCCAGGGACGGGAAAGACCGCCGTCGGCCTGCACCGCGTCGCGTATCTCCTCTACGCGCACCGGGAGCGGCTCGCCCGGACGGGGACGCTCGTCATCGGGCCGAACAGGTCCTTCCTCCACTACATCGAGCAAGTCCTGCCCGCGCTCGGCGAGTTGGAGGTCAAACAGGCGACCGTCGACGACCTGGTCGCGCACGTGGAGGTGCGCGGGCAGGACGCGGCCGCGGCGGCCGTGGTCAAGGGCGACGCCCGCATGGCGGAGGTGCTGCGGCGTGCGGTGCGCTCGCATGTCGTCCTGCCGACCGAGGGTCTCGTGGTGGTGCGCGGGTCGCGGCGGTGGCGCGTGGCGTCCTATGAACTCGAAGAGATCGTCGAGGAGTTGCTCGCGCGCGACATGCGGTACGGGGCCGCCAGGGACGCGCTGCCGCAGCGCATCGCGCATGCGGTGCTCGTCCAGATGGAGCGGTCCGGGGAGGCGCCGGACGACCGGGTGCAGGACTCCGTCGCGCGCAACACGGCGGTGAAGGCCGCGGTGAAGGCCATCTGGCCGCCCGTCGACCCCGCCAAGCTGGTGCTCCGGCTGCTCTCCGACGCCGACTTCCTCGCCGCGCACGCGGAGGGGCTGCTCAGCGAGGACGAGCAGAAGACCGTCCTGTGGACCAAGCCCGCGCGCAGCGTGAAGACCGCCAAGTGGTCCGCCGCCGACGCCGTGCTGATCGACGAGGCGAGCGACCTCGTCGCGCGCACGCACTCGCTCGGCCACGTCGTGCTGGACGAGGCGCAGGACCTCTCCCCCATGCAGTACCGCGCGGTGGGGCGCCGCTGCACCACCGGCTCCGCCACCGTCCTCGGCGACCTCGCGCAGGGCACCACGCCCTGGGCGACGCGGAGTTGGGAGGAGGCGCTCACGCACCTCGGCAAGCGGGAGGCGGTGGTGGAGGAGCTGACGGCCGGCTTCCGCGTGCCGACGGACGTCATCACGTACGCCTCGCGCCTGCTCCCGCACATCGCGCCGGGGCTCACCCCGGTCTCCTCGGTCCGGGAGAACCCGGGCGCCTTCAGCGTCCGCGCGATCGCCTCGGACGCCGACGTGGTCGCGGCCGTCGAGGAGTCGCTGCGCCGCGAGGGCTCGATCGGGCTCATCGCGGCGGACGCCCGCGTCCCCGCCCTCGCGGCGGCGCTGTCGGCGGCCGGGCTCACCCATCTCTCCCCGGGCGAGGAGACGACGGCCGAGACCCGCCTCACCCTCGTCCCCGCCTCCCTCGCCAAGGGCCTCGAGTACGACTACGTGGTCCTGGACGAGCCCGCCGCCGTGGTCGACGGCGAGCCCGACGAACGGACGGGCCTGAGGCGGCTGTACGTGGCGCTGACGCGTGCGGTGTCGGGGCTGACGGTGGTGCACGCGGCGCCCTTGCCGGAAGAGTTGGCCGACTAGCCCGTCCGGCGTTCGAGGACGAGGCCGTTCAGGCCGATACGGGTGTCCCGGGGGCGGAGCCCCCGGAGAAGGGCGCCCCGCCGAGAGCTCAGCTGTCGAGCGCGTCCCGCCACTCCCGTACCGCCTCGGCGGAGACCGGGGCGGCCCAGCCCGCAGGGCGCGCCGCGCCGCCGATGTGGAAGGCGTCGACCCCGGCGGCGCGCAGCCCCGGGAGATGGCCGAGGCGGAGCCCTCCGCCGATGAGCATCTGCTGTTCGTAGCCGGGCTCACCGCGCCGCCCCGCCTCCGCGAGAAGCGTCGGCAGCCCGTCGTCGACGCCCGCGGCCGAGCCCGCCGTGAGGTACGTGTCCAGGCCCGGCAGGTCCGCGAGCTGCTTGCGCAGGGCGTCGCGGTCGGCGGCGCGGTCGATGGCCCGGTGGAAGGTCCAGCGGCAGCCGTCGAGCGCGCCCACCAGGGCCTCGACCGCCGCGAGGTCCGCCTCGCCCGTCTCGGTGAGGAAGCCGAGCACGAACTCGTCGGCGCCCTCGGCGCGCAGCTCGCGCGCCCGGCGGACCAGCTCCGCCACGTCTCCGGCCGCGAAGCCGTCCGCGAGGCGCAGCATCACGCGCAGCGAGATGTCCACGGAGGCACGGATCGCGGCGAAGGTCTCGCGGGACGGGGTGAGCCCGTCCGCGGCCATGTCCGTGACCAGCTCGAGCCGGTCCGCGCCTCCGGCCTGGGCGGCGACCGCGTCCTCGGCGTCGAGGGCGATCACCTCCAGGACTGCACGCTCGCTCATGGGGGTCCTTCCGTTCGGTCACCAGGCGGGGGACACACAGGTCTAGTCCAATTATCCACCAGCGTACGCGCAGATCGCCCCGGCGCGCTTCCGAAGCACCGGGGCGATCGTAAGGTTTAGTACATGTACATGCCATACAGGGTTCAGCTCAGCGGCTTGAACCCCCGCAGGCGCAGGCTGTTGCCGACCACGAAGACCGACGAGAACGCCATCGCCGCACCCGCGATCATCGGGTTCAGCAGCCCCGACGCGGCCAGCGGCAGCGCCGCCACGTTGTAGGCGAAGGCCCAGAACAGGTTCGACCTGATCGTGCCGAGGGTCTTGCGGGAGAGCCGGATCGCGTCGGCCGCGGCGCGCAGGTCCCCGCGTACGAGGGTCAGGTCGCCCGCCTCGATCGCGGCGTCCGTGCCCGTGCCCATCGCCAGACCGAGGTCGGCCTGCGCCAGCGCCGCCGCGTCGTTGACGCCGTCGCCCACCATCGCGACCGAACGGCCCTCGTCCTGGAGGGACTTGACGACGTCCACCTTGTCCTGCGGCATGACCTCCGCGATGACGTGTTCCGGGGCGATGCCGACCTCGGCCGCGACCGACTCCGCGACCGCCTTGTTGTCGCCGGTCAGGAGGATCGGCGTCAGGCCGAGGTCGCGCAGCCGCCGGATCGCCTCCGCGCTGGTCTCCTTCACCGCGTCGGCGACCTCCAGGACCGCCCGCGCCTCGCCGTCCCAGGCGACCGCGATGGCGGTGCGCCCCGCGGCCTCCGCCTCGGCCTTGGCCCGCTCCAGGGCGACGGGCAGGTGGATCTCCCACTCCTTGAGCAGCTTCTCGCGGCCGACGAGGACGGCGTGGCCCTCGACGATGCCCTGCACCCCGAGGCCCGCGACGTTCGCGAAGTCCTCCGGCACCGGCAGCGCACCGACCTTCTCGGCCGCCCCGGTCGCCACGGCCTGTGCGACGGGGTGCTCCGAGGCGTGCTCCAACGCCCCGGCCAGCCGCAGGACTTCGGCCTCCTCGACGCCCTCGGCGGTGTGCGCGGCGAGCAGCGTCATACGGCCCGTGGTCACCGTGCCGGTCTTGTCGAGGACGATCGTGTCGACCTTGCGGGTGGTCTCCAGGACCTCGGGGCCCTTGATCAGGATGCCGAGCTGCGCACCGCGCCCCGTCCCCACCATCAGCGCGGTCGGGGTCGCGAGCCCCAGGGCGCAGGGGCAGGCGATGATCAGGACGGCGACGGCGGCCGTGAAGGCGGCGGTGAGTCCGGCACCGTTGCCGAGCCAGAAGCCGAGGGTGGCGAGGGCGAGGCCGATGACGACCGGCACGAAGACCGCCGAGATCCGGTCCGCGAGGCGCTGCGCCGCCGCCTTGCCGTTCTGCGCGTCCTCGACGAGCCTGGCCATCCGGGCGAGCTGGGTGTCGGCGCCGACGCGGGTGGCCTCGACGACGAGCCGCCCGCCCACGTTCAGGGTGGCCCCGGTGACGGAGTCCCCGACCGCGACCTCGACCGGCACGGACTCGCCGGTCAGCATCGAGGCGTCCACGGCGGAGGCACCCTCGACGACGCGCCCGTCGGTGGCGATCTTCTCCCCGGGCCGGACCAGGAACCGGTCCCCGACCTTCAACTCACCGACGGGGACGGTCATTTCGTGCCCGCCGTCGTGGATGACGGTGACGTCCTTGGCACCCAGCTGGAGCAGCGCCTTCAGGGCCGCGCCCGCCTTGCGCTTGGAGCGGGCCTCGAAGTAGCGGCCGGCGAGGATGAAGGCGGTGACACCGGCCGCCGCCTCCAGATAGATGTTGCCCGCGCCGTCGCTGCGCTCGATGGTCAGCTCGAAGGCGTGCGTCATGCCGGGCGTCCCGGCCGTGCCGAAGAACAGCGCCCACAGGGACCACAGGAACGCGGCCGAGGTGCCGACCGAGATCAGCGTGTCCATGGTGGCGGCGCCGTGCCGGGCGTTGGTGAACGCGGCCTTGTGGAAGGGCCAGGCCGCGTACGTCACGACGGGCGCGGCGAGCGTCAGGGACAGCCACTGCCAGTACTCGAACTGGAGGGCGGGGACCATCGCCATGGCGATGACGGGCACGGACAGCACGACGGCGGTGATCAACCGCTCGCGCAGCGGCCGCAGTTCGGCACCGCCGTCCTCGTCCTCCCCCTCTTCCCCGGGGGCGGCGTCCTGCCGTACGGGGGCGGGCTCCTGTGCGGTGTAACCGGTGGCCTCGACGGTGGCGATGAGGTCGGCGACGGCGACGGCGGCGCCCTCGTCGACGCGGTAGCTGACCTTCGCCTTCTCGGTGGCGTAGTTGACGGTGGCCTCGACGCCCTCCATGCGGTTGAGCTTCTTCTCGATCCGGGCGGCACAGGAGGCGCAGGTCATGCCACCGATGGCGAGTTCGACCTCTGCCACCTCGGCGGGCCCAGGTGTGGTGGTGGACATGTCTGCCGCTCCTCGTGCTCGGGTAGCCGGGTGACCGGATACCCTGGGTGGGTATCGCCGACGACCACATTTATACCCCTGGGGGGTACCCAATGCAAGGGTCGATCCCGCTTGACTTCATACCCCTAGGGGGTATCTTCGAGTGAGTCGAGTCCACCGAGCGCTCAGGGAGCCGTCATGAACACGGGACTGAAGATCACCGCCTTCGCCGCCGCCGTCGCCGCGACCTTCGGGACCGCGTACGGGGTGGGCAAGGGCGTCGACCCCGTCGCGGACAAGGCCCCGGCGGCACAGCACGGGGGACATGACGGCGCCGGCGGCTCGGGGGAGGAAGAGCACACGGGCAAGCACAAGGACGACGGGCAGACGGGCCACGGCGGGCACGGGGGCCGGGCGGCCGCCGCCCCCGGCGGCCTGCAGATCTCGGACCGGGGCTACACGCTGGACCTGAAGACGCCGCGTCTGACCGCCGACCGGCGCGCGGAGCTGCGGTTCGCCGTCGTCAAGGACGCCACCGGGCGCAAGGTCACCGCGTACCGGACGGAACACGGCAAGGAGCTGCACCTCATCGTCGCCTCACGCGACCTGACCACCTACCGCCACCTGCATCCGACACGCGCGGCGGACGGCACCTGGTCGACACCGGTCACGCTGCCCGAGGCGGGCGGCTACCGCGTCTTCGCCGACTTCCGGGCGGCGGACGCGAACGAGGGCCTCACCCTCGGCGCGGACCTCGCGGTGGCGGGCGCGTACGCGCCGAAGGAGCTGCCCGAGCACAGCGCCACGGCCCGGGTGGACGGCTACGAGGTGCGCCTGAAGGGCGAGTTGACCGCGGGCCGGGCGAGCGAGCTGACCCTGAACGTGACGAAGGACGGCAAGAAGGTACGTGACCTGCAGCCCTACCTCGGCTCCTACGGCCACCTGGTCGCGCTGCGCGCCGGGGACCTCGCCTACCTCCACGTGCACCCGAACGGCGAGCCGGGCGACGGCAGGACCGCGGCGGGCCCCGGCGTCTCCTTCACGGCGACGGCGGCGAGCCCGGGCGCGTACCGCCTGTTCCTCGACTTCAAGCACGAGGGCACGGTCCGCACGGCGGCGTTCACCGTGCACGCGGGGACGGCGGGCGGCGACAAGGCCACGGAGGGCGACAAGGCCACGGGCGGCGACGAGGCCCCCGGCGGGCACGCGCACTGACGCGGCGCCGGCGCTCGGGGTCGTGCGTCTCGTCGTGCGTCTCGTCGTGCGTCGGATCGTGCGTCGGATCGTGCGTCGGGTCGCTCAGGAGGGAGCAGCCGAGCGGGAGCCGGCGCGTGTCCGCCATGGGTGCCGCGGTGGTTAGGGTCGGCACATGGCAGATGAAGAGGACTCGGGGCTGCGCGACCGCTGGCGCGAGACGCTGGTGCGCGCCCGCGAAGGCGCGCGGTCGCCCGACCCCGCCCCCTACGCGGACAACCTCCTCGCCCGCTGGGCCGAACCCCGGCGCCGGTACCACACCACCGCGCACCTCGCGGCGGTCCTGGACCACATCGACGTACTGGAGGAGCACGCGGACGCGCCCGATCTGGTGCGGCTCGCGGCCTGGTTCCACGACGCCGTGTACGCGCCGGACCGGTCCGAGAACGAGGAGCGGTCCGCGCGCCTCGCCGAACGGGCCCTGCCCGAGGCCGGGTTGAGCCAGGAGGCCACCGCCGAGGTCGCCCGCCTGGTGCGGCTCACGGTCACGCACGACCCGGCCGAGGGCGACCGCGACGGCGAGGTGCTGTGCGACGCGGACCTCGCGATCCTGGCGGCGCCCGACGACGCGTACGCCGCCTATGCCGCCGCCGTCCGCGAGGAGTACGCCTTCGTGCCGGACGAGGCGTTCCGCCAGGGCCGCGCGGCGGTGCTGCGCCAGCTCCTCGACCTGCCCCGCCTGTTCCGCACCCCGTACGGGGCGAAGGAGTGGGAGGCCAGGGCCCGCGAGAACCTGACCACGGAGCTGACCCTGCTGTCCCCGTGAAACCCCTGAAGCCCTAAATCCGCTGTCCCCCTGACGCCCCGCCTGCATACCCTCTGCGCATGCTTGCCATGGGTGGAGACCAAGTCGACCAGGCGGTGGCGCACGCGGTGGCCGCGCTGCGCACCGTGACCGACCAGGACTGGAGCGTCAACGCGGGCGGCCTGGAGTGGAGTTGCCTCTACACGGCCGAGCACATCGCGGGCGACTTCATCGGATACGCGACGAACGTGACGGGCCGCACGGCCGCGCACGGCGACTACGTCCCCTTCGACATCATCCTGGAGAAGGGCACCGACCCCGAGGGCGCCGTCCGCGTCGTCGAGGCCACCGGCGGCCTGCTCGCCGCCGTCGTCAGGACCGCACCGGCGACGGCGCGCGGCTGGCACCCGTATCCGAACGGCAGCGCCGACGCGACCGGCTTCGCCGCCATGGGCATCGCCGAACTGCTCCTGCACACCCACGACATCATGACCGCGCTCGGCGACGGGTACGAGCCGCCGTCCGACCTCTGCGAGGCCCTGCTGGCCTGGATCTTCCCGCACGTCACACCGGCCACGGACGCGTCCGCGCACTGGCCCACGCTGCTCTGGGCCACGGGCCGCGGCACGCTCCCCGGCCGCTCCCGCCTGCCGCAGTGGAAGTGGCACAACGCGATCCACCTCCCCTCCCCCGCCGGACGCGTCGCCCTGAAGGAGGTCACCCCCGCCGCGGCGGCCGACCTGGCGGCGGGCGGCACGGGCTTCCTGGAGTGGCTCGGCGGCGCCCCCTTCGAGGGGACGCGCAGGGCGGCGGGCCAGGTCACCAAGGCGTACGCGGAGGGGACTCACCGGCCCGAGTGGGGCATGTTCGCGATCGTGCGCGCGGAGGACGGGGTCGCGGTGGGCGGCATGGGCTTCCACGGGCGGCCGGACGAGGACGGGCGGGCGGAGGTCGGGTACGACCTGGTCGAGGGGGCGCGGGGCGCGGGGTACGCGACGGAGGCGCTGCGTGTCCTTGTCTCCTGGGCCTTCGAGCAGCCCGAAAAGGCGGCGGTGCTGCACGCCGTCGTCGACCAGGACAACGGGGCATCGCAGGGCTTGGCCGAGCGAGCCGGCTTCGTACGGGTCGCCGACCGCGGGGAGCTGCGCGTGTACGAGGCGCGGCCGTAGCCGCTTTCAGCCCGTCCGGCGTTCGAGGACGAGGCCGTCCAGGCCGATACGGGGGCTAGGGGCGAAGCCCCAGGAAGAGCGCCCCAGTAAGAGCTCCCCCAGGGCCGCGGGAGCGGTTTCGGGAAGGGGCGGGATCCGGGGAAAAGGCCCCCGGCAGGGGTACCCGCCCCCTACGCCGGCCGACCCTTCGGCCGCCTCAACCCCGCCTCCGTCAGCCTCCGCACCAGCTCCTTCGACCCCACCTCCACCGCCCCGGCCCGCACCGCGTCCCCGTACCGAGCCGACGGCACGTCATAGTGGTCCCGCTCGAAGGCCCGCTCCGGCACCCCCAACTCCCGCGCGAACCGGTGCAGTTCGTCGAACGAGACATCGCTCACCAGGTGCGACCACAGCCGCCCGTGCCCCGGCCAGGTCGGCGGGTCTATGTACACGGTCACGAGAACGAGCCGCCCGGCGCCCCCGGGGCCCCCGGGGCCCCCGGAGATCCCAGCGACCCCACCGCCGCAACCACCACCCCCGCCTTCCCGCACACCCAGTGCGGATCGGCCCCCAGCTCCGGCTCCACGTCCAGCGCATGCGGATCGCCCGAGCCGCAGACCGGGCACAGCGGCCAGCGCCCGTACTTCTCCAGGAGCGCGTCCTGGACGTCCTGTGCGACGAGCCCCGCCACGTACTCCGCACCCTCCGGCCACTGCCCGACCCACCAGCGGCGCTGCACGATCGAGTCCTCGACCAGCGAGACGACGTCCGGCTCGGCGACGTCGCCCGAGACGAGGTCGGCGAGGACGAGGGCGCGGGCCGCGTGGAGCGCCTGTTCCGATGGATCCATGGGTCCATTGTCGCCCCACGCCCCACCCGGCCCGAAGGCCCCGGTGAAAGTCCCGGCGAAGCCCAGGACCTTCGGGCTCTTGACCGCGTAAGGACTCCGAAAATATCTTTCAAGCGTGAGCAATGACGTGAAGGAAATTTTCGCAGGCGCCGCGCCGCCCGCCCCCGCGGCCCTCGCGGCCAAGGTGCGCACCCTCGCGCCGTCGATGACCCGCTCCATGCAGCGCGTCGCCGAGGCCGTCGCGGGCGACCCGGCGGGCTGCGCGGCGCTCACCGTCACCGGACTCGCCGAGCTCACCGGCACCAGCGAGGCCACCGTGGTCCGCACCGCCCGGCTCCTCGGCTACCCCGGCTACCGGGACCTGCGCCTCGCGCTCGCCGGGCTCGCCGCCCAGCAGCAGTCGGGCCGCGCCCCGGCCGTCACGGCCGACATCGCCGTGGACGACCCCATCGCCGACGTGGTCGCCAAGCTCGCCTACGACGAGCAGCAGACCCTCGCCGACACCGCCGCGGGGCTCGACACGGTCCAGCTCGGCGCCGCCGTCTCCGCCCTGGCCGGGGCCCGCCGCGTGGACATCTACGGCGTCGCCGCCTCCGGCCTGGTCGCCCTCGACCTGGCGCAGAAGCTGCTGCGCATCGGCCAGGTCGCGCACGCCCACTCCGACCCGCACCTCGCGGTGACGAACGCGGTGACGCTGCGCGCCAAGGACGTGGCCGTCGCCATCACCCACTCGGGGTCCACGGGCGACGTCATCGAGCCGCTGCGCGTCGCCTTCGAGCACGGGGCCACCACCATCGCGATCACCGGCCGGCCGGACGGGCCCGTGTCCCAGTACGCCGACCACGTCCTGACCACCTCCACCGCCCGCGAGAGCGAGCTGCGCCCCGCCGCGATGTCCTCGCGGACCAGCCAACTCCTCGTCGTGGACTGCCTGTTCGTGGGCGTCGCCCAGCGGACGTACGAGACCGCGGCCCCCGCCCTCGCCGCCTCGTACGAGGCGCTGGCCCCCCGCCACAGCCCCCGGGGCACCGGCCGCTGACCACGGCCCGCCCCGGACCGGATCCGAGACACCGAGACCCCCACCCCTCCCCCGTACTGAGAAAGAGCCGCACGCCATGACCTCCACCACCGACGCCGCCGCCCCCGGGGAGAACTACGGAGAGCTGCGCGCCCAGCTGGACACCCTCACCACCGAGGCGTTCCGGCCGGAGCTCTCCGAGATCGACCGGCTGCCCACGGCGGAGATCGCGCGGATCATGAACGGGGAGGACGCCAGCGTCCCCACCGCCGTCGCCGCCCAGCTCCCCGCGATCGCCGCCGCCATCGACGGCACCGCCGCGCGCATGGCCCGCGGCGGCCGCCTGATCTACGCGGGCGCGGGCACCGCCGGGCGCCTCGGCGTGCTCGACGCCTCCGAGTGCCCGCCCACCTTCAACACCGGCCCGGACGAGGTCGTCGGCCTGATCGCGGGCGGCCCGAGCGCGATGGTCACCGCCGTCGAGGGCGCGGAGGACAGCAAGGAGCTGGCCGCCGCGGACCTGGACGCCCTGCACCTGACCGCGGACGACACCGTCGTGGGCATCTCCGCCTCCGGCCGCACCCCGTACGCGATCGGCGCCGTCGAGCACGCGAAGGCGCGGTACGGCGCGCTCACCGTCGGGCTCTCCTGCAACGCCGACAGCGCCCTGGCCGCCGCCGCGGACCACGGCATCGAGGTCGTCGTCGGGCCCGAACTCCTCACCGGCTCCACCCGGTTGAAGGCGGGCACCGCCCAGAAGCTCGTCCTCAACATGCTCTCCACGATCACGATGATCCGGCTCGGCAAGACGTACGGGAACCTGATGGTCGACGTACGCGCTTCGAACGAGAAGCTGCGGGCCCGCTCCCGCCGGATCGTCTCCCTGGCCACGGGCGCCGACGACGCCGCCATCGAGGCCGCACTCGCCGCGACGGACGGGGAGGTGAAGAACGCGATCCTCACGATCCTCGGCGACGTGGACGGCCCGACGGCCGCCCGCCTGCTGACGGAGTCGAAGGGCCACCTCCGCGCGGCCCTGTCCAACGCCCCTTCCCAGAGCACCAGTTGAAGCCCAGAGCCACCGAGCACCACCGCACCGCGTAAGGCCGCACCATGAGCACAGACAAGAACCGCGCCACCGCCGCCGCGATCCTCCCCCTCGTGGGAGGGGCGGCCAACGTCACCACCGTCGCCCACTGCATGACCCGGCTCCGCCTGGGCCTCGCCGACCGCTCCCTGGTCCAGGACGAGGCGCTGAGGGCGCTGCCGGACGTCATGGGTGTGGTCGAGGACGACACGTACCAGATCGTCCTCGGCCCCGGGAAGGTCGCCCGGGTCACGCCGGAGTTCGAGGCGCTGGTGGCGGAGGGACGCGCGGCCGCAGCCCCGGCCGCACCCACGGCCCCGGCCCCCGAACACACCCTGAACGCCGACGAGTTGGCGGCCCAGGGCGCGGCCATCAAGGCGGCGCGGAAGGAGAAGAACGCCACCCCGTTCAAGCTCTTCCTGCGCCGCATCGCCAACATCTTCGTGCCCCTCATCCCGGCCCTGATCGGCTGCGGCATCATCGCGGGCATCAACGGCCTCCTCGTCAACCTGGAGTGGCTGCCCGGCATCACGCCCGCCCTGACCGCGATGGCCTCCGGCTTCATGGCGCTGATCGCGGTGTTCGTCGGCTACAACACGGCGAAGGAGTTCGGCGGCACCCCGATCCTGGGCGGCGCGGTCGCGGCGATCATCGTGTACGCGGGCGTCGCGAACATCGAGGCGTTCGGGCAGAAGCTCTCCCCGGGGCAGGGCGGTGTGCTGGGTGCGCTCGGCGCGGCGTGGCTGGCGACGCGGGTCGAGAAGTGGTGCAGGGATGGGGTCTCCCCTGGTCGAGCGAAGTCGAGAGCTTGGGGAAGGGTGCCGGAGGCGGTGGACGTCCTGGTCACCCCCACCCTCACCGTCCTCATCTCCGGCCTCGTCACGATCTTCGGCCTGATGTACGCGGCCGGTGAGGTCTCCACGGGCATCGGCACGGCGGCGAACTGGCTCCTGGACAACACCGGCGCCTTCGCGGGCCTGGTCCTCGGCGGCCTCTTCCTGCCGCTGGTCATGCTGGGCCTGCACCAGGCACTCATCCCCATCCACACCACCCTGATCGAGCAGCAGGGCTTCACGGTCCTGCTGCCCATCCTGGC
Organism: Streptomyces odontotermitis; assembly: GCF_050510915.1. Lineage (NCBI taxonomy): Bacteria > Bacillati > Actinomycetota > Actinomycetes > Kitasatosporales > Streptomycetaceae > Streptomyces > Streptomyces odontotermitis. The sequence goes on along the minus strand of NZ_JBNJLS010000003.1, from coordinate 172,490 downwards.
GATGGCGGGCGCGGGCCAGGTCGGCTGCGCGATCGCGGTCTACAAGCGCCTCAAGCACAACAAGTCGATCCGTACGACGATCAAGTCCGCCCTCCCCGCAGGCTTCCTGGGCGTCGGCGAGCCCCTGATCTACGGCGTCTCGCTGCCCCTCGGCCGCCCCTTCATCACGGCGTGCGTGGGCGGCGCGGCGGGCGGCGCGTTCATCGGCGCCTTCTCGATGCTCGGCGACAAGGTCGGCTCGACGGCCATCGGCCCGTCCGGCTGGGCCCTGTTCCCCCTCCTCGACGGCAACAAGGGCCTCGGCCTCACCGCCGCGATCTACGGCGGCGGCCTCCTCGTCGGCTACCTGGTCGGCTTCTTCACCACGTACTTCTTCGGCTTCAGCAAGCAGATGCTGGTGGACCTGAACGCGGATCCCCAGGAGGCAGCCGCGGGAGAGCCGGCGGCGGCACGGGCGGAGGGAACGGACCCCCTGGGCCCGGCGGCCCCGGCCCCGGAAGCGGCGAAGGTCTGACCCGCCGGGCACCCCTGCCCCCGGGCGCGGCACCGAGCACCCCCTCGGCGCCGCGCCCTGAAGCATCGCTAGGCGCCGCGCCGGGCCCCCCGCGGCCACACCACGTCCACCGGCAGCCCCAACTCCCGTGCCGCGCCCACCACATCGGCGGTGCCCCCGCCCTTCCCGGTGGGCGCGGTCCCGTCCCACACGGCCACGAGCCGGTCGGCGCGCGCGAGCAGGGCGCGGTTCGCGGCCTCGTACGCGTCCCGGCCCGCCGACTCGTACGGCATGACCGCCACCTCGGCCGCCGCCCGCACCAGCCGGTCGAAGTCCGCGGCGTACGACGGCGCGACCTGCGCGGCGCGGTAGTCCCGCGACGGGATGACGGCGACCAGACGGCCGCCCGCCGCCAGCACCGCGTCCGCGAACAGCGCGTCGGCGCCCGCCGCCAGACAGGACAGACCGGTGAGCCCGGCCCCGGCGCACGGCGCGAGCAGCCGCTCCAGCTCCGCGCGTACGAGCGGCACGGTCGGCCCGGCCAGGTCCATGTGCCCGGTCACCGCGATGGCCGTGGCGGTCGTGGCGCTCCCGGTCATGGTCATGTCCCGGACCCTAGCCGACGGTCGGTGACCGGCCGCCGACCGGCCGCCGACGGTTTCCAAGGGTCTGGTGGGGCAAGGGAGTTGCGCGGCATCATTCCGCCATGACCGAGATGCGGGACGCCCTCTGGAACGAGTCCATAGGCCCGGCCGACTACCGCGAGTCCGACTCCTCCGACCGCTACCGCACCGCCGTCTTCGAGCAGTACAAGCTGTGCGTGGAGCTGGCCGACCGCTCCAGCGCGCGCCGCAGCGTCTCCAACACGTTCTTCCTCACCGCCAACAGCGTCCTCGTCACCGTGCTCGCCACGGCCGCCCCCGAGCTGCGCGACGGGATCTCGGTGTGGCTGCTGCTGCCCGGGTTCGTGATCCTGCTGACGATGTGCGTCTCGTGGTTCGTCCTCGTGCGCTCCTACCGCCAGCTCAACAAGGTCAAGTGGCAGGTCATCGGCGCCCTGGAGGAGCGGCTGCCCGCGTACGCGTACTCGCGCGCGGAGTGGGGCTTCCTCGGCGAGGGCCGGGACCCGAGGAAGTACCTCCAGATCTCGTACGTGGAGCAGTGGGTCCCGGTCGTCTTCGCCCTCGCCTACCTGCTGGGCTTCCTGGCCCTCGCCCTGTGAGCCCCGGGCTCAGGCCGCGGCCCGGTCCCCCGCCGCGCGCCGCCGCCCCGCCGTGTCGGTGAGGGCGGGCGGGGTCCAGGCGCCGTCGGCCCGGTAGAGGTCGGTGCCCGGCGGGACCAGCTCGTCGATGCGGTCGAGCGTCGCGTCGTCGAGGGTCAGCTCGGCGCCCTTCAGGAACAGGTCCAGCTGCTCCTGGGTGCGCGGGCCGAGGATCACCGAGGTGACGGCGGGGTGCGCGAGCGGGAAGGCCACCGCCAGCTCGGGCAGCGTGCAGCCCAATTCCCCGGCCAGCTGGTGCAGTTGCTCCGCGACGGCCAGCTTCTCGGTGTTGCCGGGAACGGCCGGGTCGAACCGCTGCCGGTTGAGCTTGGCGCGGTTGCCGTCGAGGTCCACGGGCAGCCCCGTGCGGTACTTGCCGGAGAGGAAGCCGGAGGCGAGCGGCCCCCAGGTCAGGACGCCCATACCGAGGCGGCGCGCGGTCGGCAGCACCGACCTCTCGATGCCGCGGGCCAGGAGCGAGTACGGCGGCTGCTCGGTGCGGAAGCGCATGAGCCCGCGCCGCTCCGCGACGTGGTGGGCCTCGACGATGTCCTCGGCGGGGAAGGTCGAGCACCCGAAGGCCCGTATCTTGCCCTCCCGCACGAGGTCGCCGAGCACCCCGAGGGTCTCCTCGATGTCCGTCGTGTGGTCGGGGCGGTGGATCTGGTAGAGGTCGATCCAGTCGGTGCCGAGGCGGCGCAGGCTGTCCTCCACGGCACGCACGATCCAACGCCGCGAGTTCCCGCCCCTGTTGGGGACCTCGCCCATCGGGAAGTGCACCTTCGTCGCGAGCACGACGTCGTCGCGGCGGCCGCGCAGCGCCTTGCCGGTGATCTCCTCGGACTCGCCGGCGGAGTACATGTCGGCGGTGTCCACGAAGTTGATGCCCGCGTCGAGCGCGGTGTGGACGGCGCGCACGCACGCGTCGTGGTCGGGATTGCCGACGGCGCCGAACATCATCGTGCCGAGGCAGTAGGTGCTGACCTCGATGCCGGTGCCGCCGAGAGCGCGGTAGCGCATGGTGAACTCCCTTGCCGAAGGCGGCCCGTCGAAGGCGACCGCGCCCTGAGAATGACCGCACTCTAGGAGTTGGAGTGCACTCCACCGCAAGCACAGCGGGCCCCGCCGCCCCAACAGGCCCCGCACCACGCGCCGAGGGCGGCACCCCCCTGGGAGAAGGGGTGCCGCCCTCGACGTGAAGCGGGTACTGCGGGTACTGCGGGTCACGCCATGAACTACTGAACCTCGGGGGCTCAGAAGTCCATGTCACCGCCCGGCATGCCACCCGGAGCGGCCGCGGCGGCCTTCTCCGGCTTGTCGGCGATGACGGCCTCGGTGGTGAGGAACAGCGCGGCGATGGAGGCGGCGTTCTGCAGGGCAGAGCGGGTCACCTTCGCCGGGTCGATGATGCCCTCGGCGATCATGTCCACGTACTCGCCGTTCGCGGCGTTCAGGCCGTGACCGGGGGTGAGGTTGCGGACCTTCTCCACGATGACGCCACCCTCGAGGCCGGCGTTCACGGAGATCTGCTTCAGCGGGGCCTCCAGGGCCAGCTTCACAGCGGCGGCACCGGTGGCCTCGTCACCCTCGAGCTCGAGCTTCTCGAAGACGGAGGAAGCCTGCAGCAGGGCCACGCCACCACCGGCGACGATGCCCTCCTCGACGGCCGCCTTCGCGTTGCGCACGGCGTCCTCGATGCGGTGCTTGCGCTCCTTGAGCTCGACCTCGGTCGCGGCACCGGCCTTGATGACGGCCACGCCGCCCGCGAGCTTCGCCAGGCGCTCCTGGAGCTTCTCGCGGTCGTAGTCCGAGTCCGAGTTCTCGATCTCGGCGCGGATCTGGTTGACCCGGCCCTGGACCTGGTCGCTGCTGCCGGCGCCGTCGACGATGGTCGTCTCGTCCTTGGTGATGACGACCTTGCGGGCGCGGCCGAGGAGCTCCAGACCGGCGTTCTCCAGCTTGAGGCCGACCTCCTCGGAGATGACCTCGCCGCCCGTGAGGATGGCGATGTCGTTCAGCATCGCCTTGCGGCGGTCGCCGAAGCCCGGGGCCTTGACGGCGACGGACTTGAAGGTGCCCTTGATCTTGTTGACGACCAGGGTGGACAGGGCCTCGCCCTCGACGTCCTCGGCGATGATCAGCAGCGGCTTGCCGGACTGCATGACCTTCTCGAGGAGCGGCAGCAGGTCCTTGACCGAGCCGATCTTCGAGTTGACGATCAGGATGTACGGGTCGTCGAGCGACGCCTCCATACGCTCCATGTCGGTGGCGAAGTACGCCGAGATGTAGCCCTTGTCGAAGCGCATGCCCTCGGTGAGCTCCAGCTCCAGACCGAAGGTCTGGGCCTCCTCGACCGTGATGACGCCTTCCTTGCCGACCTTGTCCATGGCCTCGGCGATGAGCTCGCCGATCTGGGTGTCGGCGGCGGAGATGGAGGCCGTCGAAGCGATCTGCTCCTTGGTCTCGACATCCTTCGCCTGCTCGAGCAGGGCGCCCGAGACAGCCTCGACGGCCTTCTCGATGCCGCGCTTCAGAGCCATCGGGTTGGCACCGGCGGCCACGTTGCGCAGACCCTCGCGCACCAGGGCCTGGGCCAGGACGGTCGCGGTCGTCGTGCCGTCACCGGCGACGTCGTCCGTCTTCTTCGCGACCTCCTTGACCAGCTCGGCGCCGATCTTCTCGTACGGGTCCTCGAGCTCGATCTCCTTGGCGATGGAGACACCATCGTTGGTGATCGTGGGGGCGCCCCACTTCTTCTCGAGGACGACGTTGCGACCCTTGGGGCCCAGGGTCACCTTGACGGCGTCGGCGAGCTGGTTCATGCCGCGCTCGAGGCCGCGCCGTGCCTCCTCGTCGAACGCGATGATCTTGGCCATGTGAAGTGGTCCTCCCGGACAGGGGTGGAAAGCAGGACCGCACTGGCGCCCGCGACGGACGGCCCGCAGCCCTTGTGGTTCCTTGCCCCACCCGGTCTGCCGACCTCACCGGCCCGATCCAAGTTCTGTCACTCTCACTCGTAGAGTGCTAACGCCAATGATTAGCACTCGACCCATGCGAGTGCAAGCGGCTCTCACGGATCCCGAACGGGGCGCACCGGCGCGCCCCGGCACGCACGAGGGCCCGTACCCCTCTCGGGATACGGGCCCTCGCCGTGAGTGCCTAGTTGGCCGGACGCGCCAGCTCAGCCGACGGCCAGCTTGACCATGTCCGCCTGCGGACCCTTCTGGCCCTGCGAGATCTCGAACTCGACCCGCTGACCTTCTTCAAGGGTGCGGTACCCGTCCATCTGGATCGCGCTGTAGTGGACGAATACATCCGCACCACCGTCGACCGCGATGAAGCCGTACCCCTTCTCCGCGTTGAACCACTTGACGGTGCCCTGAGCCATGCCTAACTCCCCTATTACTGGCCCTTGCGCAGGACCGCACTTCGCGGACCCGGGTCAGACCTCACGCCCCATTGGTGATGGGGGTGTGCGCCGGAACGCGTCGACCGCGGCTGAATGTATCTGCCCAACTGCCGTCTGCAACAGGTCAATCGGACGAGAATTCTGGGCACGCCCGATCGGTAATATCCGGCGATTCTGCCGGAGTTCAGGGCAAGTCGGGCCCGGCAAATGCCGCAATGAGCCCAAATGGGCAAGGTACTTTGGCTACTTCTGGCGGGCGAGCGGCCGACTTCGTATATGCGCTCGGCACTAACGGCACAGCGTGCTCCTCAACTGTACCGCGCTCAACGACACAGAATTGCCCCCTCCGCTTTCTCCCGGAGGGGGCAATCCGAATAACGCAGAGTTGTTGCGGAAGTCCGCGGACGGACCTCCTTCGCGGCTCAGCCGCCCGCGACGGCGGGAATGATCGAAACGCCCGCGCCGTCCGGCGTCGCGGTCTCCAGGCCCTGCTCGAAGCGCACGTCGTCGTCGTTCACGTACACGTTCACGAAGCGGCGCAGCTTGCCCTGGTCGTCCAGGACGCGGGCGGCGATGCCCGTGTGGTTCTTCTCCAGGTCGGCGATGACCTCACCGAGGGTGGCTCCCTCGGCGGGGACCTCGGCCCGGCCGCCGGTGTAGGTGCGGAGAATGGTGGGGATGCGGACGTTGACGCTCATGGGGTGGGTCCTTCCTGCGGACGCGGTCGTACGTGGATCAGTGGGCCAGGCCCGCGTCGCGGAACGCGTCCAGGCTGGGGCGGATGGTGGCGGTCGCCTGCGAGCTGTCGGCGACGGCGTCCAGCGTCTTGAGGCCGTCGCCCGTGTTCAGCACGACCGTGGTGAGGTTCGGGTCGATGGCGCCCGCCTCGATCAGCTTCTTGGTGACGCCCAGGGTCACGCCGCCCGCCGTCTCGGCGAAGATCCCCTCGGTCTGGGCGAGCAGCTTGATCGCGTCCACGACCTGCTCGTCGTTCACGTCCTCCACGGCACCGCCCGTGCGGCGCGCGATGTCCAGGACGTACGGGCCGTCGGCCGGGTTGCCGATCGCGAGGGACTTGGCGATCGTGTTCGGCTTCTGCGGGCGGACGACGTCGTGGCCGCCCTTGTAGGCGACGGAGACCGGCGAGCAGCCCTCGGCCTGGGCCCCGAAGAGCTTGTAGGGCTTGTCCTCGACGAGGCCGAGCTTGATCAGCTCCTGCAGCCCCTTGTCGATCTTCGTGAACTGGGAGCCGGAGGCGATCGGGATGACCAGCTGGTCGGGCAGCTGCCAGCCGAGCTGCTCGCAGATCTCGTACGCGAGGGTCTTGGAGCCCTCTCCGTAGTACGGCCGCAGGTTCACGTTCACGAAGCCCCAGCCCTCGCCCAGCGGGTCGCCGATGAGCTCGGAGCAGAAGCGGTTCACGTCGTCGTAGTTGCCCTCGATGGCGACGAGGTCACCGCCGTAGACACCGGCCATGACGACCTTGCCCTGCTCCAGGTCGTGCGGGATGAAGACGCAGGAGCGGAAGCCGGCGCGGGCGGCGGCGGCGCCGACGGCACCGGCCAGGTTGCCGGTCGAGGAGCAGGACAGGGTGGTGAAGCCGAAGGCGCGCGCGGCCTCGATGGCCTGCGCGACGACGCGGTCCTTGAAGGAGTGCGTGGGGTTGCCGGAGTCGTCCTTGACGAACAACTTGCCCTGCGCGACGCCCAGTTCACGGGCGAGGTTGTCGGCCTTGACCAGCTTCGTCCAGCCCGGGTTCAGGTTCGGCTTCTCGGCGACGTCGGCCGGGACGGGCAGCAGCGGGGCATAGCGCCAGACGTTGGCGGGGCCGGACTCGATCTGCTTGCGGAGGGCTTCCGGGCCAGTGGCCGGGAAGTCATAGGCGACTTCGAGGGGGCCGAAACACTCGGCGCAGGCGAAGATCGGGCCGAGCTCGAAGCGGGTTCCGCACTCACGGCAGGAGAGGCCGGAGGCCGGACCGAGGTCTACGGGGGTGGTGGTACCAGTGGTGGCGACAGTCTGCACAGCCATGGAGGCGAGGCCCTTTCTCCTCATCTTCCCCGCGACGCACTTCGCCGCGAGACGGAATTGGCACCTTCCCTAGCCGGGAGCCTCGCGGTGTCGACGTTGCGGCGTCGCCACGAGACCGGCTGGAGGGTTGCCGGGGCTTCAACGGGCCGTATCCCTCTGCCCCTCTGGATGAGCGGTATTCGGTTGTTGGTCTTCGGTTCGCCCTCTCGGGCGGCGGCGACCCCCGACATGCGATGGTCACCGGCCTTGCTCAAGACTGTAACCGACGGCCAGGACCCTTGAGATAGTCGTCCGAACCGCGAGATGGATCACAATTAAGGAGCCGCTGACCGTGCTGGAAGAAGTCGAGCGCTGGCTGAGCAGGCGTTCCTGGTCCGTGGCCGACCGTCCGCTCGATGAGCTCCTCGCCGCGAAGCGGGCCTGTGGCACCACCGTGAGCGTCGTCCTGCCCGCCCTCGACGAGGAGGAGACGGTCGGTGACATCGTCGCCGAGATCCGCCGCGAGCTGATCGAGAAGGCCCCGCTCGTCGACGATCTCGTGGTGATCGACTCCGGCTCGGCGGACGGCACCGCGAAGGTCGCGCGCGAGGCAGGTGCCCGTGTCATACACCGGGACGAGGTGCTGCCCCGGATTCCGGTGGTCCCCGGTAAGGGTGAGGTCCTGTGGCGCTCGCTCCTCGTGACGAGCGGCGACATCGTGTGCTTCGTCGACGCGGACCTCAAGGAGTTCTCGGCGGACTTCGTCTCGGGCATCGTCGGGCCGCTCCTGACCGACCCGGACGTGGAGTTCGTGAAGGCGATGTACGACCGCCCCCTCGGTGGCTCCGCGGGCCAGGGCGGCCGGGTCACCGAGCTGATGGCGCGGCCGCTGCTCAACTTCCACTGGCCCCGGCTGGCCGGGTTCGTCCAGCCGTTGGGCGGCGAGTACGCGGCGCGGCGCTCGCTCCTGGAGCGGCTGCCCTTCCCCGTCGGGTACGGGGTGGAGCTGGGCCTGCTCGTCGACGCGCTGCACACGGTGGGCCTGGACGCGCTCGCGCAGGTCGACGTCGGGGTGCGCAGGCACCGGCACCAGGACGGGCAGGCGCTCGGGCGGATGGCGGCGGCGATCTACCGGACGGCACAGCTGCGCCTGGCCCGCGGGCACCTGGTGCGGCCCGAGCTGACCCAGTTCGTGCGCGGGGAGCACGGCTTCGAACCGCGCACCTACGCGGTGGACACGGAGGAGCGGCCGCCGATGTCCGGCATCGAGGAGTACGCGGCCAGACGCGTGGCGTAACGGCAAGCGATCATGCGCTTTGCCTAAATTTCCCATTTATGTGGGTTAGACAAGCAGTCCGAAAGCTCGCCGCGGCCCTGGTCGTCTCGGCCACCGCGACCACCGCCCTCGCGGCCGCGCCCTCCCCGGCCTCCCCGGCCTCCCCGGCCTCCGCCGAGGTCATCTCCCCCTTCACCAAGCGCTATGACGAATCGCTGTACGGGGACTTCAAGACCGTCGGCAACGCCGTTCTCGACTGCCCGACGAGCCCGGCGGACGTGGCCGCGGCCTGCAAGGAGACCCAGCGGGCCGAGGGCACCAAGAACAACAACAACTTCGTCGAGCACCGCATCAACACCGCGGGCCTGACCGGCACCTTCGACTCCAGCACCGGTCGGGTCACCGTCCCGCCGGGCGCGAAGGTCGACTACGCCCGGCTGTTCTGGGGCGGCAACGCGGGCACGCACCGCTTCGGCAGGACCGTCCGCGACATCTGCGACCTCAACCGCGAGGGCAACAAGCCGGTGGACAAGGCGCCCGGCGACCCCCTCACCACCCGCCCCGTCATCCGCGTCGACGGCGGCACCGAGTCCCGGGTGAACGTGGAGAACGCGGTCCGCTCCCCCAATGCCACCCAGGGCCCGCACTACTACACCGCCGAGGCCGACGTCACGAGCTCCTTCGCGGGCGTCAGGACCGGCAGCCCCGTCGAGGTGGCCGTCGGCGACGTCTGGGCGCCGACCGGCCAGGGCTGTGTGGGCGGCTGGTCGCTCACCGTGGTCTACAAGTACGACGGCCCCAACGCGCAGTACGCGCCGGACCGGCGCAACGTATACATCTGGGGCGGCCACGTCATCCAGCGCTCGGTCAGGAAGAAGGCCGTGGCCGCGGACGCCTCCACCACCGTTCCCGTCGACGGCTTCTACCGCACCGACGGCGACATCCACGCGAGCGTGACGGCGTACGAGGGCGACTGGAACACCAAGGGCGACCAGTTCCTCGTCGACGGCAGGCCCGTCGCCGAGTCGCACACCGGCAAGACCGACAACTTCTTCATCAGCGAGGACGACGGCGCGCTCAACCCGAAGTACCGCAACAACCTGAGCATCGACGCGAAGGCTTTCGAAGTGCCGGACGGCGCCGTTCCCGTGGGCGCCACCTCCGCGAAGCTCACCTTCACGAGCACCGGCGACGTCTACGTCCCCTCGCAGCTCGCGCTCTCCGTGCCGGTGCCGGACCTGGAGGTCACCAAGACGGCCTCGCCCGCGAAGGTCGCGCCCGGCGGCACCCTGACGTACACGATCAAGGCGAAGAACATCAGCAAACTCCCCTACCCGGGAGCCAAGTTCAGCGACGACCTGAGCGACAACCTCGACGACGCGACGTACAACGACGACGCCAAGGCGAGCATGGGCACCGTCTCGTACGCGAAGCCGAGGGTCAGCTACGTCGGTGACATCCCGGCGGGGCAGACGGCGACCGTCACGTACTCGGTGAAGGTCAACGACCCGGTCAGTGGTGACGGCAAGCTGCGCAACAACGTCGACGTGGAGTCCCCGCGCTCCAACTGCGACGAGGACAGCACCGACCCGAACTGCGGGGCGGCGCCGCAGATCGTGAAGTCCCCGCAGCAGCCGCCCGTCACCGTCGTCAGCCACCCGCAGACCCCGGTCGCGCCCGCCTGCTCCTCCGTGAAGAACACCATCACGGTGCGGAACAAGTCGGCCCGTGACCGCACCGGCGCCACCGCGTCCTGGCCGGTCAAGCCCGGTTCCTCGGAGCCCGTCGCCAGCAGCGGCACGGTGACGAAGAAGGGCTCCACCTACACCTGGACCGGCGACGTGAAGGCGCACGGCACCGTCACGATCACGCAGAACGTCAAGGTGTCCTGCACGCCCGGCGAGGTCACCGTCATCACGGTGACGGCGCCCGGCAGCAACTGCTCCAAGACGATGCGCGGCGGCGACGACCCGTGCACCACGGCGATCCTCTCCCAGCGCATCCAGGGCCGCCCCGGCCCGCACGAGCCGCAGCACCCCGGCGGCGCCGAACTGGCCGAGACCGGTGACGACTCCTCCGCCCTCCTGTACGCGGGCCTCGCGGCCTCGCTGTGCGGGCTCGGGGTCCTCGCGCTCGCGGCGGTGCGCAGCCGCAGGGACTGACGCGCCGAGGGACTGACGCGCCGAGGGGCCGAGGAACCGAGAGACTGACGCACCCTCACCCACCCCTTCCTGCACAGCCGGGGACGGCCGGACTCGCCAAAGAGTCCGGCCGTCCCCATCCGCACGTTTGAGCGTTTCCGGGACAGGCTAGTTTCGCTGCATGGTCTCCGAGCAGTCAGCACAGTCGGCACAGTCCCAGGTTCTCGTCGCGTCCAACCGCGGCCCCGTTTCGTACGAGGCGGCGGACGACGGCACTCTCACCCCCAAGCGCGGCGGGGGCGGCCTCGTCTCCGCGCTCAGCGTCGTCGAGGACAAGCTGTGGGTGTGCGCGGCGCTGAGCGACGGGGACCGCGAGGCGGTGCGGCGCGGGGCCGGAGAGCCCGGCGTGCGGATGCTGGACATCGACGCCGACGTGCACGCGGACGCGTACAACGGCATCGCGAACTCGGTGCTGTGGTTCGTGCACCACATGCTGTACCAGACGCCCCTGGAGCCGTCGTTCGGAACGGAGTTCCGGCGCCGCTGGGCGTCGTACGAGGCGTACAACCGCGCCTTCGCGGAAGCGCTCGCGGAGGAGGCGGCGCCGGGGGCGACGGTGGTGGTGCAGGACTACCACCTGGCGCTGGTGCCGGGAATGCTGCGCGAGTTGCGGGACGACGTGCGGATCGGGCACTTCTCGCACACCCCCTGGGCGCCCGTCGACTACTTCCGGATGCTGCCGGACGACATCGCGGAGCAGCTCCTGCGCGGCATGCTCGGCGCGGACCGGCTCGGCTTCCTCACCTCGCGGTGGGCGGACGCGTTCACGGACTGCTGCGTGCGGATCCTCGGCGGGACGTCGGGCACCCGGATCGGGGTGCACGGCCTCGGCGCCGACGCGGACTTCCTGCGGGAGCGGTCGCGGCGGGACGACGTGGAGGAGCGGATCGGGGGGCTGCGGGAGCAGATCGGCGGGGACGCGGCCGGGGACGGGGCGCGGAAGGTGATCGTCCGGGTGGACCGGACGGAGCTCTCGAAGAACATCGTGCGGGGGCTGCGGGCGTACGAGCTGCTGCTCGAGACGCGGCCCGAGTGGCGGGAGCGCGTGGTGCACCTCGCGTTCGCGTATCCGTCGCGGCAGGACCTCGCGGTGTACCGCGACTACACGGCGGAGGTGTCGCGGGTCGCGGAGTCCATCAACTCCCGCTTCGGCACGGAGGGTTGGACCCCGGTGATCCTCCACGTCAAGGACGACTTCGCGCGCTCCCTCGCCGCGTACCGGCTGGCGGACGTGGCGCTGGTGAACCCCATCCGGGACGGCATGAACCTCGTCGCCAAGGAGGTTCCCGTGGTGTCGGACGAGGGGTGTGCGCTGGTGCTTTCGCGGGAGGCGGGGGCGTTCGCGGAGTTGGGGGAGGATGCGGTGGTCGTGAATCCGTATGACGTCACGGGGACGGCGGGGGCGCTTCATGAGGCGCTGACCATGCCGGTGGAGGAGCGGGCCGAGCGGACGAAGCGGCTGGCGGCTGCGGCTACGGCGCTGCCGCCGGGGCAGTGGTTCCTGGACCAGCTGCGGGCGCTGGACGCCTGACCCTGCGGGGCCTTTTCCCCAACCCCGCCCCTTCCCGAATCCGCGACTCCGTCGCACTGGGTGGGCCCTTATCGCCTTAAGGGCTCGTCCTCAATCGCCGGACGGGCTATCCCTATGGGCGGGTGGGCCGGCGCTTGAGGACGAGGCCGCTGGATCGGGTAGGGGCGGGGTTGGGGAAAAGTTGCGTCCAACAGCAACCGCGGTTTGTCCATGGGCCCTTGAGGGGGTGCCCGACTACGTTCCGGGGCCATGCCCCTACGTACCCTCCTGCTGGCCACCGCCCTGGCCGCAGCCGCCACCCCCACGGCGACCGCCGCACCGGGCGCCCCCACCACCTACTACCTCGACTGCCAACGCGGCGACGACGCCGCGAGCGGCACCTCCCCCGCCACCGCCTGGCGCACCCTCGCCCAGGCGAGCGCCCACACCTACGCCCCGGGCGAGCGCCTGCTCCTCAAGCGCGGCACGCGGTGCGACGGCGTGCTCGCGCCCCAGGGGAAGGGCGCGGAGGGGGCGCCCGTGCGGATCGACGCCTACGGGAGCAAGAGGGCGGGCAAGCCGCACATCGAGGGCGGGGGCGCCCGCGCCGCGCTGCTCCTCGGCAACACCGAGCAGTGGGAGATCCGCAACCTCGACCTCTCCAACACCGGCCCCGCCACCACCACCGACCGCCGCGCGGGCCTCTACGTCGAGCTCACCGACTACGGCGTCGCCCACCACTTCGTCGTCGAGGGCGTCGACGTCCACGACGTCAACGGCGCCGACTTCAAGGACCCGGACCCGAGCGGGGGCATCCTCTTCACCGTGAAGGGGTCCACCACCCCCACCCGGTTCGACGGCATCCGCGTCGACCGCTCCACCGTCCGCCACGTCGACCGCACCGGCATCGCCACCTCCTCCACCTGGAAGCGCACTTCCGGGGCCGGTCACATGCAGTCCACCGACGTCCGGTTCACGCGCAACAAGGTGTACGACGTCGGGGGCGACGGCATCGTCGTGCAGAAGGCGCGCGGCGCCCTCGTCGAGCGCAACCGCGTCGACGGGTTCAACATGCGGTCGGCCGGCTACAACGCCGGGGTGTGGGCCTGGGACGCGGACGACGTGCTGTACCAGTACAACGAGGTCAGCGGGGGGCACGGGACCCGGGACTCCATGGCGTACGACATCGACGGCGGCAACAACCGCAACGTCTACCGGTACAACTACAGCCACGACAACGAGGGCGGCTTCCTGCTCGTCTGCAACGCCGAAGGCATGGTGAGCGACGGGAACCGCGTCCACGACAACATCAGTGTCAACGACCGGAACACCGCCTCGCCCTACGGCGTCGTCTCCGTCGTCTGCGGCGCTTCCACCGATACGCGGATCTACCGCAACACCATCGTCACCAACAGGTCCGACACCGCCCTCGTCTCCAACAACGGCCCCACGGGCGTCACTTTCGAGGACAACGTGTTCGTGGGGGCGGCCTCCGGCCAGGGGTCCCCGATCCGCGACACCGTGAGCACCTTCCGCAACAACCTCTACTGGCGCACCGACCAGCCCCGTGACACCGCCGGCGTCCGCGCCGATCCGCTGCTCCGGTCCGCCGCACCGGGCGCCCCCGACGACGTACGCCTGAAGGACGGCTCACCCGCGCGCGGGGCCGGGTCCGTGGACGGAGACGGGGGCGACGGGACCACGCACGACTACTTCGGGAATCCGATTCCCGACCCGCCCAACATCGGTGCGGATCAGTCGAGTTGAGCGGAGAGTTGAGCGGAGACCGCCCGCAGCAGGGCCACCACGCCCTCCGGGCCGTCCACCACCAGGTCCGCGCGGCCCGCGAGTTCGGCGACCTCCGGGCTGCCGCTGCACACCTTCAGGCCCGCGATCCGGTCGGAGCGGAGCTTCTCCACGGCCGCGAAGGCGGTGAGGTCGCCGAGGTCGTCGCCCGCGTACAGGACGGACTCGGCGCCCACCTCGCGGACGTAGTCGGCAAGGGCGACGCCCTTGTCCATGCCGGGCGGGCGGAGCTCAAGGACCAGGCGGCCCGGTTCGACGATCAGGCCGTGGCGGGAGGCGAGTTCGGCGAGGGGCGCGCTCAGTTCGTCGAAGGCGGCCTGCGGGTCCTTCGCGCGGCGCGTGTGGACGGCGAGGGCGCGGCCCTTCTCCTCGATCCAGATGCCGCTCCAGGCGCCGATCGCGTCGAGGAATCCGGGGAGTTCGGCGCGCACGGAGGCGACGCCGGGGTGCGGGTCCGCGGCGCGCACCGTGCCGGTGACCGCGTCCCAGCGCTCCGCGCCGTAGTGCCCGAGGACGACGAGGTGTTCCAGGCCCGGGACGCCCGCGAGACCGCCGTAGCGGACCGCGACGCCCGCCGGGCGGCCGGTGACGATGGCGACCGAGCACAGCTTCGGCGCGAGCGCGGCGAGCGTGGGGACCGCCTCCGGGTGGGCGCGGGCCTGCTCGGGGTCGGGCACGATCGGCGCGAGCGTGCCGTCGAAGTCGAGCGCGATCACGGCCTGTTGGGGGCGCGCGAGCAGCGCGGCGAGGCCGTCGCGGCCCGCCGCGGTCACGGGCTCGGGCACGGTCAGCGAGCGCCGGGAGTACTGAGGGTCACCCATGGGCCTGACCTTACTGCCCGCCGCCGGGGAGCGCCCGACGCCCTTTCACGTCCCGGTCAGGACGATGGGGGTCCTGGTCAGGGCGATGCGGGTCCCGGTCAGGGCATTACGGGCCGTTTCCGGCACGCCGCCGTACGCGCTGCGCGGCCCGGTTCAGCGCTCGTCGCGCCGCGTCTGCCGGGTGGCGCGCAGGCGGTTGACCGTCACCGGGTCGTGCTCGAGGGCGCGCCGGTCGTCCAGGAGGGCGTTCAGGAGCTGGTAGTAGCGGACCGGCGCCATGCCGAGCTCCTCGCGGATCGCGCGCTCCTTGGCGCCGGGGCCGGGCCAGTTGCGCCGCTCCAGGGCGAGGACGGCCCGCGCCTGCGCGCCCAGCCCCCGGTCCCCGCTCTCCGTGCCGCCGTCGCCGGTGCCGTCGCTGGTCGTCATGCCCTCACGCTATTCCGAGTTCTCCTCGGCCTGGGCCGCCCGCTGGATCTGGCCGAGCGTCGACTGCGGATTGCCGTTCGGGCCGACCGTCTTGCCGATGTACTTCTTGATGTCGACGGACACCCCGGCCCAGGACGTGTGGCCCACCGGGTAGAGGCGCGAAGTCGGCAGCTCCTTCAGGAACTTGTCGAGGTCGGCCTTGCTCTTGTCGTCCGCCATCACCTGCGAGGCGGACGTGGTGACCGGCAGCAGGTCGTACTCGCGGCTGAACTCCAGGACGTTCTTCTCGCTGTAGACGTAGTCGAGGAACGTGCCGATCTCCTTGCGGTGACCGTGCTGCTTGAACGCCATCATCCAGTCGGCGACGCCCATCGTCGCCTCGGAGTTGCCGTTCACGCCGGGCATCGGCACCATGCCGAACTTGACGCCCTTCTTGGCGGCCATCTTCATCAGCGTGGGGTGGCCGTTGAGCATGCCGACGTCACCGCGCGTGAACGCCGCGAACGCCTCCGCGCGGTTCAGCTTGCCGGGCTCGGTCGGGCCGGTCAGGCCCTTGCCGACGAGTTCGTCGCGCAGCCACGTGAACGTCTTCACGTTCAGCTTGGAGTCGATGTCGTACGAGCCGACGTTGTCGGTGTAGCCACCGCCGCCGCTGAGCAGCCACTGCAGGGTCTCGGCCTGCGCCTCCTCGCGGCCGAGCGGCAGCGCGAACGGGAACTTCACGCCGCGCGCCTTGAGCACCTTGGCGTCGGCGGCGAGCTCGGACCAGCTCTGCGGCGGGTCGAGGTTCGCGTCCTTGAAGAGCTTCTCGTTGTAGAAGAGCAGGCGCGTGGAGCCGGCGAACGGCATGCCGTACTGCGTGCGGTCGACCTCGCCGGCCTGGGCGAGGGGGGCGAGGAAGTCGGACTGCGTGGCGATGGAGAGCAGCTCGTCGGCGGTGTAGAGCTTCTTCTGCGCGGCGTAGTCCGCGTACGCGCCGATCTGGGCCAGGTCCGGGGCGTCGCCCGCCTTGACCATCTCCTTGACCTTGCGGTCCACGTCGGTCCAGGAGTAGACGCTCACCTCGACCTTGATGTTCGGGTGCGCGGCCTCGAACTTCTTCGCCAGCCTGTCCCAGTACTTCTGCGAGCTGTTCGCGGCGGAGTCGCCGTAGTCGGCGGCCACCAGCTTGAGGGTCACGTCGTCCGATCCGCCCGGACCGCCACAGCCGGCGAGGACCGCCGCCAAGCCCAGCGCGGCACCAGCCGCGGTTATCCCTGTCACGCGCCGCTGCACTGCTGTCCCACCCTGTTCCTCAACTCCATGAACTGCGAGTTTCTCCCGCGTCCCGACACAAGGTCTACACCACCCCAGTATCACTTCTGCAACGGTGTGCCCCCATTGCCCGGTCGGGCCCGGGGCTGCTAAGCACAGCTCGTTCCCGCACGACGCTCAAGTACCGCACCAGCAAGGAGCTTTGACTCATGTCGTCCACGTCTTCCGTGCCTGCCACGCCTTCCATGTCGCGTACGTCCGCAGAAATAGCCACCCAGCCCGATTGCTGGCGGCGCGCGGCCCGGGCCGCCGAGGAGTTCGACGGCCTGCCGAAGCCGGGCGAGCGGGTCGCGGTGACCGGCTGCGGTACGTCCTGGTTCATGGCGATCGCGTACGCGGCGCTGCGGGAGGCCGCGGGGCAGGGCGAGACGGACGCGTTCGCGTCCTCGGAGTTCCCGGCGGGCCGCCCGTACGACCGGGTGGTGGCGATCACCCGGTCCGGCACGACGACCGAGGTCCTGGAGCTGCTCGGCGAGCTGAAGGGCTCGGTGGCGACGGTGGCGCTGACGGCCGACCCGAAGACTCCCGTGATGCAGGCGGCGGACGCGGTGGCGGTCCTGGACTGGGCGGACGAGGAGTCCGTCGTCCAGACGCGCTTCGCCACGACGGCGCTGGCGTTCCTGCGGGCGGGGCTCGGGGAGCTGCCGGGGGTGAAGGCCGTGTCCGAGGCGGCGGCGGACGCGGAGCTGGCGGTGGCGGAGCCGCTGGCCGACGCCGTGGTGGGCGCGGAGCAGTGGACGTTCCTCGGGCGGGGCTGGACGTACGGGCTCGCGCTGGAGGCGGGGCTGAAGATGCGGGAGGCCGCGGGGGCGTGGACGGAGTCGTACCCGGCGATGGAGTACCGGCACGGGCCGATCTCCATCACCGGGCCCGGGCGGGTGGCGTGGATGTTCGGGGAGCTTCCCGAGGGGCTCGCGGGGGACGTCGCCCGGGTGGGCGGGGAGCTGGTGACCAGTGAGCTGGACCCGCTGGCCGATCTGATCCGGGCGCAGCGGCTCGCTGTGGCGCTGGCGGAGTCCCGTGGGTTCGACCCGGACCGGCCGCGCAACCTGACGCGCAGCGTGATCCTGAGCTAGGCCGCCGCCCGGCCTCCGGCGGTTCCTTTCCCCGACCCCGCCCCTTCCCGGCTGCATCTATTAGCGCGCTCCGCGCGCGCAGGGGGCTCCGCCCCCAGACCCCCGGACAGGCCGGCCTCTCAGCCCGTCCGGCGATTGAGGACGAGGCCGTCCAGGCCGATCGGGGGTCTAGGGGCGCAGCCCCAGGAGGCCCACCCAGGGGCGACGGAGTCGCCGGATCGGGAAGGGGCGGGATCGGGGAAAGGACCTTTGACCCGCAACCCACCCCCGAAGTGGACTAGACCTTTCGCGGTCCCGGCGCGAGACTGTCCCCCGTGAAACATGTCATCGCCCTCGACGTGGGCGGCACCGGAATGAAGGCCGCCCTGGTCGGGGCGGACGGCACCCTGCTGCACGAGTCGCGCCGCCCGACCGGCCGGGACCGCGGCCCCGACGCGGTCGTCGAGTCGATCCTCGGGTTCGCCGAAGACCTCCGCGCCCACGGCGTGCAGGCGTTCGGCGAACCCGCGGCCGCGGCCGGCGTCGCCGTGCCCGGCATCGTCGACTCCGGTCGCGGCATCGCCGTCTACGCCTCCAACCTCGGCTGGAGCGACGTCCCCCTGCGCGAGCTCCTCAGCGCCCGCCTGGACGGCCTCCCCGTCGCCCTCGGCCACGACGTCCGCTCCGGCGGCCTCGCCGAGGGGCGGATCGGGGCGGGGAAGGGAGCCGAGCGGTTCCTGTTCGTGCCGCTCGGCACCGGGATCGCCGGGGCCATCGGCATCGGCGGCGCCATCGAGCCCGGTGCGCACGGCTCCGCGGGCGAGATCGGCCACATCGTCGTACGCCCGGACGGGCCGCCCTGCGGCTGCGGGCAGCGCGGCTGTCTGGAGCGGCTCGCCTCCGCCTCCGCCGTGAGCCTGGCCTGGGCCGAGGCGAGCGGGGACCCGGACGCGGACGCGGCGGACTGCGCCAAGGCCGTGGAGTCCGGCGACCCGCGCGCCCAGGAGGTCTGGCGGAACGCCGTCGACGCGCTCGCCGACGGGCTGCTCACCGCCCTCACTCTGCTGGACCCGAACACCCTGATCATCGGTGGCGGGCTCGCCGAGGCCGGGGAAACCTTGTTCACACCGCTCCGGGCGGCCGTCGCGCGCCGCATCGTGACCTTCCAGACGCTCCCCGAGATCGTCCCCGCGGCGCTCGGGGACACCGCCGGGTGCCTGGGCGCGGGCCTGCTCGCCTGGGACCTGGTCAGTCCGCACTCTTCCCACCCCACGGAGGTAACCACCTGATGGCCACTAGCAAGGTTCTCGCCGGGGCTCAGGTGGTCCTGCCCACCGGTACCGTTCCGAACGGCCGCGTCATCGTCGAGGGCGGCAGGATCGCGGGCGCCGCGCCCGCGGACGCCGAGGTCCTCGACCTGACCGGCCACTGGCTGGTCCCCGGCTTCGTCGACATGCACAACCACGGCGGCGGTGGCGGCTCCTTCACCTCCGGCACCGTCGACGACATCCTCACCGGCGTCCACACCCACCGGCTGCACGGCACCACCACCGTCGTCGCCTCCTTCGTCACCGGCTCGATGGACTTCCTGACCCAGCGCGCCGGGCTCCTGTCCGAGCTGGCCGAGCAGGGGGAGATCGCGGGCATCCACTTCGAGGGCCCGTTCATCTCGCCGTGCCGCAAGGGCGCCCACGACGAGACGCTCCTGCGCGACCCCGACCCGGCCGACGTGCGCAAGCTCGTCGACGCGGCCCGCGGCCAGGCCCGCATGGTCACGCTCGCCACCGAACTGCCCGGCGGCATCGACTCGGTGCGGCTGCTCGCCGAGCACGGCGTGATCGCGGCGATCGGGCACACCGACGCCACGTACGAGCAGACCGTGGAGGCCATCGACGCGGGCGCCACCGTCGCCACGCATCTGTACAACGCCATGCCCACCCTCGGGCACCGTGCCCCCGGGCCCATCGCCGCGCTCCTGGAGGACGAGCGGATCACCGTCGAGCTGATCAACGACGGCACGCATCTGCACCCCGCCGCCTTCGAGCTTGCCTTCCACCACGCGGGGGCCCATCGGACCGCGCTCATCACCGACGCCATGGACGCCGCCGGCTTCGGCGACGGGCGGTACATGCTCGGCCCGCTGGAGGTCGAGGTGAAGGACAGCGTGGCGCGGCTCGTCAGTCCTGATGGCGCCGGCTCCATCGCCGGGTCCACCCTCACCCTCGACCGCGCCTTCAAGCGGTCCGTCACCGTCGACCGGCTCTCCGTCGAGGACACGGTCCGGGCGATCTCCGCGAACCCGGCGAAGCTCCTCGGCGTCTACGACCGGGTCGGCTCCCTGGAGCCCGGCAAGGACGCCGACGTCGTGGTCCTGGACGCGGACTTCTCCCTCAAGGGCGTGCTCCGCAAGGGCGAATGGGTGGTTCAGCCCCAACTTGGGTGATTTCAGCTCATGTTGAACGCCGTATGAACGGCAGGCGGTTGGTCCGGAGGTCTGGGCCAGCCGCCTCCTTTTTGGCATGATCGCCTCCGGCAAGGCCACCACGTCGTACAGACGTTCATGCGTTCTCGGGGGTGAAGTGCAGTGATCCTCACGGTCACCCTGAACACCGCCCTCGACATCACCTACCGCGTCCCCGCCCTCACCCCACACGCCTCACACCGCGTCACCGAGGTCACCGAGCGGCCCGGCGGCAAGGGCCTGAACGTGGCCCGGGTGCTCGCCGCGCTCGGCCACGACGTGACCGTGACCGGCTTCGCGGGCGGCGACACCGGCGCCACCCTGCGCACCCACCTCGCGGGCGACGGAGCCCGCCTCACCGACGCCCTCGTCCCCGTCGCGGGCCCCACCCGCCGCACCGTCGCCGTGGTCGACTCCGCGAGCGGCGACACCACGCAGCTGAACGAGCCGGGTCCGACGGTCACCGCCGACGAGTGGACCGCGTTCCTCGACATGTACGAGGAGTTGGTGCGCGACGCGGCGGCCGTGGCCCTGTGCGGCAGCCTGCCGCCGGGGGTGCCCGTGGGCGCGTACGGCCTCCTGGTGCGCGCGGCGCGGTCCGCCCGCGTGCCGGTCCTCCTGGACACCAGCGGCGAGCCGCTGCGCCGCGGCGTCGCCGCCCGCCCCGACATCGTCAAGCCGAACGCCGACGAACTCGCCGAGCTCACCGGCTCCCACGACCCGGCCCAGGCCACCCGCGACGCCCGCCGCAGGGGCGCGCACTCCGTCGTCGCCTCGCTCGGCGCCGAGGGGCTGCTCGCGGTGACGCCGGACGGCAGCTGGCAGGCGGCCCCGCCCGGTCCCGTGCGCGGCAACCCCACGGGCGCGGGCGACTCCGCGGTCGCGGGCCTGCTCTCCGGCCTGGTCGAGGAACTCCCGTGGCCCGGACGCCTGTCGCGGGCGGTGGCCCTCTCGGCGGCCACGGTGGCGGCGCCCGTGGCGGGCGAGTTCGACCCGCCGACGTACGAAGACCTGCTGACGCGGATAGCGGTGACCTGACCGACGCGGACGGCAGTGACCTGACGGCCCCGCGCGGCCAGGAGTGAACGGGCCGTCGCGGCCCGGGAATTGGGGAGAACGTGCCACTCGTATCCACCGGCGAACTCGTCGCCGACGCGCGCACCTCCGGGCGCGGCGTCGCCGCCTTCAACGTGATCACCCTGGAGCACGCGGAGGCGATCGCCCACGGCGCCGAGCAGGCCGGTGCCCCCGCGATCCTCCAAGTCTCCGAGAACGCCGTGAAGTTCCACGGCGGCGGCCCCTGTGGACTCTCCGCGATCGCCGCGGCGGCGACCGCGGTGGCGCGCGCCTCCACCGCTCCCCTCTCCCTGCACCTGGACCACGTGATGGACGTGGACCTGCTGCGGGCCGCGCACCCCGAGGGCTTCAGCTCGGTGATGTTCGACGCGTCGAAGATGAGTTACGGGGACAACGTCAAGGCCACGGCGGACGCGGTGCGCTGGGGCCATGAGCGGGGCATCTGGATCGAGGCCGAGCTCGGCAAGGTCGGCGGCAAGGAGGGCGAGGCCCCGCTGGACGCGCACGCCCCGGGGGTGCGGACCGATCCCGCGGAGGCGGCCGCCTACGTCGCCGACACGGGCGTGGACGCCCTCGCGGTGGCGGTCGGCTCCTCGCACGCGATGACGGAGCGCACGGCGGCCCTGGACCACGAGTTGATAGCCGCCCTGCGCGCCGCGGTCCCCGTCCCCCTCGTCCTGCACGGCTCAAGTGGCGTGCCGGACGCGGAGATACGGCAGGCGGTGGCGTCCGGCATGGTGAAGATCAACGTCGGCACGGCGCTCAACACCGCGTTCACGGGCGCGGTCCGCGAGTACCTCGCCGGGGACGCGAAGGGCGTCGACCCCCGCAAGTACCTCGCCCCCGCGCGCGAGGCGATTGCGGGGACGGTGCGGGGGTTCCTGGGGCTGCTCTAGCCCTTGACCAGCCACATCTGGTCGAGGTTCGCCCCGCAGATGCTGGACTGGTCGCAGGCCAGCGAGAGGGTGTTGGTGCCCTTGTTGAGCTGGACCATGCCCCAGGTCTTGGTCCAGCCCTTCTCCCAGTCGCCTTCCTTGGCGTGGGCGAAGTTCTTCATGCTGAGCGGGCGGGTCTGCATGTCGCCGTTCACGACGAGCTTGGCGTTGGCGTCCTTGCCGGGCACCCCGTAGCTCACCCAGAGCTTGTACGTGCCGTCCTTCGGGATGCCGTTGACGGTCCAGGTGACCTGGGCGCCGGCCTTGTCGAGCCCCGCCACGTACACCCCGCCCGCGGCCTTCGCGCCCTTGATGTCGGAGGCCGTGCTGGTGCCGCCCTCCAGCTTGAGGGCCTTGGCGTCGGTCTCGGGGAGCTCGGCGTCGTCCTTGGGCTCGTCGGACGGCTTCTCGCTGGGCTTCACCGAGTCGGCGGCCGTCGGGGACGAACCCGCCTCCGGCTCGTCCTTCTTGTCGTCGCCGCCGAAGAGCATCGCGGCGCCGATCCCGATGGCGACGGTGCAGACCACGGCGATCGCACCGATCAGCAGACCCTTGGTGTTGGGCCCGCGGCCCCGGCCGCCGCCCCCGGCCTGCGGCACGGGGCGCGTCGACGGGGGCATCCCGCCGGGCTGGGTCTCGGGCGCCGCGTAGTGGGCGTTCGGCTCGCCGTAGGGCTGCTGCGGCGGCACCTGCGCCTGGCCGTACGCGGCGGTCGGCTGCTGCTGGCCGTACTGGCGCTCGCCGACCGTGCGGACCTGGTTGTACGAGTACGAGGAGCGGGAGCCGGGACCCGGGTAGCCGTAGCCGCCGCCTCCGCCCGGAGGCGTGGCGCCGTTCGCCTGACCGTCGGCGTACAGATAGCCGAAGGGGTCGTCGTCGCCCTCTGGCGCGCTCGGCGTGGGCTCGCCGTTATTGCCGGGCGTCGTCATTGCCAGGTCACTCCCTCATATCGCTGACCGGGCGAGCCTACCCGGTCCGCGCACACCCAAGGGGTGGCCTTGGCCTCAGCCACAAGCCCGCAACGGCCCGACAAAACGGGTCATCCCGCGCGTCGGTGCTGCTTGGCGCGGGACCGCTTCTCGACGTACATCCGCTGGTCGGCGGAGTGCAGCACCTCGTCGGCCGACATCCCGCAGTGGGCCCAGCCGATGCCGAAACTGGCGCCGACGCGGACCGCCCTGCCGTCCACGCGGATCGGCGGAATGATGGCGTTCCGCAACCGGACCGCAAGGTCCTGGGCGTCCGCGCGGCCGAGCCCGTCGGCGAGCACCACGAACTCGTCGCCGCCGAGCCGCGCCACCGTGTCCCCGTCCCGCACCCCGCTGGTGAGGCGCCGGGCCACCTCGATGAGGACGGCGTCGCCGGTGTGGTGCCCGAAGCGGTCGTTGATCGACTTGAAGCCGTCGAGGTCGCAGAAGAGGACGGCGAGGCCCTTCGTGCCGTCGTCCGCGCCCGATCCGTCGTCGCCGGGCGCGACGGTGTGGACGTGGTGGTCGAAGCCGTCGCCCTGGTGCGGCCCGCCGTAGTCGTAGCCGTGTCCACCGTGCCCGCCGTGCCCGTGCCCGCCGTGCCCGCCTCCGTGGGCCAGGGCCGCGGTGTCGTAGCCACCGTCCCGGTAGCCGCCGTCGCCGTAGGCCGCGTCGAGGGAGTCGACGGCGCTGGGCTGCGGCGACTGGGGCCTGCGGCAGAGGCGGGCGCTGAGCCGGGTGCGCAGCTCGGCGGAGTTGGGCAGTCCGGTCAGGGCGTCGTGCGAGGCGCGGTGGGCGAGCTGGAGCTCGCGGCGCTTGCGCTCCTCGATGTCCTCGACGTGGGTGAGCAGGAAGCGGGGCCCGTCGGCGGCGTCGGCGACGACGGAGTTGCGGAGCGAGACCCACACGTACGTCCCGTCGCGCCGCCCGAGCCGCAGCTCCGCGCGGCCGCCCTCGGCCGAGGTCCGCAGGAGCGTGCCGATGTCCTCGGGGTGCACGAGGTCGGAGAAGGAGTACCGACGCATCGCCGACGCGGGGCGCCCGAGGAGGCGGCACAGCGCGTCGTTCGTCCGCAGGATCCGCCCGTGCTGGTCGCCGCCCATCTCGGCGATGGCCATGCCGGACGGCGCGTACTCGAAGGCTTGGCGGAACGACTCTTCGCTGGCCCGCAGCGCCTGCTGCTCGCGCTCCAGGCGGACGAGGGCGCGCTGCATGTTGGCCCGGAGGCGGGCGTTGCTGATCGCGATGGCGGCCTGGAAGGCGTACATCTGCAGGGCCTCGCGGCCCCAGGCGCCGGGCCGCCGTCCGTTGCGCGGCCGGTCGACGGATATGACGCCGATGAGCTCGCCGCCGGAGCCCCCGGTCGCGTACATGGGCGCGAAGAGGCGGTCGGCGGGGTGCCACTCGTCCTCGAAGCGGGGCTGCGGGCCGTCGGTGTACCACTGCGGCACGTCGTCCTCGTCGAGGACCCAGCCCTCGGTGTGCGGGATGTAGCGGAGGGCGCCCCATGCCTCGCCCATGGCCAGGCGGCGCTCCCAGGCGTCGCGGGAGCCGACGCGGCCGGTGATGAGGGCCTCGGCGGCGGAGTTCCCGGCGAAGGCGGCGACGACGAGGTCCCCGTCGGGCCGCACGAGGTTCACGCACGCCAGCTCGTAGCCGAGGCCGTTGACGACGCCGTCGGCGACGGTCTGCAAGGTGTCGGCCAGGCTCCGGGCCGTGTTCAGGTCCGCCACGACCTGATGCAGCTGCCGCAGGGTCGCAAGACGGACGTACGGCTCCGACTCGCTCTCCATGCTCGCTCTCCCCGAGACCTCGACAGCAACTCCAGGATTCGCAGCGTCCTCAGTAGCCTTCGGCGTCTTCTCCTCTGTCCGATTGCCACCGTCACTGAATCACAGTGAGCTGCTCACTCGGTACACAGGGTCAACAAAATATGGGTCCTGTGACTCAAGTCACAGGTGGGAGACCGGTGTTGGGCCGGTGTTGGGCCGCTGTCGGACCGGCGTCGGTCCTAGGACCTCACTCGGCCCTTGGCCCGATGCGGCGGCGCCACGGCCGGGGCTAGCGTCGTGGCCGTGGTTACCGCACTGAAGAGTTCACCGTCCGGTCCGCCGTCAAGTTCCCCCTGGGGACCCGCTCCCGGCAGGCATCCTGAAGGGGTGAGCAACGACGAGTTCCGAGCCGCGATGTCCCGGCTCGCCGCGGGCGTGGTCCTGGTGACCGCGCACGAGCCCCCGCTGGACCCGGACGACCCGGACGCCCCCGGCGGCGAGGACGTCGGCATGACGGCGACGGCGTTCCTGTCCGTCTCCCTCGACCCGCCCCTGGTCATGGTGAGCCTGCGCGAGGGCTCCCGGATGGACGACCTGCTGGCCGAGCAGCCGCTGTGGGCGGTCTCGGTCCTCGCCGAGAGCCAGCGCCACATCGCGGGCCGCTTCGCGATGAAGGGCCGCATCAGCGACCGTCTCCTCTTCGAGGACATCCCGTACGCACGAGGGGAGAAGTCCGGCGCCCCGCTGGTGGGCGGCGCGCTCGCGACGCTGGAGTGCCGAACCGAGCAGACGGTGCAGGCGGGCGACCACACGCTGGTGATCGGGCGGGTGCTCACGGCGGGGGTGCCGAGTGCGGACGGGGGGCCGCTGACGTATTTCAGGGGGAAGTACCGGCAGCTGGGCTGAGCACCTCAGGCGCTTCAGGCACTTCAGACACCTCAGGCGCTTCAGACCCCTCGGGCACCTCGGGCACGTCAGGGCCAGGGAGGCTCAGGTCCACCCGCGCCCCGACCGCCCCTGCTTGGTTTCGCTCCGCTGCTTCTTGTTCCTCAACCGCCGCTCGTTGATCCCCCGCGGGATCTTCGTGGCGCGCCGCGGCTTCGGCGGCGGGGCCGTCGCCTCCGCCAGCAGGGAGGCGAGCCGCGTGGCCGCCATCTCCCTGTTCCGCCACTGGGAGCGGTGTTCCGACGCCCGTACGCTGATGACGCCGTCCACGAGGCGGGGCGCGAGCCGCTCCAGGGCCCGCTGCTTCCACACCTCCGGCAGCGCCTCGGTCTTCGCGAGGTCGAACCGCAACTCCACTTGTGAGTCGCTGGTGTTCACGTGCTGCCCGCCGGGGCCGCCGGAGCGCGAGAAACGCCACATGAGCTCGGCCTCCGGCAGGGAGACCGAGCCGCGGATGACGTGCGGTCGGCTGGACATGCCCCCATGGTCCCGCACATGTCCGGTCCACGTCACACGGTTTACGCCCCGGCTGCGGGGGCCGCGGGGCGGGCCGGGTAAAGAAAGTAAAGCGAGGTGCGCGGAAGTGGAACCTTGGGGACCCCCGTCGGCGTTCATAGGAGTACCGGTAGCTTCGTCCCCAGTACGAAGCCCCTACGCACAGCCTGTGCGTACGCAGACAAGGGAAGGGACTCCCAACAATGGCAGTAAGCCTGTCCAAGGGTGGCAACGTCTCGCTCACCAAGGAGGCTCCGGGCCTGACCGCCGTCACCGTGGGCCTCGGCTGGGACGTCCGCACCACCACCGGTACCGACTTCGACCTGGACGCCTCCGCGATCGCGGTGAACACGCAGGGCAAGGTCTACTCGGACGCCCACTTCGTCTTCTTCAACAACAAGGCGACGCCGGACCAGACGATCGTCCACACCGGCGACAACGTCACCGGCCAGGGCGAGGGCGACGACGAGCAGATCAACGTCAACCTCGCCGGTCTGCCCGCCGACATCGAGAAGATCGTCTTCCCGGTCTCGATCTACGACGCGGAGAACCGCTCGCAGAACTTCGGCCAGGTCCGCAACGCGTTCATCCGCATCGTGAACCAGGCCGGCGGCACCGAGATCGCCCGCTACGACCTCTCGGAGGACGCCGCCACGGAGACCGCCATGGTCTTCGGCGAGCTGTACCGCAACGGCGCGGAGTGGAAGTTCCGCGCGGTCGGCCAGGGCTACGCCTCCGGCCTCGTGGGCATCGCCCAGGACTTCGGCGTGAACGTCTGAGTCCCGCTTGAGAGTTGAGAGCGCCCCGGCCGTGGAGGAAGCGGCCGGGGCGCTTTCGCGTCCGGTGGCCTGCTCCCTGCTGCCTTCTACCTGCTACGGCGCTGACGCACCGCCCGTGAGAAGGTGCTCCTCCCCCCACGTCACGATCCGAGCTGCGTCCGTGGGGAG
Source organism: Streptomyces odontotermitis (assembly GCF_050510915.1). Taxonomy (NCBI): domain Bacteria; kingdom Bacillati; phylum Actinomycetota; class Actinomycetes; order Kitasatosporales; family Streptomycetaceae; genus Streptomyces; species Streptomyces odontotermitis. The sequence continues at coordinate 145,308 of NZ_JBNJLS010000003.1, read as the reverse complement.
AGCCTGATGAGAAGGATGAGAAGACCGTTGAGACCGGGTGCGGGACTGGGTGCGGGACTGGGTGCGGGGATCCTGCTGTGTGCGGGAGTCACCGGGTGTTCGCTGGTGGGCGGTGACGGCGGCGGCGAGAAGGACCTGAAGGGGGCCGGGGCGCCTTCGGCGGTCCATGGCGAGGCCGTACGGGCCGCGGTCGCGCGGACCAGCCGTGGCACCGCGCGCGTGGTCGAGCGCGTGGACGTCGGGGACGGGGAGAAGACGTACACCCTCACCGTCACCGGACGCTTCGACTTCGCGGCCGGCAACGGCCGGCTCGAGGTGGACTTCCCCGGCGGCGCCGTCGACCACGTCGAGGAACGCTTCGTGGGCGACACCGTGTACGTGAGCCCTCTCGCGGAAGCCGACGGGGCCTGGGCCGCCGTCCCGCGGGACGAGGCCAAGGCCCACGCGGCGCTCCGGGCGCCGCTCAACGACCCCGAACACGTGCTGCGCCAGGTCGCCGCGGCGCGCAAGGTCTCCCGGGAGGGCGGGGCGACCGTCGGCGGACGGCGCACGACCCACTACCGGGGCACGCTCGACCACGCCACGGCCACCCTCCGCCTCGACGAGCGGACGAAGCGGACCGCCACGAAGATGCGCGAACTGCTCGAAGGGGACCTCCCCGTCTACGCGGACACCTGGGTCGACGGACAGGGCCGCCTGGTCCGCGCCCGCCTGTCCTTCTACGGGGGCTCCCTCCACTCCTCCGTGACGCTGGACCTCCCCGGCCAGGGCGAGCCGATGAAGCCGGTCACCCGGCCGACGGGCGAGGTGACCGCGGTGCGCCCGCCGTCCGGCGTCCTGCTGGGCTGAACCTGCTTGATCGAGGGGCTTGCCCGGGCGGTCGGCTCGACTATTCTGGTTTCTGTAATAGTCCGCAGACCAGAAGAGGGAGCCCCGTGGCCGCCGCGACACCCGCCGCCCCGCCCGCCCCGTGGACCCGCGCCGCCCTCCCCCTCTGCCTGCTCGGCATCCTCGACAGCGAGGAGAAGAGCTACGGGTACGCCCTGTTGAGCCGGCTCGACGGGGCGGGGCTCGGGGGCGTCAGAGCCGCCACCCTGTATCCGGCGCTCACCCGCCTCGAAGAAGAGGGCTGCGTCGCCGTCGAGTGGGGAGCGGGCGAGGGCGGGCCGGGGCGGAAGTACTACCGGATCACCGACGAGGGGCGGGCGCGGCTGCTGCGGGAGCGGGCCGCGTGGGGGGACTTCCATCGTGCCGTCGCCGCCCTCGCCGGAGGAGCGGCCATCGAGGGGGAAGCATGACCAAGACCGGGAAAGCCGAGCCGAGTTGGGCCCGGGAGGCGGACGAGGAGTGGGCCGCCGTCGTCGAGCTGCGGCTCGTGCTCGACCATGACGCGCCCGCCGGGCTCGCCGACACCGTCCTCGCCGAGGCCCACGAGGTCGTCACGGAGGCCGGGCTGCCCGCCGAAGAGGTGCTCGGCGCCCCGGAGGCGTACGCACGCGCCGTCGCCCGCGAGCGCATCAGCGAGGAGCGGCGCGCGCGGGTCGACGCCCACGGGCTGCTGCCGGGCGAGCGCGTCACCGCCTCGCTCGCCGTCCTCGGCGGGGTCGGGCTCATCCTGTCCGTCGTGCGGTGGTTCGAGAACGGGCTGTGGGCAGACGTGAGCGGGGAGGGGATCGCCTTCTTCCTCACCGTCGTGGGTGTCGTCGTCCTCGGCACCCTCGCCTTCGTCGCCCGGGCCACCGGGCGGACGCGGGCCTCGTGGGGGCTCCTCGCCGGAGCCGTCGCCGCGGTGGGCGCCGGGGCCGCGGTGGCCACCCTCGTACCGGACGAGCGGCTCTTCTCCGTGCCCCGGCCCGTGCTCGCGCTCGGGTGCGTGGCGTGGATGTGGGGCGCGGTGGCGTTCCCGGACGCCGTGCTCGACCGGTGGTTCGCGCCCGCGCCCGTGGAGGGCGACGACGCGCGGTGGCTCGACCGGCTCGGCGGGCTGCTGCGCGGGCGGCACGCGATGCGGGCCGCCGAGGCCCGCGGGCACGTGCGCGAGGCCCGCCAGCACCTCGCCGCGTCCGGCGAACGCGCCGCCGACGCCTTCGGGGACGTCGAGGTGTACGCCCTCCGGCTCGCCGAAGGCCCCGCCAGGGAAGGGCGGCTGGCCCGGCGGAAGCTGTACGGGGCGACGGCGCTCGGCGCGCTCTTCGCCGCCACCGTGCTCGTGGACGACGTCCGCGACCCCGACCCGGCGTCCTTCTGGTTCTGGCTGCACTGCGCGGCGGGCGCCTACTGGGTCGGGTACGTGGTGCGCGGCTGGTGGCGGCTGCTCGCCCCGGGCCCGCGGCGCCCCGAGACCGACTAGCCTGCCGCCGTGCTCATCGAACCCCTGGCCGTCACCGTGGACCACGGCACCCCCGACATCCCCGCCGAGGTCCTCACCGAACTCACCGCCCTCTACGCCTCCAACCGCGCCTTCCACGCGCTCAGCGGCGACTTCCCCGACCCCGACGACATCCGCCCCGAACAGGTCGCCGCCGCCCTCGCCGACGACCTGGCCCACCCGGACGCGGAGGTGCTGCTCGCCCGCTCCGAGGGGCGGCTCGTCGGAGTCGCGGTCACCCTGGCCCGGCACCCCGACCCGGCCGACCCGGACCCGTGGATCGGGCTCCTCATGGTGGACGCGGGGCGTCAACGGAGCGGGTACGGGCGGGAGTTCGCGAGCGCCGTCGAGGAGCGGTTCCGGGCGGCGGGACGGGATGCCGTGCGGCTCGCGGTGCTGGCGAACAACCCGGCCGGGCTCGCCTTCTGGACGGCGCTCGGCTACGAGGTCATCGACCACCGCGAGGACAAGGCACTCCACCGCCCCTGCGCCGTCCTGCGCAAGTCCCTCAACTCATAGGGGCGTTAAGGGAGTACGGGCGTGCGGGCGTGCGGGCGTACGGGGAACACAGGAGCGCGGGGCTACGGCTTCTCCGGCTTGCCGTCCCCGTGCAGCCACTCGTCCCAGACCACCTTCAGCTTCTCGCGCGCCCCGTCGTCCGGCGCCATCTTCTCCACGTACGCCGTGAAGTCCGCCGTGTCCGCGTTCCCGTGCCGGTGCCCCGCCGCCCAGCCCTGGATGATGTCGTAGAAGCGGTCGTCGCCCACCGCCTGGCGGATCTTGTGGATGACCATCGCGCCGCGCTCGTACACCGGGGAGTCCGAGATGTGCGCGGCGTCCGTCGGCTTCGCGGGCGGGAAGTCCCAGACGGCGTCGTTGTCTTCCTCGTCCTCGTAGTAGTCGCCCTTGTAGAGCGCGTCGAAGGTCTCCTGCGCGCTGTCGCCGTCGTGGTCCTCCTGCCAGAGCCACTCCGCGTACGTGGCGAAGCCCTCGTTGAGCCACATGTCCTGCCACGTCTTGGGCGTGACGGAGTCGCCGTACCACTGGTGGGCCAGCTCGTGGACGAGGGTCTCGGTGTCGGGGGCGCCGGGGAAGACGGGCTTGGTCTGGGTCTCCAGGGCGTAGCCCGCGGAGTCCTCGGGGGCGACGATCGCGCCGGTGGAGGAGAAGGGATAGGGGCCGAAGTTGAGTTCCTCCCAGTCGATGATCTCGGGGATCTTCGCCAGGACCTTCGCGCTCTCCTTCACCTGGGAGGCGTCGACGGCCGTGAGGACGGGCAGGCCCGACTTCGTCGCCGACTTCTTCACCTCGTACGCGCCGATGGCCACCGTCGCGACGTAGCTCGCCATCGGTTCGGCGTTGTGCCAGGAGAAGGTCGTGCGGCCGTTCTCGGTGGTCTCGCGGGTCAACTCCCCGTTGGAGATGGCCTTCAGGCCCTTGGGGACGGTGACCTCTATGTCGTACGCGGCCTTGTCGGAGGGGTGGTGGTTGCCGGGGAACCACGCCATGGAGCCGTTCGGCTCGCCGAGCCCGAGGGCGCCGTCCTCGGTCTCCAGCCAGCCCTCCTCGGAGTCGTCCGCGTCGGTGATCTTCTCGGGGGTGCCGGCGTAGCGGACGGTCGCCCGGAACGTCTCGCCCTTGTCGAGGTCGTCGTGCGGGCGGACGGTCAGCTCCTGGCCCGCGCGCTGGAAACGGGCCGCCTTGCCCTCGACGGTGACGCCGGAGACCTCCAGGCCCTTCAGGTCGAGGTTGAAGGCGCTCAGGTCCTGGGTGGCGCGGGCCGTGATCTCGGCGGTGCCGGTGAGGTGGTGGGAGTCCGGGTCGTAGCCGAGCTTCAGGCCGTAGTGCGTCACGTCGTACCCGCCGTTGCCCTGCTTCGGGAAGTACGGGTCGCGCAGGCCAGCGGCGCCGGAGGTGCCGTTCACCCCGGAGCCGCTGCAGGCGGAGATGGCGAGCAGCGTGAGGGCGGCGGTGGCCGCGGTGGCGGCGAGGCTGCCGCGTCCGGTCCGAGATCGAAGGTCCACGACGGCGATCTTATGCGGCAAATGTTCGGACCGATTCAGGAATGGCCCTTACGTCGTACGGATCACAGCCCCGGTCGCAGCCCCGCCACAGCCCCGGTCACAGGACCGGTCACAGGACCGCGATCCCCAACGGCCGCTCCCCGCCCGCCAGTCGGCGCACGTCCCCGCTGTCCAGGTCGACGACGGAGATCCCGTTCCAGTAGCCGTCGCGGGCGCGGACCGTGAGGGAGGGGCCGTCGTCCTGGTCCGGGTCGATGGGGCCGGTGCCGACGGCGAAGAGGGTGCCGTCGGGGGCGAGCGCGATGCCCATGCCGCCGCCCCGGTACTAGCCGGTCGTGGCGGGCCCGGTCTCCGTCTCGTACGGGATGCGGTCGACGCGCTGACGGGTGGCGGTGTCGGAGCCGAAGTCGACGACGAGGAGGGTTCCTTGGGGAGTCCCGGCCTTCGCGGGCAGGGTGGCGGTCTGTGCGGCGCGGGCGGGCTCGGGGGACGCCACGCCCGCGCCGGTGCCGCAGCCCGCGAGGGCCGCGGCGGCCAGGAGGACGGCGCCCGCGAGCCGGGTGCGGGGCGCGGTGATCCGGGTGCGGGGCGCCGTGATCCGGGTGCGGGGCGCCATCAGGAGACCCCTCTCAGCAGGTCGGCGATCTCGGTGAAGCCGCGCCGCTCCGCGTGGGCGAGCGGCGTGACCCCGTCGCCGTCGGGCAGGTCGGCGGTGGCGCCCGCGGCGAGCAGCAGCTCCACGATGTCGCGGTGCGCGCGCCCGCCGTCGCCGAGGATCACGGCCTCCAACAGGGCGGTCCAGCCCAGGTCGTTGACGTGGTCGACGTCGATGTCGGTGACGCGCAGCACCTCACGTACGTACGCGACGTGGCCGCGCTCCGACGCGGGGATCACACAGATCCCGCCGAAGCGGTTGCGGAGCTTCAGGTCGGGCCCCGCCGGGAGCAGCACGTGCAGCATGGCGACGCTGCCCGTCACACCGGTGACCAGCCAGGGGCTGTCGGCGCGGTGGTCCTGCGCGTTGACGTCGGCGCCCGCCGCGACGAGGACCCGCGCGGCCGCCACGTGGTCGCCGACGGCGGCCAGCAGCAGCGGCGTACGCAGTTCGGAGTCGCGCGCCTCGACGCGGGCACCCGCGTCGAGGGCGGCGGCGACTTCGGTGGCGTTCCCGGACCGCGCGGCGTCGAGCAGACGCTGATCGGCACGCTTGTTCATGACGGATCTCCTCGCGGTCGGCGGCAGGGTCGGGAACAGCCTCAGCAGCATGGGGCTCAGCGGCCGAGCGCCGCCACACCCGCCTGGGCGAACTTCTCGTCCAGGTCGCCGCTCGGGGCACCCGCGACACCGATGCCCGCGACGGGGGCGCCCTTGGCCGTGACGGGGGCGCCGCCGGCCAGGAAGAGGGTGCCGGGGATGTCCTTCAGGGTGGGGGCCTTGTCAAGACGCTTGACGAGCTCAGAGGTGGGGGCGTTCCAGGAAACGGCGGTGAATGCCTTCTTCTCGGCGGCCTCGTACGACTGCGGGCCCGCGCCGTCGCCGCGCACCGTGAGGATGGTGTTGCCGTTGCGGTCGACGACGGCGACGGAGACCTTCTGGTTCTCCTTCTTCGCGGCGTCGAGGGCGGCCTGCGCGGCCTTGTTCGCGGCGGCGGCCGTCAGGTGCGTGCTCTGCTGCAGGTTGGCGTTGCCGGCGTCGGCGGTGACCGCTGCCTTCGGGGCGGCGGCCGGGGCGTCGGCGCTCGCGGAGACGGCACCGAAGGTACCGGCGGCGAGGACGGCGACGGTGGCGGCGCCGGTGAGGACGCGGGTGCGGCGGGTGAACTTCTTCATCAGGGGCTCCTGCGAATCGGAGAGGGAGGGAGGCGGGAGGAGGAGGTGCTTGCCTCTGCCCTCAATCCTGTGGCCGCTCCCGGCCCGCACCCCTCGGCGTACCGGCTGGAGGCGGCGCGCGACTCGGCCGACACGAGGGTCAACCGATCGGTTGACCCCGGGCCCGACCGGGCGGGGGACAATATGGGTGTTTGCCCAGTTCAGAGACATGGCTGTGGGCCCGGGTCCAGCGACATGAGCGGGCCCGGTCCAGCGAGCGCCTCGCGGCAGTACGAGGCGGCAGTACGAGAGGGAGGCGCCCCGTGGGACAGCGCACGCCGGGCACCGACCCCCGCACATACGGCACGGGCCCCCGCACGCACGGCACCGGCCCCCGCACGCACGACCCCGACGCCCGCTGGCTCGCGGCCGTCATGCACGCGACCTTCTACCTGCTCCTGGCGACCTCGCTGGCCCGCTTCCTGCTGCGCCACCCCGGCGGCGCGCGCGTCCCGTGGATCATCGCGCTCTCCGCGGTCCTGGCCGTCCTCTACGCCCTGCCGTTCCTGCGGCCGTTCCTGCGGCCCTCGCTGCGACCCTCGCTGCGGCCCTCTCTGCGGCCCTTCCCGACCGGCGCGCCCCGGGGCGGGCGCACCGCTGCCCACCCGCCGGGCCCCGCGGCCGACGGCCGGCCCACCCCCCGCCGCCTCGCCTGGCTCGCTCTGGTCGTCGTGGTCTGGCTGGTCCTCGTCGTCCTCGCGCCGAGCTTCGGGTGGTGCGCGGTGCCGCTCTTCTACACCGGTCTGCGGACGCTGCCGCCGCGCCCGGCCCTGGCTCTGGTGACCGTCCTCACCGGCTGCGTCATCGCGTCCCAGCTGCGGCTCGCGGGCCGCTACGACCCGGACCTGATCCTCGGGCCGCCCGCCGTGTCGGCGATCGCGACGGCGGTCTTCCTCTACATGCGGCGCCAGGCGGTCCGGCAGCGCGCCCTGATCGACGACCTCATCCGCACCCGCCGCGAACTCGCCGCCACCGAGCGCCGCGAGGGCACCCTCGCCGAACGCCAGCGCCTCTCCATGGAGATCCACGACACGCTCGCGCAGAGCCTGTCCAGCCAGCAGATGCTCCTCCAGGCAGCGGACCGCCTCTGGGACACCGACCCGGCCAAGGCCCGCACCCACGTCCGTACGGCCGAGTCGGTCACCGAGCGCGGCCTCGCCGAGGCCCGCCGCTTCGTGCACGACCTCGCCCCCGCCGACCTCGCCGACGGCGGGGGCCTCAGCCAGGCGCTGCGGGCCCTGGCCGAGCGGGAGTCGGGGGCGGGCCTCACGGTCCGCTTCCACGCCGAGGACGCCCCGGCGGTGCCGCTCCCCGACGGCGTGAGCTCGGCGCTGCTCCGCATCGCGCAGGGCGCCCTCGCCAACGTCCGCGAGCACGCCGCCGCGACGACGGCCGCCCTGACCCTCACTCATCTCGACGACCAGGTGGTCCTCGACATCCTGGACGACGGCCGCGGCTTCACGCCCGCGGAGCTCCCGGCCGGGGGCGGGGGCCCGGGCGTACGGGGCCACGGCCTGCCCGCGATCCGGGCGCGGGTGCGCCAGCTGGGCGGGACCCTGACCATCGAGTCGGCGCCGGGCGAGGGCACGGTGCTTTCGGTTTCCATCCCCTTGGAGAGCCCATGAGTACGCCCGGCAGCACACCCGGCAGCACACCCGCCGGTACGCCCGGCAGCACACCCGCCAGCACGTCCGGCACGCCCCCGGTCCGCCTCCTGGTCTGCGACGACCACGTCGTCGTACGGGCGGGCCTGCTCGCCCTCCTCGGCAGCGCGCCGGACATCGAGGTGGTCGGCGAGGCGGGCACCGGCGAGGAGGCGGTCGCCCTGGCCGCGAAGCTGGCCCCGGACGTGGTCCTGATGGACCTCCAGCTGGGCGAGGGCATCGACGGCGTGGAAGCGACGCGCCGCATCGTCTCCTCGTCCTCGCCGGGAGCCCCGCCGCACGGCCCCCACGTCCTGGTCCTGACCACCTACGACACGGACGCCGACATCACGCGCGCCATCGAGGCGGGCGCGACGGGCTACCTCCTCAAGGCGGAACGCCCCGAGGAGCTCTTCTCCGCGATCCAGGCCGCCGCCCAGGGCCGCACCGCCCTCTCCCCGCCGGTGGCCTCCCGGGTCATGGCCAATATGCGCAGCCCCCGCCCCACCCTCACCGACCGCGAGCGCGACATCCTCGCGCAGCTCGCCCACGGCCTCGGCAACCGCGACATCGCCCGCGCCCTGTTCATCAGCGAGGCGACGGTGAAGACCCATCTGGGCCGGATCTACGACAAGTTGGGCGTGGACACGCGGGCGGGCGCGGTGGCGGTGGCGAAGGAGCAGCGACTGCTGCCGTGACGCGGCGACGACTGCTGCCGTGAGGCACCGGGCCCTCGCCCCGAGAGCGGGCGCCCCTCCGGCGGGCCGCTCCCCTCTCCCCGTGACACCATCACCTACGTGCTCGACATCGGCTACGCCCTCTCCAACCGCTTTCCCGACCCCCCGCAGACGGACTACCGCCGCGCGGACGTCCACGCGCTGCGGCACGACCTGTTCTGCGGGGACGTGTACCTGGCGGACACCAAGGCGGACCGGGAGCTGTCCACAGGCTGGGGATGGGTGCCCGTGCTCGACTTCGCTTGGGCGCTGTGCGACACCGTGGAGAACCTGGACCGGGACCCGCTGGGCAGCCGCGCCGCGCGCCCCCAGCACGCGGAGATCGACTTCACCGAGTCCACCGACCGCATGCTCTTCTCCCGCCGCTTCGGCTGGGTCGACGTCGAGGCGGACTGGATGCCGGGCGAGGAGGAGCCGCTGACCTTCTCCCACACCGAACTCCGGCGCGAGGCACGGGACTTCCTCCACGACCTGATCGCCGACCTGTCTGACCTGCACGAGGACCTGGCGGACAACCCGGCGATCTGGACGCTCCAGGCCCGCTTCCCCCGGGTCGCCTGAGCCCGGCACCCGGCACCCGAAACCAGGCACTCGGCGCCCAGCACCCCAGCACCCCAGCACCCCGGCACCCCCGCACCCGGCGCGCACCGCACCCCGCACCCTGAGCCAAGGCGCTCCGCCCCCACCCCCGGCGCCCTACAGCACCCGCACCCCCAACTGCGCCGCGAACACCGGCGCCAGATCCAGCAGTTGGCCCGGACTGACCACCGCCCCGGCGAGGCAGTCCACCCCCCGCGCGATCTCCAGCTGCGCGGCCTCCCGCAGGTCCGCGTCCCGCAGCCGTGCCCCGCTGAAGTCCGCGCCCCGCAGCGCGCACCCCTTGAACTCCACCCGCTCCAGGGACGCCGCCCCGAAGTCCGGCTCCACCAGGACGCACTCCTCGAAGACAACGTCCTTCAGCTTCGCCTTCCGCAGGTTCAGATAGTCGATCTTGCCGCCCCGCACCACCACCCGCTCCAGCACCGCCCCGTGCAGCTGCACCCCGCCGAGCCGCGCGTCCACCACCTCCACGTCCCGCAGCGACGCCCCCGCGAGGTCCGTGCCCACGCCCTGCGGGCCCGTCACCACGGAGTCGATGAAGCGGGCCGCGTGCAGCCGCGTCTCCGTGAGCCCGCACCCGGCGAGTGCGCAGTCCATGAACAGCGCTCCCCCGCCGTCCTGCCCGCCCAGGTCGAGGCCCTGGAACTCCACCCCGTCATAGTCCCCGTCCGGCGCCAACTCGCCCTCCCCGAACGGCGTCAGCACCGGCAGCCGCACCTCCGGCCGCCGCGCCGCCTTCACCTCCGTACCCGACCGGCCGCCCCTGGCCTCCCCCGAGCCCGCGCCACCCGTACCCCTGCCTGCGTTCCGTCCTCGTGCTGCTGCCATGCCCCCCATGGTGACTCCCGCCACTGACAACGGCCCCATGTCACATTCCGGCCCCCTCGCCCGGTCTTCCTGGTAAGGACCGCCACCGCGCGAGAGGGAAACCCAGCCATGGCCCGTACGCCCCGCACCCCCCGTACGACCCGGATGCCCCGTCTCACCGTCATCGGCGGCGGCTTCGCCGGGCTCACCGCCGCCATCAGCGCCGCGGAGGCCGGGGCCCGCGTGACCCTGCACGAGTCGCACCACACCCTCGGCGGCCGCGCCCGCACCGCCGAAGGCCCGTACAAGACGAACGAGGGCCCGCACGCCCTCTACAGCGGCGGCCCCCACTGGACCTGGCTCAAGCAGCGGGATCTGATCGGTCCGCTCGCCCCCGTCCCGCCCCTCGAAGGCACCCGCCTGCGCCTGCGCCACCGGGGCGCCCTGCGCCGCACCCCGCCCTTCGCGATGCTGAAGCTACTGCGCCGCAAGGCCGAACTGGCGCCAGTGGACCAGGACTTCACCACCTGGGCCACCGCACAGGTGGGTGAGGAGGGCGCCCGCGCGGCCGCGCACTACGTGGCCGTCGCCACCTTCCACCACGACCCGGGCTCCCTCTCGGCCCGCTTCGTCCAGGAGCGCCTGCGCCGCGCCGCCAAGATGCCCCCGGAAGCCCTTCCCCAAGTTCTCGGCTTCGCTCGAACAGGGGATACCCCATTTCCCGTCGGGGGGTGGGCCTCGGTCATCGACCGGATGGCGGCCCGCGCCTGGAACCTCGGGGTGCGTGTGGAGACCCTGGCCCGGGTCGGCTCCCTCGCCGGCGCCGACCTCTCCGCCGGGCCGGTCGTCGTCGCCACCTCCCTCGACTCCGCGCGCCGCCTCCTGGGCGACGACTCGCTGCGCTGGGACAGCGGCCGCACCGTCCTCGTCGACCTCGCGCTGCGCTCCCGCAAGGGCGACCCCTTCGTCCTCTCCGACCTGGACGGGACCGGCTGGATCGAGCGGTTCACCGCCCAGGACCGCACCCTCGCCCCCGCGGGCCGGCAGCTCCTCCAGGGCCAGTTCCCCATCGGGCCCGACGAGACGAAGGCGGACGGCGAGGCCCGCGCCGAGCGCCTGCTCGACCTGGGTTTCCCGGACTGGCGCGGCCGCGTGGCCTGGCGCCGCACCTCCGTCGCGAACGGCCGCACCGGCGCCGTCGACCGCCCCGGCACCACCTGGCGCGACCGGCCCGCGATCGCCCGGGGCGACGGCGTCTACCTCGTGGGCGACCAGGTCGCGGCGCCTGGGCTGCTCTCCGAGGTCTCCTTCAACAGCGCGATCGAGGCGGTGGCGCTGGCCCTCAGCGGACGCCTGCGGGAGAGCGGCACCCGGCGCCTGGGGGCGACCGAGCCGTGGGTTGACCTCAAGTCCGCTTGAGGTCGCAGAGTGGCGGACGTCCCCGGGCCGGACGCCCTCCGGCCCCCGCGCGACCCCAGGAGCCCGCCATGCACGCGATCCGCCTGCACGCCTTCGGCCCGGCCGAGAACCTCGTGCACGAGGAGACGGCCGACCCCGAGCCCGGCCCCGGACAGGTCCGGATCGCGGTCGCCGCCGCCGGGGTGCACCTCCTCGACACGGCGCTCCGCGCCGGCGTCCCGGGGCCGGCGCCCGGACTTCCCGACCTGCCCACGGTCCCCGGCCGCGAGGTCGCCGGCACCGTCGAGTCCCTCGGCCCGGATGTGGACCCCGGCTGGCTGGGCAAGCGCGTCACCGCCCACATCGGCTTCGCGCCCGGAGGCTACGCCGAGCTGACCGTCACCGAGGCCGACCGCCTCCACGAACTCCCCGACGCGCTCGGCTTCGAGGAGGCCGTCGCCCTCATCGGCACCGGCCGCACGACGATGGGCATCCTCCAGTTCGCCGAGCTCGCCCCCACCTCCGTGGCCGTCATTCCGGCCGCCGCCGGAGGCATCGGCACCCTCCTCACGCAGTACGCGAAGCATGCGGGCGCCACGGTGATCGGCCTGGCGGGCGGCCCCGGGAAGACCGCCCGGGTGCGGGCGAACGGCGCCGACCTGGCCGTGGACTACACCGACCCCGCGTGGCCGGACGCCGTGCGCGCACACCTCGGCGGGCGTACCGCCACCGTCGTCCTCGACGGCGTCGGGGGCGAGGCCGGGCGCGCCGCCGTCGACCTGCTCGGGCCCGGCGGCACGCACCTCGTCTTCGGCTGGTCCGGCCAGGGCCCGCACGACGGCGCACCGCTGACCTTCCCCGACGGGTACCTGGCCGGGCGCGGCATCACCCAGGTCAGCCCGCTCGGCCCGGCGATGATGCGGGCCGCGGGCGGCGACAACCCGGTCCGCACACTGGAGCTCCGCGCGCTGTCGGCCGCCGCCGAGGGGTACTTCACGCCTGCCGTGCAGCGCTTCCCCCTGGCCGAGGCGGCCGCCGCCCACCGCGCCCTGGAGACGCGGGGCACGATCGGGAAAGTGGTGCTGATCCCGTAGGCCCGCGCGTCACCGGCGAGTTCCCGGCCCTGTGGGTCCGCCTCATCGACGTGGCGGCGGCGCTCACGGCCCGCTCCTGGGCGGCCGGCACCGGCCTCACCCTGGACGTACGCGACCTGGGCGCCTGCTACTTGGGCGGCACCCGCGTGTGGGACGGCCCTCCTGCGCCGAGGGACTGAAAGGCGACTTCCTCAACGGCGCCCGCTCCCGGAACCCAGCTCGGCCAGCGCGCCGTCCGTCAGCCGATAGACCGTCCACTCGTCCTGCGGGCGCGCGCCCAGGGATTCGTAGAAGTCGATGGACGGGGTGTTCCAGTCGAGCACCGACCACTCCAGGCGCTCATAGCCGCGCGCGACGCAGATCCGCGCCAACTCGGTGAGGAGCGCCTTGCCGTGGCCGCCGCCGCGCGCCTCGGGGCGGACGTAGAGGTCCTCCAGGTAGATCCCGTGGACCCCGCGCCACGTCGAGAAGTTGAGGAACCAGAGCGCGAACCCGACCGTCTCGCCCGCGTCCGTCTCGGCGATGTGGGCGAAGGCGGCGGGCCGCTCCCCGAACAGCGCCTCGTGCAACTGCTCCTCGGTGGCCCGGACTTCGTCGAGCGCCTTCTCGTAGTCGGCGAGCTCACAGACCATGGCGTGGAGGGCGGGGACGTCGGCGGGGGTCGCGGTGCGAATCATGGTCGAAGGCTAAAGCCTGGCTCAGGACTCGAAGGCCGAAGCCCCGCCTACGACCGGTGGTCAAGGCCGAAGCCCCGCCTACGACCGGTGGTCCAGGAGCTGCCGCGCGACCTCCAGGTCCTCCGGGTCGAGGGCGCGGCCGTCCTCGATCTCCCACAGCGCGTTCTGCAGCACCCGGCCGAGCGTCCAGGCCGCGGCCCGCTTCCGGTCCAGGCCGAGGACCTCGCTCATGGCGTCGAACCGCCACAGCAGGTCGTCGGCGTCGAACTCGTTGTTCAGGGCGGGCCACAGGTCGAAGCCGGGGTCGCCGGCGAGCGGCTTCGGGTCGATGGCGAGCCAGGGCTCGCGGTCGGCCGCGAGGACGTTCTCGAAGTGCAGGTCCCAGTGGAGCAGCCGGTCGCCGGGCTCGCCCACGACCTCCCGCAGCGCGCCCGCGCACCGCTCGACCAGCGCCCGCTCGGCCGGGTCGGCGAGGGACTTCAGGGCGTCCGGGGTGTCGGCGAGCATCTGCCCGGCGATGTCCCCGAGGGTGCGCAGACCCGCCGGGGCCCGCACCGACGTGAGGCGGGCGAGCAGCTCCGCGATGACGAGCACGGCCTTGCGGGTCTCGTCGCGCGAGGTGGCCATCGTCGACAGCATCCGCCCCGAGTCCAGGCGTTCGAGCAGCATCGTGCCCGTCGCGGTCTCCTCGTCGTGGTCGAGGAGGCGGACCGCGCCGTCGCCGTCCCACACCCGAAGGCCGACCGGCTCGCCCTCGGTCTCCTCGTCCAGGAGCTGGAACTTCACCGCGGCCCCGGTCCCGTCCGCCCGCACCACCGGCAGCACCAGCGCCGCCATGCCGTGCATCGGGTCCCCGTCCACCCGCAGCTCCCAACGCTCCAGGAACTCCTTCACGCGCGCGGGCAGGGCGGCGATGAAGGCACGCCCCGGCTCTCCCGCGTACGCGTACTGCGACTCGATCAGCCCGTCCGGAATGCGAATGTCGATCACCTTCGCGACCCTACCGACGTGCGTGAATCGGCACATGTCGTTTTTCCGGCGGGCGGAACACCCGGTGGCCCGCGCCGCCCGCGCGGTCCGGTCCTACGTCCGCAGCGCCCCGGGGACGTACCTCTGGCTCGCGGCCCTCTTCGTCACGACGGTCGCGATGCACCACATGTCCCCGGAGTTCGAGGACGAGTTCCTGCGCCAGCGCTCCACCAACATCCACGAGCTCAGCAAGAACCCGGTCCGGGTGCTGATCTCCAGCGCCTTCTGGATCGACGGCGGCGGCTGGCTGTCGTACGCCGTGCTCTACACGGTCTTCCACGCCACCGTGGAGCGCTGGCTCGGCACCTGGCGCTGGCTCGCGGTGGCGGCGGGCGCGCACGTCGCGGCCACGCTCATCAGCGAGGGCGTGCTGCTGCTCGCGGTCCGCCACGGCGCCGCGCCCGCGTCGTCGGTCAACACCCTTGACGTGGGCGTGAGTTACGCGCTGGCGGGCGTCGTGGCGGTGCTCACGTACCGGCTGCCGAGGCCCTGGCGGTACGGGTATCTCCTCGGCGTCCTCGTCGTGTACGGCATCCCGCTGGCCGGCGGGCGGACCTTCACCGATCTCGGACACTTCACGTCGGTCCTGATCGGCCTGGCCTGCTATCCGCTGACCAGAGGGGTCACCGCACGGGCTGGGGTCAGCCGATCCCCTGGTCCTTGAGGACCTTCGCGAACTCGGACTCGCTGAACATCGCGCTGCCGTCGCCCGGCACCTTCTCGCCGTCGATGAGGACGTTCGGAGTGGCCTGGACGCCGTCCTTCTGGAAGGACTTCATGGCCTCCTCGGTCCAGCTCTCGTACGAGTTGTTCTTGACGGCCTTGTCGAAGGCCGGGCCGCGCAGGCCGTCGACCTTGTCGGCGATCTTCAGGAGGAAGGCCGGGGTGTAGACGTCGTCCGACTCCTCCTCGGGCTGGTTGCCGAAGACGCCCGCGTGGAACTCCGCGAACTTGCCCGCATCGACGGAGGCGCGCAGCGCGTTCGCGGCGTTCACCGAGCCGCTGCCGCCGAGGTTCTTGTCGAGGAACGAGGCGATCGTGTACTCGATCTTGACCTTGCCCTCGGTCACCGGCTTGACCAGCGCCTGCGCGCCGTTGGCCTCGAACTTCGCGCAGAACGGGCAGCGCGCGTCCTCGTAGATCTTGACCGTATGCTTCGCCTTCGGGTCGCCGACGGTGATCACGCCGCCGTTCACCTTGGCGGGCACCTTGCCGAGCTCGGCGCCGTGCGGCGGGGCCTTGGCCTCGGGGGCGGACTGCTCGGCGGAGGCGGACGAGTCCTTCTTGCCGCTGCCGCCGTCGTCGGGCCCGCAGGCGGCAGCGCCCACCCCGATCAGCGCGGCGGCGGCCACGGCGGTCGCGATGCGTCCGGCCTTGCGTACGGCCATGAGAACAGTCCTCCAGAAATTTTGATGATTACGGCCCAAAGTAACCGAATCTACCCTGCCGCCGGACCGCCGAAGGACCCGGCCCGGCGGACCAAGGCCCCCCGCGCCCGCGGCACGCAGTAACGTCCGGCTATGAGCAGCAAGATCAGCGGCGCCGTCAACGGCGGCATATCGTTCTGGTACGCCCAGGAGGGCACCCCCGCACCCCGCGAGCCCCTGTCCGGCGACGCCTCGGCGGACGTCTGCGTCGTGGGCGGCGGCTACACGGGACTGTGGACCGCGTACTACCTCAAGAAGGCCGCGCCCTTCCTGCGCATCACGGTCCTGGAGCAGAAGTTCTGCGGCTACGGCGCCTCCGGCCGCAACGGCGGCTGGCTCTACAACGGCATCGCGGGCCGGGAACGCTACGCGAAGCTGCACGGCCACGACGCCGCGGTCCGCCTCCAGCAGGCCATGAACGAGACGGTGACCGAGGTCATCGGCACGGCCCGCGCCGAGTCGATCGACGCCGACATCCACCACGGCGGCGTCCTCGAAGTCGCGCACACCCCGGCCCAGTTGGCGCGTCTGAAGTCCTTCCACGCCGCCGAGCTCGCGTACGGCGAGACGGACCGCACCCTGCACGGCGCCCGCGAGACCGCCGAGCGGATCCGCGTCTCCGGGGCCGTCGGCTCCACCTGGACCCCGCACGGCGCACGCCTCCACCCCGTGAAGCTGGTCAAGGGGCTCGCGGCCGCCGTCGAGGCGCTCGGCGTCACGATCCACGAGTCGACCCCGGTCACCGAGATCAGGCCGAAGCACGCGATCACCCCGTACGGCACGGTCCGCGCCCCGTACGTGCTGCGCTGCACGGAGGGCTTCACGGCCGCCCTCAAGGGCCAGCGCCGCACCTGGCTCCCCATGAACTCCTCGATGATCGCGACGGAGCCGCTGACCGCCGGGCAGTGGGAGTCGATCGGCTGGGAGGGCCGCGAGACCCTCGGCGACATGGCGCACGCGTACATGTACGCGCAGCGCACGGCGGACGGCCGCATCGCTCTCGGCGGCCGCGGCGTCCCCTACCGCTACGGCTCCAGGACCGACAACGACGGCCGCACCCAGGACGCCACGATCGAGTCCCTGCGCGCGATCCTGACGCGCTTCTTCCCGCAGCTCGCCGGGGTGGAGGTGGCGCACGCCTGGTCCGGCGTCCTCGGCGTCCCGCGCGACTGGTGCGCCACGGTCACCCTGGACCGCGCGACGGGCCTCGGCTGGGCGGGCGGCTACGTCGGCTCCGGCGTCGCCACCGCCAACCTCGCCGCGCGCACCCTGCGCGACCTGGTCCAGCAGGACTCGGGCCAGGCGGGCCCCACCGACCTCACCGCCCTGCCCTGGGTCAACCACAAGGTCCGCAAGTGGGAGCCGGAGCCGCTGCGCTGGCTGGGCGTCCACGGCATGTACGCCACGTACTACGCGGCCGACCGGCGTGAACTCACCACGCACACCGCCGAGTCGTCGCGCCTGGCGCGGATCGCGGACCGGGTGGCGGGGCGTGGCTGACGGCACACGCGAGGCGGGCGCGACAGGAACGCATGAAACGGGGCCCCACTCTCCGTAAAAGCCTCAACCAAGCTTTACTCCCCCATTGCCATCCTCCCCCACGCGCCCAACTCCCCTCCCCGGAAACCTGGTTGGGCACCTCATGTCATGCACGTAACGGCTTTCCCAGGGGAGGGAACGTTCATGGCGATCATGGCAAGACGCACCGGCGCGTGGACCTTAGTGGCCACCGCCGCCGCCTTCGGAATCCTGGCCGCACAGGCCCAGGCAGCACCGGCGGGCAGCGGCGGCGCCGACCCCTTCGGAGTCCGCGCACTCCACCGGCAGGCCCTTCTGCATCAGCAGCAGAAGGGCCTGTCGCCGTCTCTGGCCGCCCCCGGCGAGCCCGGCGAGTCCGAGGACATCGACGAGGCCGCCCAGCAGTACGCCGAGGCCCGCACCTCGCCCGGCATCGTCGCCCCCGGCGCCTACGGGGCCGCCTACGCGGAGTTCACCGGCCTGCCGTACGCGAAAGGCGGCTGGCGCGACCTGACCAGCCTCCCGTACGACGCCGACGACCCCCGCTACCGCGACATCAACTCCAACTCCAGCGGCGGCGCGGGCAAGGTCACGGGGCGGATCACCGGGCTCGCCGCCGACCGGAGCGGCCACGTCTACGCGGGCGCGGCCAACGGCGGCGTGTACCGGTCCCGCAGCGGCGGCGGCCACTGGCAGAACATCTCCGACCGGCTGCCCGCGCTCTCCACCGGCGACCTCCAACTGGATGGCCACGGCCGCCTCTGGTACGCGACGGGCGAGGCCAACACCAGCTCCACCTCCTTCCTCGGCACCGGCGTCTACGTCCTGCGCGACCCCCGCAAGGGCAGCTTCGGCCCGCGCGACCGGGTCGGCGGCGACGAGCTGGAGTCGACGTCCATCAACGCCCTGCGGTTCGCGGGCACGAAGGTGTGGGCGGCCACCACGCGCGGCGTGTGGAGCCACTCCACGACCGACCTCACCGGCCCCTGGAAGCGGGAGTTCGCGCCCAACCCCGACTATCTGCCGGGCGGCCCGAAGGCGAACGACCCCGCGGCCGCGTACAAGAACATCGCGAGCGACATCGCCATCGACCCCAAGGACCCCACCAAGGTCGTCCTCGCGGTCGGCTGGCGCGGCGGAGACACGTACAACGGCTTCTACACGAAGGGGGCCGACGGCAGCTGGCAGCGCGTCACCAGCGGCCTCGGCGACCTCCCGTCCACCGCCGCCGACGTCGGCAACGTCACCTTCGCCCGCAGCGCGGACGGCTCCCGCTACTACGCCATGGACCAGTCCCCGAAGCAGACCGCCGAGAACCCGAACAGCGGCCTGTACGGGATCTTCGTCTCCAAGTCCGGCTCGCCGACCGGCCCTTGGACCCGCGTGGCCGACTACCGGAAGCTCCGCGACTCGGGCTCGGCGCTGACCGGGCCCGGCGCCATGCCGGGCACCCAGTCCTGGTACAACCAGTTCCTCCAGGTCGACCCGGCCGACCCCGACCACGTCTACGCGGGCCTGGAAGAGGTCTTCGAGACGAAGGACGGCGGCGCCACCTGGACCACCCCCGGCCCGTACTGGAACTTCGGCTTCCCGTGCTGGTCCATCGACCCGGCCCACCAGAGCGGCACCTGCCCGCAGACCACCCACCCCGACCAGCACGCGGTGACCATGGGCAGCGACGGCGGCAAGCCGTACGTGATCGTCGGCAACGACGGCGGCACCTACCGCCGCCCGGTCAATGGCTCGGCCAACCCCGACGGGCACGCCACCGACTGGCGCTCGCTCAACGACGGCACGATGGGCGCCCTCCAGTACTACTCGGTGGGCATCGGCGCCGACCCCTCCGGGCGGGGCCTCGCGCTCACCGGCGGCCTCCAGGACAACGGCCAGTCCATGCTGCGCCCCGGCGACCGCGTGATGGGCTCCAACTTCGGCGGCGACGGCGGCGACACCCTCGTGGACCCGGCCGACGGCTGCGACATCGCCCAGGAGTACGTGTACCTGGCGGTGTCCGTCACCCAGAACTGTGCGGTGAACGACGGCAGTTGGACGACGGACCCGACGAAGGCCACGTCCTTCTCCGTCCCGCCGCCGGACAACGCGACGCAGTCGGCCCGCTTCATCGCCCCGCTCACCGCCGACCTCAAGGACAAGAACACCTGGGCCGCGGGCGGCCGCCACGTCTGGATCAACCGCAACGGCTACGCGATCCGCTCCTCCGCCGAGTGGACCGACGCCTTCGACCTGGGCGCGGGCCACACCGCCACGGCCGTCGCCGCGTCCGGCGGCACGGTCTACGCGGCCTGGTGCGGGCCCTGCAACAACCAGGGCTTCACGCGCGGCATCGCGGTCGGCAACGCGGACGGCACGGGCTGGCACCAGCTGCCTCTCCCTGTCGAGGGCACGGTCCCCAACCGCTACCTGTCCTCGCTGGCCATCGACCCGGCGGACCCGGCCCACGTCCTGCTCGCCGTCAACGGCTTCACGCGCAAGTGGACGGAGGGCCCCGGCGCGGGCGTCGGCCACCTCTTCGAGACCCGCGACTCCGGCACCACCTGGACGGACATCTCGGGCAACCTGCCCGACGTGCCCGCGAACTCGGTGACCCTCCTGAAGAACGGGACGGTGGCACTCGGCACCGACCTGGGCGTCCTGCTCCGCCCGGCCCGGGGATCGTCCTGGACCCGGGCCCGCGACCTGCCGACGACGGCGGTCCTCCAGCTGAGGACCGGCCCGGACGGCCGCCTCTACGCCGCGACCCACGGCCGCGGCATCTGGGCCTCGCGGGGCCGGCCGTGACCTGGCCGCCGCGCCCCTGCTCTGGAGCCCCCTGTCGGATTCGAACCGACGACCTTCGCTTTACAAGAGCGGCGCTCTGACCAACTGAGCTAAGGAGGCGTGCTGCCCGAGAAGTGTAACCAACGAGCGGCACGCCTCCGTCGAAAATTCCCTCGAAGGTCACGTGCTCCCGGCTACTGACAGACCCGGCACCCGCCGGGTACCGTCACGGTCAGTCCACTCGAGTGGACTACACCACTCCCTCTACTCGGATCGTCCGGCACGTTCCTGCCGGTGAAGGGGGCCCACACCATGGCCACAGTTACGTTCGACAAGGCGACCCGGATCTACCCGGGTTCCGACAAGCCCGCCGTCGACGGCCTCGACATCGAGATCGAGGACGGCGAGTTCCTCGTCCTCGTCGGCCCGTCCGGCTGCGGCAAGTCCACCTCCCTGCGCATGCTCGCGGGCCTGGAGGACGTGAACAACGGCGCCATCCGCATCGGTGAGCGCGACGTCACGCACCTGCCGCCCAAGGACCGGGACATCGCCATGGTGTTCCAGAACTACGCGCTCTACCCGCACATGACGGTCGCCGACAACATGGGCTTCGCGCTCAAGATCGCGGGCGTCAACAAGTCCGAGATCCGCCAGAAGGTCGAGGACGCCGCCAAGATCCTGGACCTCACCGAGTACCTGGGCCGCAAGCCCAAGGCCCTCTCCGGCGGTCAGCGCCAGCGCGTCGCGATGGGCCGCGCGATCGTCCGTGAGCCGCAGGTCTTCCTCATGGACGAGCCGCTGTCGAACCTGGACGCCAAGCTCCGCGTCTCGACCCGTACGCAGATCGCGAGCCTCCAGCGCCGCCTCGGCATCACGACCGTCTACGTCACCCACGACCAGGTCGAGGCCATGACGATGGGCGACCGCGTGGCCGTCCTGAAGGACGGGCTCCTCCAGCAGGTGGACAGCCCCCGCAACATGTACGACCGCCCGGCCAACCTCTTCGTCGCGGGCTTCATCGGCTCCCCCGCCATGAACCTGGTCGAGGTCCCGATCACCGACGGCGGCGTGAAGTTCGGCAACTCCGTGGTGCCGGTCAACCGCGAGGCCCTCGCGGCCGCCGCCGACCGCGGCGACCGCACCGTCACGGTCGGCGTCCGCCCCGAGCACTTCGACATCGCCGAGCAGGGCGGCGCCGCCGCGAAGACCCTCTCCAAGGAGACCGCGGACGCCCCGGCGGGCCTGGCCGTCTCGGTCAACGTCGTCGAGGAGCTCGGCGCCGACGGCTACGTCTACGGCTCCGCCGAGGTCGGCGGCGAGCACAAGGACCTCGTGGTCCGCGTGAACGGCCGCCAGGTCCCGGAGAAGGGCACCCAGCTGCACGTCGTGCCGCGCCCGGGCGAGATCCACGTCTTCTCGACGTCGACGGGCGAGCGCCTCAGCGACTGACACCGCCCGACCGGCAGCGCCCCACCGGCATCGCCCCACCGGCATCGACCGACCGGCATCGCCCAACTGGCATGAAGAGCCCCGCACTTACAGTGCGGGGCTCTTCCGCGCTTATGGTGCAGACCCTTCGCCCCATACGCCGGATGTCGACAAATACCCCGGCACAACGGTCATTTCGCGGCACCCCGTCAACACCCGTACGGCAAAACCCTTTTCTTGGTCGCTCGACCGAGTGACTAAATGTCGCCAAATCATCACCTACCGCTACGCTCGCCTGCGTGACGCACTCCGCCAACTACACCCAGAAGCAGCGCCGAGCCCACCGAGGCCCCGCTCGCCGCATCGGCCGCACCCTCGCCCTCGTCCTGCCCGTCTTCCTGGTCCTGTCCGGGACGCTCGCGGTCACGCGCGTCAACTGGTCGGGAAGCTCGTCGGACTCGGTGCTCACCGCCTCCGCCGACGACCTCTCCGTGCCGGCCAAGTCCCGCGCCCCGCAGGACGTGCTGCGCGACAAGCTCCTGACCGAGCTCCAGGAGAAGGACCCGGGCATCGCGCTCACCCACCTGCAGCAGGAGGTCGACCGCCGCCCCTCGCTCGCCAAGCACTGCGTCTCGATCGCCCGTGCCCTCGGCCGCGCCGCGGTCCAGGCGTACGGCCCGAGCCGCGCGCAGTCCTACGCCCGCCCGGTCTGCGACACCTCCTTCGCCACCGGAGTCGCCGCGCACCAGAACGGCTGACGGGCCGGCCGAGCTCCGGGGACGCCTCCGCCCACCACGTAGGGTTCTGGGCATGACCGCAGACCCCCACGCGCCGAAGCCACCCACGCAGGCCGTCGTCCTGGCCGGAGGCCAGGGCTCGCGGCTGCGCCCGTACACCGACGACCGGCCGAAGCCGATGGTCGAGATCCCCGGCACGGGGACCCCGATCATCGGCCATCAGCTTGCCTGGCTCGCCGAAGAGGGCGTGACCGACGCGGTCGTCTCCTGCGGCCATCTCGCCGAGGTCCTCCAGGAGTGGCTGGAGAAGACCGAACTGCCCCTGCGCGTCACGACGGTCGTCGAGACCGAGCCGCTCGGCCGCGGCGGCGGCCTCAAGTACGCCGCCCAGCACCTCCCCCACGCCGACCGCCCCTGGTACGCGACGAACGGCGACATCTGGACCCGCTTCTCGCTCCGCGACATGGCGGCCTTCCACGCCGAGCGCGACGCCACCGCGACGCTCGCCCTGGCCCGGCCCCGCATCCCCTGGGGCGCCGTCGAGACGGACGCCTTCGGCCACATCACGGACTTCATCGAGTCCCCGCCCTCCCCGTACCTCATCAACGCGGGCGTCTACGTCTTCTCCGCCGCCTTCACGGCCCTGCTGCCCGACCGCGGCGACCACGAGCGCACCACGTTCCCGCGGCTGGCCCGCGGCAAGAACCTGGCGGGCTTCCCCATCCCGCAGGGCGCGTACTGGCGCGCCATCGACACCGCGAAGGACCTCACCGAGGCGGCCAAGGAGCTTGCGGCACAGTCCCGTTGAGAGTTCCGTACGGTACGCAAGCGGAAGGGCCCACACGCCGTGTGTGGGCCCTTCCGTCGTAAGGCGTACGGGAATCGGGCTACTCCCCGAGGACGCCGCCGAGCAGTCCCGGCTTGCCTCCGGAGCCGCCGCTGCCGCTCCCGCCGCCCGTCGTACCGCCACCGCCGCCGCTGCCGCCGGACGTGGGTCCCGCCGAGGTCGTCGACGGCTGCTGAGGCGTCGACTGCTGCGGCGGCGCCTGCCCGGTGCCCTGCGTCTGGCTGGGCTGCCCCGTGCCGACGGTGCCGGTCTCGCGGACCGCACCCGGCGTCGTGGCGCTCTCCGTGGGGCTCGCGGACTGCCCCTGCGTCGGCGACTGCGAGGCGGCGGACGGCGACTTCGTGTGCTGCCGCCCCCGGTGCTCCTTGCTTCCGTGGCCGCCCTTCTTCGCCGGGTCCTCGGGAAGCGGGGACCCGGGCACCTGGTTGCGGGGCGCCTCACCGGGGCCCGGCACCGTCACGCGGTCGGCGTCGCGCACGGCGCCGCCGAGGAGCGAGCCGACGAGGAGCGTGAGGCCGACCACGACCGTGCCCACGAGCCCGCCGCGCCGCAGCACCCGGCGCCGCAGCTCCCAGATGTCGGCGCGCGGACCGAGGGTGCGCCAGGCTTCGCCCGCGAGCCGCCCGTCGATGGAGTAGACCGGGGCACCGGCGATGATCAGCGGCGACCAGGCGGCGAGGTAGATGATGTCCGGCGCGTCGTAGGCGGGCACCGTCTTCCAGCTGACCGTGACGATGAGCGCGGCGGAGAGCAGCACTCCGATGCTCGCCGCGACCCGCTGCCAGAGCCCGAGCACGGTGAGCACGCCGACGATGACCTGGAGGAAGGCGATGCTGAGGCCCGCGCCGACCGGGTGCTGGAGCGCGAAGTCCCGCAGCGGCTCGGCGAGGGCCCAGGGGTGCAGCGAGTTCAGCCACTTGACCATGGAGCCGCGCTCGCCGCCGTCGAAGTAGACGGGATCGCAGAGCTTGCCCATGCCGGCGTAGATCGAGATGAAGCCCAGGAAGACGCGCAGCGGAAGCAGCACCACGCCGAGGTTCATCCGGCGTCCGGGGTAGTAGGCGTGCCGCACCGGGTCGGCGCCGTGCCGCCGCGCGGCCTCGTCCTCGCCCTCCTCCCCGTCGAACTCGTCGTCCTCGTAAGGATGTTGCTCGTCATAGGGGTGGCGCTCGTCGAGGTCGCTGCCCGGCATCCGCATCTGGGGCAGCAGCCGGGTCTCCGCGCCGGGTCTGCGGGGCCCGATGACACTGGGCGTCGCGGCGGTCTCCGGCCCCTCGTCGAGGTCGATGCGCGGGATGACCTGGGTGGCACCGCCGTCGTCGAAGGAGGAACCGGCGGAGGCGCCTTCGGCCGTATGGCGCACGCCGGTCCCGCGCACGGCCTGCAGCAGGCCGCTGGCGGCGGGGTCGCCCGGCTCGGACCTGCCGCTCCACACGACGGGCGCGCGGCGCTTGCCGGCGGTGCCGACGACGGGGATGCGCACCGTCTCGTCGGCCGTGCCCAAGTGCCGTGCGATGCGCGGGGATTGAGTACGTGAAGCGGTGGGGAGCTGTACGCGGAAGCTCGCGTGATTGACGATGACCTGCGCCGGGTCGCTCGGCACCTTCACCATGCTCAGCGCGGGAGCTTCGTCGAAGCCTGACGAGCTTCCCCCCGTGGGTGTGCGGGGTGTTCTGGTGTCCACACTCATCTAACCGAGTGATGTGTGTTTAGGACACTGCCTTGACCGCCCCGATCTGTCCGGACCCCGTCAAGCAGCCACGACACCCACGAGGACCGTCACCGACCCCCGCGCCGCTCCCGCGCCTCGCGTCCTCGGAGCCGGCGCCGCGACGCCTCGACCCCTCCCCCGTGCCGCCCTCGCACGCTTCGCGGCTTCGAGCGCCTGCGCCGGACTCCGTCCGCCGACCTCAGACCCGGCGCCGCGACGCCTCGTACAGCACGACGCCCGCCGCGACACCCGCGTTCAGCGACTCCGCCCCACCCGGCATCGGAATCCGCACCCGGAAGTCACAGGTCTCGCCGACGAGGCGGGACAGGCCCTTGCCCTCGCTGCCGACCACGATGACGACCGGGCCGCTGAGCGCCTCCAGGTCGCCGACCTCGTGCTCGCCGTCGGCGGCGAGGCCGACCACGGCGACACCGGCCTTCTTGTACTGCTCCAGGGCCCGCGTCAGGTTCGTGGCCCGCGCCACCGGCGTACGCGCCGCCGTACCGGCGGACGTCTTCCAGGCCCCGGCCGTCATCCCGGCCGCCCGCCGCTCCGGCACCACGACACCGTGCCCGCCGAACGCGGACACGGACCGCACGACCGCGCCGAGGTTGCGCGGGTCCGTCACTCCGTCGAGGGCGACGATCAGCGGGTCCTCGCCCGCGTCGAAGGCGGCGGCGACGAGGTCCTCGGGGTGCGCGTACTCGTACGGCGGGACCTGGAGGACGAGGCCCTGGTGGTTGAGCCCGTTCGTCATGCGGTCGAGCTCGGGGCGGGGGGCCTCCATGAGGTGGATGCCGCCGCGCTCACCGGCGAGCTGGAGCGCCTCGCGCACCCGCTCGTCGTTGTCGATGAACTGCTGCACGTACAGCGTGTTCGCGGGCACGCCCTCGCGCAGCGCCTCGACGACGGGGTTGCGGCCCACGACCAGCTCGGAGGTGGACTTGCCGCCCCGGCCGCGCGGCGCGGGACGGCGCGCGGTCTGCTTGGCCTTGGCGTTGGCGATGCGGTTCTTCACATGCCCCTTGCGCGCCTCGGCGGGCGGCGTCGGGCCCTTGCCCTCGAGCGCGCGGCGCCGGTTGCCGCCGCTGCCGACCTGCGCGCCCTTCTTGCCGGACATGCGACGGTTGTTCGCGGCCATGACCTACCTGTCTCTGTGAAGCGTGTGTACGTACGTATCTGCGTGTTTCTACGAGTGTGCCGCCCACGGGCGCGGGCGGCACGTCCTCGCTGCTGCTCGCTGTCGCGTCAGCGCGGACCGAGCGTCCAGCGCGGGCCCGACGGGCTGTCCTCGATGACCAGGCCGGACTGCTTGAGCTGGTCGCGGATGGCGTCGGCCGCGCCCCAGTCCTTGCGGGCCCGCGCCGCCTCGCGCTGCTCGAGCACCAGGCGTACGAGGGTGTCGACGAC
Organism: Streptomyces odontotermitis; assembly: GCF_050510915.1. NCBI lineage: Bacteria > Bacillati > Actinomycetota > Actinomycetes > Kitasatosporales > Streptomycetaceae > Streptomyces > Streptomyces odontotermitis. Next base: position 119,207 of record NZ_JBNJLS010000003.1, on the reverse strand, counting down.
CCCGTGGAGGTCCTCGCCCCGGTCGCTCTCGCCCCCGCCCCAGTGCGCGTCCAGCGGGTCGAGGCCGAGCACGCCCAGCATGGCCCGCACCTCGGCGAGCCGCGCCACGGCGGCTTCCTTGTCGTCGGCGGCGAGCGCGGAGTTGCCCTGGCGCACCGTGGTGTGGACGATCGCGAGGGCCTGCGGCACCCCGAGGTCGTCGTCCATCGCCTCGGCGAACGCGGGCGGCACCTCGGCCGCGGGCTCGACCGGTCCCCCGGCCAGCTCGGCGGCGCGCTGCATGAAGCCCTCGATGCGCGCGAAGGCGGACTCGGCCTCGCGCAGCGCCTCCGGGCTGTACTCGATCATCGAGCGGTAGTGCGGGGTGCCCAGGTAGTAGCGCAGCACGATGGGCCGCCACTGCTTGACCATCTCGCTGACGAGCACCGAGTTGCCCAGGGACTTGGCCATCTTCTCGCCGGCGATCGTGACCCAGGCGTTGTGCACCCAGTACCGCGCGAACTCGTCGCCGAACGCCTTGGCCTGGGCGATCTCGTTCTCGTGGTGCGGGAAGATCAGGTCGATGCCGCCGCCGTGGATGTCGAAGGCGGACCCCAGGTACTTGTGGGCCATGGCGGAGCACTCCAGGTGCCAGCCCGGCCGCCCCCGCCCCCACGGCGTCTCCCAGCTCGGCTCGCCTTCCTTGGCGGCCTTCCACATGGCGAAGTCGCGCGGGTCCCGCTTGCCGGTCTCGCCCTCGCCGGAGGGCTGGAGCAGATTGTCGAGCTCCTGGTTGGACAGCTCCAGGTAGCCGGGGAAGGACTTCACGTCGAAGTACACGTTCCCGTCGGCCTCGTAGGCGTGCCCGCGCTCGATCAGGCCGCGCATCATCTCGACCATCTCGGTGACATGGCCGGTGGCGCGCGGCTCGTAGGTGGGCGGCAGGCAGCCCAGGGCGTCGTAGCCGCTGTTGAAGGCCCGCTCGTTCTCGTAGCCGATGGACCACCAGGGCCGGCCCTGCTCGCCGGACTTCTTGATGATCTTGTCGTCGATGTCGGTCACGTTGCGCACGAACGTCACTTCGTAGCCGCGGTGGGCGAACCAGCGGCGCATGATGTCGAAGTTCAGGCCCGAGCGGATGTGCCCGATGTGCGGGGCCGCCTGCACCGTGGCACCACACAGGTAGATCGAGACACAGCCGTCGATGAGCGGACTGAAGTCACGGATCTGCCGGGCGCTGGTGTCGTACAGGCGAATCGTCACCACTCCAGGGTAGTGGGCGCAGGGCAGTGCCCCGCGCCCCTGTGAGAGACAGCGGACGGAACTGTGACGTTCACCCCCGGCCGCCGCCCCCGAAACGATCAGATCCGGCCGACGGCCTTCACAGCCTGCCGACGACCTTCCGCGCGGACACCCGCACCACGACCCTCTCCGCGTCGTCCGCCGACCCGGGGTTGAACTCCGCGTACTTCTTGCCCGTGTACTTCAGCGACAGCTCGTCGATGAGCTCCTGGCCGCCCTCCGTCGTCATCGACGCCGTGCCGCGGATCTCCGCGTACGTGTACGGGGCGTCGAAGGGCTGGAAGAGAACCGTGATGCGGGGGTCCCGGCGGAGGTTCTGCTCCTTGCGGCGGCCGAGCGTCGTCGAGAACAGCACGTCGTCGCCGTCGCGCTTGACCCAGACCGGCGAGAGCTGGGGGCTGCCGTCCGGCTGGATCGTGGCGACGGTGATGAAGACGGGGGTGTCGAGGAGTTCCTTGAGGGTGTCGGAGAGCTCTGCGGACATGGGTGCCTCGCTCCTTCATTGCGCGCTGCGGCGTTTCGTTGAGCGCTGGATGAGTCGTACGAGTACCCGATACTGCGCGGCCGCTCCCTCCCCAAGAGGGATTTCCGGCCCGGCCGAGCCGGGCTCAGCCCGTACGGACCACGAGCGCCGTGGCGATCGCCTGCAGCCCCTCGCCCCGCCCCGGGAACCCGAGCCCGTCCGTCGTGGCGCCGGAGACCGAGACGGGGGCGCCGACCGCGTCGGACAGCACCTTCTGGGCCTCGTCGCGGCGCTTGCCGATCTTGGGCCGGGGGCCGATGACCTGCACCGCGACGTTGCCGATGGTGAAACCGGCGGCCCGCACGATCCGGGCCGCCTCGGTGAGGAGGGTGAGCCCGGAGGCGCCGGACCACTCGGGGCGGCCGGTGCCGAAGTGGGCGCCGAGGTCACCGAGGCCCGCCGCGGAGAACAGCGCGTTGCACGCGGCGTGCGCGACGACGTCCGCGTCCGAGTGCCCGGCCAGACCGGCCCCCTCGCCCTCCCACTTCAGGCCCGCGCACCACAGCTCGCGCCCCTCTTCGAAGGCGTGGATGTCGGTACCGATCCCGACGAGCGGGAGGACCACCTGCGGAGCGGCCGTCTCGGAAGCGGATCCAGAAGCCGAGCCAGAAGCCGTCTCAGAAGCCATCGTTCGCCCTCCTGCGTGCCAGGACCGCCTCGGCCAGTACGAGGTCCAGCGGCCGCGTCACCTTGAACGCCTCCTCGTGTCCGGGCACCACGACGACCTGGAGGCCCAGCTGCTCGACCATGCTCGCGTCGTCCGTGACGTTGTCGGTGACCGTCTCGTGGGCGCGCACCAGGGTGTCCCGGTCGAAGCCCTGCGGGGTCTGCACGGCGCGCAGGCGGGCCCGGTCGGGCGTGGCCAGGACGGGCTCGGGCTCCCCGGGGGCGCCGGGCTCGACCTCCTTGACGGTGTCCGCGAGCGGCAGCGCGGGGACGACGGCCGGGGCCCCGTCCCGTACGGCCTCGATGACCGCGTCGACGGTGTCGACCGGGACGAGGGGGCGGGCCGCGTCGTGGACGAGGACGACCTCGATGCCGGGCGGCAGCGCGTCCAGGCCGAGCTTCACCGAGTCCTGGCGGCTCTCGCCACCGGGTACCACCAGGAAGTCCGTGCGCTCGGGCAGCGCGTGGTCGGCGAGGAGCGTCTTCACCTCGGCGGCGCCGTCGGGCGGCGCCACGACGACGACGAGCGAGACGGACCGCGAGGCGGCCATGGCCCGTACGGCGTGGATGAGCATGGGGGTGCCGTTCAGCGCGCGCAGCGCCTTGGGGGCGCCGGGGCCGAGACGTACGCCGCGACCTGCGGCGGGGATCACGACGGCGGTACGAGACTGGCCCGCCGAAGCAGATGCGTCAGACATCGGTTCCGTTCAGGTTTGTGCGCTCGGGCTGCGTGGGTATGGCCTGGGGGTACCCCCTGCTCGAGCGCAGTCGAGAGCGTGGGGGCGTGCCGGGCACGAGCCTTGACCGGACCCTTCCGTGACATCTGGTCGAGTCAGCTGCCCGAGCCCGGCACACCAAAGTAGTCGTGGTGCGGGGGCGAGGGATCGATAGTCAGGGGATCGAGGGGGATCTTCCGGAATTCTTTCCGGGTATGAACATGCCGCAGCGCCCGGCGACACCATGGAGGGCGTCAGCGGGCACCGCGGCAATCATTCACTCACTGCTGCGCAGGCCGTACGTCTACAGACATCAAGAGTCACCGACTTCAAGAGTCACTGCGACGTGCGTCAGGACGCGAGGACCTCGTCAAGAAGAGCCTCGGCCTTGTCCTCGTTCGTGTTCTCGGCGAGGGCCAGCTCGCTCACCAGGATCTGGCGAGCCTTGGCGAGCATGCGCTTCTCGCCCGCGGACAGTCCGCGCTCACGCTCGCGACGCCACAGGTCACGGACGACTTCCGCGACCTTGATGACATCGCCGGACGCGAGCTTCTCGAGATTTGCCTTGTAGCGACGCGACCAGTTCGTGGGCTCTTCGGCGTACGGCGCGCGCAGCACTTCGAAGACCCGGTCAAGGCCGTCCTGACCGACCACATCACGTACGCCGACGAACTCCGCATTGTCCGCTGGCACACGTACCGTCAAGTCGCCCTGGGCGACCTTCAGCACCAAGTAGGTCTTGTCCACGCCTTTGATCTGGCGAGTTTCGATGGCCTCGATCAGCGCGGCCCCGTGATGGGGATAGACCACGGTGTCGCCAACCTTGAACGTCATGTGACAGGTACCCCTTCCGTGGCTATCCATCCTAACACGAGAACCGCCTCTTCTGAATGGCGTTTTCGCAGGTCAGGGCATATCTCGGGGCTTGACAACAGCAACAGGAACGTGCTGCGAAGGGCCTGCGGAGCCGGGTATTCGCAGGTGGGAGCCGCTCTCCGGGGAAGGCGAAACGTACACGTCACAGAGCCCGCGATCGCCTCCGAAGAGGCTGAACGTCCCGTTTTGCCAGGTTCCAAGCGGGGGACTTCCGCTACTCCGTTCGGTGACGGGAGAGGCGTACGAGACGTTGTGCGGCGGTTCTCGGCGCGATTCCGGAATTGATCAAGCGGGGCCGCACGCCGGTCCGATCTTGATCGGAGATCGAACAGAGATCGATCGAAGATCAATTCTTTGGGATCTCCCCGCATTCCTTGCCGGAAATCCACGCGACGGCGTCACGGAAGTTATGGGAATCAACAATCGTGTGCCGGTGGCACGGTGAGGCCCGAGTGGCTGCTGTGGCCAAGGGGCGGGTCGGGTGCGGTGGCGGCGGAACGGCTCGGTAACCTAAGGCCGCTGACACACCCTTAGGGCGGCTTTACAGCCGTCCGCCCTCCCGTATCGCCCACGTTCAAGGAGTTGCCGCCGCCGTGAGCCGCAGCCTTCGACGCGGCGCCCTCGCCGCCACCACCATCGCGTTCTCGCTCGCCACGCTCGCCGCGTGCGGCGCCGGCAGCGACGCCCAGACCCTGGGGGTCAAGCCGGACAACGCCGAGACCGCCGTCGGCAACATCAAGATCCAGAACGCCATGGTCATCACCCAGCCCGACCTGGAGTCGAAGGGTCCGGCCGTGGTCGCGGGGACGCTCTTCAACAATGGGGACAAGGACCAGACCCTGGACTCCATCACGATCAACGGCACCGGCAAGTCGGCCAAGATCACGCCCGGCAAGGAGGACAAGGTCTCCAAGCCCGGCGGCCCGCTCACGATCCCGGCGGGCGGCTCCGTCGTCATCGGCGGCAAGGGCAACGCCTCCGCCGTCCTGCCGAGCAGCCGTGAGGCGGTCAAGGACGGCAACGCGCAGAAGATGACCTTCACCTTCAGCGAGACCGGCGCCGTCAGCATCAGCGGCTTCGTCGTCCCGGCCGCGAGCTACTTCGAGAAGTGGGGCCCGAGCGAGCTCCCGAAGGCGCCGGACCAGAAGCCTTCGGGCAAGCCCTCCGGGAAGCCCTCGGGCGCGGCCTCCGGCAAGCCCGGTGAGGACGCCTCCACGAACCCGTCCGGCAAGCCCTCGGGCAAGCCCTCCGGGGGTGCCCAGGAAGGCGGCGCACAGCAGGGCGGCGCCCAGGGCGGCACCAACCCGTCGGGGGCCGCCTCGCACGCCGCGGGGACCGGCACCGGGCAGCACTGACCCCTCGTAACGCTGCCGCACAGCAGCGCAGCAGCAGCGCAAAGGGCGGGACCCCTCGGGGTCCCGCCCTTCGGCGTGGTGTGCGCGGGCCGGTTTACGGCTCGAACTTGTAGCCGAGGCCGCGGACCGTGACCAGGTAGCGCGGCGCCCCCGGGTCCGGCTCGATCTTGGCGCGCAGGCGCTTCACGTGGACGTCCAGGGTCTTGGTGTCGCCCACGTAGTCGGCGCCCCAGACGCGGTCGATGAGCTGCATGCGGGTCAGGACGCGGCCCGCGTTGCGCAGCAGCATCTCCAGGAGGTCGAACTCCTTGAGCGGCAGGTCGACCTTGGAGCCGGAGACCGTGACCACGTGGCGGTCCACGTCCATGCGGACCGGGCCCGCCTCCAGGGCCTGCGGGGCGACCTCCTCGGGCTCGCCGCGGCGGCGCAGGACGGCGCGGATGCGGGCCACCAGCTCGCGCGAGGAGAACGGCTTGGTGACGTAGTCATCGGCTCCTATTTCGAGTCCCACGACCTTGTCGATCTCGCTGTCCTTGGCGGTCACCATGATCACGGGGACGTTCGAGCGGCCGCGCAGCTGGCGGCAGACCTCGGTGCCGGGCAGTCCGGGGAGCATCAGGTCGAGCAGGACGAGGTCGGCGCCGTTGCGCTCGAATTCGTCGAGTCCGTCCGGGCCGGTGGCCGCGATGGCGACCTCGAAGCCCTCTTTGCGGAGCATGTAAGACAGGGCGTCGGAGAAGGATTCCTCGTCCTCGACGACGAGCACTCGGGTCACGGAAGGACCTCCGGGGCAGGAATGGTTTCGTACTGGGTGGTCTCGTCGGGCCGGTCGGCCCTGTCGCGGTCGGCGGCTGCGCCGGCGCCGCCCGCGGCTCCGTTGCCGCGGTCACGGTCGCGGGTCGCGCCCGCTTCGGGCAGCCGCAGGGTGAAGGTGGAGCCCTGTCCCTCGGAGCTCCACACGGTGACCTCCCCGCCGTGCGAGGCGGCCACGTGCTTGACGATGGCGAGACCGAGGCCGGTGCCGCCGGTGGCCCGGGAGCGGGCCGGGTCGACGCGGTAGAAGCGCTCGAAGATGCGCTCCTTGTCCTTGTCGGAGATGCCGATGCCCTGGTCGGTCACGGCGACTTCGATGAGGTCTCCGCCGGGCGCGGTCACCCGGCGGGCGGCTATGCCCACGCGGGTGCGGGCGGGCGAGTAGTTCACCGCGTTCTCGACGAGGTTGCCGAGGGCGGCGGCGAGCTGGCCGCGGTTGCCCCAGACGTGCAGGTCGGCGGTGCCGCCCGCGGCCATGGTGATCTGCTTCGTGCCCGCCTGGTGGCGGCAGCGGTCGATGGCCTCGGCCACCAGCTCGTCCACGCGGACCGGCTCGGCGTCCTCCAGCGGGTCGTCGTTCTGCACCCGGGAGAGGTCGATGAGCTCCTGGACCAGGCTGGTCAGGCGGGTCGACTCGATCTGCATGCGGCCCGCGAAGCGCTCCACGGCCTCCGGGTCGTCCGAGGCGTCCATGACGGCCTCGGAGAGGAGGCTCAGGGCGCCCACGGGGGTCTTGAGCTCGTGGCTGACGTTGGCGACGAAGTCGCGGCGCACGGCCTCGATGCGCCGGGCCTCCGTGAGGTCCTCGACGAGGAGGAGCACCAGGCGGGAGCCGAGGGGGGCCACCCGGGCGGAGACGGCGAGCGCCTCGCCGCCGCGGCCCGTGCCGCGCCGCGGCAGGTCCAGCTCGACCTGGCGTATCTCGCCGTCGCGCCGGGTGTCCCTGGCCATCTGGAGCATCGGCTCGACGGCGAGCTTGCCGCCGCGGACCAGGCCGAGGGCGTACGCGGCGGAGCTGGCCTTGACCACGCTGTCCGCCTCGTCCAGGACGACGGCGGAGGAGCGGAGCACGGACAGGACCGTGTCGACGCCGGGCGGAAGGACCGGGTCCGTGTGCAGGGAAGTGCGGGTGGGGCGTTTCTGGTCGCGTTCGCTCCAGCGGAACGCCAGCATGGCGATGACACCGGTGCACACTCCGGCGATCGCTGCCGCTGCGGCGACCGCCGCGTTCACGTCCATGAGTCCAGGTTATGCGTGGTGCGAGCCCCAGCCCCAGCCGTCCGAGGGTCAGCTCGAACACTCGTCGCCCAGAGTTCACCGGGGCGATGTGGCGGGTTCATTTCTGCTGACCGGGTACCCCGGCGGTTACCGGGCGGTCGGTACCCAGGTCGCCCGGTGTTCACCTTGGCGACAGGGTTGGTTCACGCGGGGTGCCGGAAACGGACGCGTCGGGACCACACCGTGGGAGCGTGGGGGTCAGCCCCCTGGGACGTACTAGAGAGGGACAGCCACATGCGTGACGCGTACCACGAGGAACTTGACTCGATCGGCGAGGGGCTGGTCGAGATGGCCCGTCTTGTCGGGTCGGCGATCGGGCGCGCCACCACGGCCATGCTCGACGCCGACCTGAAGATGGCCGAAAGCGTGATCGCCGCGGACCAGAAGGTCGACGATCTCCAGCACGACCTGGAGGCCCGCGCGATAGCCCTGCTGGCCCGCCAGCAGCCGGTCGCGACGGACCTGCGCATCGTGGTCACCTCGCTCCGGATGAGCGCCGACCTGGAGCGCTCCGGCGACCTCGCCCAGCACGTGGCCAAGCTGACCCGGCTGCGCTTCCCCGACTCGGCGGTCCCCCGCGACCTGCACGCCACGATCCTGGAGATGGGTCAGCTCGCGCAGCGCCTGATGGCGAAGGCGGCGGAGGTCATCATCACCAAGGACGTCGACCTCGCGCTCCAACTGGAGCAGGACGACGACGAGATGGACCTCCTGCACCGCACGCTCTTCCAGCACCTGATGGACGACCGCTGGAAGCACGGCATCGAGACGGCCGTCGACGTCACCCTCCTCGGCCGCTACTACGAGCGCTTCGCGGACCACGCGGTGTCGGTCGCCAAGCGCGTCGTGTACCTGGTCACGGGCGAGCACGCGGACGAGATCCAGCCGAGCACGGCGCCGGTCGAGGGCGCCTGAGCCGTCGGGGGCACCTGGGCCGGCGACGGCACCCGGGCCTTCGTGGATTTCGTAGCGCTCGTACGCGCGCGTGGGGCCCCGCACCGATCCGTGCGGGGCCCCACGCCGTCGTACCGCCGTCGTCGCGTCAGCCGCAGCAGCCGCCGCACTGGCAGGGCGCTCCGGACTGGCAGCCGCAGCTGCAGCCCGAGCCGCAGCCGCAGGCGCCGAGCAGGACGAGTGCGGGGAACTCCGCGACTTCTATGGGCTGCTCGGGAGTGAAATCGGGCGTGGGGGACTCGGCCATGGGGGTCTCCTCCTCGAAGGCGTACTGCGAAGACGTACTGCCTACTGCCCATCTCATGCCCACTGGGGCGGGGCGCATCAACGGCGCACGCGCGCGCGGGACTTCAGCGATTCGCAGCACCCCCGCCCCTTGTGAAACTTCCTCCACAACTGTCACAGGAATGCCTTAACCTCAGCGCTGGAACGGGGGGTTACGCCCCGGGCGCGCAGTCGGCCGTCCGGGATTCACTGTGCCTGTGGGGGGCCACATCACCATGCGTACGCGTACGCGCACCATCTCGACCGCGACAGCGCTCGCGGTCCTCTTCAGTTCCGCGGCACTGGTCGCGGTGGCGTCCGGTCCCGCGGCCGCGGACTCGGCCAAGGTCCTGGACGTGAAGTCGGCGGCCGACGTCCTGGTGGACGGGGAGCACCAGCGCGTCTATGTCTCCGACCCGAGGGGCGGCAAGATCGTCGTCACGGACTACGCGGGCACCGTCAAGGCGAGCCTGGACGGGCTGCCGGACGTCGACGGCCTGGCGCTCTCGCCCGACTCCCGCCAGGTGTACGCGGCGGTCTCCGGGCTCAACCGGATCGTCTCCGTGGACACGTCCACGTACACCCAGAGCGCGAGCTACGCGCTCGCCGGCGCGGAGCGGCCGCGCACGCTGGCGCTCGCGAGCGGCAAGCTGTGGTTCGGCTACGGGCCCGACGCGGAGGGCGGCATCGGCTCGCTCGATCTCTCCGGGGACGAGCCGGTCGTCACGCTCGGCCAGGACGGCGAGGCGAGCTACTACTCCGCGCCCGAGCTCGGCTCCGATCCGGACTCGGGGATCCTCGTCGCCGGTGAGCGCACGACCAGCGACGACACCCTGACCGTGTACGACGTGTCGGGGCCGAAGCCGACGACGGTGGCCAGCAAGTCGGTCGAGGGCGGCTTCTTCGACGACATCGCGGTCTCCCCCGACGGGACCCAGATCGTCACGGCCAGCGGATCCCCGTACTACCACCCGGTGTACTCCACCAAGGACCTGTCCCCCGTGGGCCGTTACGACTCCGGGGACTACGGCGCGGCCGTGGACATCGCCCCGGACGGCACCGTCGCGGCGGGCACCTTCTCCTGGTACCGGCCCGACGTGCACATCTACAAGCAGGGCCAGTGGTCCAAGGTCCGCGAGTACGACTTCCCCAACACGGGCGGCGGCAGCGGCGGGGACACCCTGGCCGAGGGCGGCCTGGCGTGGGCGCCGGACGGCAGCAAGCTCTTCGCCGTCTCCTACAACAGCGCGGACGTCTACTCGCTGCGGGTCCTGGACGCCCCCGACAAGTCGCTGCCGAAGCTCACGGTCAGCGCCCCCGAGAAGGCCCCGCGGGCCAGGCCGCTCACCGTCAAGGGCAAGCTCACCGGGGCGGGGCTGCCGGCCGGGACGGACCTGGCGGTGACGCGCACGGACGTGGAGTCGCCCGCTCCGGGCAAGGCGCTGCCCGCCGTGAAGACCGCGGCGGACGGCTCGTTCTCCTTCAAGGACACCCCGCCCGCGGGCGGCAAGGTGACCTACAAGGTCGCCTACGCCGGTGACGCCACGCACGCCGCGGCATCGGCGTCGGCCACGGTGGAGGTCTCCCGTTCCGCGACGAAGCTGACCCTGAACAAGAACGGCAACGTCTACGACTACGGCGCCGACGTCTCCTTCACCGCGCACCTCGGCACGACCTACAAGAACCGCACCGTCGAGATCTGGGCCGACCCCTACGGCGGCGACAAGCCCGCCAAGCTCGTCAAGAAGGGCAAGGTCAACTCCGCGGGCAACCTGTCGGCCGCCGTCGACATGAAGCGCGACACGAAGGTGACCGCCGTCTTCTCCGGAGACGCCCGCGCGGAGCCCAAGAAGGCGACGTCCACGGCGTACGCCAAGGTCAAGATCTCCAACTCCGTCTCCAAGCACTACAAGACGGGCAGGATCGGCGCCACGAAGTACCACTACTTCCACAAGAACACCGACCCGGTGCTCAGCACGGCGATGACGTACTACAAGGGCCGCAAGCACCGCTTCGAGATCCAGGTCTACGGAGACGACCGCAAGTGGCACGCCACCGGCTCCGAGTACTTCAGGCTCGGCCCGGACGGCACCTCCGTCGTCCGCCTGGAGGCCCCCGGCCGGTCGGGCATCCGCGCGCGCATCCGCTCGTCGTACGTGAACGGCACCTCGGGCGACAACGTGAACTCGACGACGCACGGCGCCTGGCAGTACCTGAACTTCACCCGCTGAGCCAGTACGCCGATCCGGCCCGGCAGGAGCGTTTTGGCGCCAACCACGGGTAACTGAGCGGTCACGCAAGTCAGTTCACGCTACACAGGTACGAGGACGTGGTTGCTTGCCTGGGGGAAGGACCGGCCAGTGGTACTCACGATGGACCTCGCGGTTCTGCTGGCCGTCATCATCTTCGTCCTGCTGCGCAGACCCGTTAAGCCGCGGAAGAAGAGCGACACGTTCATGACCATGACCGTGGTGCTCGTCTTCGGGGTCCTGATAGCCCCCACGAGCTTCGGCCACTGGATCCTGAACACCACGGGCGAACTCGCCCAAGGCGTCTCCGACGCAGCCACCCCCTGACCCGCACCAGGCGTGCGGGTCAGGGGGTGGTGTGCGTCGTGCGGGGGTCGGGCTACTTCTTCTTGCCCTGGTTCTTGACCGCCTCGATCGCCGCCGCGGCCGCGTCCGGGTCGAGGTACGTGCCGCCCGGCTTCACCGGCTTGAAGTCGGTGTCCAGCTCGTACGAGAGCGGGATGCCGGTCGGGATGTTGAGGCCCGCGATGTCGGCGTCGGAGATGCCGTCCAGGTGCTTGACCAGGGCGCGCAGCGAGTTGCCGTGGGCCGCCACCAGGACCGTCCGGCCCGTCAGCAGGTCCGGGACGATGCCGTCGAACCAGTACGGGAGCATGCGGACGACGACGTCCTTGAGGCACTCCGTCTGCGGGCGCAGCTCCGGCGGGAGCGTCGCGTAGCGCGGGTCCTCGAACTGCGAGTACTCGGCGTCGCGGTCCAGCGGCGGGGGCGGGGTGTCGTACGAGCGGCGCCAGAGCATGAACTGCTCCTCGCCGAACTCGGCCAGGGTCTGGGCCTTGTCCTTGCCCTGGAGGGCGCCGTAGTGGCGCTCGTTCAGGCGCCAGCTGCGGTGGACCGGGATCCAGTGGCGGTCGGCGGACTCCAGTGCCAGCTGCGCGGTGCGGATCGCGCGCTTCTGGAGCGACGTGTGGACCACGTCCGGGAGCAGGCCGGCGTCCTTGAGCAGCTCACCGCCGCGGACCGCCTCCTTCTCGCCCTTCTCGTTCAGGTTGACGTCCACCCAGCCGGTGAACAGGTTCTTCGCGTTCCATTCGCTCTCGCCGTGGCGGAGGAGGATCAGCTTGTACGGTGCGTCGGCCATGGGCCCGAGCCTAATCGACCCTTCTGTTCCCCGCCGATTGACGGTGGTCGTCAATCCAGTGGCCTTGGTCCCTGGCCGGACCGTAAGTTGCGTTCATCGAACGAGCCACTTACATCACTTCGGGGGAACGCACTCATGTCAGTCGCCGCGCTCAGACGTGCCGCCAAAGAGTCCGTCTCGGGGCTACCCAGGGACTTCTGGTGGCTGTGGACGAGCACTCTGGTCAACCGGCTCGGGGCCTTCGTCGCCACTTTCATGGCGTTGTACCTGACCTTGGAGCGGGGGTACTCGGCGACGTACGCGGGGCTCGTGGCCGCGCTGCACGGGCTCGGCGGCGTCGTCTCCTCGGTCGGCGGCGGCGTGCTGACCGACCGGCTCGGTCGGCGGCCCACGCTGCTCATCGCGCAGACCTCCACGGCAGGATCGGTCGCGCTGCTCGGGTTCATGGAGCACCCGGTGGCCATCGCCGGGGTCGCCTTCCTGGTCGGGATGGCGAGCAACGCCTCGCGCCCGGCCGTGCAGGCGATGATGGCGGACATCGTGCGCCCCGAGGACCGGGTGCGGGCGTTCTCGCTCAACTACTGGGCCATCAACCTCGGTTTCGCGATCTCCTCGGCGGGCGCGGGCTTCATCGCCTCGTACAGCTACCGCGCCGGGTTCCTGATCGAGGCCGCCATGACGCTCGCGTGCGCGATCGTCGTCTACGTGAAGCTGCCCGAGTCGCGGCCGGAGAAGACGCCGGTGGAGGCGGGGGGTGAGCCGGAGGTGGGGCTCGGGACCGTGGTGCGGGACGGGCGGTTCATGGGTGTCGTGGGGCTGTCGTTCCTGGTCGCGCTGATCTTCCAGCAGGGGTCGGTGGGACTGCCGGTGGCGATGGGGCACGCGGGGTTCACCCCCGCCGACTACGGCATGGCCATCGCGGTCAACGGCGTCCTGATCGTCGCGCTGCAGATCCCGGTCACCCGCTTCATCGAACACCGGGACCCGCAGCGCCTGTTGGTGGTGTCGTCGATCGTCGCCGGATACGGCTTCGGACTCACCGCCTTCGCCGGTTCGGTCGGCGCCTTCGCCCTGACGGTGTGCGTGTGGACGCTCGCCGAGATCGTCAACGCACCGACGCAGACCGGTCTCGTCGTCCGGCTCTCGCCGACCCACGGACGCGGGCGCTACCAGGGCATGTACACCCTGTCGTGGGCCGTGGCCGGACTCGTCGCGCCGCTGATGTCGGGCGCCGTGATCGACCGGTTCGGGCCGGAGTGGCTGTGGGGCGGCTGCGCGGTGATCGGGACGGTGGCGGCGGCCGGGTACTGGGGGCTGATGCGGAAGCTGCCGGAGGAGGAGGCACCTGCGGATACCTCCCCTGCCTCCCCTGCCTCCCCTGCCTCTGCCACCCCTGCCGCCTCCGCGGTCGAGCTCAGCGCCTGAGGGCGCGCTGGGCCTCGTACAGATTCCGGGGGCGTACGGGCACGGGGGTCCCGTACGCCTCCAGTCTGCTGTGCAGGTCGCCGGTGAAGTCCGGGACGTCGATCTGGTCGAACTCGCGCACCTCGTTGAGGCCGACGGTGGCGCTGTAGGGCGCGAGGCCGTCGATCTTCATGAGGCCCGCGCGCTCGTTGGTGACGCGGATGTTCCAGTGGGTGAAGCGGGCGCCGAACAGGGGTCCTGCGGTGGCATCGCCACCGTGGCGGCCGTTGTTGTTCACGGTGATGTCCGTGCGGACGTTGGCGAACGGCAGGCCACGGTGGCTGTCGAAGGTGCCCATCTCCATCCGGCCGCGCGACCAGACGTTGTACGAGGAAAGCCCCTCGACGTTGATGCCGTGGAGCTGGGTGTTCGCGGGCGCCGGAACCGTGCGCTCCGCGATCGTGAAGTCCTCGACGAGGTTGTCGTGCGAGCCCTCGCGGCAGAAGTACGGGTGGTGCGAACCCCGGCCCTCCACACGGGTGTTGCGCAGCGTGCAGGCCGAGGCGGCGACCAGGCCGAAGCCGTTGTCGACGTGCCGCACCGTGATGTCGTCCGCCCAGCAGTCGTACGCGCACTGGAAGGCGACGCCGTTGTGGCCCTTGTCCAGGAGGTGCGGGGACTGCGGGGTCTCGACGGCTTCGAGGGTGAGCCCCTCAACCCCCGCTCCGGAGAGGGCCGTTACATGCGTGGTGAGTTCGGGCCGCCACTCCTTGCGGACGTCCAGCGGGAGCGGTCGCTCGAAGGTGACCTTCCGGCCGCGCACGGAGGCGATGCGCACGGGCCACTCGTAGGGGACGTACGAGGTCAGCTTGGTCTTGTCGGCCCAGCTGTACGCCTCGGGCCCGGGGCCGCCGCCCGCCATGTGCTCAAGGAGGGTGTGGTCCGCGTCGTCCGCGAGGCGGAGCAGGACGAGGTCTCCTTGTTGCAGTTTCGCCGGGTCGGCGACGGTCACCGACCAGGAGCCGCGGGTGGCGGGCGCGACGGCGGTGAGGGTCTCCCACTCGTCACGCCTGTTGCCGGTCCAGCCCTCGAAGGGCCACTCCTTGTTCTTGATGGCGGTCGTGAGGGAATCCCAACGGGCCTCGGGGCAGAGCCAGATGAGGCCACCCGCCCAGGACCAGCTGGACTTGTCGCCGCCGTAGCGGGAGCCGTAGACGCCGATCAGCTCGGTGAGGTTCTTGGTGGCGCGGAGGGTGGTGCGGCCACTGCCCGCGCCGCGCAGGACGACGCCGTCGTGGGCGATGCGGATGACGTCGTCGACGCGGTAGGTGCCGGCCGGGACGAGGACCGTGCCCCCGCCGGCCCGTCCGGCGGCGGCGAGGGCACGGTTGATCGCGGGGGCGGAGTCCCGGGCGCCGGTGGGGTCGGCGCCGTGGTCGAGGACGTTCGCGACGACCGGGCGGCGGGGCAGGGTGCGGGCGCCGGTGCGGGCTCCTGCCCTGCCGACGTACGGGATCTGGGGGTGGGTGTAGGGGGTGGTGGTGAACTCGCGCCAGAGGGTGGGGGTGTGGGGGCGGCTCTTGGGAGTGCCCGCCGCGCGTGCGGGGGTGGGGCCGGTCGCTGCGGCCGCCGCCGCGGCTATGGCGCCGCCGAGCACGGTGCGTCTGCCTGGGTTCCGCATCCCGCCACCCTCATCTTCATGGATGTGAACGTGATTCACGTAAGCGATGAGCGGGAGCATGCCAGACCCGGCTATGCGCCGAAAGGGGTTGGACACCGAAAGGGGTTGGACGGGGGGCGAGTTGGAGGGGGCGGGACTACTCGCTCGGGCTCTGGGTCAGATGCGTGAACGCGTCCAGATTGCGCGTGGACTCCCCGCGCGAGACCCGCCACGCGTACTCCTTGCGGATGGCGCTCGCGAAACCGAGCTCAAGGAGGGTGTTGAAGGAGCCGTCCGCCGCCTCCAGGACGGAGCCGAGGAGCCGGTCCAGCTCGTCCGGGGTGACCGCGGCGAGCGGGAGCTTGCCCGCCACGTAGACGTCGCCCAGCCGGTCCACGGCGTAACTCACGCCGTAGAGGCGGAGGTTGCGCTCCAGGAGCCAGCGGTGGAACGCCCCCTCGTTCTCGTCCGGGTGGCGGATCACGAACGCGTTCAGGGACAGGGAGTGCCGGCCGAGCTTGAGCGAGAGCGTCGTGGAGAGCTTGCGCGTGCCCGGCAGCTTCACCACGTAGGCGCCGGGCTCGGGGCTCTCCCATTCGAGTTCGGCGCCGGTCAGGGTCTGCTCGATGATCGCGCTCGGGCCCGGAGCCGTCACGTCCGCCTGCTCAGCCATGGTGCGAGCGTACGTGACGGCGGAAATCGTGCAGGGCGGCGGTGTAGACGTCGCCGGTGGCCGAGGCCGCGGTGTCCCAGCCGAAGGACTGCGCGTGCCGGGCCGCGGCCTGGCCCATGCGGTCCACAAGCTGTGGATGGTCGGCGAAGTCGCGCAGCACGCGCGCGTAGTGGGCCGGTTCGTGCCCGGAGACCAGGAAGCCGGTGACCTCGTCGCGCACCGCGACGGGCAGCCCGCCGACGGCGGCGGCGAGCACCGGCGTCCCCGCCGCCTGCGCCTCGATCGCGACGAGCCCGAAGGACTCGCTGTACGAGGGCATCACCAGGACCGAGGCCGCCCGGAACCAGTCCGCGAGCTGCTCCTGTCCGACGGGAGGCTGGAACCGCACGACGTCCGCGATGCCGAGCCGCGCGGCCAGCTTCTGCAGCCCTTCCGGCTTGGCGAGGCCGCTGCCGCTGGGGCCGCCGACGACGGGCACGACGATGCGGCCGCGCAGCTCGGGGCGCTGGTCGAGGAGGACCGCGACCGCGCGCAGGAGGACGTCGGGGGCCTTGAGGGGCTGGATGCGGCCCGCGAAGAGCGGGATCAGCGCGTCCTGCGGCAGGCCGAGGCGGGCGCGGGCCGCGGCCCGCCCGTCGGCGGGCCGGAAGCGGTCGAGATTGACCCCCGGGTGCACGACGGCGACCTTCCCCGGTTCCGCCTCGTAGTGCCGGACGAGCTCGTCGGCCTCGTCGGAGGTGTTGGCGATGAGGCGGTCCGCCGCGCGCACGATCTGCGTCTCGCCGATGACGCGGGCGGCGGGCTCGGGGGTGTCCCCCTCGGCGAGCGCCGCGTTCTTGACCTTGGCCATGGTGTGCATGGCGTGGACGAGGGGCACGCCCCAGCGCTCGGCAGCGAGCCAGCCGACGTGGCCTGAGAGCCAGTAGTGGGAGTGGACCAGGTCGTAGTGGCCCGGGCGGTGGCCGGCCCACGCCTGCATCACCCCGTGCGTGAACGCGCAGAGCTGAGCGGGCAGTTCCTCCTTCGCGAGCCCCTCGTACGGGCCCGCGTCCACATGCCGTACGAGGACGCCGGGGGCGAGCTCGACGGCGGGCGGGAGGGCGCCGGTCGTGGCGCGCGTGAAGATCTCGACCTCGATGTTGATCGCGGCGAGGCGCTTGGCCAGCTCCACGATGTAGACGTTCATGCCGCCCGCGTCGCCGGTGCCTGGCTGGTGGAGCGGAGAGGTGTGCACGCTGAGCATCGCGATGCGGCGGGGGCGGCGGGGCGGGCGGCTCGCGCCGGGGATGCGGAGCCTGCCCGGGGTCGCCGGGGAGCGACGCCCGAGCCTGGTCACGTACTGGCTCACCTGGCGGTCCTCCTTGATGGCACGACGTCGGGGAGGGCGTACGGGACCCTCTACACAGTCGGAACACCGGAAGGTCGCCCTCCATTTCCACTTTGCCAAACCGTTGCTTTGGGGCGTCTCGGGCGGGGCTTCTCGGGGGTGTCTCGGGCGGGGTGTCTCGGGGGCGTCTCGGCGGGCTCGTTGAGAGGCGTCTCGCCCTGGGCGCTTACGCTTTTCCCATGGCTCCCCGCTCCTCCTCCCGTCCCGTGGGGACGGTCACACGCGGGACCACCAATCCGAACCGGCTGCGGCGCATGGACCGCTGGATCGCCACGCGGCACGGTGGGGTGCTGCGGCGGGCGGGCACGGGGGCGGTGGCCGTGGACCTCGGCTACGGGGCGGCGCCTTGGACCGCCGTCGAGCTGCTGCTCCGGCTGCGGACGGTGGCGCCGCGGGTGCGGGTCGTGGGTGTCGAGATCGACCCGGAGCGGGTGGCGGGGGCGCGGCCCTATGAGAGGGAGGGGCTGAGCTTTCGGCATGGGGGGTTCGAGGTGCCGTTGGGCGGGGGCGCCCAGCCGCTGCTGATCCGGGCCGCGAATGTGTTGCGGCAGTACGAGGAGGGTGAGGTCGCCGCCGTGTGGGAGCGGCTGTGCGGGCGGCTGGCGCCGGGCGGGCTGTTGGTGGAGGGCACGTGCGACGAGATCGGGCGGCGTCATGTGTGGGTGGCGCTGGGGCCCGAGGGGCCGCGGACGGTGACGTTCGCTGCGCGACTGGCCTCTCTTGAGCGTCCTTCGGACCTGGCTGAGCGGCTGCCCAAGGCGCTGATCCATCGGAATGTGCCCGGGGAGCCGGTGCATGCGTTCCTGCGGGACTTCGACCGGGCGTGGGCGGCGGCGGCTCCGTATGCGGCGTACGGGGCGCGGCAGCGGTGGGTGCGGGCGGTGGCGGATGTGGCGGGGGTGTGGCCGGTGGAGGGGCGGCGGGAGGAGTGGGTGCGGGGGGAAGTGACGGTGCGGTGGGGGGCGTTGGCGCCGGGCGCTGCGCTGGGCTGAGCGGGGCGTTTTCGGCTGTTGCTGCTGGTGGGTGGTGGGCGGGTGCGTCTGCGGGTGCTGGTGGGCGGGTGCTGGTGGGTGGTGGGGCGGGGTGGGGACGCGGCGGTATGTCCGTCCTCGAAACGCCTCGGGCGCCGGACGGGTACATGAGTACTGGCTTGGGTGGGGTGCTGTACTGCGGGCGGACATACCGCCGCGTCCCCACCCCTTGCGCCGGTCCTCCGTCTGCAGGTCGTCTCGCCTTGCTGCGCGGGGCGGGCCCCTTCAGCCTCGGAGGGTGTGTGTCTTTCAGCCCGTCCGGCGTTTGAGGACGAGGCCGTTCAGGCCGATGGGGGGTCTGGGGGCGCAGCCCCCGGGTGGGTGCGCCAGGGCGACGGAGGCGCTGTTCGGGAAGGGGCGCCCGCGCGCGGAGCGCGCTAAAGGATGCAGCGGGGGTGCTGGGTGAGGGAACGATCCCTTCGTGCTGTTCGTCACATGGAGCGGGTGGGGGACCGGAGTTGCCGTCGCGCTCTGTCGTATTGGGGACCGGCATGGCACCATCCCGAAAGCGAGCGGAAGTTACTGACGGTAAATCAGTTCTGGGGGGTGGCGGGGCGTGACCGGCAAGCGGCAGACCACCGTGGCGGGCATGGCGCTGATCTGCGCGGTGGCCGTGCTGAGCGGCGTAACGGGGACGGCACATGCGAGCCCGGCCAAGCCAACACCCCCGAAATCCGGCTCCCTTGAGGACGTGCGGAAGAAGATCGACCGGCTCTATCACGACGCCGGACTCGCCACCGAGGCGTACAACGCCGCCGAGGAGAAGACCAAGAAGCAGTCCGAGCGCATCGTCAGCCTGGCCCGGGACATCGCCAAGGGGCAGGCGAAGCTCGACAAGCTGAAGGCCCGGGCCGGCGCCGCCGCCCGCGCGCAGTACCGCAACGGCGGCATGCCTGATGAAGCCCAGCTGATGCTGAGCGACGACCCGCAGGAGTTCCTGGACGGCGCGGGGCGCATGCGGCAGGGCGAGAAGGCCACCAAGGGCATGCTCGGGGAACTGGCCCGTACGCAGGAGGAGTTGGCCGCGTACGCCAAGGACGCCTCCGCCCAGTGGAAGAAGCTGGAAGCCAACCGTAAGGCCAAGGCCGCCTCCAAGAAGAAGATCAAGAAGCAGATCGCGGCCGCCAAGGCGCTGGAGTCGAAGCTCGAGAAGAAGGAGCGCGAGCGACTGCGCAAGCTGGAGGAAGAGGAAGCCCTCAAGAAGCAGTCCGCCTGGGTCAGTTCGGGTGTGCTGAAGGACATTCGGGGGCGGGCCAGCGGGCAGGGGAAGAAAGCCGTCGAATTCGCCACCGATCAGATCGGGAAGCCCTATGTGTGGGGCGCCGAAGGGCCCTCTTCGTACGACTGCTCGGGGCTGACCTCACAGGCGTGGGCGGCCGCCGGGCGCGGCATTCCGCGCACTTCCCAGGAGCAGTGGAAGCAGCTGCCCCACATCGACATCAAGAACATGCGGCCGGGGGACCTCATCATTTACCACTCGGACGCCAGCCACGTGGGGATGTATCTGGGCGACGGCGCGATCGTGCACGCCCCGCGCCCGGGGCGGAACGTGACCATCACGGGCGCCGGGTCGATGCAGATCCTCGGAGTCGTCCGCCCCGACGCCAAGAGCTGACCCGCGCAGCCGGAGCCACGAGCCGAGTCGGAGTCACGAGCCGGGTCGCCGGTCTTTGAAGAGTGACGTATTCCATGTGCGGTACGTCACTTCGGCGCCTCGCTCAACCTTCGCGGCGTGATGTTCGTCATTCCCCTCAAGACCTCGTCGTGCCCAATTGCGGTCCTGGATGCGGCATATGACGGTGGCCGTTTGCCGGACGCCATTCCCATCAGGCGACGGCTACCGCTAGGGTCCCCGTCTGGTGGGGCGTCGACCTGCGCTTCACCGTGCCCTCGGGGGGAGGGAAGGAACCAAGCGATGCCCGTACCCATACCGCGGCAGAGAGCAGTCCCGGCCGCGGAAGGCGGTCAGGCTCAGCCGTCGGCGGCGACCACCGCTCCCGCCGACGCCGCATCCCTCCGGCCCCTCGGCCCGCAGCCGTCCGGCTCCTCGCTGTCCCTGCTGGTGATCGAGGACGACCCGGCGGGGTCCTTCAGCGTCCCCGAGATGCTCGACGCCGCGGGCAAGCCCATCCGCGTCCGCACCGCCCGCAACCTCACCGAGGCCGAGCGGCTGCTCACCGACGACGTGCACTGCATCCTGCTCGACCTGGCCCTCACCGGCCCCTCCGGCGACGGCCAGGACCCGGACGAGCTCGTCGCGCTCAAGCACGTGCTGCGCCTCGCGCCCCGGCACGCCGTCCTCGCGCTCACCGCGGACGGTGACGCCGAGCGGGGCGCCGAGCGCGGTGCCGAGGCCGTGCGGGTGGGCGCGCAGGACTATCTGCTGCGGGACGAGCTGGACGGGCGGCTGCTCAGCCGCGCCATCCGGTACGCCGTGGAGCGCAAGCGGGCCGACGTCGCCCAGCGCCAGCTCACCGAGTCGCGGCTGCGGGCACAGGAGAACGCCCGTCTGGAGCGGGGACTGCTGCCCACTCCCCTGCTTGAGGGGTCGCCGCTGCGGTTCGCCGCCCGCTACCGGCCGGGGCGCTCGCGCGCGCTGCTCGGCGGGGACTTCTACGACACCGTGCGCACCCCGGACGGCTCGGTGCACGTCATGATCGGCGACGTCTGCGGGCACGGCCCGGACGAGGCGGCGCTCGGCGTGGAGCTGCGCATCGCCTGGCGGGCGCTGACCTTCGCGGGGCTGTGCGGGGACGAGCTGCTCTCCACGCTCCAGCGGGTCCTGGAGCACGAGCGGGCCGACGACGAGATCTTCGCGACGCTCTGCACGGTCGACATCGCCCCGGACGGGCGCCGGGCGGGGCTCTGCCTGGCCGGGCATCCGTCGCCGCTGATCGCGCGGGAGGGGCGGGAGGCCGAGCTACTTCCGTACGAGAACAGCGGGCCCGCCCTCGGGCTGCTGCCGCGGGCCCGGTGGCCGCGGCGCCAGGTCGAGCTCGGCGGCAAGTGGAGCCTGATGCTCTATACCGACGGGCTGATCGAGGGGCGCATCGGGCAGGGCAACCAGCGGCTCGGGCAGGAGGGCATGGTGGAGATGGTGCGCCGCCAGCTCGCCTCGGGGCTGCGCGGTGACGAGCTGCTGGAGGCAGCCGTCAATGAGGTCCGTGACCTCAACGGTGGGGATCTGACCGACGACGTGGCCGTGTTGCTGCTCGACCGCGATCGCTGAGCCCCCGGGGGCCTCAACGGCCGCCGTTGTACGGGCCGTACGGGCCGTCGCTGCTGGAGCCGCCGCTGCGACGGCCGCCGCCGGTGATCTGACGGATCGCGGGGCGCACGTCCACCATGTACACGATCGTCGCGACGAGGCCGATGATCGGCAGGAACGACATGATCGGGAAGAGCAGGTTCACCACGAAGGCCAGGCCGAGGATGATCAGCCAGAACGGCTTCGTCTTCTTGTCCGCCGCCCGGTAGGCGTCCTCCCGGCGGAAGGCGGCGTCGAGAAGCGCGAAGCCGCTGAACACGATCAGGGCCAGCGACAGCAGCCACATGAAGTTCGCGAACCCCTGCATCAGCACAACGTCCACCACCAGTCTCGGCACACCTACGTGATTACGCGGCCACGGTACCCGCTACCCCGTGAACGGGCCGGGCACTCGATGAGTGCCCGGCCCGTTCCGTAGGTCGTTGCCGTTCCGTAGGCCGTTGCTTCTTCGAAGCCGCCGCTACTTGGCGGGCGGCGTCGTCTTCTTCGCGGTCGTCTTCTTGGCCGTGGTCTTCTTCGCCGTCGTCTTCTTGGCGGCGGGCGCGGCCGTGGCGCTCTTGGACTCGGCCGGCTTGTCCTCGGCCGTCGCCGACGCCTCCGGCTCGGCGTCCGGCTCGATGGCCTCGGCCAGGTCGAGGGCCTCCTCGGCGACCTCGCCGCGCCAGTTCCGTACGACCGTGTGGCCGTGGTCGGCCAGGCCGTCGTACCGCTCCTGGAGCTTGACGGCCGCCTCGGCGGCCCGGCCCACGGCCTGCAGCGCCGCGTCCTGGGCCTGCTCGGTGAGCTTCTTGAAGTCCGCGTCGAGGGTGCCGAGGAACTCGGTCAGCTTGAGCTGGAGGTCCTTCGCCTGCTGGGTCACCCGGTCCTGGACGGCCTTCGGGTCGGTGGAGCGCACGTCCTCGAAGCGCTTGGGCGCCTCGTCGATCAGCTTCTCGATCGCGCCCGGCACCTCCTTGGCCTTCTCGGCGACGCGGTCGGCGCCACCGGCCAGGGCGTACAGGGGCTTGGGGTCGGTGAGGATCTTGCGGATGTCTTCGGTCGCGGCCATGGCGATGGTCCTCCCGGATTCGCGTCAGCTTGAGGGTGTCTGCTTCTGCTCGTCGTGCTCGTCCTGCTCGGCATCACCGGATTCCTCGGTGCCGGAGGTCTCGAATCCGTTCTCCTTGCGGAACGACTCGTAGATCTGCAACAGCACTTGTTTCTGGCGCTCGTTGATGGAGGGGTCGGCGAGGATGACGGCGCGCGTCTCCAGCTCGACCCGTTCCTTCTCGTCGAGGATCCCGGCGCGCACGTACAGCGTCTCCGCGGAGATCCGCAGGGCCTTGGCGACCTGCTGCAGCACCTCCGCGCTCGGCTTGCGCAAGCCCCGCTCGATCTGGCTCAGATACGGATTGGACACACCGGCTGCATCGGCGAGCTGCCGCAGGGAGAGCTGGGCGGTCCGCCGCTGCTCCCGCAGATACTCGCCGAGACTGCCGACGTTGAGTGATGCCATGCCTCGATGGTGCGCCACCCTTGCTAACAATTGCAAGCGGCTGCTTGCAAAAGTGCGCTACGCCACTGTCGGGGCGCAGCGCTGACGTGTCTCGCTGAAGGTGAGCCAGTCTCGGTCTATCTGAACCATCTGGTCGCTCGTCTCAGTCAACCTTGACCATCTGTCGATCTATCTCACTCTTCCTGACCCACTGCCGCACCGGGGTCCCTACGGTCTTCGTATCGGGTGGGTGCCGAGCGGGGGTGGCTGATGGTTGAGGAGCACTTCTGGCTGGAGTACGTAGACGCCCGCGACGAGCCGCACGGCGGGCCGCTTGAGGTGATGTGGCCGACCCGTTTCGAGGCAGCCGGGCAGGTACGCGGGTTCCCGTCGTACCGGGGGCAGCGGAACTTCGCGGGCTGGTACTGGGCTGCTACAGGCGGCGACCTGGTCGGCTATGAGTCGTGGGTGGAGCTCGGGCACCTGATGAGGCTGGACGCCGATCCGGATGTGGTGGCGGTGGCCTCGCAGCCGTTCCGGCTGTCGTGGCGGTACGGCGACCGGGCGCGGCGTACCCGCCATACGCCGGACTACTTCGTACGCCGTCGGGACGGCACCGCTGTGGTGCTGGACGTACGTCCGGACGATCGGATCGAACCAGACGACGCGGCGAAGTTCGCGGCCACGGCCGCGGCCTGCGCCCAGGTTGGCTGGGGCTTCGAGCGGGTCGGGATACTCGATCCCGTGCTGGCGGCGAATCTGCGCTGGCTGTCGGGCTACCGGCACCCGCGGGTGCGGCGCGAGCCGGTCGCCGATGCCCTGCAAGCGGTGTTCGCAGAGCCGCAGGGGCTGCTTGCGGGGGCCCGGGAAGTCGGGGATCCGATCGCCACGCTGCCGGTGCTCTTTCACCTGTTGTGGTGCCGAGTGCTGGCCGCTGACCTGGGGGGCGAGTTGCTGGCAGGGGCCACGCGTGTGCACCTCGTTCGTGCGGTGGCGATGGAGGTGGGCGGGGATGCCGGCGCGTCCGCATCTGCTGTCGCTGGGTGATCGGGTTCGTTACGACGGGCGCGAGCACACCGTGGCGGCCCTGCACGGCGCTTCGGTGCGGCTGGTGGATGACGCCCTGGCCGCCAGTGTGGTGCTGCTGGGGAACTTGCTGAGCTCTGAAGGGTTCACCGTGCTCAGCAGCGCGCCGATCCGCCCGCCGCTGCCCGATGCGGGGGTCCTGGAGGGGCTGCCCGAAGACGCCGCAGGGCGAGCCAAGTGGTGGCGAAGGCACCTGACCGAACTGCTTACGGGCCGCCCAGACGTCGATGCTCACACCCCGGTGAAGGCCAAGTACGACCCGGCCGTGAACTCCTTGCGGCAGCGGGAGCTGGCCAAGCTCGCCGAACTACGCGAAGCAGGCGAGGAGGTGGGACTGAGCACGCTGCGCCGGATGCGCTCTCGCTTCGAGCGCGAAGGGGTGGCGGGTTTGGTGGACGGTCGGCAGCGCAAGCCCGCCACCGGCACGAGCCGGGCCGATCCGCGGGTGGTCGAGGCAATCGAGAAGATCGTCAGCAGCCGGACCGACGAGCCGACCGTGTCCGCGCAGGTGCTGCGGCGCAAGGTCGAACGCCTGCTGGCTGCCGAGCACGGCGCGGGAGCCGTTCCTATGCCCTCCAGGGCGACGTTCTACCGCTTGTTGGAGGCCGTCTCGACCGGGCAACATCTGCTGGGCTCGGCCCGTACCCGCCGCTCGCTGAGCAAGCAGCCGAAGCGGATGTTCGGGCAGCTGACGACAGCACGACCAGGTGAAGTGATGGAGATCGACTCCACGCCACTGGACGTAATGGTCGTCCACGACGACGGGACAGTGGACCGCTGCGAGCTGACCGGACTGGTCGATCTGGCGACGAGGACAATGGCTGCGGTGGTGTTGCGGCCCTCGACGAAGGCGGTGGACGCTGCCCTGCTGCTTGCGCGGGCGATGGCGCCGGAGGTGGTGCGGCCGGGCTGGTCAGATGCGTTGCGCATGTCCCGGTCGGTGCTGCCCTATGCCTCGCTGCTGACGCTGGACGAGCGGATGGCCAAGGCCGCCGCAAAGCCGGTGATCGTCCCGGAGATGGTGGTCAGTGACCGCGGAAAGGCGTTCGTCTCGGACAACTTCCGTAATGCCTGCCGCCACTTGGGGATCTCGTTCCAGCCCGCGCATCCGGACACCCCGACCGACAAGCCGCATATTGAACGGACCTTGGGCTCCGTGGCAACGATGTTCGCCCAGGATCTGCCCGGCTACACCGGCCGGAGTGCCGAGATGCGAGGCAGGGATCCGTCCGCGCGAGCGGTTTGGTCCATCCACGAGCTCCAGGAACTGCTCCAGGAATGGGTCGTTTCGACGTGGCAGGTCAGGCCGCACGGCGGGCTGCGGGACCCGTTGATGCCGGATCGCCCGTTGAGTCCGAACGAGAAGTACGCCGCGCTGGTGGCGGCGGCCGGATACGTGCCGGTCGCGCTGAGCCCGGAGGAGTACATCCAGCTCATGCCCCGCGATTGGAGGGTCATCGGTCCCGGAGGGGTGCGGATCAACAACCGTACTTACGATTCCCGCGACCTTGTCCCCTTTCGGCGCCAGCCCTCCGGGGCGGGTCCGGACGGGAGGCTCTGGGAGGTCCACTACGACCCTTATGACATCTCCTGCGTCTGGGTACGCAACCACCGTGGCACGGGCTGGATCACCGCGACCTGGCGCCATCTACGCACTTCGCCCGTCCCAATGGGTGAACTGGTCTTCGACCGGGCCCGTCAGGTGCTGGCCGAACGTGAACGGCGCAAGCCGGACGAGGAAGCGGTCGCCGAGGCTGCGGTCGAGCTGCTTGACCGGGCCGCATCGGGTCCCGAAGAACGCCCTGTCCGGCGGCGGAAAAGCTCGGGCCGAGCGGCCGAGCGGCGTGACCGCAAGGTCGTCGGCCGCACCCGTGCCACCAGCCAGCCGGCCTGGCCTCGTCCCGAGACGCCCGCCGCCTCGCAAGCGCTTCCGGCCGAACCAGCTCACGTCTCCGATGCCGCCGATGAGGGCGAGGAGTTGGCGAAAGTGGTGCCGCTGGGGATCTTCGACGCTCGTGAGGAGGCGAAAAGATGGTGGTGAGCCCCTCCGGAGATGATCGCTCTGGGGCCGACAAAGACGAACGTGTGGAGCCGCCCACCACTCTCACTGGCTGGCGGCGGTTCGTGGAGAAGGATCCGCACCCCTTCGACCTGCTTCCCCGCCCTCGATGGGAGTCGATGAACGACGAGGAACGCACCGACTACGACGAAGCTCGCATCGACTACCACTCAGAACTCCAAGTGGTACGCACGTCCACAGTTAAGGAAGTCGCTCATCAGGGACGCCTTCTGACCCTGCTCAACCGACGCGAGCACGGAGCTCGCCGCGGCCTGATCATCTCCGGCGACCGCACCACGGGCAAGACCACTGCACTCCGACAGCTCGGGCGCCTTCATGAACTGCGCGTTCGGCACAGATCCGGCGAAGGCCAACGCATCCCGGTGGTCTATGTCACCGCACCGCCGAAAGGATCACCCCGGAAGCTCGCCTTGGAGTTTGCCCGCTTCCTCAACATCCCGACCATCACCCCACGCCACAACACCGCCGACATCACGCACTCCGTCTGCCAGGTGCTGACAGAGGCCCGCACGGACCTGGTGCTGGTCGACGAAATCCATCTCATGAACTTGGGCACGATTGCCGGAGAGGAGCTCTCCGACCATCTGAAGTACTTCACCGAGCACCTGCCGGCCACGTTCATCTACGCCGGCATCGACGTCGAACACTCCGGACTGTTCACCGGCATCCGCGGCGGCCAGATCGCAGGTCGCTGCACCCTCCTCCATACCGGGCCCTTCCCGCTGGGCCGTGAATGGGAAGGCCTGGTCGCGACCATGGAGGGCACCCTTCGCCTGCACAGGCACGCCCCCAACACATTGACCAACTTGCACAAATACCTCTACCAGCGGACCGGTGGAATGATCGGCAGTCTCTCCCATCTCGTTCGGGCCGCAGCCATCTCCGCGATCCTGGACGGCAGCGAAAGCATCACCAGGCGACAATTGCACGCCATCCATGTGGACCACGCCAGCGAGAGCACCTACCGGACATCCGCATGATCGGGGTCACGGCCCCGGCCGGGCCGGCACGACCACTGCCTCTGACCTCCCCGCCCTTTCCGAATGAGACTGTTCGGTCCTATGCAGCGCGACTCGCGCTGCTTAACGGAATCCCCCCAAAGCATGTGCTTCGCCGCTTCTACTCGACGGAGAGGCCCCTGGATAGGCTGGATCTCCTCGCCGTTCGCAGCGGTCAGACACCGAAATCCCTGAAGAAGGCTCTGCCCGAACTGACCACCGCCACGGCATGGCACCAGCCGGGCTACCCGTTGATCAACCGGACCTGGGCCTGCGACTTCTGCGCGGCCGCGCATACCGGAAAGACCAGCTGGCAGATCGAGATATGGGGGCTCCGAGACCTCAACCAGCTCTGCGTCAAGCACCGCCGGTGGACAGGCAGTGGCACCGCCTACGACTCGTACTTTGAGCGAAGCGTCGAGATCCCCTCAACCGGTCAGTGCAGCGTTGCGCAAGCGCCCGAGATCGTTGAAGCTCAACGGCGTCTCCACCGGCTCTGCCGTCACAGCAGATACCGCAGGATCCTGCCCGCCTACGACGAATGCTCCAAGTTCTGGCGCGACCTGGCCAGACACGGCTACGCAGCAGACCGCACGGAGCGCAGACTCCGCTTGATCCATCCGGACGAGACCAGTCGGCACCGGCCATACCCATACGCCGAGGCCGCCGACTTCCCCGACGTCGTCCAGGTCGCCGCTCTCTTCGCTTCCTTCTACTGGCGAAAACAAGCCCTCGGAAGCCAGGGAGAGGTTCAGCGCTTCCGCCGA
Organism: Streptomyces odontotermitis; assembly: GCF_050510915.1. NCBI lineage: Bacteria > Bacillati > Actinomycetota > Actinomycetes > Kitasatosporales > Streptomycetaceae > Streptomyces > Streptomyces odontotermitis. Next base: position 91,263 of record NZ_JBNJLS010000003.1, on the reverse strand, counting down.
GAGTTCGACAGGCGACTACCCGCAGAGCGGAAGCTAAGGACAACCGCCATCCCCTGGCTCCAAGAAGAGATCGTGCGGCTTGCCCAACGGGTCGACGAGGCCGTCCGCCACCATGAGGCCAGCCTCGACGGGCTCGTAACCGCCCACCCGCACGACCAGTTCCCTCCCCTTCTCATCCGACGGATCTTGAAGCGCTCCCCAGCACACGCACGGTGAACTGCCTCTGCCCTCACCGAGACGGGACTGACGTCAGCAACGTCGGAGCCGATCATTAGGCTCCGCTCATGACCAGCGACCTCGGATTCACATGCTCGTGCTGCGGCAGCCATCACGCCGAACTGCCGATGAACTACTCGGCCACGGCTCCCTACGTCTGGGATCCGCGTTTCGCCGACCGTGCGGACTGCCTGCTCTCGTCAGATCAGTGCGTCATCCAGGCACAGCACTACTTCGTCAAGGGTCTGATCGAGATACCGATCATCGGCAGCGACGAGGTCTTTTCCTGGGCCGCATGGGTCTCCCTCAGCCGGGACAACTTCGCCCGAGCCGCGGACCTCTGGGACACCCGGGGACGCGAATCCGAGGAGCCGTACTTCGGATGGCTGTCCACCGACCTCTTCCTCTACTCGCCCAGCACCATCAACTTGAAGACCCACGTCCACACCCGCCCCATCGGACAGCGTCCGTTCATCGAGCTGGAGCCGACCGACCACCCTCTCGCGGTCGAACAGCGGACCGGCATCACGATGGAGCGTGTCCGTGAAATCGCCGAAGCTGTTCTCCACCCTGCCGACAGCGAATCCAAGTGACGTCGAACATCTTGCTGACCTAGCGTTCCACCCATGACTACCCCCGACGTCGGCACCGGCGATGAGGCCAGCGTGACGATCCGCTGCCAGGACAATGCGTCCGTCGGCGTGACGTTCTGCGACCGGTTCAGCTTCGACGCAGACTCCGTGCACTATGCCGTCGAGCTGCGGGCTCCCGGTCTGACCGCTCGCGTCAACGAGGTCGTCGCCTGGATCTGGGACAGCGATCTCACCGCATTCCTGGAAGAGCTCGCCGCCGACTACCGGGGATGGGACGGCGAACGGAGCTGGCAGACCAATGACCACGACCTAACGGTGTCGGCAGTCTTCCGGTCCGGCGGCCACGTCGGCCTGACCTGGGCCTTGCGGCCGTGGCCTCAGGCCGCAGGTGGCTGGGGCGCCTCTGTGACCACCTGGCTGGAGGCCGGCGAGCAGATGACTTCCCTGGCGGCCGATGTTCGGGCCTTCCTCGCTGAGGAGCACCAGTGACATCCGGCATGCGCATCACCTGGACCCTGGCGGGATCCGGGTGGGCGGACTGCACCCTTGAAGATCGCCAGGCGAGAGTCGAGCTCACCGCGTCCCACATCACCAGTGCGCCCGAGGAGCTCCTGACCGCGGTGGCCCAGCTCGTCGCGGGCGGGTCGGAGACCCGTGCCCAGTTTGAGGCCGAACCGACCGCCTACCGGTGGATCTTCTACCGCGAAGGCGTGGACACCTGGACCCGCGTGCTGGAGCTGCGTCACGGCAGCGATCACGACAACAAGGGACCCGAAATCTGGTCCAGCCAGCTCGGCATCGACCAGCTCGCCCGCACCGCGATCCGCTGCTTCGACGAGGTCGCGCAGACTTACGGTGAGAGCGGCTATCGAGGCAAGTGGGGCGAACACTTCCCACGAACCGAGCTCGAAGCCCTCAGACGCCTCTGGCACGCCCACCACCGCAGCGACAACACATAGCCGCACCGGCCCGCGGCAAAGCAACGGCGGCCCTACTCCAGACTCCAGCGTCGCACTCCAGCCGGGCCGCTGAGTTCGCGACGTCCGCCCCCGCACACCCGTGCGCGCCGCCGCCTAAGATCGCACATCACGACGGAGCACAGTAAGCAGGGGGAGGGCCAGGAAAACCGTGCGATTCGGCGTATTTTATGACGACCGTCGCTTGGCCGAAGGTGGCGCTATGGCGGAGGATCTTTTCGATGCGCTCCTCGTCCACGACACCTGGGACGACGACGGATACCGCACCATGTTCACGTTGCGCGTTCTGACCAGGGAGGGCTGGATCGAGGTCGGCACGGTGAAGATTGGCCACGTGGCGACGGATGGCGAGAACGTTCCCGCCAACTATCTGCTCCCGGAGCGCTTCAGCCGCCTGGACAGCTCGCGCTATTTCTCGGTGGGCCAGGATGAAAGCTATTACTACACGCTGAGCGAGATACCCAGCGCCATCCGGGAGGAAGTACTCACCGCGCTCCGGGATATCGCCTATGACGAGGACTCCTTCCGCCTCGCGCGGAACCAAGATGTGACCCGCACTTCGCTACTGCGCTTCGTCAAGATGTCGACCGTGCGCGGGCAGCTGCGGCGCATCGCACGCGGCGGAGCGCGCCGGGTAAGTTTCGATATCGCCTACGAGCCGCCGCTGCCACCGGCAATGGGTTCCGTGCGGTTCGAATTCAAGGTCGAACCAGGCTCCCGGCCGGCCAGCAACGTGCACGCCCTGACCGGACGGAACGGCGTGGGGAAGTCATATGTGCTTTCCCACTTGGCCCGCGCCGTCGCTGCGGTCGAGCCGCAGATATATGAGCTCGGGCGGATCATCGAGTACGGCCGCGAGGGCCGATCCTTCAACAACCTGGTGACTGTCTCGTTCAGCGCCTTTGACGACTTCCCGCTCGTCGAGGGCGACGAAATGTTCATCGCTTCCTACGTGGGCCTGCGTGTTCAGGGTTCACGATCCCCCAGGTTCAAGACCCCTGGCGGGCTCAGGAAGGACTTCGCGCAGGCCATGAAGGCATGTCTGACGCGCGAGCGCAGCCCACAATGGATCAGGGCATTGCGCACCCTCGACTATCCCGGGAGCGGACTCCTGGAGGAGGGATGGCTGGAGAACTTCGAGAACACCGCAAGCCTGAACAGCCGCGAGAATAAGGCCCGGCAGCTCTTCCGCCGTCTCAGCGCCGGCCACCGGCTCGTTCTGCTCACCATGACCCGGCTCATCGAGCACGTGAGTGAGCGGACCCTCGTCATCATCGATGAGCCGGAAACCCACCTCCATCCGCCCCTGCTGTCCGCGTTCATGCGGGCGCTGTCCGATCTGCTCGCCGAGCGCAACGGGCTGGCCATCGTCGCCACACACTCTCCGGTTGTACTCCAAGAGATTCCTGCCCACTGCGTCTGGAAGCTCTGGCGCTACGGCGGGCAACTCGGAGCCGCGCAGCCCCGCATCGAAACGTACGGCGAGAACGTCGGCGTGCTGACTCACGAGGTCTTCGGTCTGGAACTCACCGAAGCCGGCTTTCTGCACGAACTACGACGCCTGGTCGACGTCGGCTACTCCTACGACGCTGTCCTGGAACACTTCAGTGGACGGCTTGGCAGCGAGGCACAGTTGGTGCTCAGCGCCTTGCTCGGCCAGCGCGACGACGTGGAGGGACACGGCTGATGCAGCACATAGATCCTCCGGCCTTCGACGCACGCGACGTCTACACCACCTGCATCGCCAACGCCCGCCCAAATAGCCGAAAACGGCTGGAGTCGTTCACCGACGCGGTGGCCGATGCAGCAAGTGCGTACGAGGCAGCCGCTCAGGGCCAGGCTCTTCACACCCTCACCGGCCTCGCCGCCACGCCTGGCACCCGTCGCGACCGCAAGGCACTGGAGGGGGTCTACACCGACCGGTTGGCCAAGGACCGTGCTCCGGGCCGCCGCATCTACGAGGCGCTCAAAGGTACGACCGACCAAGAAGGCCGTCGACGGGATAACCGGTGTCCCCTGTGCGGGGAGGGCCTGGTAACCACGCTCGATCACCACCTACCCAAGAACACGTACCCGCTGCTCAGCGTGGTACCGGTTAACCTCATCCCGGCTTGCCGCGACTGCAACACCGGCAAGCGCGCGACAGTCCCCGTCAATGCGGGTGACCAGACCCTGCACCCCTACTTCGACGACTTCTCCCACCACCCCTGGCTTCGAGCTCGTCTCAGGAGGCCACGCGGCAATGAGCAGCCGTCGATGAAGTTCTTCGTTTCCCCCCACCCTGATTGGAGCGACACACTCACAGAACGCCTCCAGAAACACCTGAAGGTGTTCGACCTGGACTACCGGTACAGCCTTCTGGTGAGTAGCCACATCGCATCAACCAACCACGACCTCACGATGATGCCCACTAACTCCGTCGCCCCCTGGCTTGAGCACAAGGCCGAGGGCTGGCGCTACCGGGGTAACCCCAACACGATGGGCTATGCCCTGTTCAAGGCCCTGGCGGCCGACAAGTGGTATGTCAACGGCGGCTGGCGCGGCTCAAGCCCGGAGACAAACCTCGACTAATCGGCCCGACAGCCATTCTCCGAGAAGGCCGATTTGAGGACACGCCACGACTTCGGAGAAGAGGGTGCAACAGCTCACTGGGGCTGGGCGTGACGCCGCAGTCAGTCCGCCGCGGGACCGATCGATGGCGTGGTCATCAGGTTCGCCGACCGGGCCCCCTTCTGCGACCCCCGCGGCCAAGCGCAGAGCCGACGGGCTTGTCGTCGGTTCTCTCTCGTGTCGTGGTTTGGGCGCACCAGACGCGGCACGACTCCGCTCGACGGCAGAGCGACTGGGTTCGATGTCAACGGACAGCTGCTCAGGTTGAGTGAGACAGGCCAGCCATTGCCGTCTCACTCAACCTGAGTCACCCCAGGTCACCGCCTCACGATGGCCCACTTCCATTGAGACGGGACACTCGCGTTCGGCGCGGCTCACACGCGCTTCTTGAAGGTGGCCACCGCCCAGAAGTACCCGACGACGGCCAGTCCCACGCACCAGGCGAGGGCCGCGGCCGTGTCGCCGCCCGACGGGTGGCCCGCGAGCAGGCCGCGCAGGCTCTCGATGATCGGGGTGAAGGGCTGGTACTCCACGAACTGGCGCACCCCGGTGCCCATGGTGTCGGCGGGCACGAACGCGCTGCTGAGGAACGGCAGCATGACCAGCGGGACGGTGGCGAAGCCCGCGGACTCCGCCGTCTTGGCGGCCAGGCCGAGGGCGACGGTGAGCCAGGCGGCCGCGACGCTGACCAGGACGAGGAGGCCCGCGACGCCGAGCCAGTCCAGGGCGCTCGCACCCGGGTCGAAGCCCATCAGGAAGGCCACCCCGATGATGGCCGCGCAGGCCACGACGCAGCGCACCGCGGTGACGACGACGTGCCCGGAGAGCACGGCGCCGCGGGAGACGTCCATGACCTTGAGGCGGTTGATGACGCCCTTGGTCATGTCGTCGTTCACGGCCGCCGAGGTGGCGCCGAGCCCGTAGCTGATGGCCATGACCAGCAGCCCCGGTGTCGCGTAGTCGATGTAGGGGACGCCGACGTCGAAGCCGCCGCCGAGCACCTTGACGAACAGCAGCATCATCACGATCGGGAAGAGGATCGCGTTGAAGACCGTGGTGGGGTTGCGCAGGGAGTGCTTGAGGTTGCGGCGCAGGATGATCGCCGAGTCGGCCAGGGGGGTGGAAGCGGTACTCATCGCGCGATCTCCTCAGAGGTCGTGGAGCCGGTGGTGGTGGTCGTGGCCTGGGTGGCGGTGGGCTGCGTGGTGGCGGGCTGGGCGGCGGTGGGCTGCGCGGTGGCGGGCTGCGTGGCCGTGTGGTCGGTCAGGGCGAGGAAGACGTCGTCGAGGTCCGGCGTGTGCACGGTCAGCTCGTCGGCCTCGACACCCGCCGAGTCCAGCCAGTCGAGGATGGAGCGCAGTTCGCGCTGGGTGCCGTCGCTGGGGATCTGCAGCGACAGGGCCTCGTCGTCCGCGGTGACCTCGCGCAGCGCGGCGGCGGCGGAGCGGTAGGCGGCCGGGTCGGTGAACCGCAGCCGCACGTGCCCGCCCGGGATCCGGCGCTTGAGCTCCTCGGGGGTGCCCTCGGCGACCAGGCTGCCCTGGTTGAGCACCGCGATCCGGTCGGCGAGCTGGTCGGCCTCGTCGAGGTACTGGGTGGTGAGGAAGATGGTGGTGCCCTCGGCCACCAGCTCGCGCACGATCTGCCACATGGTGCGCCGGCTGCGCGGGTCGAGGCCCGTGGTCGGCTCGTCCAGGAAGATGATCTCGGGCTTGCCGACCAGTGTCATCGCCAGGTCCAGCTTGCGGCGCATGCCCCCGGAGTAGGTCGCCGCCAGCTTGTCCGCGGACTCCGTCAGGTCGAACCGCTCCAGCAGCCCCGAGACCACCTGGCCGCCGCGCACCCGCTTCAGGTCCGCCATCAGCTGCAGGTTCTCGCGGCCCGAGAGCAGCTCGTCCACCGCGGCGAACTGGCCGGTCACGCCGATCGCGGCGCGCACCTGCCGGGTGGCGGTGGCCGCGTCGTGGCCGGCCACCCGCACCGTCCCGGAGTCCGCCTTCATCAGCGTGGTCAGGACGTTGACCGTCGTCGTCTTGCCCGCTCCGTTCGGGCCGAGCATCGAGAAGACGGCGCCCGCGGGGACCTCGAAGCCGATGCCGTCGAGGACGACCTTGTCGCCGTATGCCTTGCGCAGTCCCGTGACCGCGATCGCAGAAGTTGTCATGCGACCAAGGTGCCGACGGGTCCTGACACCCCCCTGTCACGCCGCTGTCACGCCACCTGTCGCGGCTGTCACGCCCCTTGGCCCGGCCGCTTCTCCGACGTGGCCGCACCCGCTGCCGGGACGGGCTACTGCGCCCGCTGCCGCGGCCTGCGCGCCCCCTGCGGAGCCTCGGCGGGGGTCGCCAAGTGCCCCGCGACCAGCCGGTTCAGCGCCCGCACCAGGGTGTCGCGCTCCCCCTTGGGCAGCGAGCCGAGCGCCTCCTCGTGCACGCCGTCGACGATCTTCTGACTGCGTACGGCGACCCGGGCGCCCTCTTCGGTGACGGCGATGATCCGGGCGCGCCGGTCCGTGCTCGAGGGGCGGCGCTCGGCGAGGCCCGCCTTCTCCAGGGCGTCCACGGTCACCACCATCGTCGTCTTGTCCATGTCCCCGATCTCGGCGAGCTGGGCCTGGGTGCGCTCCTCCTCCAGGGCGTGCACCAGGACGCAGTGCATGCGCGCGGTCAGGCCGATCTCGGCGAGGGCGGCGGCCATCCGGGTGCGCAGGACGTGGCTGGTGTGGTCCAGGAGGAAGGAGAGGTCCAGGTCGGTGTGGGCGGGAGCCATGGCGGTCATGCGGCCCAGGATAGCCGGATCGAGGGACCGAAGTAGATAGTCTGCAACGGAACTATCTGCTACGGTCCCTCTTGTTCTTCCGGCACCCCCGGCCGCCTCACAGGCCCGGCCAACTCACAGGAGAGAAACCGTGGTTGCTCTGTCCACGCTGGAATCCGCACCCCGCACCCGCCCCCCGCGCCGCCACCTCGCCCTCGGCGTCATCGCCACCGGGCTGCTCATGAACGTCCTGGACGGCAGCATCGTCACCGTCGCGATGCCCGCCATCCAGAGCGACCTCGACTTCACGCCCGGCGGCCTGAGTTGGGTGGTGAACGCGTATCTGATCGCCTTCGGGAGCCTGTTGCTGCTCGCCGGTCGGCTCGGTGATCTGCTCGGGCGCAAGCGGCTGTTCCTCGTCGGGACGGGGGTGTTCACCGGGGCCTCGCTGCTCGCGGGCGCCGCCGGCTCCCCCGGTGTCCTCATCGCCGCCCGCTTCCTCCAGGGCGTCGGCAGCGCACTCGCCTCCGCCGTGAGCCTCGGCATCCTCGTCACGCTCTTCACCGAGCCCCGCGAACGGGCCAGAGCCATCGCCGTGTTCAGCTTCACCGGCGCGGCCGGGGCGTCGATCGGGCAGGTGCTCGGGGGCGTGCTCACCGACCTCCTGAACTGGCACTGGATCTTCCTCATCAACCTGCCCATCGGGCTCGCCACCCTCGCGCTCGCCCTGCCCGCCCTCCCCGCCGACCGCGGGCTCGGCCTGCGGGCCGGGGCGGACGTCATCGGCGCGCTGCTGGTCACGGCCGGGCTCATGACCGGCATCTACAGCGTGGTCAAGGTCGAGGAGTACGGCTGGAGTTCGGGCCACACGCTCGGCCTCGGCGCCCTCGCGCTCGCCCTGCTCGGGGGCTTCGTCGCCCGCCAGGCCACCGCCCGCACCCCGCTCATGCCGCTGCGGGTGCTGCGGTCGCGCAGCGTCGCCGGGGCCAACCTGGTGCAGCTGCTGATGGTCGCGGCCCTCTTCTCCTTCCAGGTCCTGGTCGCCCTCTACCTCCAGAACGTCCTGCGGTACGACGCCACCGCGACCGGGCTCGCCATGCTGCCCGCGGCCCTCGTCATCGGCGCGGTCTCGCTCGGGGTCTCGGCCCGGCTGATCGGACGGTTCGGCGAGCGGGCGGTGCTGCTCACCGGGCTCGTGCTCCTGGTCGGGGTGCTCGGGCTGCTGGCCCGGGTGCCCGTGCACGCGAGCTACGCCACCGACCTGCTCCCCGTGATGCTGCTCGCCGCGGGCTTCGGCCTGGCGCTGCCCGCCCTGACCGGGCTCGGCATGTCCGGCGCCCGCGAGGACGACGCGGGGCTCGCCTCCGGCCTCTTCAACACCACCCAGCAGATCGGCATGGCCCTCGGCGTGGCCGTCCTCTCCACCCTCGCCGCCTCCCGCACGGACCGCCTCCTCACCGCGGGCACACCCCGCCCCGAGGCCCTGACCGCGGGCTACCACCTGGCCTTCACGGTGGGCGCGGGGCTCCTGGTCGCCGCCCTCACGGTCGCACTCATGGTGCTCCGACCTGACCGTGGCGTATCGCCCGATCACACCTGATCAGCTCAACCACCCTTGTTCGAAAGGAAGCCGCCATGTCCGGCCCCGCCCCCCGCGTCCTCACCGAGGACGAGCTCACGAAGATCCTCAGCGAACAGCAGCTCGGCGTGCTCGCCGCCGTACGCCGCACCGGCCACCCGCACCTGTCGACCGTCGTCTACCACTGGGACCCCGAGAGGCGGATCCTGCGCGTCCCCACCACGGCCGACCGGCTCAAGCCCCGCCTCTTCGCCCGCGACCCGCACGCCGCGCTGCACGTCTCCACCGGGCCCTACGCCTTCGCCGTCGCCGAGGGCACCGCCGAGGTCACGCCGCCGTCGACGGAGCCGGGGGACGCCACCGGGCGGGAACTGCTCGCCATGACCGAGGGGTTCGATGACCCCGCGGACGAGGCGGCCTACCTGCGGGAGATGGTGCGGGAGCGCCGCGTGGTGGTCCGGATCCGGGTGGAGCGGCTCTACGGCACCGCGCTGGACGTCTGAGTCCCCAACTGGGTCCCCAACTGGGTCCTCATCCAGTTTTCGTATGACTGTTCTGCAACGAAATCGGGGCACCTCGCCCTCTGAAGGCGGGGGCGAGGTGATGATGAAACGTCACCGACCAGGGTGAAGTTCAGGGGGAAGTGTGAACAAACCAGTCCGGCGCGTCGCCATATTCTGCGGCCTGCTCATCCTCGCGCTGCTCGGCCGTGCCAACTGGGTGCAGTTCGCGCAGAACGACAAGCTCTCCAACGACACGCACAACCGGCGGGTGCAGATCGAGGCGTTCTCGCACCCGCGCGGCGACATCATCGTGGGCGGCAAGTCCATCACCGGGTCCAAGGCGTCGGACACGAAGTCCGACGGGGAGTACTCGGACTTCAAGTACAAGCGGCTCTTCAAGCAGGGCCCCATGTACGCCCCGATCACCGGCTACTTCTCGCAGGCCCAGGGCTCCACCTTCCTGGAGGGCGTCGAGAACGACATCCTCAGCGGCACCGACGACCGGCTCTTCCTGCGCCGCACGGTGGACATGCTCACCGGCAAGAAGCGCCGCGGCGGCGACGTCGTCACCACCATCGACGCCAAGGCCCAGGAGGCCGCGTACAAGGGGCTGACCGACCTCGGCGCACCCGGTGCCGTCGTCGCCCTCGACCCCCGCTCCGGCAAGATCCTCGCCCTCGCCTCCACCCCCTCGTACGACCCCTCGGTCTTCGCGGGCATCTCCAGCAAGGAGGGCAAGGAGTACCAGAAGCTCCTCAAGGACAAGAGCAAGCCGCTCAACAACCGCGCCCTGCGCGAGACGTACCCGCCGGGCTCCACCTTCAAGATCCTCACCGCGGCCGCCGCCCTGGAGCACGGCACGATCAAGGACATCGACGAGCCCACCGGCGCCAGGGCCCCGTACAAGCTGCCGCAGAGCTCCACCCGCATCGGCAACGACGTGGCGGGCCCCTGTGACAAGGCGTCCCTGAAGGTCGGCATGCAGTGGTCCTGCAACAACGTCTTCCTCGACACGGCCTGGAAGGTCGGCAAGGACGACATGCGGGAGACCGCCGAGAAGTTCGGCTTCAACGAGGAGCAGTTCGTCCCGGTCCGCGCCGTCGCCAGCGCCTACCCCGAAAAGCTCGACCAGCCGCAGACCGCGCTGACCGGCATGGGCCAGGGCAGCGTGACCTCGACCCCGCTGCAGATGGCGATGGTCACGGCGGGCATCGCCAACAACGGCAAGCTGATGAAGCCGTACCTGGTCGACGAGTTGCGCGGCCCCGACCTGTCGACGATCGAGAAGAACCAGCCGCAGGAGATGAGCCAGGCCGTCTCCGAGGACACCGCGCACAAGGTCCAGGCGATGATGGAGAACACCGTCGAGAAGGGCACCGCGAGCGGAGCCAAGATCGGCGGCACCATCGTCGGCGGCAAGACCGGTACCGCCCAGCACGGCGCGAACGTCCGCGACGAGCGCCCGTACGCCTGGTTCGTCTCCTACGCCAAGGACGACGACGGCGGCTCCCCCGTCGCCGTCGCCGTCTTCGTGGACCCGAAGGACATGAACATCCCGCGCGAGCAGATCGCGGGTGGCCGGCTCGGCTCGCCGATCGCGAAGTCGGTCATGCAGGCGGTCCTCAAGGAGAAGTGACTCCGGCCGCCGTACGGCGGGTCACCGCCGCCCCGCGAACCGCTTCTGCCTTACGAGTTCCAGGGCAGCGGCCTGCTGTGCAGCACGTCGAGGCGGGACACCGCACGGGTCAGGACCACGTACAGGCGGTGCGCGCCCCGGGGCTCCGCCTCGACGATCGCGGCGGGCTCGACGGCGATCACGTGGTCGTACTCCAGGCCCTTGGCGACCGTCGCGGGCAGCACCGTCACGCGCGCGGCGAGGTCGTCGGGGCCCGCGCACGCGATACCCGCCGCGGTGAGGGCCGCGCGCAGCGCCTCCGTGCCGGCCTCGGCGGCGATGACGCCGAGGGAGCCCTCCCGGGTCAGCGCACGGCGCACGGCGGTGACGGTCGCCGCCGTCACATCGTCCGTCTCCTCGATCCTCAACTCGCCGTCCGCGCGCAGTGACCGCGCGGGCGGCACGTCCACGTCCAGCTCGGCAAGGAGCCGGTTGGCCAGGCCCACGACCGCCCTCGGGACGCGGAAGCCGGTGGTCAGCGGGGCCAGGGCGGCGGTGGGCTTGCCGAGGTGGCGAAGGAGCTCGGGCCAGGAGCGGGCGGCCCAGGGCGTGGTGCCCTGGGCGAGGTCGCCGAGGACCGTGAGCGAGCCGAAGTCGGCGCGGCGCGCGATGGCCCGGCACTCCATCGGGGAGAGGTCCTGCGCCTCGTCGACGACGATGTGGCCGTAGCCCTCGGGCCGTTCGATGAGCCCGGCCAGCTCGTCGAGCAGGACGAGGTCGGCGGCGGACCAGCGGGCCGACTTGAAGGAGCGCGGCGGCCTGCTCCAGCGGATGGCCCGCTGTTCCGCCCCGTCGAGGATCCCGTCGGCCGCCGCCGCGAGCGTGTCCGGGTCGGTGAGCAGCGCGGCGAGCACCTCCTCCGCCTTCGCCCTCGGCCAGACCTGGTCGACGTACGCGGAGACGGGCCGGGCCCGGGAGATCTTCTGCAGCCAGGCGTTGGTCACCGCGCCCGCGCGCCGCTCGGCCTGCTCCCGCACGAGGCGCACGGCCCGGCTGCGCACCCGCTCCCGCCCGATCTCGTACGGCGGCTGCTCGGCGCGCACGTCGTCGACGATGCGCTCCAGGTCGCTGAGGTCCACGCGCCAGCGGTACGAACCGTCCGGGATCGCAAGGGAGTCGGCGGGCGCGCCGACCCGCGCGTACAGGGCCCGGCGCAGCACCTCGGCCATCCGGGCGTCGTGCTTGACCCGGGCCGCCGCCGCGTCGTCGTGGCCGCGCACCTCGTGCCGGGCGATCTCGTCCTGGACGGTGGACTGGCGCACGCCCGTCTCGCCGAGCGCGGGCAGGACCTCGGCGATGTAGCGCAGGAAGGTGCGGTTGGGGCCGAGGATGAGGAGCCCGGAGCGCTGCACGCGCTGGGGGTGGGTGTAGAGGAGGTAAGCGGCCCGGTGCAGGCCGACGGCGGTCTTGCCGGTGCCGGGGGCGCCCTGCACACAGACCGACGCGGTGAGTTCGGCGCGCACGAGGTCGTCCTGCTCGGGCTGGATGGTGGCGGCGATGTCGCGCATGGGTCCGACGCGGGGCCGCTCGATCTCACCCGCGAGGATGCCGCCGGCCGCAGCGACGGCGCCCCCCTCGGCCTCCCCGCCCCGTGGCTCCTCCTCCCCCAGGTGCTCATCCTCCAGCCCGGTGAGGTCGGCGGAGGCGCCCTTGCTGCCGGGCGCCCAGCCGAAGCGGCGGCGGACGGCGACGCCCTGGGGGTCGCGGGGGCCCGCCTGGTAGAAGGCGCGGGAGACGGGGGCGCGCCAGTCGACGACGAGCGGCGGGGCCGAGGGGTGCTCGGTGATGCGCAGCCGCCCGATGTGGTAGCTCTGCCCGCGGTGGTCGCCCGCCTCGGCCGCGGCGGCGTCGAAGTCGAGGCGCCCGAAGAACAGCGGCGCGTCCGGCAGCTCCCTGAACTCCTTGGCGCGGCTGCGCAGTTGATAGCCGAGGACCTCGGCGTCGGCGCCGGACGCGGAGACGTTCTCGCCGGTGATGACGTGGTCCTGGGCGCCTTGGACCATCGCGTCGAGGGCGGTGCGGCAGGTGTCGTGGTAGCCGCGTTCCTGGGTGAGGGCCTCGTCAGGTGTCATGCCGAGCAGAATAACGTAACCGAGTTAAATTTCTTACCGAGATTCAGATGGCGTACGCTGCTCCCATGACGACGAGCGGCGAAGCCGGCGAAGTGGGCCTGCGCGAGCGCAAGAAGCAGCGGATGTACCAGTCGATCTCCGAGGCGGCGATCGCCCTCTTCCTGGAGAAGGGCTTCGACAAGGTGTCCGTGGCGGAGGTGGCGGCGGCCGCCGAGATCTCCAAGCCGACGCTGTTCCGGTACTTCCCCACCAAGGAGGACCTGGTCCTGCACCGCTTCGCCGACCACGAGGACGAGGCGGCGCGGGTGGTCGCGGGCCGCGCCCGGGGCGAGTCCCCGCTGGCCGCGCTTGAGCGCCACCACCTCGACGCGGTGGCACGCCGCGACCCGGTCACGGGCCTCAGCGACCACCCCCACGTCCTGGCCTTCCAGCGCCTGCTGTACGGGACTCCCGCCCTCGTCGCCCGCATCCCCGGCTACCAGGAGCGCTCGGAGGCGGCCCTCGCGAAGGCGCTCGACGGCGGCGACGGCACGGAGGAGGCCGGGCTCGACGCCCGGATCGCGGCGGCGCAGATCGTGGCGGTGCAGCGGGTGCTCGCCCTGGAGAACGGGCGGCGGATCGCGGCCGGGGAGGCGGTCGACGAAGTGGCGGCCGAGGCGGTGCCGGCGACGGAGCGGGCGTTCGCGGGGCTGCGGCGGGGGCTCGCCGCGTACGCCTAGCTCAGGTCAGGCCACGCCAGGTCAGGCCAAGTCAGGTCCGGCCTGGATCGAACTGGTTCGCACCGGTTCGGCGCGCAGGCCCAGCCAGCCTGCCAGAGAACGCAGTTGAGGGTCCGCACCAGCTGTTCCGGCCCCCGAGAACCGCTCCCCCACGTCCCCCGCGTGCCACGCGCGCAGCGCCGTCACGACCCGGCCCGTGCCCGGCACCCCCTTCAGCCTCAGGGGCCCGGCCGCCCGGCGCAGCGCCCGGCGCACCGGGGCCGCCGCCGCCTCGAAGTCCTCGTCGGCGGGGGCGGCGGGCAGGGCAAGGGCAGCGCGCATGATGTCGGGGAAGACCGACTGGGCGTACTCGAAGTCGAGGTAGACGGGCAGGTCGGTGTCGAGGCCCTTGGTCAGCTCGGCCCGGCCCGCCTCGGTCAGCTCGTCGGCCCACAGGTCGCGCATCCGGTCGTGCTCGGCCTCGTCGTACTCCATCCGTACGAGGTGGGTGGCGAGTTCGTGGACCGGGTCGCCGAACATCGACAGCTCCCAGTCGATGACCGCGGTCCTGCCGGGGCGCACGACGACGACGTTGGCACGGTGCACGTCGGTGTGGATGAGGCAGAAGGGGCGCGGGGCGAGCAGCGGGAGGCGGCCCGCGAAGGCGGTCATGGCGTCGGTGCGGACGCCCACGGCGCGGAAGAGGGCGCCGAAGCGGCGCCGGTTGTGGCGGTGCACGCGGAGCTCGGTGAAGTCGATGAGCCAGCGCAGGAAGGACTGGGTGTCGCCGGAGACGGGCCAGTCGGCGGGCAGCGGCGGCAGCTCGCTCTCGGGCACGCAGGCCGTCCGGGCGAAGAAGCGAGCGAAGGAGCGCAGCAGCTCCTCGCCGACCGGGCCGTGCGGGATCTCCTCGGAGAGCGGCCTGCCCGGCACATAGCTGTGGATCGACCAGTCGCCGAAGTCCGCGAGGCAGCGCGGGACTTCACCGAGGTGGCGGGTGACCGCCCTGAGGACCTCGGCCTCGCTCGGCCAGATCCGGGGCACCACCTCCACCGCGTCCAGCGGCGTGCGGAACTTGGCCCGGGTACCGAAGGGCATCCGGCCGAGGAGGAGGGCGAGCGGCCAGTCCAGCGGAACCACGTAGTTCCGGTTGTGGTGGCCGACCGCGACCTCGCCGCCCGGCCGGTCCCGGTGGGCGGCCGCGAAGCGGCGGACCAATGCCTCATGGGCTCTTCGAGGCAGGGGTGACGACATGCTCGCTGAGGGTAGCTGTCTCACGGAGCGATACCCGCCGCTTGCCAGCATGTGGACAGATGTTGCGTCACCTTTGCATCAGGTGTGCGTGCACCGCTGGTCAACGGGCGCCACGCTTGACCGACTCCAGGACCGGCTGGAGCGAGTCCACGACGACCCGGGCGCCCGCCGCCGCCAGCTTCGCCGCCTTCGCCTCGCTGTACGCGTATCCGAGGAAGCGCACCCCGGCGTCGCGCGCGGCCGCGTGGTCCGACGGCGTGTCACCGATCATGAGGGCCGCGCCGGGCGACACCCCCATCGCGTTGAGGGCGCGGTGCACGCAGTGCGGGTCCGGCTTGAGGAGGCTGAGGTCCTCCTTGAGGCGGCCGTATATGTGCGGCGCGAAGCAGTCGGTGAGGCCGCGCGTCTCCAGGTAGTCGGCGACGGCCAGCGGAGAGTTGTTGGTGGTGACGGCGAGCCGGGCGCCCGTGGCCGTCCAGGTCCGGATCAGCGGATCGGCGTACGCGGTGGGCAGCGCGGAGCGGACGGCCTTCAACTCCTGCTGGGTGAGCCGCTCCTCGAGCTCGGTGACGAGGTCGCTGCCGGGGTGGCGGTGATCGACGACACGCAGCACCACATACGGGTCGGCCTCGCCGCTCAGCTCGTCGGTGGGCAGTCCGCGCAGGCCCCGCTCGCGCAGCCAGCGCACCTGCTCGTCGGCGATCGTGCGCGCCGAATGCCCCGCGAACAGACCGCAGATGGGGCCATCGAAGTCCCACAGCACACAGCGCACGCCGTCGAGGAGGGCCTCTATCGCACCATTCACATCACTCGCACCCGTGGAATCAGTAGTCACTAGGAGAGTGTCAGGTCCAGCGTGATGGTTTCCCAGAGGGCGTCGAACCAGTTCTGGGACTCCTCCACGAACATGGAGTCGCGCGCACTGCCCGTCGCCTTCTCGAAGGAGAAGAGCGGGGACCGCAGACCGCCCGCGTCGTACAGCTCCAGGGTCTCGTTCCCCGCCTCGAAGGCCAGCTCCTGCCGCGAGAGCGTGTAGTACGCGAGCAGCGCCTCGCGCCCGTTCAGGAGGTAGAGCTTCACCGGTGTCGTGAACGGCAGGGCGCGGAAGGTGACATTGACGTCGATGCCGTGCGAGCTGCGCAGCGCGAGCAGGTTGTGGCGGAGCACCTGCCCCTGCGCGTTGCGCTGGTTGAGCCAGCGGCTGTGCAGGCGGCCGTCGTCCGCGCCCGTCACCGGGACGGGGAACGCCAGGTCGATGTCGCTGCTGGGCAGCAGGATGCGCACGTCGATCGACTCGGGGCGAATGCTTTCGTCGTGGATGCGGCGCACCGGCTCGCCGAGCGCGAGCATCAGGGTCTCCGCCGTGTACGAGACCACGTCGATGCTCACGTGGGGCTCGGCGAAGGCGGCGGTGAGGCGCGGTGCGAGCCCCACCATCGAGGGCTGCGGCTCCTCGCCCGCCGGGGCCGCCTCCGGGGCCTGCTCGGCGATCCGTGGCGGGGCGCCCTTGCTGACGTGGTCGAGCAGCCCCTCGTCCTGGAGCTTGCGCAGCGCCTGGCGCACGGTGCCGCGCTCCACGCCGAACTCGTCGGCGAGCCGGCTCTGGGTGGGCAGCCGGTCGCCGGGCCTGAGGTCACCGGCGCGCATCCGGCCGCGGAGCTCCTCGGCGATGTCGTGGGGGGAGAGCTTTCTCTTGCCGTCCACTGCGACGTTCTCCTTGGTCACGACCAGACGATACAACTGCCCGGCCATCTCAGGGGGTTGCGGAAAGTTGAAGGCCACTTGTTTATGAACTCCCGCCAAGCGGGGACAACTTGAGTGAACTTGGCTGCCAACTCACCTGAGTTGGCAGCCACTTCAGAAGGAGGCGCCACCATGCGAGTCCTGTCCCTTCTCGCCGCCGTCTTCGTCGTCACCGTCGACCAGTTCGTGCAGTGGAAGTACGGCCCGGCCGGCATCGCCGGTCTGCTGCTCCTGACCATCGGCGTCCGCGCGCGCAACGCCACCTGCAGCTCGCTCGGCGCGGTCGTCCTCGCCCTCTCGATCACGGGCCCGGCCCTCTAACTCAGCTCCAGGTCCTGGCTGATCGTCTCCCAGAGCGCGTTGAACCACAGGTGCGACTGCTCCACGAAGGTCGTGTCCCGCAGCCCGTCGCCCTGGTGGAAGGGGAAGAGCATCGACTGCGACCCCTGGGCGTCGTACATCTCCACGGAGTCGTGGCCGAGCGTCTGCCCGCTCTGCCTGGTGAGCGTGTAGTACGCGAAGAGCGCCTCCGCGCCGTTGAGCAGGTACAACTTGACCGGGGGCGTGAACGGCAGCGCGCGGAAGGTGACGTTGACGTCGATGCCGTGCGAGGTGCGCAGCGCCAGCAGGTTGTGCCGCAGCACCTGCCCCTGCGCGTTGCGCTGGTTGAGCCAGCGCTCGTGCAGCTGCTCCCCCTCCTTGCCGCCGCCGTCCACCGGCGCGGGGAAGGCGAGGTCGATGTCGCGGCTCGGCAGCATCACCCGGACGTCGACCTTGGCCGGTTTTCGCTCCCCGGCGTGGATCCGTCGCAGCGGTTCGCCGATCGCCATCGTCAGGGATATCGCCGTCAGGCAGAGCGCGTCTATCTCGACGTGCGGAGCGTCGAACGCGGCGGTGATGCGCGGTCCGAGGCCGACCATCGTGGGCTGCGGTTTCACCTCCCCGGGGCCACCGCCCGGGCCCGCCGTCGCGTCCGCGACCTTGGGCGGGCTGCCCTTGGACACATTGGCCAGCAAGTGCTCGCCCTGCAGGATGCGCAGGGCCTCGCGCACCCGCCCGCGCTCCACGCCGAACTCACCGGCCAGCTCCGCCTGCGTGGGCATGCGCTGGCCCGGCCGCAGCAGCCCGGACCGGATACGGCTGCGCAGCTCGTCGGCGACCTCGCGGGAGGACCTGTGCGGCCCCTTCCGCCCATTCATCGAGGCTTGTTCCGCGCTCACACTATGACGGTACAACTTCGCGCCATCTTTGGGGAGTTGCTCGAAAGATGGTTATGAGCCTAGCCATCACGGAGATAAGTCCCTTGGACTTGGTTGCCAACTTAAGCAACGTGGTCCCGGATAAGGGGGGAAGCCATGCCACTGATCGCCCTCGTCATCGCCGCCGTCGCCATCGGCTTCGAGCAGCTCGTCCAGTGGAAGTACGGACCGATGGGCATCATCGCCTTCATCGCGCTGTCCATCGGCATCAAGGCCAAGAACACCACCCTCAGCGGCATCGGGGCCGTGATCCTCGTGATGCTGCTCGCCCAGTCAGGCTGACCGGGCTCCCATCCGGAGGGGAGCCGGGAGTCCGGTCACGCCGTCGAACCACGGTCGAACCGAAGACCACCTAGAAGATGTCCGGGCACCAGGGGGACCTGGACACACCGAAGAGGGCGTCGGCCACCCGGTCGGCGCCCTCTTCCTCTGCCGCCACCCGGCCGAGCGCGGCGAACCGCTCCGCCGACGCCCCGCCCAGCCACAGCGAGCTCAACTCGGCGACGTCCAGCGACAGTTGGGCCCGCTCCCCGGTCGGCACGCACCGCGCACCCCCCGCCCCCGCGTCGAGCCGGAACCGCCCGGCCGCGTACCCGGCCCGGTCCCGCACCTCCAGGACGAGCGAGCCCGACCCCCGGTAGGTGCGCGCCTCCAGCGCCCGTACGACGTCCAGGATCCGCAGCCACAGCCAGTCCGCCCGCGTGGTGACCGCGGCCGCGCGCGGATCGGGGAGCAGGTCGGGCAGCAGGTCGTCGGGGGCGCGCTCGCCGGAGTGGACCGTGGTGACCCAGTCCAGCGAGAGGACGTGGTGCCACAGGGCGCGCTCGGCGGCGGGCGTGGACGCGGTCAGGGCGAGCACGGTCGCGGCGCCCGCGGGCTGCTTGGCGTCGTTGTGCCGTGTCTCCACCTCGTACGCCACGAGCCCCTCGACCACCCCGGCCGGCGTCCGGTACAGCGCGTAGAAGGGCTCGGTCCACGGATACTCCGCGGTGACCTGCTGCCCCGTGTTGCGCTGCCACCAGTGCTCGTCGCGGTTGATGGCGCCGTGCCGCCCGGTTCGGAAGCGGTCGTGGAACTCCGGCCCCAGGTCCCGCACTTGGGCCCCGTCCACGAGGTCGACCCGGCCGCCCTCGCGCGGGGCGGGCACCCGCCGGTCGAGGCCCGAACGCGGCACGTCCACGGACCACTTGGTGATCCAGGTGGCGGGCCCGAAGCCGAACCGCCCGTAGATCCCGTACTCGGAGGGGATCAGCGTGGCCACCACGTCGCCGCGCTCCTTGGCGGCGGCCAGGTCGGCGGCCATCATGCGGCCGAGCAGCCCGCGGCGGCGATGCGTCGGGCTGACGGTCACGTTGGCGATGGCGTCGGCCGGGACCGGGGCGCCGCCCACCGCGGTGATCTCCTGCGCGAAGCTGCGGAACGTGGCCACGCAGCGCCCGGTCACCGGGTCGAACGCCCCCTGCGTACGGGCGGGGTCGACGGACTTCCTGCGGTACGCGACGGTCTCGTCCGAGACCCGGGCCAGGGGCCGCATGAACCCCGCGTTGCAGGCGCGCAGCCACTCCGACAGCTCGTCCTCGGTGATCGGGCGGACCTCGACGTCATCGCTCATGCGAGCACGCTAGGTGTACGAGGTGCGTGCCGCACCCGGATATCCCACGTGGCCGCCGCGCCCGCCCGCCGTCAGAACGCGGCGCGGATCTCCCCGACCTCAACTCCCCCGCCCAGCAGGGGAGAACGGCCGATGCGGCCGACCACCGGGGCGTCCACGCCGAGCATCGTCAGGGCGCGGGCGAGGACCGGGCCGAGGGCGCGGCCCGCGCCGTCGTCGACCTTGAACGCGAGGGCCCTGCCGTCCGCGAGAGCCACCGCCTGCACCGCCTCGGCGCCCATCTTCGACAAGGTGCCCGGCACCTCGCGCATCAGCCAGGTGTCGGGGCGCCGGGTGCCCGCCACGTACTCGGGGTGGGCACGCATGGCGTCGGCGACGCGGCGCTCGGCGGAGCCCTCGGGGGCGAGCACGAAGTGGCGGAAGGCGCGGGCGAGGCCGGGCAGCGTGAGCGCCATCAGCGGGGCGCCGCAGCCGTCGGTGCCGACCGCCGCCACGGACTCCCCTGCGGCCTCCTCGACGACGTCGAGGACCAGCTGCTGGAGGGGGTGCTCGGGGTCCAGGTAGGAGTCGGTGTCCCAGCCGTTCAGGGCACAGGCCGCGATCATCGCCGTGTGCTTGCCGGAGCAGTTCATGGTGACGCGGTCGCGGACGGCGCCCGAGGCCAGGTACGTCTCCGCCTCGACCGGGTCGAGCGGCAGGTCGGGCGGGCACTGCAGGGCCGCGGCGGTCAGCCCGTGCTCGGCCAGCATCTTCTGGACGAGGTCCCGGTGGAAGACCTCCCCGGAGTGGCTCGCGGCGGCGAGTGCGAGCCGCTCGCCGCCGAGGCCGAGCCCCGCCCGCAGCACCGCGGCGGCCTGCATCGGCTTGTTCGCCGAGCGCGGGAAGACCGGCGCCGTCACATCGCCGAGCGCCAGCTCCACGCTGCCGTCCGCCGCGAGGAGCACCAGGCTCCCCCGATGATGGCCCTCGACGAAGCCGGAACGCACGACCTCGGCGAGGACCGGGGCTATCGCGCCGGGAGCGTCCGCGGGCGAAGGGGGGCAGGAGGCGGCGGGGGTCATCTTCGGCCTTCCGTGGGGCGGGACGCCCGCCCCACGGCCCCCGGGGTCACCGGGTCAGGAGAGCAGGTCGTCGACTTGTGCTTCCCCTTCACGGTACCTGCGGGCGATCTCCGCGCTGCAATCGTCGGCAGTGTGCTGAAGCTGTCCGCGGCGCCGGGAAACCTGCTGCTCGTAGCGGATCAGGCGGCCCATCGCGGCGTGCAGCTCGTCGTCCGTGCGGGCTCCCAGGTCGGAGAGCTCGACCTCGGCGAGCATCTCCGTGGCGAGCAGCCGGTACTCCTCGCTGTGCGGGGTGCCGAGCGTCACGTGGCGGGCGGAGGAGCGGCGGGGCGCCGGGGCGTCCGCGAGGATCTCCGAGAGCCGGTCGACGACGGCGCCCGGGGGCTCCTCGCGGGCGTAGCTGCCGACGTCCGGGCTCCGGCCGCCCGCGGCCGCCGCGTCCCTGCGCGAGGCCGCCTCGGCCCGCAGGATGTCGATGCGACCCTGGAGCAGCCGCCGCACATAGCTCAGGTCCGCCTCGTCCTGCTGGGCCTCGCGGCGCAGCGCGCGCAGCTCGGGCAGGCGCAGGGCCGCCAGGTCGTGCGCGGGCGGCTCGGGCAGGACCGGACCGCTGCCGGTGCGCTGCGCGGGCGGCCGCGGCACGCTCGTACTCGCTCGACGACCCGTGCTGCCCGTGCTGCCCGTGCTGCCCGTGGTACCCGTGCTGCCCGCACTGCCCGTACGGATCAGCGACACGGGTCCGGGCGGCTGCCCGGTGCTTGGTGTGCTCATGTGGCTCTACCGTCCCCTCGACCGGCCGACGCGGTACACCGCGTGTGAGCATGGTGCCACCCCGCGTGGCCGGTATGTGACCGAGTGCCCCCGATCGGCCCCAGATGGGGGGGATCAAGAGTGCGTTTTCGGCAGGTTGACGGGGTGGCTCAGATCTCCAACAGGACCGTGAACGGACCGTCGTTGGTGAGCGAGACCCGCATCTGGGCGCCGAAGCGTCCGGTGGCCACCGTCGCGCCCAGCGACCGGAGCCGGGCCACGACCTCCTCGACGAGGGGCTCGGCGACGTCGCCGGGCGCCGCCGCGTTCCAGGTGGGGCGGCGGCCCTTGCGGGCGTCCCCGTAGAGCGTGAACTGGCTGATGACGAGAAGAGGCGCGTCGATGTCGCTGCATGACTTCTCGTCGGCCAGCATCCGCACCGACCAGAGCTTGCGGGCCAGCTGCGCCGCCTTCTCCTTGGTGTCCTCGTGAGTCACCCCCACCAGGACGCACAGCCCCTCGCCGCTGATCTCCCCGACGGTCTCCCCGTCGACCACCACGCTCGCGCCGTCGACGCGCTGCACGACCGCCCTCACGGCTCGACCACGACCTCCTGCGCCGCGGCCGTGGTGCCCGCGAGGAGTGGCGCGTCGACCGGGACGTTGCGCTTGATCAGGGCGAGGGCGATGGGGCCCAGCTCGTGGTGGCGCACGGACGTGGTGACGAAGCCCAGCTTGCGGCCCTCGGGGCCGTCGCTCGCCAGGTGGAGCGGCGTGCCGGGCGGCGGCAGGTGCACATCGCTGCCGTCCAGGTGCAGGAAGACCAGGCGGCGCGGGGGCTTGCCCAGGTTCTGCACGCGGGCGACGGTCTCCTGTCCCCGGTAGCAGCCCTTCTGCAGGTGCACGGCGCTGCCGATCCAGCCCAGCTCGTGCGGGATGGTCCGGTGGTCGGTCTCGAAGCCGAGCCGGGGCCGGTGCGCCTCGACGCGCAGCGCCTCGTGGGCGAGCAGGCCGACGGCGGGCCCGTGCCGCTCCGCGTACGAGGAGAGTTCGCCGCGCGGCAGGAAGAGGTCGCGCCCGTACGCCGTCTCGCGCACCGCGACGCCCTCGGGGACCTCGGCGATCGAGCCGGCCGGCAGGTGCACGACCGCGAACTCCTCGGTGCGGTCGGCGACTTCGACCCGGTAGAAGAACTTCATGCTCTCCAGGTACGCGATCAGCGCGTCCTGCGAGCCGGGCTCGACGTGCGCCCACATCGTCTCGCCGTCGTCGACGAGATAGAGGGCGTGCTCGATGTGCCCGTTGGCGGAGAGGATCAGCGCCTCGGTGGCCTGGCCCGCGGGCAGCTCGCTCACGTGCTGGGTGAGCAGCAGGTGCAGCCAGCTGAGCCGGTCGGAGCCGGTGACGGTGAGGACGCCGCGGTGCGAGAGGTCCACGAGGCCCGCGCCGTCGGCGAGGGTGCGCTGCTCGCGGAACAGGTCGCCGTAGTGCGCGGCGACGCCTTCGTCCACGCCCTCGGCGGGGACGGCGCCGGGCAGGGACAAGAGGGGGCTCTTCATGTTCACAAAGACTACGACCCGAAGAAGCCCGCGTTTATTTCTCCCCGCAGTCCTTGCACTGGCCGAAGATCGCGAAGTGCTTCAGGTCCGTGTCGAAGCCGAAGGTCTCGCGGAGCTTGGCGGTGAAGTCGGCGGCGATGTCGACGTCCGCCTCGATCACGTTCGTGCAGTCCCGGCAGACCAGGTGGATGTGGTGGTGGCGGTCCGCGAGGTGGTACGTGGGGGCGCCGTGCCCGAGGTGGGCGTGGCTGACGAGCCCGAGCTCCTCCAGGAGCTCCAGGGTCCGGTACACCGTGGAAATGTTGACCCCCGACGCCGTCTTCCGCACTTCGGAGAGGATGTCGTCGGGGGTCGCGTGCTCAAGGGTGTCGACGGCTTCGAGGACAAGCTGGCGCTGCGGGGTCAGCCGGTAGCCGCGCTGCCGCAGGTCGCTCTTCCAGTCGGTGCTCACCACACCGCCGAGTCTATGACTACTTGAAGAAGGCGATGCCGTCGTCGGGCAGATCGCCGAGGTTCCGTGCCATCTCGGCGACGTCCTCGGGCGAGACGACCTTCTTCAGCTGGGCCGACATGTAGGGCCGGAGCGGCACCTCGGGGGTCTGCTTCTCGCCGACCCACATGAGGTCGCCCTTCACGTACCCGTACAGCCGCTTGCCGCCGCTGTAGGGGCCGGAGGCGGCGGTGCGGGCCACGGCGTCGGTCGCCAGGTCGATCTGCGGCTTCTTGTCGGCCAGCTCGCCGTACCAGACCTCGACGACGCCGTCGTCGCGGACCATGACGACCTCGACCTTGCGGTCCTTGTCCACCCGCCAGTAGCCGGACTCGGACTCCAGCGGCCTGACCTTGTTGCCGTCCTGGTCCAGGATCCAGGTGTGCGAGTGGTACTCGAGGAAGTCCCGCCCGTCGTGCGTGAAGGAGACCTCCTGGCCGAAGTTGGCCTTCTCGGCGCCGGGGAAGTCGGTGACGCCCGCGCCCGCCCAGTTGCCAAGGAGGAAGGCGAGGGGGACGAGCTCGGGGTTCAGGTCGGACGGAATCTCGATCATGGGTTGCTCAGGCGTCTCTCGGTGGGGGGCGGCTTCATGCCGGGGGCGCGGGGGGTCAGCGCTGGCCCTGGTACAGCTTCTTCACGGTCAGCCCGGCGAAGGCGAGGACGCCGACGCAGACGAGAACAAGGAGGGCGGAGAAGAATGCCTCAAGCACGGGGTGCTCCTCGGTGAGCGGTATGAGGGCGGTACGGGGCCGGGGTCCAGCTTAGTAGGGATGCCGAGAGCTCTCTCTGTGAGGTCTGCCGAGCCCTCGTCCGCGGGCTGCCACCGCCGTAGGCTGGACGTATGTACGCACGCAGGCGTCATGTGTACTTCGCCATGATGGGCACCTGCATCGCCCTGTTCGTCCTGGCGTGGGGCGTCGTGCGCCTCTGGTCCATCCCTGTCGCCGTGGGAATGTGCGTCGTCGCGATGGTGATCCCCCCGCTCGCGGCCATGGTCGCCAACCGGCGTGGTCCGGAGGACCGCTGGTGGGACGACCCGTCGGGGGACCCCAAGTCCGACGAGTGGTGGGACGAACTGGACGGGAAGCGAAAGCGCTAGGCGCGCCCCGCAGCTCACGCGCTCCGGCGGACGGAGTCCGGCGCAGCGGCCCGAAGCCTGCGAAGCAGTGCGAGGGGCGCATCAAAGAGCGGCCACATGACGCCTGCGTGCGTACATAAGTCCAGCGTACGGCGGCGCCCACGCCCCGCGTAAGGGCGGGACGACCGAAGGGCCGCACCCCGTACCAGTGGCGTCCAACCCCCTGGGGTGCGGCCCTTCGGCCGGTATCTGTGCGCTGTCGCCGTCAGACAGCGATCAGACGGCGATCAGACGGCGATGGCGACCTCCGCGAGGCCGCCCGTCTGGGCGACGACCGTGCGGTCGGCGGAGCCGCCCGGCACCAGCGCGCGGACGGTCCACGTGCCCTCGGCCGCGTAGAAGCGGAACTGGCCCGTCGCCGAGGTCGGGACCTCGGCGGTGAACTCGCCGGTCGAGTCGAGGAGACGGACGTAGCCCGTCACCGGCTCGCCGTCGCGGGTCACGCTGCCCTGGATCGTGGTCTCACCGGGCTTGATCGTCGAAGCGTCGGGGCCGCCGGCCTTGGCTCCACACATGCTGGACTCCTTGGGAGGAAGAGGAGAGGGAAGAAGAGGGGTACCGGGAAGCCGGCGGACTACTTGTTCGCGCCGAGCTCGATCGGCACACCGACGAGGGAGCCGTACTCGGTCCAGGAGCCGTCGTAGTTCTTGACGTTCTCGACACCGAGCAGCTCGTGCAGCACGAACCAGGTCAGGGCCGAGCGCTCACCGATGCGGCAGTACGCGATGGAGTCCTTGGCGAGGTCCACCTGCTCCTCGGCGTAGAGGGCCTTCAGCTCGTCGTCCGACTTGAACGTGCCGTCGTCGTTGGCGTTCTTCGACCACGGGATGTTGCGGGCGGACGGGACGTGGCCCGGGCGCTGCGACTGCTCCTGCGGCAGGTGGGCGGGGGCGAGCAGCTTGCCGCTGAACTCGTCGGGCGAGCGCACGTCGACCAGGTTCTGGGTGCCGATGGCGTTCACGACGTCGTCGCGGAAGGCGCGGATCGAGGTGTCCTGGGGCTGGGCCTTGTACTGCGTGGCCGGACGGCTGGGGACCTGGTCGCCGTCGACGAGGTCGCGGGAGTCCAGCTCCCACTTCTTGCGGCCGCCGTCGAGCAGCTTCACGTCCTGGTGGCCGTAGAGCTTGAAGTACCAGTAGGCGTAGGACGCGAACCAGTTGTTGTTGCCGCCGTAGAGGACGACGGTCGTGTCGTTGGCGATGCCCTTCGCCGACAGGAGCTTCTCGAAGCCCTCCTGGTCGATGAAGTCGCGGCGGACCGGGTCCTGGAGGTCCTGGGTCCAGTCGATGCGGATCGCGTTCTTGATGTGGTTCTTGTCGTACGCCGAGGTGTCCTCGTCGACCTCGACGACGGCGACCTTCGGGTCCTCGAGGTGGGCCTCGACCCAGTCGGCGTCTACCAGGACGTCGCTGCGGCTCATGCTTCTTCTCCTCCGGGGCAGTTACGGCGGGGCATGCGAAATAGGGGGGTGCGCGGTGCGCGGGAGGGCCCCGAGTCGCGCTCGAGGGGCCTGCGGGAAGCGGGGGTTGAGACTCCCGCTCAGGCAGTACGACAGAGCATGGCGGCGACGCGGCACAGGTCTACTGCCCGCCGCTTCGTGAGATCCGCCTGTCGTTGCATGCGACCGATCGTAGGGATGCCGGGGCCGACATGTCACCGGGGCTCCGGATACTGAGACGCGATCGTCCACGATCCGGGACGAGATGGCGAAAGGGGCGGCTTCCGCCGCCCCTCGCACCCGGTGTAGTCCCCGTCACATCCGCTCGCCGGACGCCCCCGTCTCGTACTGCGGACGAGGCCCCGTACCGGTCGGGCTCAGCCCGTCAGGCTCACGTTCTCGCCCGTCACGGACATGTTCACGCCGTTCTCGGCGCCCTCGACCTTCTCCAGCTTGATCCCGGCCGGCAGGTCGTCGATCTTCTGCTCGAAGTCGGTGACGCCCCGGATCGTGCCCTCGGGCAGCGGGATCGCGGCGCCGAGGATCGTGAAGCTCTTCGGGATGTCGTCGGCGTGGGCCTTGATCGTGTCGCCCTCGACGCGGACCGAACTCACCACGTACAGCGGCTTCGGCAGGGTCTGGCCGCCCTTGCTGACCTGCACGCCCACCTTGATCTTGCCGTTGCCGCCGTCGGCGAGGGAGACCACCTTGGCCGTCGCCGACACCGGCTTGCCGAGGATCTCGACCTGGAACGGGACCGGCTCGTCCTTCGACGCCTTCAGGAGTTCGTCGTAGGAGACCAGGGCGCTGCCGTCGGCCGACTTGGCGGTGGCGGAGCTGTAGTCGCCGGAGAACTTCACGCCCTTCATGTGGGCCTGGAGGTCGTCGATGCGGATGGCGTCGGAGCCCGACTTGGCCTCGTAGTTCTTGATGCCGACCTCGACGTCGTCGAGCTCCCCGCCGACGACCTGGGTCAGGAACGGGAAGCCCTTGATGGAGACGTCGGGCGTCTCGGCCAGGCCCTCACTGGACTTCAGCTTGTCCGCCGCCTCGTCCTCGGCGAAGGACACGGCGATCCGGTCGGCCGCCACGAACAGACCCCCCAGGATCACGACGACGATCAGAAGTATTCGCAATGCGCGCGAGCTCACGGTGTTCCCCCACCTCAACAGACGTTGCCGTGAGCCTAAATGACGGATCCCCGGCCGAGACGCCCGGCCGGGGATCCGTCGATCAGCTGTGACGATCGGTCAGCGACCGTCGGGGCGCGGGTCAGCCGATGGCCCGGCCCAGCACGTAGACGGCGGGCGCGGCGGCGGCCAGCGGGAGGGCGACGCCCGCGGTCATGTGGACGAAGCGCGACGGGTAGTCATAGCTGGCGACGCGGTGGCCGATCAGCGCGCAGACCCCGGCGCCGAGCCCGAGCAGGGCGCCCTTGCTGCCGAGGCCGGTCATCCCGCCGACGGCGATCCCGGCCCCGGCGGCGGCGAGCAGCGCCACCACGACGGAGGCGGGCGTCGGCAGCGGCAGGGCCCGCGCGAGCACGGCGACGCCGACGGCGACCGCGCCGACCGTCACGGCGTCGTCCGCGGCGGCGAGGTGCCCGGCCGCGATGATCGCCAGGGCGGACGAGGCGACGGTGGCCATGAGCCCGTACATCCGCTCGTCGGCCCCGGCCCGGCTGCGCAGCTGGAGCACGACGACGAGCAGGACCCAGACGCCGAGGGTGCCGAGGATCGCGGCGGGCGCGTGCTCCTTGCCGGTGGCGAGCAGGGCGGCGTCCGCGACGGCGCCGCCGAGGAAGGCGAGCGCGATGCCCTGCCGAGCGGGCCACATCCCGTTGAGCCGGAACCAGCCCGCGGCCGTGACGGCCTGGAGGATCACCAGCGGGACGAGCAGCGCGTACGAGCCGACGGCGGCGCCGCCCGCGAGCAGCAGGCCGAGCAGCGCGGTGAGCGCGGCGGGCTGGATGCCCGGCTCGATGATCGGCGAGCGGCCCTCGGCGCGGGCGCGCTGGGCGTCGGTGACGCGGGGGTTGCCGGTGGTGGTGGCGGGGCCGTAGCCGGGACCGTCGTCGGAGGCGGGCTCCTGCACGGGGGCGGGCGTAGGTGCGGGTGCCGGTGCCGGTGCCGGTGCCGGTACGGGGTCCGGTGGCGACGCCTGGTACTGGTGCTGGGGCTGGGGCTCCTGCTGCGCGTATCCGTCGTATCCGTTGTATCCGTCGTACGACGCCGCGGCGGGGGTCTCGGGCGGCAGTGGCCGGGCGCCGTATTCGGGCTGCTGCTGCGCGCCGTAGTCGACCGGGGACTGGGGCGGGAGGTAGGCCGTCTCGGTCAGGTTCGCCGCGGGCGCGGGCGGCGGCTGCACCTGGGTCTCCCAGGTCTGGCCCTCCCACTGCTGGGTGAACTGCTGCTGCGGATAAGCCTGTTGGGGCTGCTGGTACTGCTGCGGGTCCGGGTACACGGGCTGCTGCTGGGCCTCACCCGGATACGGGTACTGCTGCTGTTGCTGTTGCTGCTGGTACGGGTCGTACCCGTCGTACCCCTCGTATCGCTGCTGATCGCTCATGCTCGCGCTCACCCTCCTGCGAACGGCGGGAGCACCTCGACCGTGCCGCCCTCGGCCAGCCGTACCGTCTCATGTCCCCGGGTACCCACGGGGTCGCCGTCGACGAGGAACGAGCACCGCTGCAGTACGCGGACCAGCTCCCCCGGGTGGGCGTCGCGCGCGGCGGCGAGCGCCTCCGCGAGCGTGGCCGCGGCGTACGGCTCCTCGGCGACCCCCGCGGCCGCCTTGGCCGCGGCCCAGTAACGGATCGTCCCGTTGACCATCTCTCGCGACCTGCCCTTCTTTGCGGCTGAACCGCCGCCGCTCTCGCGGCCGTGGTACTTCGCCGCTGTGGTTCCTCAATGAGTGGTTGCGGTTGACAAGGCTAGCCCGCGGATGAAGTGGCCCAATTCGCGATCCGACCCAGCAACGCGTCGTCCGCCGCGTGCTCCGCGTGCCCCATGCCGCTCTCCAGCCACAGCTCGGCGCCGCCCGCCGCCGCCTCGGCGAGCATCCGCGGGTGGTCGACCGGGAAGTACGGGTCGCGGTCGCCGTGCACGATCAGCAGGGGCGTCGGCGCGATCAGCGGGACCGACTCGACGGGCGAGAGCGGGACCGGGTCCCACTCATGCGGATGGATACGGGTGCGCAGGCCGAGGCGGCCGACGACCCGGCCCGCGGGGCGCGTCACCAGCCAGTGCAGGCGCCTCATCGGAGCGGTCCCGCGGTAGTACCAGCGGGCCGGGGCACTGACCGCGACCACCGCGTCGGCCCGCGCTTCCGTGCGCCCCCTGTGCAACGCCGCGTGCCGCAGCACCACGGAGCCGCCCATCGAGAAGCCGACCGTCACCACGTGTGCATGCCCGAACGAACGTGCCCACTCCACGGCGGCCGCCAGATCGAGCACCTCCCGGTCCCCGACCGTGGACCGCCCCCCGGAGGCCCCGTGCCCCCGGAACGAGAACGTGATCACGGCCGCGTGCTGCGCGAACACCCCCGCCGCCCGGCGCACGTGGGGCCGGTCGAGGTCCCCGGTGAAGCCGTGCGCGAGCACGATCGCGACGTCCCCCGAAGGGGCGGATCCGGGGTGGTACGCGGCGTCGATCGCTACCCCGTCCTGCGTACGGAGAGTTGAACGCGGGGTGACTCTCCGCTCAACTGGCGTGATCGGCTGCACAGCGGAAGGTCCTTTTTGGCCTGCCGGAGGGGAAGTCATGTGGGCTATTCTGCTCGGCAGAGGATCCGGGCAGCGAAGCCCCCGGGTCCTTTCGTGCTTTCAGGAGCGTTGCGTTCCTGAGGCCACGACGCTCTCCGGGCGCGAGAGTGGAAAGAAGTGCCAGCAGTACGAAGCAGTGCCGCAAACGTCCTCGCAGGGACCGAGGAGGAACCAGACGTTATGGGCGAGCGAACCGTGCACACACGTAGGACAGACCCAGGCCGGGGGTACCCCCTGCTCGAGCTCGTTCGAGAGCTTGGGGGCGGGGCGCGATGAGTTCGTTGCTGCTCCTCACGAACGCCCTTCAGCCGTCGACGGAGGTGCTCCCCGCTCTCGGCCTGCTGCTGCACAACGTGCGGGTCGCCCCCGCCGAGGGCCCCGCTCTCGTCGACACCCCGGGTGCCGACGTCATCCTGATCGACGGGCGGCGCGACCTTCCCCAGGTCCGCAGCCTCTGCCAGCTCCTGCGCTCCACCGGGCCCGGCTGTCCGCTGCTCCTCGTCGTGACGGAGGGCGGCCTCGCGGCGGTCACCGCCGACTGGGGCGTGGACGACGTGCTGCTCGACACCGCGGGCCCCGCCGAGGTCGAGGCCCGCCTCCGGCTGGCCGTGGGCCGCCAGCAGGGCGCCGTCGACGACTCCCCCATGGAGATCCGCAACGGCGACCTCTCGGTCGACGAGGCCACCTACTCCGCCAAGCTCAAGGGCCGGGTCCTGGACCTGACCTTCAAGGAGTTCGAACTCCTCAAGTACCTGGCGCAGCACCCCGGACGCGTGTTCACGCGGGCCCAGTTGCTCCAGGAGGTCTGGGGCTACGACTACTTCGGCGGCACGCGCACGGTCGACGTCCACGTGCGACGACTGCGCGCCAAGCTCGGCGTCGAGCACGAGTCGCTCATCGGCACCGTCCGCAACGTCGGTTACCGCTTCGTCGTCCCGGAGAAGGTCGACCGCGAGGCCGACGAGAAGGCGGCGAAGGCCGCGTCCCCGAGGACCGAGGACGAGCGGAACGAAGCGGCTGAAACCACCAGGCAACCGGCCAAGCAGCCCTCTTCGGCGCCCGTACCTGCCCGCAAGGAGGCCGCCGTAAGGGCTGCTGAGAGGTAGCTCGACCCGCGTAGACTGCGCGCGTGGCCAAGGTGACGCGGGACGATGTGGCGCGACTGGCGGGGACTTCGACCGCGGTCGTCAGTTATGTCATCAACAACGGACCCCGGCCGGTCGCCCCGGCCACGCGCGAGCGGGTGCTCGCCGCCATCAAGGAGCTGGGCTACCGGCCCGACCGGGTCGCCCAGGCCATGGCCTCGCGGCGGACCGACCTCATAGCCATGATCGTGCCGGACGCGCGCCAGCCCTTCTTCGCGGAGATGGCGCACGCGGTCGAACAGGCCGCGTCCGAGCGCGGAAAGATGGTCCTCGTCGGCAACTCCGACTATGTGGAGGAGCGCGAGGTCCACTACCTCCGCGCCTTCCTGGGCATGCGCGTCTCCGGCCTCATCCTCGTCAGCCACGGCCTGAACGACCTGGCCGCCGCCGAGATCGACGCCTGGGACGCCCGTGTGGTCCTGCTGCACGAGCGGCCCGAGGCGATCGACGACGTCGCGGTCGTCACCGACGACCTCGGCGGCGCCCAGCTCGCCACCCGGCATCTCCTGGAACACGGCCACCGGTTCGTGGCCTGCCTCGGCGGCACCGCGGACACCCCCTCCGTCGGCGACCCGGTCTCCGACCACGTCGAGGGCTGGCGGCGCGCGATGGAGGAGGCCGGTCGGTCCACCGAGGGGCTGCTCTTCGAGGCCCCGTACAACCGCTACGACGCCTACCGCGTGGCGCTCGGCATCCTCGAGGGCCCCGACCGGCCCACCGCGATCTTCTGCTCCACCGACGACCAGGCGATCGGCGTCCTGCGGGCCGCGCGCGAGCTGCGCATCGACGTGCCGGGCGAGCTGGCGGTCGCCGGCTTCGACGACGTGAAGGAGGCGGGTCTCACCGATCCGCCGCTGACCACGGTCGCCTCGGACCGGCCCGCGATGGCGCGCGCCGCCGTCGACCTGGTCCTCGACGACGGCCTCCGGGTGGCCGGGTCCCGGCGCGAGCGGCTCAAGCTGTTCCCCTCGCGGCTCGTGGTGCGCCAGTCCTGCGGCTGCGCCTGACCCGCCGGATTCCCTGACTCCTTGAGGCCGCCCGAGGCGGCTTTATATCGGGCATACGGGGTTCTGCTGGGCTTCTCAGGACGTACTCAGGCAGCTCTCATGTACGGCGGACACGCTCTGAGACATGACCGAGAGCTTCCGCCGCGACGGCGAGTACCCCACGCAGCAGTTCCCCGGCACTGTGCACCACGGCGGTACGCAGGGTGCGTACCCTCCCCCGCCCCCGTACGCACCGGAGACTCCCGGGCACCGGCGCCGCGCGAAGGGGCCGGTCGCGCTCCTCGCCGCCGTCGCGCTCGCCGCGGCCGCGGTCGGCGGCGGCACCGCGTACGCCGTGCAGGAGCTGACCGGCAAGTCCGGCTCCACGAGCGGGTCCGGCACCAACGTCGTGCCGACCAGCCAGCGCGGCACCGTCTCCGGCGTCGCCCAGGCCGTCTCGCCGAGCATCGTCGAGATCAGCGCGACGTCCGGGCAGGGCAAGTCGACCGGCTCCGGCGTGATCATCACGGGCGACGGCGAGATCATCACCAACAACCACGTCATATCCGGCGCCTCGAACGTGAAGGTGCGGACGAACGACGGCAAGACCTACAACGCGAAGGTCGTCGGCACCGACAGCAAGAAGGACCTCGCCCTCATCAAGCTGGAGGGCGCCTCCGGCCTGAAGGCGGCGAGCCTCGGCGACTCCGACAACGTCAAGGTCGGCGACCAGGTCGTGGCGATCGGCTCGCCCGAGGGCCTGACCGGCACCGTCACCAGCGGCATCATCTCCGCGCTCGACCGCGACGTCACCGTCTCCACGGACGGCGGCCAGCAGCAACAGCAGCAGGGCGGCGGGGGCGGCTGGCCGTTCGAGTACGGCGGCGAGCAGTTCAACGGCGACACCGGCTCCTCGAAGACCACGTACAAGGCGCTGCAGACCGACGCCTCGCTCAACCCGGGCAACTCCGGCGGCGCCCTCATCGACATGAACGGCAACATCATCGGCATCAACTCCGCGATGTACTCGCCCAGTTCGTCCCAGCAGAGCGGCGGCGGATCCGGCTCCGGCAGCGTCGGCCTCGGCTTCGCCATCCCGGTCAACACCGTCAAGGCCGACCTCGCCGACCTGCGGGACGGCGTCAAGAACTAGCTCCGGGAGCTCACCGGGCTCCCCTCCCCCGTACGACTCGCAGGAGGCCGCCATGTCCGCCACCCTCACCCTCAACCGCGTCCGCATCAACCGCGTCCGGCACGCCCTCGCCATCTCCCTCGGCTGGGGTGGCCGCCCCGCCACCGACCCGGCGGGCCTCGGGCTCCCGCTCGCGGTCGCCGAAGAGCTGCACGGTGCGGCGGCCGCCGCCAGGGCCCCCGAGGTGGCGGCCGCCGCACCGGGCACCGGCCGCCCCCGCACCGGCGCCAACCGCCGCGCTCCACGCGCGCGCGTGCGAGGCTGATACCGGCCGATACCGGCCCCCGTACCCGCCCCGCATCCGAGAAAGCCGAGCGAAGAGACCATGAGCCCCGAAGGCGACCGCGACCGCGAGCCCCAGCGCATCCTGATCGTCGACGACGAACCCGCGGTGCGGGAGGCGCTCCAGCGCAGCCTCGCCTTCGAGGGATACGGGACGGAGGTCGCCGTGGACGGCGCCGACGCCCTGGAGAAGGCCGCCGACTACAAGCCCGACCTGGTCGTGCTCGACATCCAGATGCCCCGCATGGACGGCCTCACCGCGGCCCGGCGGCTGCGCGCCACCGGCTCGACCACGCCGATCCTGATGCTGACCGCGCGGGACACCGTCGGCGACCGCGTCACGGGACTCGACGCGGGCGCCGACGACTACCTGGTCAAACCCTTTGAGCTGGACGAGCTGTTCGCCCGGATCCGTGCGCTGCTGCGGCGCAGCTCGTACGCGGCCGGGGCCGGGCAGGCGGCCGAGGGCGACACGCTGTCCTTCGCGGACCTGCGCATGGACCTGGCGACCCGCGAGGTCACGCGCGGGCCGCGCACGGTCGAGCTGACCCGCACGGAGTTCACGCTCCTTGAGATGTTCCTCGCGCACCCGCGCCAGGTCCTGACCCGCGAGCAGATCCTGAAGGCCGTGTGGGGCTTCGACTTCGAGCCGTCCTCCAACTCCCTTGATGTGTACGTGATGTACCTGCGCAGGAAGACGGAGGCGGGCGGCGAACCGCGGCTCGTGCACACCGTGCGGGGCGTGGGGTACGTGCTGCGGGGCGGCGAGTGAGCGGCCTCGTACGGCGCTTCCGCGGGCTGCCGATCCGCTCGCGCTTGGCGTTGCTGGTGGCCACGGCTGTCGCGGTGGCGGTCGCTGCCAGTGCGGTGGCTTGCTGGTTGCTGACGCGGGCGCAGTTGCAGGATCAGATGGATGACTCGTTGCGGAGTCTCACTGTGAGCCGCGCCTACATTGAAGACACAGCAACGGTCTGCACCGACGGCGTCCGCGTGCCCAACGCCCGGACCACCGCGCCCGGCACGACCACCGTTTTCGTGCAGGTCATCGACTCGAACGGGACGAGGTGCGTGGCCCGCGACTCGACCCCTGTCGTGATCGAGAACGGCGACATGCGCGTGGCCCGGCACCGTGTGGACCAGGTCATCCACGACGGCAAGACCGATGATGGCACCCCGGTGCGCGTGCTGACGAAACTGGACCCGAACAGCGGCTACACGGTCTCCCTCTCCCGCCCCCTCTCCGAAATCGACGAACCCCTCAACAAGCTCGCCTGGCTGCTCACCGCCGTCGCCGGCATCGGCGTCCTCGGCGCCGGCGCCGCCGGCCTCTGGGTCGCCCGCACCGGACTCCGCCCCGTGGACCAGCTCACCCAGGCCGTCGAACACGTCGCCCGCACCGAGGACTTGAGCCTCCGCATCCCCACCGACGACGACAGCGACGACGAGATCGCCCGGCTCTCGCGGTCCTTCAACGCGATGACCTCCGCGCTGGCCTCCTCGCGCGACCTCCAGCAGCAGCTCATCGCCGACGCGGGCCACGAGCTCCGTACGCCGCTCACCTCCCTGCGCACCAACATCGAGCTGCTCGCCCGCAGCGAGGAGACCGGCCGGGCCATTCCGCCCGACGACCGCAAGGCACTGCTCGCCTCCGTGAAGGCGCAGATGACCGAACTGGCCTCCCTGATCGGGGACTTGCAGGAGCTGTCCCGCTCGGACGCCGGGCACGCGGGCGGCAAGCCGCTCGAAGTCATCGGGCTGCACGACATCGCGGACGCGGCCCTGGAGCGGGCGCGGCTGCGCGGGCCCGAGCTGACCTTCGAGGCGGACCTCTCGCCCTGGTACGTGCGCGCGGAGCCCGCCGCCCTGGAGCGGGCCGTCGTCAACATCCTGGACAACGCGGTGAAGTTCGGGCCGCCCGGCACCGCCGTCGAGGTCGCCCTCAAGGGCGGGTCGCTGACCGTACGCGACCAC
Organism: Streptomyces odontotermitis; assembly: GCF_050510915.1. Taxonomy (NCBI): domain Bacteria; kingdom Bacillati; phylum Actinomycetota; class Actinomycetes; order Kitasatosporales; family Streptomycetaceae; genus Streptomyces; species Streptomyces odontotermitis. The sequence continues at coordinate 55,941 of NZ_JBNJLS010000003.1, read as the reverse complement.
GGCCCCGGCATCCCCGCCGATGAACTCCCGCACGTCTTCGACCGGTTCTGGCGCTCGCCGTCCGCGCGCAGCCTGCCGGGCTCCGGGCTCGGCCTGTCGATCGTGGCGCGCACGGTGCGGCAGGCGGGCGGCGAGGTGACGCTGGCCGCGGCGGACGGCGGCGGGACGGTGGCGACGGTCCGGCTGCCGGGGGCGGCGACCCCGCCCCCCGACGCACCGTGAGCGGGGGCGCCTCAGGCACCGGCCCCGCGAGACCGGCCCCGTAAGACCGTCTCACTCAGTGGCCGAAACCGATTCCCGAACCCGTCAGGTTCACCCGGATCCCGTCCTTCTCCACGCGCACGTCCTCCAGGTCGACGTTGCCCGGTCCGGGCAGCTTCGGGAGCTGGAAGGCGAGCGTGAGGCGGTCGGCGAGCTCGGGGCGGGTGAGCTGGGAGAGGCCCTTGAGGAGGGCCGGGTCGAGGCCCAGCTTCTCCAGGAGCCAGGGGTGGGCCATCGCGACGTCGATGAGGTTGAGCTTCATCACGTCGTGCACGAACTTCGGTGAGCCGACGAGGTCGTTGAGCTTGTCGTCGCTGTTCAGGGCGCCCTCGACGACCGAGTCCGACAGGCCGAGCCGCTTGACCACGGCCGGCACGGACAGCAGCTTCTTCGCCTTGTTCGTCTCCTTGAGCAGGCTGTTCGCCGAGTCCTTGCTGAGGTGCAGGCCCTCGGACTCGCGGGTGCCGGGACGGTAGGTGGCGAGGTCGCCGACGGTGAGGCTCATGCGGCCGATGTCGGTGGAGATGCCGCGGTCGCCGTTGCGCTGGATGCGGGCGTCGGCGCGCACCTTCAGGTCGTGCCCGGCGACGGGCAGGGTGCCGCGGGCGAGGACCTGGTCGCGGCCGTGGCCGGTGAACGTGACCTGGGAGGCGCCCAGTTCGCGGTTGAGGTCCTCGAAGGAGAGCAGTACCTCGCCGCGCATCGCGCCGATGACGGCGCCCTTGAGGGAGGTCGGCCCGTCGCCGTTGACGCGGACGTCGGTGGCGGTCGCGGAGACCTTGGCGAGCGAGACACGGTCGGCGGCGACGTCGGGGACCGTCACCGAGACCTTGTCGAAGCGCTGGTCGAAGACCTGGGTGAGGAACGGGAAGCCCTCGATGTCGACCTCGGGCGCGGCGCTCAGGTGCAGCGAGTCCTTGAGCTTCTCGGCCGCCTTGTGCTCGGCGTACAGCTGCGCCCAGCGGTCGCCGAGGACCAGGAAGGCGGCGGCGACCAGGACCGCGACGAGGGCCTTCGCGGCGAGCGGGAGCCCCGCGAAGCGGTTGCGGCGGCGGCTGCCGCGGCGGTGGTTCGGAGGCTCCCAGGGAGCGTCCTCGGTGTTCTCCGGCTCCTCGTGCAGGAACTCGTCCAGCGGGTTGGGGGCGAGCGCGGCCAACTCGTCGTACGGGTTGGAGGGCCGTTCCGCTATGAAGGTGTCTTCGAGATTGACTTCGTGAACATCATCAAGCGATTTCGTGGTTATGCGGTGGGGGGAACGCATCGGCCGATCTCACCACACGTTCACACCCCACCCCAAGCCCTACTCCCGGTAAGAGAGGGTTTCGGCCACTACCTGACAATTGTGATCCGGTCCGCCTTCGGCGGCGCGATCGGCTTGTCCGCCGAGGAGTTGGCGGTCAGGTAGTCGCCCAGCGCCTTCAGGTCGTCGGCACCGACCAGCGGCTTCGTGCCCTTGCCGAGCTCCGCGAAGCCGTCGCCGCCGCCCGCGAGGAACGAGTTCATCGCCACACGGTACGTGGCCGCCGGATCGATCGCCTTGCCGCCCAGCTTGATCGAGTCCGTGACCACGCGGTCCGCGCCGGACTTGGTCATGTCGAGCGTGTAGGTCAGCCCGTCCGAGATCTGCAGGATCTTCGGGGATGCCTCGTTCGCCCCGCTCACCTGCTGCTTGAGCGCGGTGACGAGCTGCGCCCCGGTGAGGTCGACGAGGTTCACGGTGTTGCTGAACGGCTGCACGGTGAAGGCTTCCCCGTACGTCACCACCCCGTCGCCCTCGCTGCCGCTCGCCTTGTGGACCAGGTCGGAGCGGATCCCGCCCGGGTTCATCAGGGCCAGGTCGGCCTCGGGGTCGAGGGACTTGGCGTGGGCGAGCTGCGCGTCCGCGATCAGGTCGCCGAGCGGCTCCTCCGGCGTACCGGCGCCGCGCCCCGGGATGTCCGCCGAGATGTAGCCGACCGGCTTGTTGGCGACCGGCGCTGCGAGCTTGTCCCAGCGCTGGATGAGCGAGGTCATGTCGGGCGCCTTGGCCTGCTCGCGGCTGACGACGTGGTTCGCGGACTTCACGCTGGTGCGGACGATGTCCTTGGTCCTGCGGTCGTACGTGAGCGTGGTGTCCGTGTAGAGCTTCCCGTAGGAGGAGGCCGAGGTCACCATGCGGGGCTTGCCCGAGGGGTCCGGGATGGTGCAGACGTACGCCTGGTGGGTGTGGCCCGTGACCAGGGCGTCGACCTTCGGCGAGATGCCCTTGGCGATGGCGGTGATGGGGCCGGAGATGCCGTCGCCGCTGCCCGGGGAGTCACAGTCGTAGTTGTAGTCCTGCGAGGCCGGGGAGCCGCCCTCGTGGATCAGCGTGACGATCGACTTCACGCCCTGCTTGTCGAGGATCTTTGCGTACTTGTTGACCGTCTCGATCTCGTCGTGGAACTTCAGGCCCTTGACGCCGTCGGCGGAGACGATGTCGGGCGTGCCCTCCAGGGTGACGCCGATGAAGCCGACCTTCACGCCCTTGTGCTTCCACACCGTGTAGGGCTTGAGGATGGGCTTGCCGGTCTTCTCGGAGGTGACGTTGGCCGCGAGATACGGGTAGTCGGCGCCCTTGAACTTCTTGGGCTTGCCGTTCTTGTCCTTCTCGAAACAGCCGTCCTTGGGGTGGCAGCCGCCGTTCTGGATCCGGGCCAGCTCCTTGGCACCCTCGTCGAACTCGTGGTTGCCGACGCTGGTGACGTCCAGGCCCAGCTTGTTCATGGCCTCGACGGTGGGCTCGTCGTGGAAGAGACCGGAGAGCAGCGGGCTGGCGCCGATGAGGTCGCCCGCGGCGGCGGTGACGCTGTACTTCTTGCCCTCGCGGGCCTTGCGCAGGGACGACGCGAGGTACTCCACGCCGCCCGCGTCGATCTTCTTCTGCGTCCCGTCCGGCTGCTTCTCCGTGACCTGGCCCGAGGAGCCGGCCGGGGGCTGGAGGTTGCCGTGGAAGTCGTTGAAGGAGAGCAGCTGGAGGTCGACGGTGCGGCTGGGCTTCTTCGCCGCGGCGGCACCCTGGCGCTGGGCGCCGTCGGCGTTCGCGGGCAGCGCCGCGGCCAGCGCCCCGACCGTGGCGAGCCCGGCCGCGGCGGCCAGCAGGCGCGAGGTGCGGGGGCGGAGTCTGCGGCGGTGCGGCGGTGGTGTGGCTGACACATGTCCCCCTGGGGTCTGTGTGGGCTGGCATGACTGCCATACGGGACTGGCGTACGGGGCTGGCATACGGGACTGGCATACGGGACTGCGTGCGCAGCCTAGATTCAACGCGCGTAGCGCGACAGGGGGTTCGGGGTTACGGGGCGGTTGCCATCAGGCTGCCGCCCCCGAGTGCGCCCGCGGAGCCTCCACGGTTTCCCCGGGCGCCGACCACTCCGCCGTACCCTCGGTCCCATGACTGACGACGCCACGGCAGCCGCCGCCTCCCCGGACAAGCCCCCCGCGATCCTGCGCCGCATCGACACCCTCGCCGCCCTCGCTCCGGACCAGTCCGAGGCCGTCCTGAAGCTGCTCGCGGACGCCGCCCGGAGCGACGGCCAGCAGGCGGTCTCCGAGCAGGGGCGGCTGCAGCTGCGCGGGGGCGCCAGGGAGGGAGTACGCCATCTGCTGCTGCACGTCGGCGACGAGCTGCTCGGCTACGCGCAGCTGGAGGACACCGACCCGATCGAGGCGCCCGCCGCCGAGCTCGTGGTGCACCCCGCGCACCGGGGGCACGGGCACGGGCGGGCCCTGGGCACCGCGCTGCTCGCCGAGTCCGGGCGGCGGCTGCGGGTGTGGGCGCACGGCGGGCACTCGGCGGCCCGGCACCTGGCCCAGGTCCTTGGCCTCAGCCTGTTCCGTGAACTGCGCCAGATGCGGCGCCCGTTGACCGACCTCGACCTGCCGGACCCGGTCCTGCCCGAGGGCATCACCATCCGCACGTTCGTCCCCGGCGAGGACGACGCGGCCTGGCTCGCGGTGAACGCGGAAGCCTTCGCCCACCACCCCGAACAGGGCTCCCTCACCCAGCGCGACCTCGACGACCGCAAGGCGGAGAGCTGGTTCGACCCGGCCGGGTTCTTCCTCGCCGTACGGGAGGACGGCGGGGAGGACGGTGGCGAGATCGCGGGCTTCCACTGGACCAAGGTGCACGCCGACGAGGGCCTCGGCGAGGTGTACGTGGTCGGGGTCAGGCCCGGCGCGCAGGGCGGCGGCCTGGGCAAGGCGCTGACCACGATCGGCCTGCGGCACCTGGCACAGGCGGGGCTGCCGACGGCGATGCTGTACGTGGACGCGGACAACAAGGCGGCGGTGAGCGTGTACGAGCGCCTCGGCTTCGTCACGCACGAGACGGACCTGATGTACCGGACGGAGTCGTAGGGCGCGGCGGTACGGCTGAGGGCGCGGAGTTCCGGTGAACTCCGCGCCCTCTGTTGTCATGTGCCGCTTCTCGACCGGCGCTACTTCTCGATCGGCGTCAGACACATCTCGTACTGCGTCCGCCCGCGCCGCGTCACCTCGTAGTGCGACTGGCCCGGCTTGCACTCGGCCTCGAACTTGCTCGCGACCTTGAACTCCGCCGTCTTGCCGTCGCAGTCGGCCTTCTGCATGTCCGGGTCGCCGTCCGACCCCTTGTTCTGAAGGCAGTCGCCGACCTCGGCCGTCACGACGTTGCTCGGGTCTTTCTTGGCCGCCTCGGTGGTGTTGCCGCGGCTGTTGTACCACCACACACCCGCGACGGCCGCCGCGATGACGAGGACGACCACCTTCATGAGGGGCGACTGGCGGCTGAAGGAACTGGACAAGGTAAATCCCCCGATATCTCGCGCGTTCCGGCACATGTCGCCCCATGTCACATGTCACGAAGTCACATGTCACGAACACATGCCTGACGCGTGTTCACGTCAATGCTGAGCGGCCGAGGCTACAAGACCCTCAACTCGGCTTTCGACCACCCCCCTTGACAGCCGCGGCCGCATCCCACCACCCTTTCACTACTCAATTAGTGAAAGGGTGGTGTAAGGCCGTGCCCGACATCGAGTTCCGCATCGACCGGCGCAGCGGCGTCGCCACCTACCTCCAGATCGTCCAGCAGACCCAACAGGCCCTGCGCCTGGGCCTGTTGACGCCGGGCGACCGGCTGCCCACGGCCCGCGAGGTGGTCGAGGCCACGGCCATCAACCCCAACACGGTCCTGAAGGCGTACCGGGAGCTGGAGCGGGACGGCCTGGTCGAGGCCCGCCGCGGGCTCGGCACCTTCGTGCGCCGGACGCTGGGCAGCGCACCGGCGGACTCGCCGCTGCGGGGGGAACTCGCCGCCTGGGCCCAGCGGGCGCGGGCGGCGGGCCTGGAGAAGGACGACGTGGCCGCGCTGTTCGCGGCGGTCCTGGACGAGCAGTTCGGCAACGACCCTTCCGGCACGGAGCAGTTCGGCAACGAGCACGTCAGCAAGCGGGACGAGTAGTTCACATCGGGGGATCCAAAGGGGGACCACGCATGAGCCACACCGCCATCGAGGCGGCCGGCCTCAGCAAGAGGTACGGACGCCGCCGCACCAACGCCCTGGAGGACTGTTCCTTCCGGTTACCGCTGGGCCGCATCTGCGCTCTCGTCGGCCCCAACGGGTCGGGAAAGTCCACCCTGTTGGGCCTCGTGTCCGGTCGGCTCCGCCCCACCGAGGGAACCCTCAGCACCCTCGGCACCACCCCGGCGCACGCCCGCCGCCACATCGCGTACGTCGCCCAGGACAAGCCGCTCTACCCTCAGCTCACCATCGCGGAGACCCTCCGTCTCGGCGCCGAACTCAACCCGGACAACTGGGACATGAGCGTCGCCGAGGGCGTGATCCGGGGCGGCGACCTCGACCCGGACACCCGGGTCCGCGCCCTCTCCGGCGGCCACCGGACCCTCGTGGCCCTCGCCCTCGCGCTCGGCAAGAAGGCCGAACTCCTGCTCCTGGACGAGCCGATGGCCGACCTGGACCCGCTCGCCCGGCGCCGGCTCATGGGCGCGCTGCTGGCGGAGGCCGCGCGGCACGGCACGACCGTCGTGATGTCCTCGCACATCCTCGGCGAACTCGCGGACTCCTGCGACTACTTGCTCCTCGTCTCCGGCGGCCGGATCCTGCTCGGCGGCGGCATCGACGACCTGGTCAACGCGCACGCCCTGGTGACCGGGCCGGGCCCGCTCGCCGACCTGGCGCGGCACACCGTCGTCGAGTCGCGGGCGACGGGGCGGGGGCTGAGCGCGCTGATCCGACCCGACGGCCCGCCGGGAGACCTCAACAAACCCCCGAACCAGGGGCGTTGGGAGATCATCGAGCCCTCCCTGGAGGAGCTGGTGCTCACCTATCTGCGGTGCCCCGAGGCCCCCGCCCTGCTCACCCCGAGCTCGGCACTCCCGCGTGAGAACGGGGTGGTGACGGCATGAACCTCCTCGCCCTGCGCGGCTCCGCCTGGATCGCCCTGCGCCTGCACCGAACGGCCCTGTGGACCGGACTCGCCCTCGCCGCCGCGTCAGCCGTGCTGCTCGGCGGACTGCGGAGCTGGGTGAACTCCGTCGGCGGCGGACAGGACTGCGAAAGCGACGGCTCGGTTGCCTGCTCGGGCTATGACAGCGCCTACCAGTGGTTCTCCAACACATCCCTCGTCGACTCCAAGGTGCTGCTGTTCCTGCCGCTCCTGCTCGGCGCCTTCGTGGCCGGACCCGTGATCGGCCGCGAGCTGGAGTCCCGCACTCATCTCCTCGCCTGGTCCCAGTCGGTATCGCCCACGCTCTGGCTCACCGCGAAGCTGGGCGTGGCCGCCCTGCTGACGTCGGCCGTGACCCTCGCCTTCATGGGGGCCTTCCGGCTCAGCTCCTTCAAGGACCCGTACAACGAGGTGCTGCAGTGGTCGGACCGGGGAGTGTACGAGGCGACGGGGCCCGCCCTCGTCGCGTACGGCCTGCTCGCGGTGGCCGTCGGCGCGCTGGCCGGGCTGATGGTGCGCCGGGTCGTGCCCGCCATGGCCCTGAGCGGCGCGGTCACCGGCGCGGTGCTCTTCGGTCTCAGCAGCGTGCGCTGGAGCCTGCTGCCGGTTCAGACATTCACCGTGAAGGAAACCTCCAAGGAACCCTCGACCCTGAGTATCGCCCCTCCCGTCAGGGACGTGTTCATCACGGAGTCAGGGGTGGAGAACGCCGCCGGCCAGCGCTTCCAGCCCGAAGAGTGCCTGCCCAAGCCCCAGCCCGGCTTCCACTGCCCCGCAGACAACGCCCCCGTACGGGCATACGCGGACTACCACCCCCGCTCCCACTTCTGGTACATCCAGTTCATGGAGACCGGCATCGTCCTGGCCCTCGCCGCCCTCGCGGCATACGCGGCCTTCCGGGTGCTGCGGCGCCGTACCGCCTGACCTGGACGGCGGCTCCCGGGCGTGTAGACGTCCGGGAGTCGCCCCCAGATGTCCCGCACGTCATGTCGCCGTAACCGACGATTCAGACAGGCTTGCGACGCTCACTCAATGCAGCCCGCAGCGCCCGACCCCGCCGAGGGCCTTCCTCCGGTACCGCCGCAGAACGGGAGGCTCCGCCTCCCGCTCGTCCTCACTCCCGCGCTCTCCGACGCGCTCACCGGCGTGCCCGCGCGGAAGAATGGGGTCATGAGCCAGCCGAACGCGCAGAGCAGCCAGGTACAGCACGTCCAGCCCTCGGTGGGTTCCATCGCGGCGCACCGGCCGCACACGGTGGCGGCCACCGTCTCGGACCTGGATCCCGAGCTCGACGGCGACCTGGACGCGTATGACGAGGACGGTCAGCTGGGGCACGACGGTGCCGAGCTTCCGCAGGGGCGGTTCCTGGACCGGGAGCGCAGCTGGCTCGCCTTCAACGAGCGGGTGCTGGAGCTCGCCGAGGACCCCACCACGCCCCTCCTGGAGCGGGCGAACTTCCTGGCGATCTTCGCGTCGAACCTGGACGAGTTCTTCATGGTCCGGGTGGCCGGTCTGAAGCGGCGCATCGCGACCGGCGTCGCCACCCGGTCCGCCTCCGGCCTCCAGCCCCGCGAGGTCCTGGAACTCATCTGGAACCGGTCCCGTGAGCTCATGGCCCGGCACGCCGCCTGCTACCAGGAGGACGTCGCCCCCGGCCTCGCCGACGAGGGCATCCACCTGGTCCGCTGGAACGAGCTGACCGAGAAGGAGCAGTCCCGGCTCTTCACGCTCTTCCGGCAGCAGATCTTCCCCGTGCTCACACCGCTGGCCGTCGACCCGGCGCACCCCTTCCCGTACATCTCGGGGCTCTCGCTCAACCTCGCGGTCGTCGTGCGCAACCCGGTCTCCGGGCACCGTCACTTCGCCCGTGTGAAGGTGCCGCCGCTGCTCTCCCGCTTCCTGGAGGCGTCGCCGCAGCGGTACGTGCCCATCGAGGACGTCATCGCCGCGCCCGCGCACCTCGGCGAGCTCTTCCCCGGCATGGAGATCGAGGAGCACCACATGTTCCGGCTCACCCGGAACGAGGACCTGGAGGTGGAGGAGGACGACGCCGAGAACCTCCTCCAGGCCCTGGAGAAGGAGCTCATGCGGCGCCGCTTCGGGCCGCCGGTGCGCCTGGAGGTCGAGGAGTCCATCGACCCCAACATCCTCGAACTCCTCGTCCGCGAGCTGAAGATCAGCGAGGCCGAGGTCTATCCGCTGCCGGGCCCGCTCGACCTCACGGGCCTCTTCAGCATCGCCTCGCTGGACCGGCCCGAGCTGAAGTACCCCAAGTTCATCGCGGGCACCCACCGCGACCTGGCCGAGGTGGAGTCGGCGTCCGCGCCCGACATCTTCGCGGCGCTGAAGGAGCGGGACGTCCTCCTGCACCACCCGTACGACTCCTTCTCCACCTCCGTCCAGGCGTTCCTGGAGCAGGCGGCGGGCGACCCGGACGTCCTCGCCATCAAGCAGACCCTGTACCGGACCTCGGGCGACTCCCCGATAGTGGACGCCCTGATCGACGCCGCCGAGTCGGGCAAGCAGGTCCTCGTCCTCGTCGAGATCAAGGCCCGCTTCGACGAGCAGGCCAACATCAAGTGGGCGCGGAAGCTGGAGGAGGCGGGCTGCCACGTCGTCTACGGGCTCGTCGGCCTGAAGACGCACTGCAAGCTGTCGCTCGTGGTCCGCCAGGAGGGCGAGAAGCTGGTCCGCTACTCGCACGTCGGCACCGGCAACTACCACCCCAAGACGGCCCGGCTGTACGAGGACCTGGGGCTGCTCACCGCCAACGCCGAGGTCGGCGCGGACCTCTCCGACCTCTTCAACCGGCTCTCCGGCTACTCACGGCGTGAGACCTACCGGCGACTGCTCGTCGCCCCCAAGTCCCTGCGCGACGGCCTCGTCTCGCGCATCCAGAAGGAGATACAGCACCACCGCGCGGGCCGCCCCGCCTACGTCCGCATCAAGGTCAACTCGATGGTGGACGAGGCCGTCGTGGACTCCCTCTACCGGGCCTCGCAGGCCGGGGTCGAGGTGGACGTGTGGGTGCGCGGGATCTGCGCGGTGCGGCCCGGGGTCGAGGGGCTCTCGGAGAACATCCGGGTGCGGTCGGTGCTCGGCCGGTTCCTGGAGCACTCGCGCGTCTTCGCCTTCGGCAACGGCGGCGAACCGGAGGTGTGGATCGGCAGCGCCGACATGATGCACCGCAACCTCGACCGCAGGATCGAGGCACTGGTCCGGGTCACCGACCCGGCCCACCGGGCGGCCCTCAACCGGCTCCTGGAGACCGGCATGTCGGACACCACCGCCTCCTGGCACCTGGGGGCCGACGGCAACTGGACCCGGCACTCCACGGACCCCGAAGGCCAGCCCCTGCGGAACGTACAGGAGATGCTCATAGACGCCCGGAGGCGCCGGCGTGGCACAGCAACACCTTGACGAGACCCCTGGGACGACCGGGACGACCGGGATGACCGGGGCTGCCGGGGCGAACGGGGCCAACGGGGCCAACGGTCCGGTCGGCTCCGGCCCGGTCGGCCCCGGTCCGGTCGGCCCCGGTCCGGGCAGCTCCAGCCCGGTCGGCTCCGGCCCGGTCGGCTCCGGCCCGGTCGGCCCCGACCCGAGCCGCTCCGGTGCCGCCTGCCCGGCGGCCGATCTCGCGGCGGCCGAGGCCCTGTCGGTCTACCTCCAGGGACAGGCCACGGAGTTCCTCCGCTCACTGCGGCTGCACCGCGAGTCCACGACGGACGCGCAGGGCGCCGAGGAGTCCCTGGCGGCGGCCCGCTCCCTGCGCCGCGCGGCCCGCCGCATCGGCGCCACCCTGCACACCTTCCGCCCGCTGCTCGACCCCGACTGGTCGGCGTCGCTCCGCCCCGAACTGGCGTGGCTGTCGGGGACGTTGGCGCAGGAACACGCGTACGGGACGCGGCTCGCACGCCTGCTGGAGGCGCTGCACCGCTTGTCGGGGGCGTCGCGGGTGCCCGCTCCCGGTGCGGCCCCGCTGTCCAGGAAGGCGGCCGCCGACACCCCGGCGACCGGCCTGACGGTAGGCGCAGCCAAGGCCGCGGCCCTGCTGGAACGCCAGCTCACCCTCGCCCGGACCCGGGCCCACTCCACCGCCCTCCAAGCCTTCGGCTCCTCCCGCTTCCACGCCGTCGCGGACAACGTCGCGGTGCTGGCGAGCGAGGTCCCGCTGAGCAACGGACCGGAAGAGCTGAAGCCCCTCGCCGGGCAGGCCGAGGCCCAGCTCACCGAGGCCGTCGCCGCCCTCCCGCTGGGCCAGGCGGGACACCCGTACAACGCGGAGGCCCTGGTCCACGGCCTCGCCGCCCACACCGCGCCCGAGGCCCAGGACACCCCCTGGCTGAAGGTCCGCTCACTGCTGCGCCTGCACCGCTACGCCCAAGAGGTGCTGCTCGGCCCGGACGTGTCCCCCGACCTCCGCCTGGAGGAGGCGGGGCACGCCCTGAACCGCCACCGGGAGGCCGCGGACGCCGCTTCGGCCGCGGCCGCCGCCGCCCGCACCCCGCGCATCGCCCCGGCGACCGCGTACGCCCTGGGAGTGCTGCACGCCGATCAGCGGCACGAGGTGGAGGCGGCCCGCTACGCGTTCCAGCGGGCCTGGATGAGGGAGGCGGTGAGCACGCGATGAGGCGCGCCCCGGACGAAGTGATCGAAGCGGCGGGCTGCGTCCTGTGGCGCCGTTCGCCCGTCGACGGAGAGCTTGAGATCTGCCTGGTGCACCGGCCGAAGTACGACGACCTGTATGACCACAAACAACGATCAAGGAAACTGCAGGTCAGGGACGGTTTTAGCGAGGAGCTTCGCCATGACTGACTCACTGATCCTCGCGGCGGGCTGCCTTCTCTGGCGCCGCTCGTCCTCCGGCGACGGCATCGAGCTTGCCCTGGTGTATCGACCGAAGTGGGCAGACTGGTCCCACCCGAAAGGCAAGCTGAAGCGCGGCGAGGACGCTCGCGCAGGCGCGCTGCGCGAGGTCCTGGAAGAGACGGGGATGACGTGCGAGCTGGGCCCGGAACTGCCCACCGTCCGTTATCGGGTCGAGGGTCGCCCCAAGGAGGTCCGCTATTGGGCGGCGGAGGCTACGGGCGGCGTGTTCGTGCCGAACAGGGAGGTGTCCCGGCTTGTGTGGCTCTCCCCCATGGCTGCTCGGGACAGGCTGACTCAGCAGCGGGACAAGGAGCTGCTCGACGCTCTGCTGGGGACTCTTCATGCGGCTGGGGAGGTGTGGTGATGGCAGGGCAGGCAGAGTGCCGTTGGGACGGCCCCGCCAAGGTCAGTGTGGACGGTTGGATCGCTGCGGAACTGGAGTCGGCGCCTGAGCCGAGTTCGGAGCAGCGGGGGATTCTGTCCGCTCTCTTCGATGGCGTGCAGCCCGCTGAGGCTGCGTAGGGCTTGGCGGAGGGGGACCCGTGTGAGGCGGGCAGGGGCCTGGTGCGGGTCTCGCTTCGTCTGTGTCGTCGCGGGGTGCATGCCTCAGGGCGATTGGCGTAGCCGCGTCTGCGGCGGGCTCTGGGATGATCGCGGCATGAAGTCAAGCACCGGCCCAACTGCCATGCCCTCGGGCGAAGTCCGCGTTCCTGCTCATGGGGTCGGCTGGCTGTGGGCGGAGCGCAGCGGCTCTGGCAGCCCGGTGGTGCTGTTGCACGGTGCCGGCATGGACTCTCGCCTGTGGGATGCCGTCGCTCCGGAGCTGGCCCGGCACCATCAGGTGATCCGATTCGATGCCCGCGGGCTGGGTCGCTCCGCGGCCCCGGAGCAGTCGTTCAGCGATGTTGAAGATCTGCGGGCTGTGCTCGACTACTTCGGCCTCCGCCGGGCTGCGTTGGTCGGCCTGAGTATGGGCGGGGAGACCGCTGTGGAATTCGCCCTGGCGCATCCCGGTCGGGTCGAGGCGTTGGGCTTGGTCGGCGCCTCTGTCGGTGGACACATCTGGCCGGACGATTCTGATTCGCTGGCGTATGCCGCGGCTCGTCGCGAGCGGGACGCGGTGGCGTTGGCCCGGCTTGAGCTGTCGATCTGGGCGCCCATGGGCCGCACCGCACCTGGAGGAGAGCTGATCGAAGCGATGGTGTCCGAGAACGCGCACCGGCGCATCGTGAGCGAGGAACTCTCCATGCCTTCGCTGAGCCGCAACGCGGAGGCACGTCTCGGCGAAATCACCGCGCCGACGCTGGTCATCCACGGCGACCGCGATCACCCCGAGATCGGCGTGATCGCGAAACGGCTCGTCACCGACATTCCTACCGCCCGCGGGCAGGTGATCCCGAACGCCGACCACTACCTGCCCCTGCGCACCCCTGGGCCTCTCACCGAACTGCTGCTGGCACATCTGCCCTGACACAGAGAGTGTTGATCTCGGGCCGCGGGAGCAACTCCAGGGAAACGCAGCGGGAGAACCCGAAGTCTGAGGCGGTGGTACGGGGACGGTCCACGTTGCGGACCCGGCCCCGCTGGATGCTCGGCCCGCCCTTCCTTCTGCCGTGCTGCTCTCTCAGCGCATGATCGAGGCGATCGGCACCCGGGCTGTACGCAGGGCGGGTGCCAGCGCGCCGAGGAAGGCGGCTGTGGATGATGCCGCGACGCCCAGGAGCGCGGCGGTGACCGGGACGCCGGCCGTGTTCAGGGTGTGTTCCGAGCCGATCCGGGACAGCACGGCGGGAACTCCTGCTGCCGCGAGCCCCACTGCCATGGCTGCTGCGGCCAGCGCGACGATCTGGGACTCGAGGATCATGATTGTGAGCACCTGGGTCCGGCTCGCTCCGAAGGAACGGCGCAAGGACAGCTCGTCGGCGCGCTCGCGCAACGTGGCAAGGCCGACGTTGAGGATTCCCAGGCTTCCCACCACAAGACTCAGGGCGGCGATGCCGAGGAAGAGCTTCCGGTTGGTCTGCAGCTGCTCGGTGAACGTGTCGATCTGGTCGATCCGGTTGATCTCCCGTATCTCACCGGTGCGTTCGGCGCGTGTGGCCAGATCGGTGACGCGGGACCGCAGGCCGGTCTCGTCCAGGGTGGGGGAGTGCAGCACGATCATCGACGGATGGCCGTCGAAGAGTGCGGAGCGCCAGGCGGTGCCGTTGTCGGCCAGGTTGACGTACGCCTGCGGCTCGCTGCTCGCGTCGTCGACGACGCCGACGAGGCGCATGCGCGTCCGCTCGTACGAGCCCTCTGTCCCCAGCTCCACCGTTCCCGACGGGCCGGAGGACCACTCGCCGTGTTCCCAGGCTGCCTTGTTGACGACGAACTGAGGGGTGAGTGACGGCTCTTCGAACCATCGGCCGTGCAGTACGGGGAAAGGTCGGATAGAACGCATATCGGCGTCAGTGGCGATGACGTCCATGCTTCCAGCCCTGCTTCCGCCGCTGTACACCTCGGCGTCCGACAGCTGCACCATGACCGAGGCGGTGCCGTCGGATTCCCGTGTTGTGGTGGTCAGTTGGTGCTTCCACCATGCGGCGGTCTGACGGGGGTCGTGTGTCTTGTCGAGGGAGACGAGCAGGGTTGGCTTGGGTCCGTGGGAGAGCAGCGCGTCGCGCACGATGGCCTCGCGCATGGTGTCACCGGCGCCTTGGATCAGCACGATGCTCACGACGCCGACCAGGAGGCTCAGGGCGGTCAGTGCGTTGCGCAGGGGCCGGCGGCGTACGCCTTGCCAGGCGATGAGCAGGGAGGAGCGGAAGGTCACGCGCTTCATGTGGCTGTCACCTGCCCGTGGTCGAGCACGATCGTCCTGCTGAAGTCGGCCGCGATGACGGGATCGTGCGTGACGACGATCAGTGTGAGGTTCCGCTCGCTTACGAGGTCGTGCAGTTGCTTCATCACCATGGCCCCGGTGTCTTCGTCGAGCGCACCGGTGGGCTCGTCGGCCAGGAGCACGGAGGGCTCACCGGCAAGGGCCCGGGCCAGAGCGACGCGCTGCTGTTCTCCGCCGGACAGCTGGCCTGGCCGATGCGTGACGCGGTCGGCCAGGCCGACCCTTTCCAGGGCTTTGCGGGCTCGCCTGCTGCGCTTGCGTCGGGCTTCGCCCCGGTGCAGTGCGGCGGCCTCGACGTTCTCCTGCGCGGTGAGGTGATCCATGAGGCAGAACCGCTGGAAGACGAAGCCGAAGGCGTGGCCGCGTAGTTGGTCGAGGCGGCGGGGCGGCAAGGCGTGCACGTCCTGTCCATCGAGCCGGTAGGTGCCCGAGGACGGGGTGTCTAGCAGGCCGAGCAGCGACAGGAGGGTGCTCTTCCCGGAACCCGACCTGCCGAGTACGGCGACGCGTTCTCCCGTGTCGATCTTCAGGTTCACGTCGCGCAGTACCGGCATCGGCGTGCCACGGCGCGGGGTGACGGTCTTTCCCACGTCCGTCAGCTCGATGAGACTCACCCTGCAGCTCCGCTGACGAGGTCGGGTCCTGGAACGCGTACGCGTTCGCCTTCCCGTACGCCGGATACCACCTGTACCCGGGTCCCGTCGCTGACACCGAGTTTGACCGGCCGCTCTTGTGTCTTGCCGTCCTTGCCGAGCACGGTCACCCGGCCCTTCTCGGCGGTCCCGGCAACGGCTTCGACGGGCAGCAGCACAGCGTCCTTCACGGTCTTCGTCCGAAGTGCCATGACGGCGGGCATCCCTGCGTACACCTTGAGGTCTGAGGGAACGAGACAGACGGCCTCGGCCTCGCCGTCGCCGGTGGCTGCTGAGGTGGGTACGCGGTTGGCGAGCGGGCAGTCGAAGGGGCCGGGGCCCTTGGTGATCTGCCCCTTGGCGGAGAGCGGCGAGGTGTAGAGCCGGTACAGCGAAGCCTTGTCGAGGGGCGCCACCAGGGCGAAGCTCTTCACTTTGACGGAGGCGAGCGGGTAGTTGGCCGGAACACGGTCGCCGACAGCGACCAGATGCCGGTCGAGCCGCGCCCCGGAGGGCACCTCCACCGTGCGCTCCGCTCCCTCGCCGTCCGGGCGGAGGCGGACACCCTGTGCGCTGACCGCGGTCACGGTCCCGGCGTCAGGAGAGGTGAGTTCGGCAGTGGCCCGGGCACGCACGGTGGCGTCGACGGTGACCACCTTGGTGATCAGCCCCCGGGTGGCAGTGGCGGACTCCTCGCTCCCGGACTGTTGGTGTGCCCGTGCCCCTGTGCTGTCCGCGGTGGAGCAAGCCGCGCTCGTGCCGGCTAGCAGGGCAACGAGTACGCCCACGGCGGCGCGCCGGGAGGCGGTGCGCTGGATCGTCACCGCATCAACCTGCCGACTTGGAGGGGCAGTTGAGGTCGAAGTCTTGCTGAACTTCAGAGACGTCGCCGAGTTCCGCCTTGTCCAAGGCATCGTTGATCGACGACTTGGTTGAGGGGTGGGCCTGCTTGAAGTAGCCCGTCTTCCGAACTCCCAGCGCCTTCTTCAGAGCCGCGGAACGCTGCTCTTCGGTGAGGTCCGAGGACACGACACGGGAGATCCATGAGCAGTACCAGTACCCCCCGGCACGGCTCACTCCGGAGCCGCGCTCGTACACGATCGGGGCCCCGTCCTCCTCCGACTTCTCCTTGAAGAACGTGGACCCCGGCGCCCACTTCCAGCCCGGAGCCAGCGTGAGTTTGGAGGTCTCGTGACGGTACTCGGCGATGGTCTGCTTCGCCGTCAGCGCGTCCTTTGGAGTGTCCCCGTCGGACGATCCGCCGCACGCGGCACTGCCCAAAGACAGGAGCAGCACCGTCGATGTGGCTGCCAGAAGTCGCGTTGTTCTCATGCTGCTCTCTTGATCCGGCCCAGACATGGCAGGGCCACCGGTGTGCGGCAGACACCACAAGGTCTGCCGCACACCGGAGGTGATTCAGGTGCTGTTACTCGTCAGCTGCCGAGCTGCCCGATGCCGACGGCATCAGTGCCACAGGCTGCCCTTGAACTCGTACGGAGAGCAGCCCCTGCACCCGTTCTGCGACTTGAACATGGTGTAGAACTTGGACTTGTTCTTGGCCTTGCTCCACAGACGCTGCTTCTGGTCGGTCTCGGTCTTGCCCCAGTGCTTGACCGACCCGAGCGTGTTGTTGCTCTTGCCGACCAGCTTGAACGAGAGGCCGCCCTTGGGCAGCTCGGTGAACTTCGCGTCGATGTTTTGCTTGCTGTTGTTGGTGACGGTCCGCTCGTTGTTCGACTGGTACCACGCGCCACCGGAGTACACGACACCGGAGATCGCGTGCCACTTGGACCCCGCTGCCGCGGGGGAAACGGCGACCCCGACCAGGGTGGCAGCTCCCGCTGCGACGAGTGATGCCTTGGTTATGATGCGCTTGGCGCTCATTGACTGTCCTTTGTCAGAGGTGGGAAATCGAGTTCCGTCACCCCGTGGCGTGCGACCGCCACGGGGTTCTCTTTCTTCTGTGAGCGGCACGTGCACGCTCGCTCCCGTAACGCGTGGAGCGCGTACGGACATCTGTGGTGGGGCTACAGCGCGGCGCTCGGATCCGCGTGGGTGCGGGTGAGCAGTGGATTGGCGGCAGGTTGCTGTACCGCCTTCATGCGGGTGGCGACCCTGGGCTCGATACGTATGACACTCGCCGGGCCAGCCACCCCGAAGTGGTGGTAACCGTGCCGGTAGCGAGCCTTGTTGTGCGCGATGACGAGCGGTTCCTCGCCGTCGAGTGCGGCCTGGGCCACCATCCCGGTGTGCAGCTTGTTGGTGTACCCGGGGGCGTGGGTGACGACGAGGTCGCCGGGCTGTGCCTGCTCGGGAACGTCTCCGAGGTCCTTCCCCAGCCCGAAGTCCATGAGGAAGTCGTGGATGCTGAGATACCCGCGTACATCGGAGATGAGAAGGAGGTTGTACTCCTTCCCGTTGGGCGCACGGTAGTGGTAATACGCGTCCTGCGGATCGTCCGGGGCAAGGCCCGGAACGAGCCCGCCGGCGGCGAGCGCCCTGGCAACGAACTCCGCGCACTGGAACTTGGGTTGAAAATCCCCATCGGCCACGGGAGTGCTGTCATTCCAGGCAGTCCAGTCCCAGTGCGCGTCGGCGTAGGCGAGGGCGGACTGCCTCCAGTTCTCCTCGACACCGGTCTGCACGGCGGAGGCAGGGGCCGTCGGCCGTTCCACGGTGGCGGCCGACGCCGGTATGGCGCTCCCTCCCAAGAGGAGCACGGAGGTCAAACCCAGTGCAGCGACTGGCCTGGAAAGAAGTGTGGCGCGCACGCGACAAGCCCCCCTGTAAGAAACCTTCTTCATGAAGCCCTGTAAGCGAGTCACGCCAATCCCCATTGGTGGTGACACATCAGGCTTCATCCCCATACGCCCGGACGAGGGCGACGCCGAGACGATAGACAGATGCTTTCGAGCCGATCAAGGCGAAGAAGGGGTGGGGGATATGTCTGGTTAACGCAGAAATAACCTCCAACATTGCCCGAATTACACCGCTATGGCCATAGCGTAACTTCTACAGCACTGTAGATAACGATCAGCTAACGCACCCCCCGTGCAGCCTCACGTTCCCGGCCCCTCAGGCCGATGTCGGCTGCCTGGTCTCCTCGGTCCCGCTGCCCATACCTCGAGGACGGCAGCAGGCCCGTGACCAGGTGAGTTCCCGGTCCGGGCCTGCGATGGTGGTCCGGGGTTCAGGGGCGGCCGAGGGCTCGGTAGCTCCATCCGGCGTCCCGCCAGGAGTCGGCGTTGAGGGTGCCGCGGCCGTCGATGACGCGCGGGGTCGCGGGGCGGGCGGCGAGGCGGTGCGGGTCGATGTGGGAGTACTGCGGCCATTCGGTCAGGTGCAGGAGGAGGTCGGCGTCCTGGACGGCGGCGATCGGGTCGTCGGTGTAGTCGAGTTCGGGGTGGAGTTTGCGGGCGTTGTCGAGGGCTTGGGGGTCGGTGACGGTGACCGTGGCGCCGAGCTCGTGGAGGCGTTGGGCGACGGCGAGGGCCGGTGAGTCGCGGATGTCGTCGGTCTCGGGCTTGAAGGCGGCACCCCAGATGGTGATCCGTTTGCCGCCGAGGTTGCCGTCCAGCTGTTCGCGGGCGAGGCCGACCATGCGCTCACGGCTGCGGGTGTTGATCGAGTCGACCTGACGGAAGCGGCCCGTGGCCTGGTCGGCGCCGAGTTGGGCGGCGCGGGTGATGAAGCCGCGCCAGTAACCTGGCAAGGTCAAGCGACGATGTCCATAGAGGATTGGGTGAATCAAGAACTGGCTTCAGCCCCCGCCCCGGGCCCTAGGCAGAAGCTCGCACTATCTCATCTGTTTGGCCTTGATCCAGAGTCATAGCCGCCTGCCCGTCCACGATCTGAGCAGCCTTCTTCTCCTTACGCCACGACACCTTCAACAAAGTGGGATCGAACGGAGCCTTGTCACTGACCCCCTTGGGAACTGGCATGACGACGACCGACGTGAAGACCTGCGCGATCACCTCTCGCTTCTCCTCCAGCTCCATCTGCCCCCACTTCTCTCGGCTCCACCCTCGAAGCAGGTTCCTCTTCCGCTCGGCTACGAGGTGGTCCTTCTCTTCCTGCTCCAGAGCTTGGATGTTGCGGTTGAGACGCGTAATCAGGTCGTGCACGTCACTCCAGTCAGCCTGCCCCGAGGCAACCGAGTCCTTGATGTCCCGACGCTGCTTCCGCAGACCGGCGATCTTGTCCTTGCCGCGCCACGGAATCGTCTCCACCTTGGTGCCCGTGAAGTGCTTGTCCAGGTACGCCAACAGGAGTTCCTCGAGGTACCGGTCGACCGGGTCGACCCGACGACCGACACCCTTGCAATTGGCGTCTCCACAACGGTAGTAGTCCCCGTACTTCGCGTTCTTACCTGAAGCCTTGTTCCCCGACAGCTTCGAGTAGCAGACCTCTTCGAAGTCATTGATGCGACCGCATCGAAGCGTCCCGGAGAACAGGTACCCCCGCGTGCGCAACTCGTCTTCAGGGTGCGGCACTTCCGCATCGCGCCTCATCCCCCGATGCAATCGGTTCGCTTTGACGCCGGTCATGATGCTCTTCCACGTCTCGTACCCAACGCCATCGGTCTCCTCGGTGGCATGATCCCAGTCGCCGATCACCGGCTCACCGGTCTTACGATCCGTCACGACCTCACCGTTGAGGACACGGCCACCCCACCACGCGGGGTTGGTGACAAGTGCCTTGACCCCCTGCTCCGTCCACCGACCACCGCGCGCCGTCCGAACCTCCCTCTTATTGATCTCCCCCGTGATGGCACGCCATGACCTACCGGCGTAGCGCGCTTTGATCATGTCGATCAAGTGGGGCCATTCATCTGCGTTCTTGTGCTTGTTCCCAAGCCGGTAGGGGTCCTTGCACGCCCCCAACCAACCGAACCGGCGGGGTCCGCCGTAGGTCTTGCCTTCCTCTGCCCTGTCGGCGGCATTCCGCACAGTGCGCTTGCGGATCTTCCTTACCTCAGCCTCCCCGGTCCCTGAAGTGACCAGACCCGCGATGATCGTTCCGTCGTCGTTGACGAGATCCAGAAGACTCTTGTCCTCGATGAAAACCCCATCGCCGGCATCATCACTGACCATGACAAGCGCATCCTGGAAAGCTATGAAGTCACGAGGCAGGCGGTAGACCCGCTCCCGCTCGACGGCCACACAGCCCCTGACCGGCACACCGGTCTCCTCTTCCTTCCCATGCGTGATGTCCCGGCACATCTGAATGAACGCAGGACGCTTTACCTCGCGCTTGGCAGCAGTGATGTTGTTGTCCTCGTAGTGCAGGACGACCACACAGCCATGCCGCTCGGCACTCCTGGCGTTGTTCTTGTGCTGACGCCCAACACCGATTCCGTCGCCCTTCAAGCGATCGGCGGAGATACGCGCGTAAGAGATCAGAGGGACCCGCCCGTTGAGCCAGTCCTCAACGGTGCCGCCCTCGTCCAGGTGCGCCTGGAGGGCGGGGGCAACGTAGGTGCGGGAGAACGTCTTGGATGGCCGCGCGGGGTTCCGTGTGTCGATCACGCATCGACCCTAAATGCCCTGCGGTCAGCGATGATACGGTGAATGGTCGCACCCCAAGGGCAAGTTGAAGCGCGGCGAGTCCCCGCTCCACGGGGCGCTGCGCGAGGTCGAGGAGGAGACCGGGCACACCTGCGCGCCCGGCGCCCCGCTGCCCACGGTCCGCTATGTGGCGAGCGGCCGCCCCAAGCGGGTCCACTACTGGGCGGCCGAGGCGACCGGCGGCCGCTTCACCGCGAACGACGAGGTCGACCGCCTTCTGTGGCTCTCCCCCACCGCGGCCCGCCACCGCCTCACCCAGGACCGCGACAAGCAGCTCGTCGATGCGCTCCTGGACGCCCTGCACCTCCTGTGACCCCCGCGTCACCAGGCTCCCGAAACTGCTCCGTGCCCCGGCCGTAAGCGTTCCGTGACCTCACCACGACGTCCGCGTAGGTTCACCCGCCGTTCACTCATGCCCATCGGCTGCTTCATTTCGCATGCCTAATTTCGGCCTTACAAGACACCGAAGAGGTCTTCACGCAAGGCGTCGGAGAGGTCTTCACGCAAGGCATCAAGGCATCAACCTGCACGCCGCACCCCCAAGCCGGCGGCTCCCGGAAGGAACTCCCGAAGTGAAGCTTCAGCGCAAGAACCGGCTCCGCGCCCTCTCCCTCGGCGCCATCGCCGTCTCCGGCGCCCTGGCCCTCACGGCGTGCGGCTCCGACGACACCAGCAGCGGCACTGGCGGCAGCGGCGGCGCCTCGGCCAAGGCCGGCAACATCAAGTGCGACGACGCCAAGGGCCAGCTCCTGGCCAACGGCTCGTCCGCCCAGGCCAACGCCATCCAGGCGTGGGTCAAGGCGTACACGGCCGAGTGCAAGGGCGTGCAGATCAACTACAAGCCGGAGGGCTCCGGCGCCGGCATCACCGCCTTCAACCAGGGCCAGGTCGCCTTCGCGGGCTCCGACTCCGCCCTGAAGCCCGAAGAGGTCGCCGCCTCCAAGAAGGTCTGCAAGGGCGGCCAGGGCATCGACCTGCCGATGGTCGGCGGCCCGATCGCCGTCGCGTACAACGTCCCGGGCGTCGACAACCTCGTCCTGGACGCCTCGACCCTCGCCAAGATCTTCGACGGCAAGATCAAGACCTGGGACGACGAGGCCGTCAAGAAGCTGAACCCGAAGGCGAAGCTGCCCTCCACCAAGATCCAGGCGTTCCACCGCTCCGACGAGTCGGGCACCACGGACAACTTCACCAAGTACCTGAAGGCCGCCGCCCCCGCCGACTGGAAGTACTCCGGCGGCAAGGCGTGGCAGGCCAAGGGCGGCCAGTCCGCGCAGGGCTCCTCCGGCCTCGCACAGAACGTGAAGCAGACCGCGGGCGCCATCTCCTACATGGAGCTCTCGTACGCCAAGGACGGCGTCAAGACCGTCGACCTGGACACGGGCGCCGCCAAGCCGGTCAAGGCCACCACCGAGAACGCCACCAAGGCGATCTCCGAGGCCAAGCTCGTCGGCAAGGGCAAGGACCTCTCCCTGGAGCTGAACTACGGCACCAAGGCCGAGGGCGCCTACCCGATCACCCTCGTCACCTACGAGATCGCCTGTGACAAGGGCAACAAGGCCGACACCCTGAAGGCCACCAAGTCCTTCCTCACCTACATCGCCAGCCAGGACGGCCAGGACTCCCTCGCGGACCTGGGCTACGCCCCGATCCCGGCCGAGATCAACGCCAAGGTCCGCGACACCGTCGCGAGCCTGAGCTGACCCAGCGCGCGGGCCACCCGAATCCGGGTGGTCCGCGCCGTCCGGTGCACCGCCGCCAGGAGCACCCGCCACCGCAGCGGGATCACTGCTCCGCAGACCGGAGAACCCCCATGGACATATCTACGCAGACCACAGCACCACCCACCCCTGCCGACCGCCCCACCCCGACCGAGACCCAGCGCGCCGCCCGCGGCGCCACCCGCCCCGGCGACCGGATCTTCCTCGGGCTCTCGCGCGGCTCCGGCATCCTCCTGCTGCTGATCATGGCCGCGATCGCGGTCTTCCTGACCTACCGCGCCTCGCTCGTGCTCAGCAAGAACGAGGGCAACTTCCTCACCACCTTCGAGTGGAACGCCACCGCGACCCCGCCGGTCTTCGGCATCGCGGTCCTCGCCTTCGGCACGATCGTCTCCTCGGTCATCGCCATGGCGATCGCGGTCCCCGTCGCCGTCGGCATCGCGCTCTTCCTCACGCACTACGCCCCGAAGAAGCTCGCGGGCCCCATCGCCTACGTGGTCGACCTGCTCGCCGCCGTGCCGTCCATCGTGTACGGCCTGTGGGGCGTCCTCTTCCTGGTGCCGCACCTCAACGGGCTCTTCGGCTGGCTCAACGACTACTTCGGCTGGACCGGGGTCTTCTCCTGGGACGAGGGCCCGGCGCGCTCGCTGCTCGCCGCCGGCATCCTGCTCGCGATCATGATCCTGCCGATCATCACCAACGTCAGCCGTGAGGTCTTCCGGCAGGCGCCCCTGATGCACCAGGAGGCCGCGCTCGCCCTCGGCGCCACGCGCTGGGAGGTCATCCGCATGTCGGTGCTGCCCTTCGGCCGCTCCGGCGTGATCTCCGCGTCGATGCTGGGCCTCGGCCGCGCGCTCGGCGAGACGATGGCCGTCGCGACGGTCCTCTCCGCGGACTTCGACATCCACCTGAGCCTGCTCAACGCGGGCGGCGGCACCTTCGCGCAGAACATCGCCGCCAAGTACAGCGAGGCCAGCGTGGACGGGCGGGACGCGCTCATCGCCTCCGGCCTCGTCCTCTTCGTCATCACGCTGCTCGTCAACGGCGCGGCCCGCCTGATCATCGCCCGCCGCAAGGAGTACTCGGGGGCCAACGCATGAGCCAGCACACCAGCAACACCGCCACGCCGCCGCCCGCGCCCGCCCCGAAGGCCCCGGCCACCTCGCTCCGCGGCGCCCGGCTGCCCCGCTGGTCCCCGTGGGCGATCGCCCTCGGCTCGGTCGCCGCGGGCTGCGCCATCGGCCTCGGCGGCGGACTGCACAGCCGCATCCAGTGGGGCCTGATCGCCGCGCTCCTGTTCGTCGTCGGCACGTACGCCATCGCCGCCAAGGTCGAGGGGCGCCGCCAGGCCAAGGACCGGGTCGCGACCAGCATCGTCTGGGTCGCGTTCGTCCTCGCCGTGATCCCGCTGGCCTCGCTGATCTACGAGACGGTCAAGCGCGGCGTGAAGGTCCTCGACGTCTACTTCCTCACCCACTCCATGGGCGTCGTCACCGACGCGGAGCCGGGCGGCGGCATCTACCACGCGATCATCGGCACCCTGGAGCAGGTCGGCCTCGCCACCCTGATCTCCGTCCCGATCGGTCTGCTGACCGCGATCTACCTCGTCGAGTACGGCCGCGGGAAGCTCGCCAAGGCGGTCACCTTCTTCGTCGACGTCATGACGGGCGTCCCGTCGATCGTCGCGGGCCTGTTCATCCTCAGCATCATGCTGATCCTGAAGCTCCAGCCCTTCGGCTTCGCGGGCTCGATGGCCCTGTCGATCCTGATGATCCCGGTCGTGGTCCGCTCCACCGAGGAGATGCTGAAGCTCGTCCCGAACGAGCTGCGCGAGGCGTCGCTCGCCCTCGGCGTCCCGAAGTGGCGCACCATCCTGAAGGTCGTCCTGCCGACGTCGATCGGCGGCATCACCACCGGCGTCATGCTGGCGGTGGCCCGCATCGCCGGTGAGACCGCTCCGGTCCTGATGCTGGTGTGGGGCTCGTCGCTGATCAACACGGACCCGTTCAACGGTCCGCAGCAGTCGCTGCCGCTCTACATCTACCAGCAGTACCAGAACAGCGGCGGCTCCGAAGCGGCGTACGACCGGGCCTGGGCGGCGTCCCTCGTCCTCATCGCCTTCATCATGATCCTCAACCTGGCGGCCCGCGGCATCGCCCGCTGGAAGGCGCCGAAGACCGGTCGCTGACGCGGCCATACAGCGACAGTTCTCTGGAAGTGAAGTAACCATCATGGCCAAGCGAATCGACGTAAGCGGACTCACCGCCTACTACAGCTCCCACAAGGCAATCGAAGACATCTCGATGACGGTCGAGCCGCGCTCCGTGACCGCCTTCATCGGCCCCTCCGGCTGCGGCAAGTCCACCTTCCTGCGCACCCTGAACCGCATGCACGAGGTCACCCCCGGCGGCCGCGTCGAGGGCAAGGTGCTCCTGGACGACGAGGACCTCTACGGGCAGGGCATCGACCCGGTCGCGGTGCGCCGCACGGTCGGCATGGTCTTCCAGCGCCCCAACCCCTTCCCCACGATGTCGATCTTCGACAACGTGGCGGCGGGCCTGAAGCTCAACGGCAAGTACAAGAAGTCCGAGCTGAACGACATCGTCGAGAAGTCCCTCAAGGGCGCGAACCTCTGGAACGAGGTCAAGGACCGCCTCAACAAGCCCGGCTCGGGCCTCTCCGGCGGCCAGCAGCAGCGGCTGTGCATCGCCCGCGCCATCGCGGTGGAGCCGGACGTCCTGCTCATGGACGAGCCCTGCTCGGCCCTCGACCCGATCTCGACCCTCGCCATCGAGGACCTGATCGGCGAGCTCAAGGAACGCTTCACGATCGTCATCGTGACGCACAACATGCAGCAGGCCGCCCGCGTCTCGGACCGCACGGCCTTCTTCAACCTGGCCGCGGTCGGCCAGCCCGGCAAGCTCATCGAGATCGACGAGACGGAGCGCATCTTCTCCAACCCGTCGGTCCAGGCCACCGAGGACTACATCTCCGGCCGCTTCGGCTGAGCGAAGCCCTCCCCGACTCCTTGCGGTGCTGCATGGCGGTGCCACCGCGAGGGAAACAAGAAGGGCCCGCCCCTGGCTCCCGGGGGCGGGCCCTTCCGTCGTACGTGCTGCGGGGGAACCGGCTACAAGAAGGCCAGGTTCACGACCCAGAAGCTCGCGGCGGCGACGAGCGCGGCGGCGGGCATCGTGATGAACCAGCCGAGAATGATGTTCTTGGCGACGCCCCACCGCACCGCGTTGACCCGCTTCGTGGCGCCCACACCCATGATCGCGGAGGTGATGACGTGGGTCGTCGAGATCGGCGCGTGGAACATGAACGCGGTGGTGAACATGATGCCCGCGCCCGTCGTCTCGGCGGCGAAGCCCTGCGGCGGATCGAGCTCGATGATCTTCCGGCCGAGCGTCCGCATGATGCGCCAGCCGCCCGCGTACGTGCCGAGCGACAGCATCAGCGCGCAGGACAGCTTGACCCAGACCGGGATCGGGTCGCCGGGGTTCTCGACGTCGGCGATGACGAGGGCCATCACCACGATGCCCATCGTCTTCTGCGCGTCCTGCAGACCGTGGCCGAGCGCCATGCCGGCCGCCGACACGGTCTGGGCGATCCGGAAGCCGCGCTTGGCCTTGTGCGGGTTGGCCTTGCGGAACATCCACAGGATCGCGCACATGACCAGGTAGCCGACGACGAGTCCGACGAGCGGCGACAGGAACATCGGGATCACGATCTTGTCGACCACACCCGACCAGATCACCCCGATCCCACCCGCGAGCGCGGCGCCCACGAGCCCGCCGAACAGCGCGTGCGAGGACGACGAGGGCAGCCCGAAGTACCAGGTGACGAGGTTCCACACGATCGCCCCGACGAGGCCGGCGAAGAGGATCCACATCCCCTTGTTGCCGTGGGGGGTCTCGATGAGCCCCTCGCTGACGGTCTTGGCGATCCCGCTGCCGAGGAAGGCACCGGCGAGGTTCATCACCGCGGCCATGGCGAGCGCCGCACGGGGCGTCAGCGCACGGGTGGAGACGGAGGTGGCGATGGCGTTCGCGGAGTCGTGGAAGCCATTCGTGTACGTGAATCCCAGCGCGACGCCGATGGTCACGACCAGAGCAAAGGTGTCCATGGAGGGGTCAGGACTCCTTGACCGCGATGGTCTCCACGGTGTTGGCCACGTGCTCGAAGGCGTCGGCGGCCTCCTCCAGCACATCCACGATCTGCTTCAGCTTGAGCACCTCGATGGCGTCGTACTTGCCGTTGAAGAGCGTGGCAAGGAGCTTGCGGTGAATCTGATCGGCCTGGTTCTCCAAACGATTCACCTCGATCCAGTACTCGGTGAGGTTGGCCATCGTCCGCAGGTTCGGCATGGCCTCGGCGGTCAGCTCGGCCGCCCGGGCCAGGACCTCGATCTGCTGCTCGACGCCCTTGGGGAGCTCCTCGACCTGGTAGAGGACGACCAGGTCGACGGCCTCCTCCATGAAGTCCATGATGTCGTCGAGGGACGACGCGAGGTTGTAGATGTCCTCGCGGTCGAAGGGCGTGATGAACGAGGAGTTCAGCTGGTGGAAGATCGCATGCGTGGCGTCGTCTCCCGCGTGCTCCGCGGCCCGCATACGCTCTGCGATCTCGGCTCGGGCCGAGGCGTCGGCCCCGAGCAGTTCCATCAGGAGCTTCGAGCCCGTGACGATGTTGTCCGCGGATGCGGCGAACATGTCGTAGAAGCTCGTCTCCCTGGGGGTCAGACGAAAGCGCACGTGGGGTCCTCGGGGTGCTTTGGTTTCGGTCAGGCTGATGCTAGGCGCATCATCCGGCCACGGCTAACCGGCCGGGACCCAGTGTCGCCCATCAGGCACAGTGATGAGCACAGGGCCCGGTGCGGGCCCGGGAAATCCGGTACCATATACCCACCAGGGGTATATGGGGCAGTACGGGGAACGATGCGGAGGACGCGATGACGACGACCGAGGCCGCCGACGCGGCGACGCCCACCACCGAGGCGCCCGAGGCGGCGGCGCTCACCGACCACGACCGCGGGGTGCACGGCTACCACAAGCAGAAGGGCGAGCACCTCAAGCGCCTGCGCCGCATCGAGGGCCAGATCCGCGGCCTCCAGCGCATGGTCGAGGAGGACGTCTACTGCATCGACATACTCACGCAGGTCTCGGCGAGCACCAAGGCCCTCCAGTCCTTCGCCCTCCAGCTCCTGGAGGAGCACCTGCGCCACTGCGTGGCCGACGCGGCGGTCAAGGGCGGCGACGAGATCGACGCGAAGGTCGAAGAGGCGACCAAGGCGATCGCGCGCATGATGCGTACATGAGCGGGGTGTGAGGAGAGCGCTACTCGGACCGCTGCGCGGGCACGCCCCAGTCGTCCCCGTCGGAGACCTTCAGCACCTCGTCGATCCGGTCGGCGCTCAGCCGCTCACCACACGCCGCGGAAGCCGCGATGATCAGTTCGCCGCAGAGCTCGATCTCGGCGAGGGCGACGTGGTCCTGAACGGCCGTACCACCACGCACCGGAGCCACGTTCACCACCTCTTCCTGACCGCTGTCACTGTTCCGCCCGTGCCGACTTCCTAGAGTAGGGATCGCCCTACGCACCGCGCATGGCACGGACGGACCATTTCCGCCCACCCGTCTCCCACCGCCGCCCCTCCAAGGCCGCGCTTCGCGCCCTTCTTTCTGTACGCCCTAGGTGACAGGTGCTACCGGTCGGCGATCTTCCCCGAGTAGATGTCGCCGTCCCCGGGAAGCCGTACGTCGACGGGAGCCCCGAACCCGTACAGCAGGATGGTCGAGGTCACGCGGGGCCCGCTCCGGGCCGCCCCCTGGGCCTTCTTGTCCCCCTTCTCCCCCTTCTCCTCGGTGTTGGCGAAGCTGAACTTCTGCCGCACCTTGCGCAGCCGCCCCTGCTCGTCGAGGTACGCCTCGAACGGCACCACGGCCGTGCTGAACCCTTTCGCCGCGGCCTCGAACACCTTCCGGTGCGCCCCCGACGCGGACCGCGCCGCGGCCGTGAGGTCGAGGGTGCCGCGGTAGTGCCGGACCTCCGTGCCCGCGAGCCGCTCCTGGCCCACGTACGTCACCTGCCGCGCGCCGCGCAGGAGTTGGGCGGCGGCGAGCGGGTCCATGGCGCCGCCCGACACGAGGTTGCCGTCGGAGAGCGTCGCCGTCTCCACGCGCACCCACTTGTCGTCGGGCACACCCGCGCCGCGGTTCTTCATGTAGAGGGCGCCGTCGGCCATCAGCTCGGTGACGGGCCGGTGCTCCTCGACGCCCGCCGGGTCCTTCGGCAGCACCACCTGGAACCGGCCGAGCCGCCGCTCGTAGTCGTACGCGCCGGAGCCCCGCACCGTCACGCGCGTGCCCCCGCTGTCCATCTCCATCGACGTGCGCGCCTGCGAGCTGCCCGCCCGCACCAGCGATCCGGCGGCCGCCCGCACCGCCGCGGCCGGGTCGCCACCCGGACCCTGGTCGTCGGCGGCCGCGCCACTGCTCGAACATCCGGTGGTGGCGACGCCCACGAGTCCCACCAGACCGGCGGCCACGACCGCGGCCGCCGCACCTCTCCCGCTCCCGTGCTGCTGCCCCATCGCCTGCCGACCCCCAAGCCTTCCCGCGCCGGAATGTCGCTTCGGTGAACCGCGTCCCCCTGTCGTTCCGCATAACGACCGGTACGTTGACGCGTCACGCGCACGGGTGCGTCCACGGGCTCTTCTCCGGCCGTTCACCCGCCGTGGGTACGGTGGGCCCGTGGCCGAGCAGCAGCAGACCGAGACCCACCGCACCACCACGGTCGAGAAGGGCCGCTTCTGCACGGCCCACTGCAGCTGCGGCTGGCGCGGCCCGGCCCGCAGAGCCCGCAGCAAGGCCCGCTCGGACGCCGAGGAACACTCCTCGGGCTGAGGCGGCACCAGCCCCTGTCCCGCATTCCGGAACCCGATGGACGCACACGCCGTCTCGTACTCCGGGAAGCACGACAGGAGGCGTCATGGAACGGCGTACGTTCATCAGCACCACGGCAGCCACACTGGCGGCGGCCGTGGCCACGGGCTGCACCAGCTCTTCGGGAGACGGCGGTTCGGGCACGGGCACCCGTACCGCCTCCGGCACCCGCCCCGGCAGCGGCACCGGCGCCCCCGTCCGCACGACGAGCGCGGCCGCCTCCGCCGCCGCGAACCTCTCGGCGCTCGCCAAGGATCTGGACGGCTCCCTGGTCCGCCCCGGCCAGGCGCAGTGGGCCGCGGCCCGCCAGCTCTACAACACGCGCTTCGACGACCTGAAGCCCACCGCCGTCGCCTACGTCGCGAACGCCGACGACATCCGCACCACCCTCGCGTACGCCCGCGCCCACCGCACCCCGGTGTCCATACGCAACGGCGGCCACTCGTACGGGGGCTGGTCCTCCGGCAACGGCCGCCTCGTCCTCGACGTGTCGAAGCTCAACAAGACGCGTGCGAGCGGTAGTTCGGCCACGGTCGGCGCGGGTTCCAAGCTGATCGACGTCTACCGCGCCCTCGCCGCGAAGGGCGTCACGATCCCCGCGGGCTCCTGCCCGACCGTCGGCGTCTCCGGTCTCACCCTCGGCGGCGGCCACGGCGTGGTCTCCCGCGCCTACGGCCTGACCTGCGACAGCCTCACCTCGGCCACCCTCATCACCGCCGACGGCAAGCAGCTCACCGCCTCCAAGTCCGAGCACAGCGACCTCTTCTGGGCCCTGCGCGGCGCGGGCAACGGCAACTTCGGCGTGGTCACGGAGCTCACCTTCAAGACCCACCCGGCCCCCCAGGGCGTCTCCGCCTACATGACGTGGCCCTGGTCGAAGGCGGCCGCGGTCTTCAAGGCGTGGCAGGAGTGGGGCCCGAGCCAGCCCGACGAGATCTGGTCGTCCCTCCACCTCGCGAACTCGCCGGGCGGCACCCCCACCATCTCGGTGGCCTGCTTCTCCCTCGGCACGTACGGCGGCCTCCAGAACGCGGTGGACCGCCTGGCCGACAAGGCAGGCTCCCCGGCGCGCAGCGTCTCCCTGAAGCGCCGCTCGTACGAGGAGTCGATGGAGGTGTACGCGGGCTGCTCGTCCTTCTCCTCGGACGCCCAGTGCCACCTCCCGGGCGCGACCCCGGGCCGCAGCCCCCGGGGCGCCCTCAACCGCGAGACGTACGCGGCAAGTTCGGACTTCTTCGACAAGTCCCTCTCGTCGGCGGGCATCCGCGCGATGCTCACCCACGTGGAGAACATGACCGGCGGCTCGGGCAGCGCGGGCAGCATCGCCCTCACCGCCCTCGGCGGCGCGATCAACCGCGTCGACCCCACGGCCACGGCCTTCGTCCACCGCCGCTCGCGGATGCTGGCCCAGTACATCGCGTCGTGGCGCGCGGGCACCTCGGGCCGGGCGGCCCAGGCGTGGCTGAAAACCACACACGGTGCGATGTCCCGGTACGCCTCGGGCGCCGCGTACCAGAACTACGCGGACCCCACACTGAGCAACTGGCGCTCGGCGTACTACGGCCAGGCCGCCACCCGCCTGACCAAGGTGAAGAAGAAGTACGACCCGACCCGCTTCTTCACGTTCCCCCAGGCGCTCTGAGACCGGCCCCCGAGGGAGCGCCCTCCAGCCCGTCCGGCATTTGAGGATGAGGCCGTTCAGGCCGACAGGGGACAAGGGGCGAAGCCCCAGGAAGGGCGCCCCGGGGCCGCGGGAGCGGTTTCGGGAAGGGGCGGGGTTGGGGAAAAGGGAACCCGGACGGCCGCCCCCGACTGGCCCGCACCCAGCCACGGGGTTGCCCTGGGGAGATGACCCAGCCCAAGAGCAGAGCCCGAATAGCCACCGTCACGGCGGCCACAGCCGCCTTCCTCGCGCTGGCCCCCACGGCAAGCGCGGCCACCACCACCCAAGCCACAGCCGACCACCCCAACGCAGGCCCCCTGGCCGCCGCCTCCGCGGCCCTCGCGGCCACCGCGGGCGGCACCGGCTGGTACCTCCTCAGACGCCGCCGCTGACCAGCCCGGCAGGGCTACGCAGCCAGGTCCCGCTCGTCCGGCGCAGCCTCCGCGCGAGGCTCGGCGATCGCCACCGCCCCGCCCCCGGCCCCGCCGGCCCCGCTCCCCGCCCACACGAGCCGTCCCGCCCGCCCGGACCGCCCCACGGCCCGCAGCACCGGCGTGAGCACGGCCTGCGCCAGCGGCGAGAGCAGCAGCGCGACGGCCGTGCCGAGGGCGAAGCCGCCGACCACGTCCGTCGGGTAGTGGACGCCCATGAAGACCCGGCAGAAGCCCTCCGCGGCCGCGAGCGCGATGCCGAGGAGCCCCCACTTCCGGTTGGCGACGAAGAGTCCGGCGCCGATGGCCATGGCGAGCGTCGCGTGGTCGCTCACGAAGGAGTAGTCCGTCTTGCCGTCCACCAGGACCTCCAGGCCCCGGTGGTCCTTGAAGGGACGCGGCCGCTCCACGAATCCGCGGATCGGGATGTTCACCACGACCGCGAGGGCCGCGGCGAGCGGCGCCCAGACGACGGCGGCCACGGACGAGGCGGCGTCGTCGAGCGTGCCGCGCTTGCGGGCGCCCCACCAGCACCACACCACGACGAGGACGAGGGTGAGCAGCAGCCCGTACTCACCGACGTACTCCATGATCCGGTTGAGCCAGTTCGGGGAGTCCTCGGCCAGGCCGTTGATGTCGTAGAGCAGGCTGACATCGGGGTTCGACCCAGTGGTGTCGAGTCCAGCCATGGTGCTGCGGCCCCTTGTCTCCTCGCCCATGGGCGCACCCTTCTGTGCGCCCGTCCATCAACCCCCGTTGGTTGGTGTCCCGGTCCCGGATTTCCGCTCCGGTCAAGGGAACGTGCCGTCCCCGTCTCTACGTTCCACACTCCACCGAATGATCACGCAGACGTTATCGAAGCGATACTCATCGCCGCAGTTCAGGGGGGTGAAATAACGCTGAGTTCAAGCCACATCACGCCCCCGAGCGCCCCCGGGCGTCGCCGTGCGCGGGCCTACGCCGGGCGTGTACTCGGCCTCGTTCCGGCCTGCGCGCCGTCCTTGGTGACGCGAGTCGCGCCAAAATAGTCGGGGGTGTCGACGGGGTCGAAGCGGATCACTGCTCCGGTCCGCGGGGCGTCGATCATGTAGCCGCCGCCGACGTAGATCCCGACGTGCCGGATGGCGCGGGAATTGGTGAGGTCGTCCGAGAAGAAGACCAGGTCGCCCGGGAGCAGCTCGTCCCGCTTCGGGTGCGGCCCCGCGTTGTACTGGTCGTTGGCGACGCGCGGCAGGGAGATGCCCACGCTGCGGTAGGCCGCGAGCGTCAGGCCCGAGCAGTCGAAGCGGCCGCCCTGGTCCGGGGTGCCGTTGCCGCCCCACAGGTACTCGGTGCCGAGCTTCTTCTGCGCGTAGTAGATGGCGCCCGCCGCCTGCCGCGAGGGCTGCACCCGGCCGACCGGGCGCGCGAAGCTCTTCGCCAGGGTCGTGATGGTCTTCACGTAGTTCTGCGTCTCGCGGTACGGGGGCACACCGCCGTACTTGATCACCGCGTACGCGCCCGCGTTGTACGCGGCCAGCATGTTCTTGGTGGCGTCGCCGGGGGCCTTCTTCACATAGCCCGCCAGCTTGCAGTCGTACGAGGCGGCGGACGGGATGGCGTCCTTGGGGTCCCAGACGTCGCGGTCCCCGTCGCCGTCGCCGTCGACGCCGTGCGTGGCCCAGGTGCCGGGGATGAACTGTGCTATGCCCTGCGCCTTCGCGGGGCTCTTCGCGTTCGGGTTGAAGCCGCTCTCCTGGTACAGCTGCGCGGCGAGCAGCGCGGGGTTGATCGCCTTGCAGAGGTTGCCCCACTTCTGCACTATCGGCTGGTACGTGGCGGGCACGGCGCCCTTGGCGAGGCCGACGGCGGCGCCCGCTCCCCCGCCGCCCGCGAGGCTCCCGGCGGCCATGAACGTCCCGATGACGAGCAGCCCGATGAAGCTGAGCGCGCCGCTGAAGCAGACGGCCGTGAGCAGCCACGCCTTACGCACCGTCAACCACCCCACACGCGCCGGGAGTCCACCGGCTCATGCCAAGCCGGACGCCGCTCAGTGTAAGGGCGGGGGCTGTCGCTTCGGAGGGTGCGCGCGGAGGTGCGTGAGCGGGTCGGTGAAGGGTCCGGGGAGCGGGGCCACGAGGGGAAAGGTGCCGGGCGGGGGCGGGGGCGGGACGCACGGGGTGTGCAGGGCGGTGCGGGCGGCGCCGGGTTCGTAGACGTCGGTGCCCGACAACCGCGGGGCGATCTGCCGGAGTTGGGCGAGGGCGGAGGCGCAGGGGCCGTCGACGGCGAGGCGGGCGCGGGCGGCGACGGACGCGGCGACCGGTTCGAAGGTGACGTCGGCGACGAGTTCGCGGGGCGGCCGCGCCTCGTCGAGGAGCGCGAGGGCCTCCTCGGGCCGCCCCTCGGCCACCGCGCACTGCGCGAGCCGCACCAGACAGCGCCCCTCCAGCTTGTGCTGGCCGAGCGCCCGGTGGTGCCCGATGGCCTCGCGGAACCTGCCGCTCGCGGCGTCCGGCCGCCCGGCGAGCAGCAGCGCGGTGCCCAGCTGGTACGCCGTGAACGCCACACACGTCGGGTCCTGCCCCGCCTGCGCGGCCTCGACGGCGCGCCCGGCGACGGCCAGCGCCCGCTCGGCGTGCCCGGCGAGCACGAGGGAGGGCGCCATGCGGGCCAGCAGCCACGGCAGATGGCCGGTGTCGCCCACGGACCGCAGCAGCGCGCGGCAGACCTCGTAGTGCGCGAGGGCCCGCCCGGTGTCCCCCTCCCGCTCGTAGTCGGCGGCCAGGTGCTCGGCGAGGAACACCCGCAGATAGGTGTCGTCGGCCTCTTCGGCGCGGCGCAGGCCGAGGGCGCGCTGCTCCTTGGCGAGCGCGTGCTCGCCGTCGTCGACGTGCACATAGGCCCGCAGCCAGCGCGCCCGCGCCTCGGCCGCCGCGTCCCCGGCGGCCGCCGCGCACCGCGCCGCCTCCTCGAACAGCCCCGCGTACGACCGGCGTTGGGCCACGTCCTCCACCAAGTTGACCCAGACGAAGAGCAGGTCCACGGCGGTACGCAGCGCCCCCGGCAGCTTCCGCACCCCCGCCGCGGCGACGGCAGCGAGCAGCTCCCCACGGCCCGCGATCCACGCGCGCGCCTCCTCCAGCGAGCGGAAGTCCCGCGCCCGCCGGTAGTGGACGGGCCGCAGGATGTACGGGTCCCCGGCCGCCGCGCCCATCGGCTCCTGCAGCCGCTTGGCGGCGAGCGCGCTGGCCAGGACGTGGTCGAGCAACCGCCGCATGGCGCAGCGGCGTTCGGCCCGCGACTCGCGCTCGGCGCAGCGCGCCCTGGCGTAGGCGAGCAGCAGGTCGTGGAACCGGTACCGCCCCGCCCCCGGCGTCTCGAGGAGACCCAGGTCCACCAGCGCCTCGGCGACGCCCTCCGCCCGCACGACCTCCGTCCCGAGCAGCGCCGCGGCCACGTCCGAGTCGAACTCGGTGAGCGCGGGCAGCGCGAGGAGCCGGAAGGCGCGCGCCTGTTCCTCGGTGAGCGCCTCGTACCCCACCCGGAAGGCGGCCGTCACGTCCAGGTCCCCGGCGCGCAGCTCGGCGAGGAGCGGCCGCCCGCCCGTGAGCCGGTCCCGCATCGCGGCGAGGGTCCACGCGGGCCGCCCCGCGAGCCGCGCCCCCACCACCCGTACGGCAAGCGGCAGCCGTCCGCACGCCGCGACGAGCGCCCGCGCGGCCTCCCCCTCCCGCTCGACCCGCCCGCGCCCCGCGGTGGCCGCGAGCAGCCCGAGCGCCTCGTCCTCCGTCAGCACGTCCAGGTCGACGGGGACGGCCCCGAACAGCACGAGGGCCCGATTCCGCGTGGTGAC
Source organism: Streptomyces odontotermitis (assembly GCF_050510915.1). Lineage (NCBI taxonomy): Bacteria > Bacillati > Actinomycetota > Actinomycetes > Kitasatosporales > Streptomycetaceae > Streptomyces > Streptomyces odontotermitis. Next base: position 20,664 of record NZ_JBNJLS010000003.1, on the reverse strand, counting down.
GAGGGCGGCGCACCCCGCACCGCCCGGGAGCAGCGGAAGGACCTGTTCGGCGTCCCGCGCGTTGTCGAGCACGACGAGGACGCGCCGCCCGGCGAGCAACGTCCGGTAGAGCGCGGCCCGTTGCTCCACCCCCTCCGGCACGAAGTCCTTGGTGACGCCGAGCGCCTCCAGGAAGGCCCCGAGCACGGCGCCCGGGTCGGCGGGCTCGCCCGGGATTCCGCCGTCGGAGGCGGCGTACGAGAACCCCCGCAGGTCGACGAAGAGCTGGCCGTCGGGGAAGTGGTCGCGCAGCGAGTGCGCGGTGTGCACGGCGAGCGCGGACTTGCCGATGCCGCCGGCTCCGGTGAGGACGACGCAGACGAGGCCGTCGGCTCCGCCGCCGTCTTCGCGGTCTCCGCCGTGGCCGTCGCCGTCGCTCGCGCTTGCACTCGCGCTTGCACGCAGCAGCTGCTCGCGCAGATGGCCGCCGCTGCCGTCGCGGCCGGTGAAGTCGGCGATGTCGGACGGGAGTTGACGGGGCCGGATGCGCACGCCGGGGGTCCTGGACACCAGCCCGGGAGCGAGGGTGGCGAAGGGGGTGAGGGGGGCGCGACCGGCATCCGGAGCGTGCGCCACGGCCAGCGAGGGGTCGCCCGCGAGGATGCGGGCGTGCAGACCGGCGAGTTCGGGAGAGGGGTCGACGCCGAGCTCGGCCACGAGGGTGCGGCGGGCGTCTGCGTACACGGCGAGGGCCTCGCCCTGGCGCCCGCACCGGTACAGGCCGAGCATCAGCAGGGCCCGGAGCCGCTCGCGCAGCGGATGGGCGGCGCTGAGCACGGTCAGCTCGCGCACGGACTCGGCATGCCGCCCGAGAGCCATCCCGTACTGGTGCAGCAACTCCTGGGTGTGCAGCCGCAGTTCGCCGAGCCGCTCCCGCTGCCGCTCCGCGTAGGGCCCCGGCACCCCGGCGAGGGCGCCCCCGCCGCCCCACAGGCCGAGCCCCTCCCCGAGCAGTGCGTGGGCGCCCGCCTCGTCCCCCGCGAGCCCGAGCGCCTCCCCTTCCCGCACGCACCGCTCGAAGGCGAGCGCGTCGACGGCGCCGGGCGCGGCCTTGAGCGCGTATCCGTCCCCCACGGACACGAGCACGGTCCCCGCGGACCGCGCGGTACGCCCCGGTTCGAGGGCGCCGCGCAGCCGCGAGGCATAGGTGCGCAGGGTCCCCCGAGCCCGCGCGGGCGGCGCTTCTCCCCAGAGTGCGTCGATGAGCCGAGCGGCCCCGACGGCCCGGCCGCCGTGCAGCAACAGGACGCCGAGCAGCGCCTGTTGCTGCGGCGACCCGAGCGGCACCCCCGTACCGTCACGGGTCGCGCGCGGCGGCCCCAGAATCCGGAACCGGAGCGGAGCGTCGAGCCCGGCACCTGTCGCCCCGCGTTCCCCCGTTTCCCCCGATTCCCCCGAATCGCGCGGGTCCCCCGTGGCGCCGTCTCGTGTGACACCGTCCCCCGTGGCCCGTGTCACGTCGCTCCGCCCCTTTCCTTCCTTCTGGCATCCAGCATGGCGGAGCGCCATAAACGTCTGCTGAACGCGCTGGTTTACGCGCGCGCGAGTTCGGCGAGGACTGCTCCCATGACTTCGGCTTCGACTTCGACTTCGGCTTCGGCTTCGGCTTCGGCTTCGGCTTCCCCCTCCACCCCATACGTCCCGCGCCCCGCCCGCCCGGAGGACCACCCCGCGATCGTCGCGGCGGTCCAGACGTGGTGGACGGACCGCACCCCGGCCCAGATGCGCGAACTCTCCCTGCTCCTGCCCAAGTTGTTCCTGCAGTTCTTCTCGCGCACGAGCCTCGTGGTGGAGGACCCGGACTCCCCGGGCGCCCCGGACCACCCCTCGGGACGGGCGGGCCGGACGGTCCGGGCGTTCCTGGTCGGCTTCCACCCCTCCGAGGCGGACGCCCCGGACGAGGCGTACATCCACTTCGTGGGCGTGGACCCGGCTCTGCGCGGCCAGGGCGTGGCCCGCGCGTTGTACGAGACGTTCTTCCGGCAGGCCGCCGACGCCGGCCGCACCCGCGTCCGCTCGGTCACGTCCCCCACCAATACGGGTTCCCTCGCCTTCCACCGGGCGCTGGGCTTCACCCTCGAACCGGGCGACCGGGAGGTCGACGGGCTGCCGGTGCACAAGGATTACGACGGGCCGGGCCTCGACCGGGTCTGCTTCGTGCGGGACCTCGGCTGAGGGAGAGCGGGCTATCCGTAGGGGCTGTCCCGGACTGTCCGGGACAGCCCCTACGGATTGCCCCCAGGCCACGGCACCGGCAACGTCTTTCCCGTACCCGGCGAGGGGTACGGGGGGACCCTCGCCGGGTGAGTACGACGGGACGGCCGGTGGCGACGGTCTCAGCCGCGTACGGCCGACGAGACCTCGCTGATCACAAAGAGCTGCTCCTTGCCGGTGCCGCAGCGCTGCACCACGGCCTCGGCCCCCGCGACGGGCGCCGCGCCCTCGCCCTCGACCCGCACCCCCACGCACCGCCCGTCCCCGAACCGCAGCGCGAACCGCCCCTTCCCCCGCGGCTCCACGTCGAAGCGGGTGGCGCCCTCGCAGTGGTTCGTGGGTTCGAGCAGCCCTCGCGCCGCGTACTTCGCGTCGGGCTCGTACGCCTTCAGACAGCCCTTGCCCTTGTCCTTGTCGGGGTGGACCCACTGCACCCAGTAGCCCCCGTCACCACCCGCGCCCCCGACCGGTACAAGGGATGTCGTGGGCGGCACCGCGCCCGCACACGGGCGGAAGACGGCGACCGGCATGCCGTACGCCGCCTTCCCTCCTTCCCTCCTGGCCGTCCCGTCGGTCAGACAGAGCCCCGGCGCGCGGGCGGGCCGCACGCGCACCTCGCCCGTCGGCACGGCCTGCTCGCGCGCCGCCGGGTGTTCGGCGGCGGACCGCTCGGAGTCATCGCCCGGTCCGCCGGACGACCCGTCACCGGAGCCGTTCAGGGCGGCGGCGGTGGCCACGGCTATCAGGGCCACGGCGACGACGGAGCCGCCGATGAGGGCGAGGGTCTTCGGGCGGTGGCGACGGCCACGGCGAGGGGTGGCGGAGGAGAGCCCGGAGCCGGGGGCGTGAGCGGCGGCTGAGTCCGAGCCCGAGGCCGAAGCCGGGGCTGACCCCGGGGCCGGAGTTGAAGCAGGGGCCGGAGCTTGAGCGGGAGCCGGCGACGTCGCGATCCGCTCCCTCGCCGCCAGCCACTCCCCCACCCTCTCCTCTCCCTCGCACACCCGCACCAGCGCCACCAGCAGCTCCGGCTTCGGGAGCGCGTCCCGCGAGAGGGCGCCCGCCAGGGTGGACCGCGCGAGGAGATCCCCGCGCTCGGCGGCGCGCAGCTCCAGCTCGCGGTACGTGAGTCCTGAAGCCTCCTTGACGCGCCGCAGCAGCGCCACGAACTCTCCTGGGGTACGGGCCTGTTGGAGCTCGGCGGCGCGGCGTGCGGCGCCCTCGTTCTCGATGTTCTCCACGGTTCGACCGCCTCCCCGCCCCCGGAAAGATCAAGCCTCGTGGGTGACGGAGCCCGCCGCAAGAGTTCTTCCCGTCAGTTCAGGCCGCCGGCACCGCCGGAGCGGCGGCTCACCCCGACCGGCGCGCCGGGTCCCCGTACGAACTTGCCCGGCAGCACGTCCTGGTAGGAGCCCCCCTCGGGCCGGGTGTGCAGCGCCCACGTCCCGTGCCTCGGGTCGATGACGAGGAGGGTGGCGACACCGGCGAGGGCGTACCAGTCGTTCTTGTCGGCGATCGCTCTGGACTTCTCGGACGGGGTAATGACCTCGACGGCAAGCTCGATGTCCCGCGGATCCAGCAACCAGCGACGGACACCGTCTCGGGAGCCACGAGTTCGGAGGGCAGCTGGGGCCTGATGAGCTCTTCGAGCTGATAGATCACGCCCGCGTGCTGGCCACGCGGAGTCGGGGGACATCACGAGCTTTCCTCCCACCACCTGCACGCGCAGGCCCATCTCATCTTCGATCTTCTGAGGGGCCACACTCCGCCCACATCAGCTTTCCGCCACCGGCCGGGGCGGCCCCGCCGAGGGAGTACGCGCCCCAGGCGTCTGCGCAGGCCCGCACGAGGTGCAGACCGCGCCCGTCCTCGGCCATGTCCGCTCCTGGCTGTACGGGGGTGGGGGAGCCGCTGAAGCCAGGGGGGATCTTCGGGTCGGAGTCCCACACGGCGACGCGGACCCGATGCGGCTCGGCGGCCGTCGCCCGCAGGCGGAGCGCGTACGGGCCCTCGGTGTGCGTGTGGGCGTTGGTCAGCATCTCGGCGGCCAACAGCTCGGCGGTGGGGGCGAGTTCGGCGAGGCCGTAAGTGGAGAGGACGGCGCGGAGGGTGGCGCGGGCGATGCCGGGGGCGCGGGGATCGTGGGGGAGTTGGAGGGTGTAGGCCCAGGGCGGGGATACGGTGTGAGGCATGGAAGTCTCCGTTCGTGGCGGGGAGTTGCACGGTGGTGCCCGGTGACGATGCCGCTCCGTCGAGCGGGGTTCTTCCAGGCGGAGGCCCGAGCTATAAGGTAGCGGGACCCCGTTAACGCGTTAACCGAATCTGAGGGACTCAGTTAACTGCCACTCGTGTGGGTGACCACCAGCACCAAGGAGGCGGGGCAGCCCGTGCGAAGCAACCCAACGGGTCGTCAACTCCGGTTCGGCGCCGAGCTGCGCAAACTGCGCGAGCGCGCGGGGCTCACCGCCACTCAGGCCGGTCAACTCTTGGGCGTGAAGCAGAACCAGATCAGCAACACGGAGGCAGGGCGCGTGGGCGTCAGCCCTGAACGCGTACGCCTCATGGCCTGCCACTACGACTGTGACGACAAGGCCCTCGTCGAGGCACTGAGCGAGATGACAGCCGACCGCACACGCGGCTGGTGGGAGGAATACCGCGACCTCCTGCCCAGCGCGCTGCTGGACCTGGCCGAACTGGAGCATCACGCCCAGTCGTTGCGCGACAGCGTCACGGCCCGAATCCCAGGGCTGCTCCAGCTCCATGACTACGCCCGCGAGATCTTCCGCCAGGCGGTCACGGAGCTCTCACCGCCCGACATCGAGCACCGCCTCTCCTTCCGCATCAAGCGGCAGGCGGTGCTGTACCGGGACAGCCCCGTACCTTACGAAGCCATCGTGCACGAGGCCGCCCTGCGCATGAGGGTCGGCGGTTCCGGCGTGACCCGGCAGCAACTCCAGCACCTGCTCGACATGAGCCAGCGTGACAACATCACTCTCCGCGCGATCACGTTCGACGCAGGCGCCTACCCCGGCTCCGGACAGTCGATCTACTACGTGCACGGCCCCGTACCCCCACTGGACACCGTGTACCTCGACCAGTCACACGGCTTGGCGTTCCTCGATGCCGAAGCCCAGCTGCACAAGTACCGCACGCTCTTCGAGCGTCTGGACACCGTGGCTCTCACCCCCGGCAAGACCCGAGACCTCATCCATGCCCTCATCCAGGACCTGTGAAGGGACACCCATGACCTCCAGCTGGCAGAAGTCGTCGTACTGCTCCGAGGGAAGCTCCTGCGTGCACGTAGCCGCCCCCACCTCCCAAACGGTCCAACTGACCGAAAGCGCCGACCCCACCAAGGCGATACTCCACACCACCCCCACCACCTTCGGCACCCTGCTCCGCACGCTCAAGGAGTCCACCTCCGAAGGGGACACCGGCCCCGGCCCCCGGATCGAGATCACCTTCGGCAAGAGCGAGGGCACGGGCGACGACGACCCGGTCCACCTCCGCGAGACCAGCGCCCCCGAGAACCTCGTCACCACGACCCGCAAGAAGTGGGACGCCTTCGTACTGGGCGTACGGGCGGGGGAGTTCGACCACTTCGTGGAGGGCTGACCCACCCTCACCCGCACTCCCCGGGCGCCGCCCCGCCGAACACCCCCGCCACCGCCGCCCGGTACGCCGCCTCCGCGCTCAGCTGGACCAGCCGGTCGTCGATGGGGCCGCGCAGGATCAGGATCCGGTAGTAGAAGGGGGCGCCCATCGCCTCGATGACCTCGTCGGGGTCCGTGTCGGCGGGCACCTCGCCCCGCTCGGCCGCCCGCACCACGATCGCGCTGACCTGCTTGATGCGCGCGACGAACAGATTCCGTACGACCTCGGCCGCCCCCGGGTCGTGCGCGGCCGCCACCACGATCCCCTCGATGAGTCTCCGGTTGCGCGGCACGGCGTGGAAGTCCGCGATGTTGCGGGCGAGTTGGTACAGGTCGTCGTGGAGGCCGCCGGTGTCCGGCGTCGGGATGGTTCCGCTCGCGTGCTGGAGCAGCAGGTCGACCATGACCATCTCGACGGTGCGCCAGCGGCGCCGCAGCGTGGACACGTGGACGCCGGAGCGGGCGGCGAGCCGGTCGAAGGTCAGGGCGCCGAACCCGCCCTCGTCGAGTTCGCCGAGCGCCGCCGCGAGCACGGCCGCGCGGGTGCGGGCGGTGCGCCCGCCCGGCCGGGCGGCGCCGTGCGGAGGGCGCCCGGGCTCGCCCGGCTGCTCCGGCTGCGGCCCCTGCCGTTCCTGGCGCTGCCCCGTCAGTTCCTGGCGCTGCTCCGGCCGTCCCGGCTGCTGCTCCGGTCGCTCAGTCATCGGCGCCCAATCTAGTCCGCGATCAATGTGCACCGGATCTTCACGCCGCCGACCGCCGCTACCGCGGGTATGCGTTTGCGCCTCGCGCACCCGTCTCGGTAGCGTGTGAGCACCTTAATGCGCGCGCGAGCGCATTAAGCTCCAAGGCGCGTGGACCGCGAGGCACGGGGGTCGTACGGGGGTACGCCCGCGGTCCACGGCTGGGACTCCTCCCACGCGTGTGTCCCCCGCGAACACCCCGGACTGAAGTGTCCGAAGGGCCCGCCTTCTGGTGATTGACGCCCTGCCCAACCGTCCCGGATGGTAAGGGAATCGGGCGCTCTGCGATGCACACGCCGACGCCCCACCGTCGTACGGCCGGGGGCGCCGATGAGGGCAGCGGACGGACCACCGACAGGACCCGCCGAACCCACGGCACCGGCGACGACTCCCCGCCCCCACCCCCTCACCCGCGTCCTCACCCCCCTCACCGCCGCCCTCCTCAACCTCTCCGGCCTCGGCCTCGGCTACGTCCTCCTGCGCTGCCGGCCCCTCGCCGCCCTCTGCTGGGCCGCGACCGGCACGCTCCTCCTGCTCGCGCTGCCCGTCGACGTGAACGGCGTCCCCGGCGGCGTCCTCATCGGCTACCTCGTCTTCCTCGCCCTCGCGGCAGCCGACGCCGCACGCAGGGCGACACACACGCCCCGCCCGGCGGGGCACAGCCGCCCTCTCGCCCTGCCCCTCGCCCTGCCCCTCGCCCTGTCCCTCCCCCTCGGCCTCGCCCTGCTGGCCGTCCCCACCGGCGCCGCCCTCGCCTACCGGGCCGCGCAGGACGAGGCCGTCGAGCGGATGCTTCTCGACCGGCTCGACCGGGCCGACCGGCTCCTCGCCTCCGCCGAGGGGCGGCCCTTCGACGGCCCGGAAGCGAGCAAGTACGGCCAGGCGCTGGCCCTTTACCTCGACCTCGCCGACCGGCACCCCGGCTCCCGCGCCGCCCACCGCGTCCCCGACCGCCTCGCCGCGTACTACAGGGCCGTCGCCGCCCCGTACGCCGAGAAGCGGTACTGCGACGCCATCGAGCCCCTGAAGCACCTGCGCACGCTCCCCCTCCCCCGCACCATGGACCGGCACCGCCTGCGCGCCCTCGCCCGCTGGCCCGACGAGCGCCTCGCCACCTCCCTCTACGCGTGCGGGACCGACGCCCTGGGCACCGGCACCAACGAGAACGGCACCAGCGACAACTACCTCGGCCAACTCATGCGCACCTTCCCGCACTCCAGCCAGGCCGCGCGGGTCGAGCCCACCCTCCGTACCGCCATCGCCCGCCGCACCGCCGCCCTCGACGGCGCCGAGCCCTGCCGCGCCACCGACGAGCTCCGCGCCCTGCGCGCCACCGCCCGCGGCCTGCCCACCCGCACCGCGCGCCGCCTCGCCCGCACCGCCGCCGACGCGGCGCGCGAGGGCCACTACGCCTGCGGGATCGACGAGTTCAAGGACGGCAGGTTCGAGCGGGCCACCCGGACGCTCCGCTCCTTCACGGCCGCACACCCCCACGACCGGAGGGCCGCCCGCGCCCAGGACATCGCCATCGCCGCCGAGATCGCCGCCAAGCGCCCCCAGGCGGGCCGCAGGCTCCCGCCGGCACACCCCCCGGGCGGCCCCCGCGTCGACTTCACCATCAAGAACGACGGCCCGAGCCCGGTCGAGATCCTCTACACCGGCCCCGTCACCGGCCGCCTCCGGCTCCCCGCCTGCACCGGCTGCCACACCTACGCCAGCAGCGCCGAGGGCAGCCACAAGGCATGCAGGGCGGGAACCGGCCACACCTACCCCACCACCACCCTCCACCTGCCCCCGGGCGACTACCACTTCCTCCACAAACGCGGCGCGGGCCCCTTCGGCGCGATCGCCGACCACGCCGACGGCACCGAGGTCGAACCCGGCTACCGCTACACCGACTGCACCTACGTCGTGACCGACGTCCCCGCCTCACCGCTGTGACCTGCACGGTCACCACGCCGGACGCTCATTGCCCGGCGTCATCACGCGTGATACACAGAGTGACCATACGTTCCTTCGTATACCGTCCTGCGCCTCGCGCCCGAAGTCAGCCAACGAATGACGTCAAGTCGCGCTGCACAAGGGCAATTGTCAGCGAGAATGAGCTGACCTCTGCTCTGCGGTAGACAAGGTGCGCAGAGTGACGCAGAGGGCACGGAACTACCCACTAGGGGCGGTGAGTTACACATGCTTTTGGCAGCCGAGAAGGGCGACATCACCACCATCATCGGTGGAATCGCGCCGGACTGGGGCCCCTTCGGGAGCCTGGGCAACGAGGCACGCGTGATGATCGAGGTGGTGATGGCCGTGGCCATTCTCCTCTGCCTCGGAATCGCGATCTGGGGCGCCGCGAAGCAGCGCATCGGCGCGACGGCGCTGCGCGACACGTTCAGCGCGGAGCAGGGCAAGGGCCTGATCATCGCGGGCCTGACAGGAGTCTTCATCATCGGCTCGCTCGGCACGCTCTTCACGATCGTGTACGGGATGGCCGTCTAGCCCCCTCCCCGTCCCCCTCCGAGGTTGCAACTCCCCGATGTCCCGGATGTCCCTGATGCCGAGTCACCACACCCCGCCCACGCGGGAATCAGCATGGCTACCGTCGAACGTGGCGTACACGGCGGTTCGACGAGAGATTGAGGGGGCGTACGCGGCATGAGTCTCGGCGAGGATCAGGGCGGCGGTTACGGCGGCTCGGGCGAGACCCGCACCCGCCTCCCCGAGGGCGACTCCGACGTCTACGGCACCCCACGCAGACCCCCGCGCCGCTCGTCGTCCCGCAGCCTGGTCACGGTGGTGGGCGTGGTGGTCCTCCTCATCGCGGCAATCGCCTTCGCCAACCAAGGGGATGACGGAGGGTCATCCGGAGGCGGTGACGCAGAGGGCAAGAAGCCGGGCTCGGCCCCGACGGCGGCGAGCGGGACGAAGCCGGTGGGGGGGAAGAGCTCGGGGATTCCTTCGGGGTTTGCGCATGATGAGCAGGGGGCGCAGAGTGCGGCGTCGAACTACGCCGTTGCGCTCGGCGGGACCGGAATGTTCAAGGCAGAGAGTCGGCACGGCATCGTCGGCTCCATCTACACCCCCACCGCCGCGAGCAGGTTGCGTGGCCCCATGAACGACCTGTACTCCTCCAAGTTCCTCAAGAAGCTCGGCCTTGACGCCAACGGCGAGGCTCCGCAGGGCAACACCTTCGTATCGCGCACCATCCCGGTGGGTACCAAGGTGCAGAGCCATAGCAAGGACAACGCCAAGGTCTCGGTCTGGTACATGGCTCTTCTCGGCATGTCCGGACAGCGGTCGACGAACCCCGTCAGTTCGACGTGGCAGACCTGGACGTTCGAGCTGCGCTGGACCAACGGTGACTGGAAGATCGAGTCAGCCGCGCAGAAGACCGGTCCAACGCCGGTCCCGGGAGATGAGCCTGCATCAGCCTCCGATGACATCAGCAAGGCAGTGGAAGAGTACGGAGGGTTCACGTATGCCAGGTAACCCACGGTTCGTGCTCAGGCTGACGGGTGTAGTCGCCGCTGTTCAAACGACTGCCGTAGTGCTGGCTTCGCGTGCTTTCGCCGCACCGGATCCAAAGCCGTCAGACGATCCGTGCGACCTCATGACGGGCCCCGCCAAGAAGTACTGCGAAGGGGGCAACAGCGGCGGTAGCGGGGGAAATACTGGCAAGTACCCCACCGATGGCCCCCTCGACAACTCCACCATCGACCCCCTCTCCTCCCTCGCCAAGGGCTGCGCCAACGCCGCCTCCTGGACCGTCGACAAGCTGTCCTCCGCCGTGAAGGACACGGCGAACGTCGACTTCACCAACCCCAAGTTCCTGCAGCAGTACGCCGTCGTCTTCGCGGCCTCCACGATCCTGACCCTCCTCCTGTGGCTGCTCGCCGTCGCCAAGCGCGCCGTCCGCGGCGTCCCGCTCACCACCGCGCTCTCCGAGGCCGTCGGGTTCCTCTGGCTGACCGTGCTCGCCTCCGCGTTCACGCCCCTCGTCCTGTACACCCTCGTCTCGGCGACCGACGGCGTCACCGAAGTGCTCACGAAGTCCACCGGCGACCAGACCGACCAGTTCTTCGGGACGTTCTCCGAGGCGCTCAACAAGGGGAACGACATCGGGGGCGGGCCGATCATGCTGATCGTCGTCTCCCTCGTCTCGATCCTCGCCGCCGGCATCCTCGGCCTCGAACTCTTCATCCGCGCCGCCCTCCTCTACGTGGGCGCGCTGCTCGGCACCGTCGTGTACTCGGGGATGGTCGACAAGAACCTCTGGGGGCACGTGCGCCGATGGGCCGGGATCATGATCGCGGTCATCCTCGTGAAGCCCGTCATCGTCATCGTCCTCGGCCTCGCGGGCGCCCTCTCCGACGGCCCGGACGGCAAGGCCGACTCGCTGTCCGCCGTCGTCTCGGGCCTCGCCATCATCGTCCTGGCCATCTTCGCCAGCGCCATGATCTACCGGTTCGTGCCGGGCTTCGGCGACGAGATGGCCAGCGTGCGCAACAACCGCCTCTCGCGCGGCGCCGAGAACCGCGCCGCCGCCGTCATCAGCTCCCCGGCCTCCCTCGTGTCCCAGGGCATCAAGGCCCACAGCGGCCGCGGCGGCGACGGCGGAGGCGGGGGCGGGGGCGGCTTCAACCTCAGCAAGCCCGCCAACCCCGCCACCGGCGGCGTCGCCGCCCACAGCAGCCGCCCCTCCGGAGGCTCCTCGAACGGCGGCGGATCTGTCCCCTCCGCCGCACCCCAGCCCCGCAGCGCGACCAACACCCCGCACGCGGGCAACCGCAGCACCCGTCCCACCGGCAACAGCAGAACCAACCGCACGGGAGGTGAAGGGCGTTGACGACCCAGTCCCACGTGTCCCCACCGGTCACGCCCCGCCGCACATATCTCATCGGCCGAGCACGGCCGAACGCGATCGTCGGCCGCAACCGCGAGACCGGCGAGATCGCACTCATCATCGGCGGGGCCTTCCTCGGCATGATGTGCGGACTCCTCGTCCCCGTCCTGTCCCTGCGCATCGTGCTGCTCATGGGCTTCCCCATGCTCGCGATCGCGGCGGTGTACGTCCCGTACAAGCACCGGACGTTCTACAAGTGGTTCGAGATCAACCGCAGTTACAAGCGGAGCCTGCGGCGCGGGACCGCCTACCGGTCCGCCGCCCCCGAGGCCGGTGTCCGGTTCGACGGGCGGGAGATCGAGGTCGGACCGCCCCCCGGAATCGGCCGCATCAGCTGGCTCGCGGCGCCCTTCGGTCCCGACGAGATCGCCGTCCTCCTCCACGCGGACCGGCGCACCGTCACCGCCGCCATCGAGATCGAGGGGCCGGGCGTCGGGCTGCGGGACTCCGAGGACCAGGAAGCCCTCGTCGACCGCTTCGGGACGCTCCTGAAGCACGTCGCCAACGGCGACGGCTTCGTGACGCGCCTCCAGATGCTCGCGCGCACCCTGCCCGCCGACCCGGACGCACACGCCAAGGACGTCACCGTACGCGGCGACGACCGTGCCCTGCCCTGGCTCCAGGAGTCCTACGACCAGCTCCAGTCCATGGTGTCGACGAGCAGCGAGCAGCACCGCGCCTACCTCGTGGCCTGCATGCACTACTCCCGCGACCTGGCCGCCGAGGCCCACGCGATGGCCCGCGCGGCCCGTCCCCACGGGGGCAGGAAGCTGGACCGGGACGCGGGGCTCGCCATCGTCATGGCGCGTGAACTCACCGACATCTGCTCGCGGTTGCAGGAGGCCGACATCCGCGTGCGCCAGCCCCTCGGGCAGGGACGCCTCGCCTCCCTCGTGCACTCCATGTACGACCCGGACCACCCCATCGACCACATCCAGGCGATGACGAAACGTAATGCCTGGCCCGCCGAGCTCGACGCGATGGAGCCCACCTACCTCCAGGCCAAGACCCGCGAGTCCTCCACGCGCGACCCCTGGTGCCACGCCACGGCCTGGGTGAAGGAGTGGCCGATGACACCGGTCGGGGTCAACTTCCTCGCCCCGCTCCTCGTCCACACCCCGGACGTCATCCGCACCGTCGCCGTCACCATGGACCTCGAACCCACCGAGGTCGCCATCGAGCGGATGCTCACCGAGAAGACCAACGACGAGGCGGAGGCGTCCCGCGCCGCGAAGATGAACCGCACCGTCGACCCCCGCGACGTCGCCTCGCACACCCGCCTCGACCAGCGCGGCGAGGACCTCGCGAGCGGCGCGGCCGGGGTGAACCTCGTCGGCTACATCACCGTCTCCTCCCGCTCCCCGGAGGCACTCGCCCGCGACAAGCGCACCATCCGCGCCTCCGCCGGGAAGTCGTATCTGAAGCTGGAGTGGTGCGACCGCGAGCACCACCGGGCCTTCGTGAACACGCTCCCGTTCGCCACCGGCATCCGAAGGTAGAGGCTGAGCTCAGATGCGGGATCCGCTGTCCGTCCTCACCGATGCCTTCACCTCCTTCCTGTTCGGGAAGGTCGAGACGACCCGACTTCCCGTCCGCACGTCCACCGGCCAGGCCCAGGCCGTCTACCTGCCGACGGCCGCACCGGGCCTCGGCGACTCCGGCGTGATCATCGGCCGCGAGGTCTACTCCGGCAAGGGCTACATCTACGACCCCTTCCAGCTGTACGGGCAGCAGCTCCCGGCACCCCACTGGCTGGTGCTCGGCGAGTCCGGCAACGGCAAGTCGGCCCTGGAAAAGACGTACGTACTGCGCCAGTTGAGGTTCAAGGACCGCCAGGTCGTGGTCCTCGACGCACAGGGCGAGGACGGCGTCGGCGAGTGGAACCTCATCGCCCAGGAGCTGGGCATAACTCCCATTCGCCTCGACCCGACGGCCGCGCTCGACCACGGCATCCGCCTCAACCCCCTCGACCCCGCGATCACGACGACGGGCCAGCTGGCGCTGCTCCGCACGATCATCGAGGTCGCGATGGGCCACGGCCTGGACGAGCGCTCCGGCTTCGCCCTCAAGGTCGCGCACGCCTACGTCAACGAGACGATCGTGGAGCGCCAGCCCGTCCTCACCGACATCGTCGAGCAACTCCGCCACCCCGAACCGGAGTCGGCCGAGGCGATGAACGTCGCCATAGAAGACGTACGGGCCTGGGGCCTCGACGTGGCCCTCGTCCTGGACCGCCTGGTCGACGGCGACCTGCGCGGCATGTTCGACGGCCCGACCACCGTCGGCATCGACCTCGACGCGCCCCTGATCGTCTTCGACCTCTCCCACATCGACCGGAACTCGATCGCCATGCCGATCCTGATGGCGATCGTCGGCGTCTGGCTGGAGCACACCTGGATCCGCCCCGACCGGAAGAAGCGCATCTTCCTGGTCGAGGAGGCATGGCACATCATCAACTCCCCCTTCGTGGCCCAGCTGTTCCAGCGCCTGCTGAAGTTCGGCCGCCGGCTCGGCCTCTCCTTCGTGGCGGTGGTCCACCACCTGTCGGACGTGGTGGACGGAGCGGCGGCAAAGGAAGCGGCGGCGATCCTGAAAATGGCGTCGACCCGCACGATCTACGCCCAGAAGGCGGACGAGGCGAGAGCGACGGGCCGGGTGCTCGGACTGCCCCGCTGGGCGGTCGAGATCATCCCGACCCTCACGCCCGGCATCGCCGTCTGGGACGTGAACGGCAACGTCCAGGTAGTGAAACACCTGATCACCGAGACGGAACGCCCCCTGGTCTTCACCGACCGCGCCATGACGGAGTCGTCCTCCGACCTCACCGGTCTCGCCGACGACGACCCGCTGCGCGCGGCCGAACTGGAGGCGGAGGAGCGTGCGGCCTATATGGAGCGGCAGATGAACGGTCCCTCGTCGTCCGAGTCGACGGTGGCGTGACAGGTGGGACGCCCGATGCGTGACGGCCGCGACAACCGGTACGGACAAGGCAACCGGTACGGACAAGGCAACCAGTACGGACAAGGCAACCAGTACGGGCAAGGGGAGCGCTACGAGGAGCGGCGCGACGGCCGTCGCGTCTCCCCCCAACGGGGCATCCCCGACGGCCTGTTGGTGGGCTTCCTCGGCTTCGTCCTCGGCATGGCCCTGCTCACCTGGTCGGCGACGGGCCTCGCGGGCCTCTTCGCCAAGGGCTCCTGGCCGACGAACGTCACCTTCGCGCACACCCCCCTGGCCATGCGCTCCCTGATCGGCGCCCCCCACGACATCCCCGGCGCCTGGCCACAGACCCCGAAGGCCGAGCTGTCCGGATACGGCTTGTTCTGGGGCCTGTTCATCGGCCAGGTGATGGTGCTGCTGGTCCTGACAGTGTTCGTGATGGGGACGGTGACGAGGTGGAGGGCGGTGCGGAGGGCGCGGCGGGAGGAGCAGGTGAGCCCACGCGCCGGAGGCGCGGAGCAGCGTGCTCCGGAGGAGCAAGCAAGGGTGGGCGGTTGGGAGAACCGCCCCGGAGGGGCGGAGGAAACTGCCCGCGCCGGAGGCGAGGAGGAACCAGCCCGCGCCGGAGGCGAGGAGGAACCAGCCCGCGCCGGAGGCGAGGAGCAGAGTGCCCCACCCACAACGGTCCCCCTGGCAAAGCCAGTTCCCACCCCCCGTACGCCCTTGGTCCTGGGTGACCCGAACACCCGCCGCCCCCACGCGGTGCAAGCCATCCAGGACTCCGAGGGCGCCACCCTCGTGGTCACCTCCGACCCCACCCTGTGGGAGGAGAGCAAGGACGCGCGGGCCAAGCTCGGCCCCGTCCTGCTCTACGACCCCGCCCACCTCTGCGACACCCCGGCCCGCCTCCACTGGAGCCCCACCGCGGGCTGCGAGGACAAGGACACGGCGACCCGGCGGGCCACCGCCCTGCTCGCCCCGACCCGGCCCACCGCCAAGCTGGACTCCGCGCTCGCCGACACGGCGGAAACGCTCCTGCGCAGCTTCCTGCACGCCGCCGCCGTCGACGGCAAGCCGATGAAGCACGTGCACCGCTGGGCCCAGGGCACCCAGGTCCAAGAAGCCGTACGCATCCTCCGTACGCACCCCAAGGCGTCCTCCGGAGCCGCGGGCGAACTGGAGGCGGCCCTCACCGCCTATCCCGAACGCCGCGACATGGCACAGGAGTTGATCGCCCGCTCCTTCTCCGCGCTCTTCACCGTGAACATCCGTGAAGCATGCACACCAAACCGAACTGATGCGCTTGCCCTGGATTCCTTCATCAATGAAGGGGGCACGCTTTTTGTGGTGGGTGAGGCCATCGAGGACCCCAAGTCCCGTCTGGGGCCCGGTGCGATGCCCCTGCTGACGGCGCTCACCTCAAGCGTGGTCGAGCACGGCCGGCGCATGGCCGAACGGTCATCCTCCGGTCGGCTCGACCCACCAATGACGCTCGTCCTGGACGACGTCGCGGCGGTGGCCCCCCTGCCCCAGCTGCCGGAGCTGCTCACCGGCGGAGCGGACCGGGGCCTGGCGACCCTGGCCCTGCTCCGCTCCCAGGAACAGGGCCGCACCCGCTGGCCGGACGCCGAACTCCCCGTAGGAACCTAGGCACCTGGGCACCTGGGCACCACCGACGCCACCGCAGGGCCGAGTGCCGGCAGGCACCGCGCCCGTAAGGGCCCAGCCCCTGAGCACCCCG
Organism: Streptomyces odontotermitis; assembly: GCF_050510915.1. Classification (NCBI taxonomy): domain Bacteria; kingdom Bacillati; phylum Actinomycetota; class Actinomycetes; order Kitasatosporales; family Streptomycetaceae; genus Streptomyces; species Streptomyces odontotermitis. Next base: position 4,440 of record NZ_JBNJLS010000003.1, on the reverse strand, counting down.
TACGACCCAGGGGGCACCCTGACAAGGGCCACCCCCTCCGTCGTACCCCGGTACTACGCCCACCGCCCACGTCCCACCCCCGGTCCGACGGACCCGGCCCGCACGCCGGGCACGATCGACACCATGATTCGGGCACACGGACTCACCAAACGCTACGGCGCCAAGACCGTCGTCGACGACCTCTCCTTCGAGGTCCGCCCCGGCGCCGTCACCGGCTTCCTCGGCCCCAACGGCGCGGGCAAGTCGACGACGATGCGCATGCTCCTCGGCCTCGACGCCCCCACCCGCGGCCGGGCCACCATCGGCGGCCGCGCCTACGCCGCCCACCCCGCTCCCCTCCAGGAGGTGGGCGCCCTCCTGGAGGCACGCTCCGTCCACCCCGGCCGCTCGGCCTTCCACCACCTCATGGCCCTCGCCCACACCCACGGCATCCCGCGCTCCCGCGTCGAGGCCGTCCTCGACCTGGCGGGCATCCGCGAGGTCGCCGCCAAGCGCGTCAAGGGCTTCTCGCTCGGCATGGGCCAGCGCCTCGGCATCGCCGCCGCCCTCCTCGCCGACCCGGCCACGATCATCCTCGACGAGCCGGTCAACGGCCTCGACCCCGAGGGCGTCCTGTGGATCCGCAACCTCCTCAAGTCCCTTGCCGCACAAGGCCGTACGGTTCTCGTCTCCTCCCATCTGATGAGCGAGATGGCCCTCACCGCCGACCACCTCGTCATCATCGGCCGCGGCCGGCTGCTCGCGGACACGACGGTCGACGAGTTCGTACGGCAGTCCGGCACCGGCTCCGTCAAGGTCGTCACCCCCGAGGCGGGCCTCCTCGGCGAGCTGCTCGCGGGCCCCGGCGTCGAGATCACCAGCGACAGCCCCGGCGTCCTCGAGGTGCGCGGCACGGACGCCGAGCACATCGGCCGCACCGCCGCCGCCCACGCCCTCCCCCTCTTCGAACTCACCCCGCACACCGTGTCGTTGGAGCAGGCGTTCATGGACCTCACCCACGACGCCGTCGAGTACCAGGCCACCACCGCCCCTCGGGGCACCACCCCTACGGGAGTCCCCGCATGAACGCCACCGTCACCGCCACCGCCACCGCTCCCACCACCGCGCACCCCTACAAGGTGACGCACGCCCGCGTCCTGCGCTCCGAGTGGCACAAGCTGTGGTCCCTGCGCTCCACCTGGATCACCCTGGCCCTGGCGAGCGCCTTCGTCCTCGGTGTCGGCATCATCATGGGCGCCACCTACGACGGCGACGACGCCGAGATCGACACCGTCGTCTTCACCCTCTTCGGCACCCAGCTCTCCCAGGTCTGCATCGCCTTCCTCGGCATCCTCGTCACGGCGGGCGAGTACTCGACGGGCCTGGTGCGCGCCACCATGACCGCGGTCCCGCGCCGCCTCCCCGTCCTGTGGTCGAAGGCCGCGATGTTCACCGCCATCGCCTTCACCCTCGCCCTCGTCACGAACGTCGTCACGTTCCTCGTCGCCCAGATCTGGCTCGGCGACACCGACAAGGCGCTCTCCCTCGGCGACTCCGGCGTCCTGGGCGCCCTCGCGAGCAGCGCCGCGGGCATCACCCTGCTCAGCGTCATCGCCCTGTCCCTCGGCGCGATGCTGCGCTCGGTGCCGGGCGCGATCGGCGCGTTCGTGGGCGCGGTCCTTGTCCTGCCCGGGGTGCTGGGCATGCTGCCCTTCGACGCCGTGGAGAAGTCCCTGCGGTACTTCCCCGCCCAGGCGTCCAGCGCCCTCGGCTCCGTGGCCCGGGTGGAGAACACCGTCGCCCCCGGCACCGCCCTGCTCGCCCTCACCGTCTGGGCGGCGGCGATCCTCACGGCGGCGGCGCTGCTCCTGAAGCGCCGCGACGTCTGAGAGAAAGCTCTTGCTCTACGAGGCCGGGTCCTCGCTGTACGAGGATGAGACCGTGACCGAGACAAGGGAGCAGGGGGCGGCCACCGAGCCGCACCCCCTCACCCAGTACCTGCAGCGCCTCACCCAGCGGGTGCGCGCCTACGACAGGCGCCACCCGCTGCCCTGGGACGTGCTGGTGACGGTGGTCTTCGTGATCGCGTCGCTCACCGACGCGTCCGGCGGCTGGCGCACCACCGCGGCCAATGACCACGTGGCGGGGTGGCTGGTCTTCCTGATGAGCGTGGGCCTGTCCGTGCCGGTGCTGTGGCGCCGCCGCCACCCGCTCGTGGCCCTCGCGGTGATGACCGCGGCGAACGTGGTCAGCAACTGGACGGGCGCCTGGCTGCAGTCGGCCCTGATCCAGTTCGTCGTCGTCTTCAACATCGCGCTGCGGCTGCCCCTGAAGACCCTGGGCTGGGCGGCCGCGATGACGACGCTGCCGATGGCGGCCAGCATCGTCCGCTATCCGAAGGGCAGTTGGGACCAGCTGATCGTCCCGCAGATCTGGTCCTTCGCCCTGGTCGCCCTCGCGGGCATCGCCGTCCGCTCCCGCCAGGACTACACACAGGCCCTGGTCGAGCGGGCCCGCCAGCTGGAGGTCGAGCGCGACCAGCAGGCCCAGCTCTCCGCGGCCGCCGAACGCGCCCGCATCGCCCGCGAGATGCACGACATCATCGGCCACAACCTCTCCGTCATCACGGGCCTCGCGGACGGCGGCTCGTACGCGGCCAAGAAGTCACCCGAGCGCGCCGCCCAGGCCCTCGAAGCGATCGGCTCCACCAGCCGCCAGGCCCTCGGCGAACTCCGCCGCCTCCTCGACGTCCTCCGCGACGACACCCCCGCGACCGCCGCGGCCCCCGCCGACCTCACCCCGCAGCCGGCCCTCACCGACCTGGCCCAACTCCTCGACGGCGTACGGGCCGCGGGCCTCCCCGTCCGCAGCACGGTCAAGGGCCACCCCGACGCCCTCCCCCCGGGCAGCCAGCTCACGGTCTACCGCGTGGTGCAGGAGGCCCTCACCAACACCCTCAAGCACGGCGGCCCCGGGGCGACAGCGACGGTCGACATCTCCGCCACCCCGGACGGCGTCACGGCCACGGTCACGGACACAGGCACCGGCGGGACACCGTCTTCGGCGTCTTCGGCGTCTTCGGCCCCGGGCCGCGGTCTTACGGGCATGCGCGAGCGAACCGCCCTGTACGACGGCACACTTGAGGCGGGCCCGGCCCCCGGCACCACGGGCGGCTGGCGAGTCCACCTCCACCTCCCGTCCTTCTCCCCTCTCGCAAAGGACAGCGGAACACAGTGACCACGGTGCTCATCGTCGACGACCAGCCCATGCAGCGCTTCGGCTTCCGGATGCTCCTGGAGAGCCAGGACGACATGACGATCGTCGGGGAGGCGGGCAACGGCGCGGAGGCGGTCCGCCTCACCTCCGAGCTCCGCCCGGACGTCGCCCTCATGGACATCCGCATGCCCGGCCTCGACGGCATCGAGGCCACGCGCCGCATCGTCGCGGCGGGCGACCGCACCCGCGTCCTGATCCTGACGACGTTCGACCTCGACGAGTACGCGTACGCGGGTCTGCGCGCCGGCGCTTCCGGCTTCCTCGTCAAGGACGCCCAGCCGGAGGAGCTCCTCTCCGGCATCCGCGCGGTCGCCACCGGCGACGCGGTGGTGGCCCCCAGCCTGACCCGCCGCCTCCTCGACGCCTACGTGGACCAGCTCCCCGACGCCCCCGGCTCCCCCGGAAACCCTGTCCACGACCCCCGCATCGCCTCCCTGACGGACCGCGAACGAGAGATCCTGACGGTCATCGGCCAGGGCTGGACGAACGCGGAGATCTCCGCGCGACTCCATCTCGCGGAGTCGACGGTGAAGACGCACGTGGGCCGCATCCTGGCGAAGACGGGGGCACGGGACCGGGTACAGGCGGTGATCCTGGCGTACGACACGAAATTGGTGAAGCCGTCCTGACACCACCGGCCACCGCGCCGTCGCCCCCGACCGCCTACATCGCCTACATCACCTACATCACCTACGACGTGGTGTTGTTGCCTGGATAGCAGAGCCCATGCGCGACACCGGTGATGCGCGATGCCTGCTTCTTGCTGATGCCGAGTTCCCGCACTGTCTTCTTGAACTGGTCCCCGATGGCTGCTCCCCGGACAGTGCAGAGCGCATCCCCATGGGCGACGAGCTCCTCATCACCGATGCGATCCAGATCCGGATAGTTGTCGCGAATGGTCTTGAGGAAGAACGCGGGCTGCGCCCCCTTGAGCCCAGGCCCTTTGGCTGCGCTGGCAGAGGCACTGGCTGACGGAGCGGCACGGTCGGACGCAGACGTCCGCGCCGATTCCCCCGAGGCGCTCGAAGGCTTGTCATCGGAAGGACCGCAGGCCGACGTGCCGAGAGTGAAGGCAGCCATGAGTCCGAGAACGAGCAAGGGATGACGCTTATGCATGGATCTCCTGGTACATCGTGAAAGAAGGATCATTCTCCCTGATGCCCGATCCATTCCATAAACGGCCTC